>JAOXRT010000178.1 GCA_025800365.1 Cellvibrionaceae bacterium | reverse complement strand
GCCATTACCAATATAGATATCTTCAATTTCAACACCGGTAATTTCGAGCTTTTGACACTCCTGCATAATGGCTTTGCGCGCAGCAAAAAGGCCTTTAGAGTGGGTATAACCTTCGGCGGCACTCAGATTGAGAATGACATCCTTAATGATTTCATCGGGTGCAGCAAAATCAAATGGTGCTGGATTACCAATATTGAGCTTTAAAATACGGCTGCCATCTTCTTCCATGCGCTGAGCGTGTTCTAAAACAGGCCCACGTATGTCGTAGCAAACCCCGTGAAGTTTGTCTGATTTTTCTATGGTATACATGATGTAGTGCTTTTTGTATGGTGCTTATATTATTGCTGTCGTGCAGCTGCCATTATTCTAGGGGCTGTGGGTGGGATCTGTCGACTTAAAGTTTGATCAATTAGTGGCTAATCGGGCTGTAACCTTTAACAAAAATCGAATCGCAGGTGTAAAAGATGTCTGAGGACATAAAAAGCAAAGAATATTGGCGTGATAAGCTCAGTCCAGAGGAGTTTCATGTTTGTCGAGAGCAAGGGACAGAGCGAGCGTTTACAGGCGAATATTGGAATCATAAAGAGCAAGGGCAATACCTGTGCCGTTGCTGTGGTGAGCCGCTGTTTGAATCCGAGTCAAAATTTGACTCAGGTTGTGGCTGGCCAAGTTTTACTCAGCCTGCAGAGCGACAAGCTGTGGAAGAGCAGATGGATCGCAGTCATGGCATGGTACGTACCGAGGTGCATTGTCGAAAATGTGCCAGTCATTTGGGTCATGTTTTTACCGATGGGCCGGCACCTAAAGGCCTTCGCTACTGTATAAACTCCCTTTCTATTCGCTTTAAAGAGGACGATTAATGCTGTCTTTTTCCGATATTCAGGCTACCGCAGAACTGCACAAAGGGGGGGCTAAGTCTGTAGCCGCTATGCTACCTGAAGTAGCGAGTGATAAACAATTGCTGGCAAATAGTGATGCTTATTATTTGTCGATGATGAGTCGAAGAGTGTTTAGAGCCGGTTTAAAACATGAGCTAGTCGATAACAAGTGGCCAGCCTTCGAAAGAGCCTTTCACGGATTTGACCCCTATGACGTTTTGATGATGAGCGATGAAGACCTAGAGGCTCAAATGCAGAACCGAGAAATCATTCGGCATTTTGGTAAAATTCGCTCGATTCGCAGTAATGCTCAAATGCTTAGAGAGATCAGTCAGGAGTTTGGCAGTTTTGGCCGTTTCCTAGCGGACTGGCCAGTGGATAATATATGTGAGCTTTGGTTTATGCTGAAGAAAAAAGGAGCGCAACTGGGCGGTCTA
Source organism: Cellvibrionaceae bacterium (assembly GCA_025800365.1). Classification (GTDB taxonomy): domain Bacteria; phylum Pseudomonadota; class Gammaproteobacteria; order Pseudomonadales; family Cellvibrionaceae; genus Pseudoteredinibacter. The sequence continues at coordinate 2,517 of JAOXRT010000178.1, read as the reverse complement.
TCGGCGCCAAGGTTTTTGCGTATGGTGGGCAAGGACACGTTTATATTGACTGATGATGTGGTGGCCAGCCTTATTTCCCAAGAGATTGTTGATAAAAAGCCAACTTCTCAAAGGGATATTAGATCTGCCCAATCAGCCTTTAATAAATGGCACGAAGAAAGTGGTTTGGCGATGTCTCATATAAGTCGAATCGTATCGTTTACCGCGAATGTCGATTATGCATACTCTTAACCTTAAGACATGCTTACGAAGCTGTTAGAAATATCAAAAAAAGTAGCTTTGGTAATTGTTGTAGTAAATTTTAAATCTAGTCACTCAGAATTGATAAACAAAGGATCATTATGAACAACCCTGCTGTTAAGAAGCCCTGGACCATTTGGTTAATTAGGGCGCAAATTTTATTGTTGGCTGTTTTGCCGGTGCTGATATTGGCTTATCGCAGTGGAAGCTTAGATCTAAAAATGGGCTTTCTTGGCTCGGCATTCAGTATGTTAACGGTTGTCGCTTTGGGCGCGCTGGCACTTTTGGTGCTTCTATATGCCTTGGTCGCTGGTAAGGAAGCTCTTCGTTCAAGCAGTTTAGTGGCAACATTAATCGGCGCGCTGCCGGTTTTGGCTGTCGTGTTTACCGTTGGTTTAGGGGCATTCTCTGTGCCTGCGATTCACGATATCACTACCGATACCAGTCGCCCGCCATTATTTGTCTCGGCATTGGTAGAGCGTAAAGATAGCGATAATCCTATTGAGTATAATTTTGAGAAGTTACCGAAGTTGCAAACGGAAGCTTATCCCGATCTTAAGCCTTTGCGCTTAGCGATGAGCCCGCAAGCGGCCTTTGAGAAAGCAAAGGCGGTTGTTGCTGATTTCGGTTGGCAGCTGCAATGGGAAGATGCAAAAACAGGTCATGTTGAAGCATTGGTTGAAAGTGCGGTGTTTGGTTTTAAAGATGATGTGATTATTCGAATTGAAGCCAGTGCTAGCGGCAGCGTGATAGATGTTAGATCGGCCTCAAGGGTGGGTGTTAGTGATCTAGGAGCCAATGCTAAGCGTATTCGGGCGTTTTTAAAAGCTATGCAATCTTAATCGAAGGCCATGTGTCGAGGTCTCATTGTGAGTGTCGAGGCCTCATTGTGAGTTAGGCCTCGACACAATCTAATACGATCAATCGTAGAAATTCTTCTTCTTCCAATCCCCGTCGTCCCACTTTTTAGTTTCTGCCTCGAGCGCTTCTTTTTCAGCTTTGATTCGATCCTGTTCCGCTTTAGCCATGTCGCTGGCACTTTTAATCCATTCTTGGTGGTTACGAATGTTTTCATTAAAAACATGATCGCTATTGTATTTGGTAAGAATGGTATTGGCTTGGGTAAAGTAATGAGCAGCCAATTGATGCTTGCCGTTGGCAAGTGCACCTCGTGCTTGAATATCGTGTTCATCGGCCGCTAATAGGGCCATTTTGTTTTTAATGATATTGCGCGCTTCGGACGCTTTGGTTGAGTTAAGTGCGCCTTTTTGCCCAAGTTGTTGGAAAAACTTTAATAACAGCTTTAAGTTTTTACGGGTGCCGGTAATTTGTCTGGCATTACTAAGAGACTTTAATTGGTTACTGCCTTTTTGTTTGCTAAGTGCTAAGAAGCGCTCATTGGCTTGTTGCAGCATGGTTTTGTGGTTGCCTTCGTCCGGCTGTAGATTGGCCAGCTCTTCGAAGGTAACGACCAAGGCTTGTTGAATGATTAAACTTAAAGAGGAGCCCAAGTAATTAGGAGGAAAGCAAGACATAGTCTCTTCAATTTTACGGGCACGAGTTTTTAAGGAATTAATTAGCAGGCGACGCTTTTCCCGCTTTGAGTTAACGCTGTGCGTAAAAAGGGCATAGCAAGCCAGAATTGACAAAACAATGACAATTCCTGCGGTTACCACAATTGGTACATTGGCTCCCATAAATTCCTGCGTCTCGCTGGGTCTATCTTCTATTAGGCGATTCTTTAAATGATTTGAGAACAGCCGATGTTGTAGTGTGTATTTTATAGTCGTGATGTTGAACAAGGTGCCACGGCTATAGCTAAAGTATAGACAGTGTATCGGCAGCTTTGGGAAATAATAGAGCCTTTATCCAATTTGATAGGCAAACATAGGACACATATAGATAAACAAGCTTTTGACGATGCAATCATTTCAGTTTTTGCGGGCAAAACGTACAAAGTTTATAGAAGAGTAGGGCGCCAATGATTGTGAAGTAGACGTTCTGTTGTTTAATTGCGCATTTCGCTAAGTTGTTGTTTCAAAAACAATAAAAATCAAAAACAAGTGTTGACAGCTGGGGCTCATCTCCATAGAATGCGCCCCACTTCTGACGCAGACAGCGTTTTGAAGGTCCTACGTCCCCTTCGTCTAGAGGCCTAGGACACCGCCCTTTCACGGCGGTAACAGGGGTTCGACTCCCCTAGGGGACGCCATTGCGGGAATAGCTCAGTTGGTAGAGCACAACCTTGCCAAGGTTGGGGTCGCGAGTTCGAATCTC
>JAOXRT010000173.1 GCA_025800365.1 Cellvibrionaceae bacterium | reverse complement strand
AGAAAAACTGTTCCTTAGACAGTTTCTTTCCCGGTTTGTTTCCTTCGCGATTGCCATCGCGGTTGTGGATTTTTGTTAGAATGTCTTGGTAGACAAGATTTTTGTTCTGCACGGCCTCTGTCCAGCGATCCCCGCAGAAGTCTGATAGGATCAGCAGGTGCAATAGCAGAGGTTCTACATTCAGATCGGATAGTTCATCAGCAGTGATCGCGTTGGGAACATCTGGCTGCTGCAAATCTTGGCTACGCTGCCATTTGTCCCAATATTCAGGCCTTTGATCCGTGATGAGCCGTTCTGGTAGTTCAGGGAAAACAACATGCTTGCCGTCTTCATGGCTACGTGTGGCGGGCAAAAGGTCATCTTGGGATAGTGCACGGATGGGGGCCACGTTCAGCATCGTTTCTAGTGGCAAACCCGCGGCAGTAAGGCCTTTTTGACAGGCCGCATTCCGTCCTAAGACAACGGCGCGAAGTTGACCGCCGTCCGTATTTTGCCCGTTCAGAAGACGGTGCACGTTGAGGATAAAATCGCGCGCAATCTCCTTGGCTTGTTTGTCGTCTTGAGTGATTTCATCTAAGCCGTCGAAGACGATCAGAACCGGTCGATCGTCGGTCTTGGCCCACTCCAACGGGTTGGTCTCAAACCCCGGTGAACCAATATCCCCGCTGGGCTGATTGCGCTTATTGAAATACCCTTCGATATCGCGGTAAAGATCCTTGGTTAGCGCCATGCGTTGCAGCTCGATAAAGAGAACGCGGTGGCGGCCACGTTCTGCTGTTTCTGATGCTAATGCCTTGGCAAAGGATGATTTCCCGGACCCGGGGCCACCAGTGATGACACGAATTGGTTGCTCTTTGCCGTTACGTAGCCATCCGTCTATGACCTCGTGCATGTCGCCCAAGTATGCCCGCCATCGCTTTTCTATGTCGCGGCTGTCTTTGGATTCCACTTCGTATTCTTCATGCCAATAGCAGCGCTGGCGAATGTAGAGTTCGCTTAATGGCGTTTCGACTTTGCCATCTGGTGAGAATACTCGATCTAGTTGGAAGAGTGTGTTGATCCATTCATAGTGCCGCGCCCACGCGATTTCTTTATGCAGCGCGGTGCTGGCTGGCCCCAATACAATGTTGATGAGGCTCGATAGATCGTCGTGGCACGCGGCAAAAACTTTCTGCGAGGCTTGCGCAATACACCCGTCAAACGTGACTTGCCATTTCTCAGGATCCCATTCTGTCCAAGATGTTACGCTAGAAATCAAATTGCCCAGTGCTGATTTAGCCGGTGCGAATGCGACATGCGAAGCCGGGCTTTCTATGGCTAACGTGTCAAACTTAGCCGCAGGGGCGATATTCAGCGCTTTGTCTAGAAATGTGCGCGTCGCGTCGTCTAGCGATGAGGCTTGCAATATTGTTTCTCTTCGAAGGCGGTTTAGAAATTGCGCTGTCGCCTCAGCTAGAGTGAGCGAAAGCCATTTGTAGGCCAAGTTTTCCGGGGTTCGAGTTTCAGTGCCTGCTATCGCTTTGTTAAATTTCTCAATAGCGGGGTATATTGACACCGCAGCCTTCGCGGCAGATGCAGGGTCTGTGATGCCAAGCGCCTTTATCGTGATTTGTGCAGCAGTGAAGGTTGCGGTTTTCCAATCCGTTTGTTTGGTCGGTTTTTCAAAATCTATCGGCATTAAAATGTCTTTCTCTTATTGGTTGTCGGTCATAAAAAACCTCTCCGCTTGGTAAAACAAGATTGTTTGATATGCGGGCGTAGTTCTGTGACGGGAGGGATTTGACTGCACTACTTGAAGCGGTGAAGATCTTCTGGTTCGGCTCTGACACTTTTGGACTGCACTAAGGCATAAGTCCGAGTTGCCTCAAAACCACACACGATTCTGCGACACGGTGCTTCCGTATTGCTTCCGGTAAAACTTGACAGGTTGTGCTGCTTGAGAGATTCGGTGTTTAAGTATTTGATTTTAAATCAAATGTTGGTGCCCCCACACGGACTCGAACCGCGGACCTACTGATTACAAATCAGTTGCTCTACCAGCTGAGCTATAGGGGCTTGATCACTACTGATCTGCTGCACCAGATAGCCGAGCAAGCAGGGGCGTGCAAGGGGCAAATGAGAATTATAATAGGAATTCTGTAGGTTGAACATTTTCTCATCCGGCAATGAAGAAAATCTGGAGCGGGCGAGGCGATTCGAACGCCCGACCCTAACCTTGGCAAGGTTATGCTCTACCCCTGAGCTACGCCCGCTCCGTTGTGAATACTGACGCAATTCTGACGCCTCCAGTCGGAGGAATTTGGAGCGGGCGAGGCGATTCGAACGCCCGACCCTAACCTTGGCAAGGTTATGCTCTACCCCTGAGCTACG
>JAOXRT010000167.1 GCA_025800365.1 Cellvibrionaceae bacterium | reverse complement strand
TCTAAAGTTCCCAGGTTCACATATACGCCACCATCGCCATGTAATATGCTCCGCTCAGATTGAAGTGATTGCGGCATTAGATAAGCGTAACAACCCCTGTTACCTCTTATCAATTTCCCTTCGTTTAGCAGCGATTGCGACATTTTGTATGTGACAGTTTTCGTGCTGATGGTTTGTATAAAGACGTCAATATTTTCTATTGCTCTCGCTCTACTTTCTGGAGGAATTTGACAATAGTGATCAGTATTAAGACTTTTGCAGCCTGCTACTATCAGTGCCAGTACTAGGGTGCTCGTTTTATTCACAATATACCCCACTAATCAGACAGAAATCGCAGCGTTATAGTTAACCTTGAAGCCGGCAGGAACAATAGCTGTGATTCGTCATGTGGCACGACCTGTATACCTATAACCGAAAAAGAACAACAACCCTGTGAGAAGCCATACAAGGCCAGCAATTATACTAAATGTACTAACCACCTCAGGAAACACAATAGATAACGGTAGAGTCGCAAGCCCGCGAAAAATGAAGCCTATAGATATCACGTACATACCCAATTTAAGAAAGGGTAATGTTCTTATGAGCGATGCGGCAGATAACGCGTAAGCTGCACAAAGGAGAAAAACAGATGAGACTAGTAAAGTACCCACCGGAGCGAACCAGGTGCCATCAATGGCAGATTGGACGATTTCAGGTGGTGCCATTTGGGCTTCGAAGCAAGCTGGCCCGAGGTAAATGCATGACATGTGAGCGATTGCAGTGAAAATTACAATCAAAGCGCCTAACATTAGGCCAAATTTGGCGGTAGCCTGACTACTCTTCATAGCTAATCCTTTAAACACATAAGGTGCGCCGTAACTCGTTAAGTAATTTACCTGGGATCGTTATCGACGTGACCGACGTAGCCATTATAGTTGAAACCATTTGATTTAAAGTAAGCTATTTCAGGCTTACTTCCACCCTTTCAGAAAAAACTAGAAGGGAGTAACAAACATTATGCAGAGAAAATTCTGTATTACCGGATAATAATTGAGAACACATACATCAAATTCAATTGCCTTTGTGCTTAGCGACTACAGTGGCTTGCTATATACAAAATCACACTATATTAGATTACATGTTACATTTAATTTTTCAAAATACTTCTTTAGATCTTTTGGGCTAACAGTATTTTGAAAATACTTTGGCTCATAAGTTCTTCCTGTCGAATATTCAACAATTATCTTTGAACCTATATTGTTATCTCCATTTCCAACACTGACACTTGCTATATTCACTATATCGTTAATTCCAGGAGTAAATCCATTGTCGTATATAAAAAGCTTACCGTCTTGGGCTTTAAACAACGGTTTTAGGCGCTGAATGATTCTGTATATAACTAGCCCGCCACCTACAAATGAACACATTATTAACCAATAAAAATGCACATATGGTTCCCAGTCTGATGCTATACGCCCAGAGTAATAACCATACGGGTAGAAATAGACCGCGTAGAGCGACAATAAATCGATGTATAGCCATAAATTGAAAAGTGGAAACTTTCTAGATTTTCCATCTCTATAAATTATTTCTTTCACTTTTCATGGATCCCGATAAAAATAACGCCTTTGGCTGGCAAAGCCCGCTTTTGCTCATTTGAGCTAGTCAAGCTTATTGGCCGTGTCACCACCAAAACCATAACCAGTTTCCTTTGGTGCCGATATTAAAATCTCCCTTTCCATCTGGGATGCCAAGTATGGCGTCAACTAACTTTGAAAGATGTTCTGCATCAAAGCAAAAATACGTTTTTCCATCTTTTGACTCAATGCCCCACTTCCCTTGCTTGCTAACTACCAACTTTTTGTCACTCATGGCTTTTGCTGAGCAATTAGGAACCCTTAGCTGTTGTTCGTTAGGCCTTGATAAAACAACTGTACGATGACAAGCCTCACTCACATTACTAAAAGAACTTATCAGCTCAGCCAAAGAAGCGGCGCCGTCTTTATCGCAATGCAAATGCCAGCCCGAATAGTTCTTGGGGTTACCTTCATAACTCCAAAGATAGATTTTTCCTTTTTGATTCCACTGATTTGGTTCCATAATTACAGGCTACACTACCTTGTTAAATTCGAACAACTTCAACTCTTGACTCCGTGCCAGAACCAAATTTCTGAGCAAAGCGGACAACTTCAATCTCTGACTCCCCAGGGTGGCTTGTTGTAATATACCGGATATTTTTGCCATCACCCACAGCTAGTTCGTCCATCACTTGCTCCCACAACTCGCAATCTTTCCCAACTGCGCAAAATAACTCAAAATTCCCTTTCCAGAAATTCCAGTAGCAGCTTGTCGTAGCTGTCGCTATAGCCAGATTCAGAAACAAGTACGACCTTTTTACTTTGCATAGTATTTAACGCTTTGCACATGGAACGACAAAAAACTCAACGTTTTGAAGCTCCCTGAAACCAACGGTATCGATCGCTTCGACTTGTTAAGCATTTTTAGTATGGGGCACATGCTCTTACGACTAATTCATGCTGGATGAAACCGTTTTTTGATACTTGAGCTTCAAAACCGCTCGCATTAGTGCTTCTCACATCGCATCTGTAACATGCGCCATATAAGCCATCTTCATTTTTAAACCACGTAATCTCAGAGTCGGATGCTGGTATTGTAAACTTTGATGCAGTCGGCTCGCTTGGCCTTGTTGAATGCTCCTAGAAACCATCTGGGGCCAAGTCAATGCAGGTCGATTCAATTGATACGCACCCACCAAGTAACAGCATTACTGCAATAGCCACCATTCTTTTCATGTGTTTACTGCCTAACGCCCTAATAGCGAGCCGCGTTACTGCGAAGCAGTGTTTTTAGCGGTCCAGATTGAAGGACGATCGTTGATTAAATTGTTAGCACTTTTGCTTGCTACGAGGTTCGTTATTGATACACCGTTATCAACTAGAAGCTGCTGATACTTTAAAAACTCTCGATCAATGCGCGGCACACCTTTAGAGCTGCTGCACCCTCCCCTAAGCTCAGAAAATCCTAGATATACGGACCTGCCCTGTGAACCTAGGTAAGCGAATGTAGAGTATTGGTGGTTTGGGAACTCCTTCAGCCCGTTTACCTCTCCAGCTTCCTCAAACCCTTGGGACTTTAGGAATTCCTTCGCAAGCTCCACGGCAACGATTGGGTCACTGGCTTCAAATGAGTATTGAATATTCCCGCTACTCGATGCGCCTAACGTGAATATTAATAAAATTAATAATGCGATCCGTATCATGTGTGAGTGCTAACGCCTGAATAAGCGACGGCTCTAAGCCATCACGCTTGATTGTCTTGTTAGGGCTTGAATTGCATAACTTCAATAATACCTACTGGGGCAACCCCGACCTTTCCACGCTTAACCTGTGAATTGAAAAGCACTCCGTTGAATAAACCTCCAATTGCACCACCGAGAGAAGCAAGGCCTGCGGTAATTTTTTCTTCTGGCAATGAATCACCCGTTGCAATATCAAAGGTGATATATGCTGGGTTTGTGTATAGCAGCAAAAACTTAGTCCCCTCCGGAATATCAATGATATTGGATATAGTGTTGCCTTTAATATCGGATTCGTTTGAAGGGGTGAGCATACCAAGTAATGATCGATCTTCGCTATATGCCGACGCTAATGGATATACAATATATTTTTTCCCTTTCTTTGGTTTAACCATATAGCCATTTAGACGCATTTTCTGAGTTGGAAGCGGGGCTTCAAATTGTACTGAAATAGCATAGGATTTGAATTTACCAAAATCGGTGAATTTAGAAGTTGAAGCAGCAAGAAGCACCATATTGGAGCCTTGCTTTTTCGAACCGTATCCAATTGAAAATGCTTCGAGCGATTCAATTGCTTCTTGTGGAGACAGTGGCTTTTTGTTTTCAGGGTTGCCGTAGTGCTCTTGAACAGTTCCGGGCAGCATTACAGCGCTAATATCGCTGAGACCGGCAAAACAATTTGTTGTGATCAAAGCCAATACTATAAAAATCAAACGTTTCAATTTAATACTCATGTTCATATGTAGCCCTAACGCCTTGCTCACCGTAAGAATGCGAGCAAAGCGAGTAGTTTTTCCGGTGCAGCTACTTGTTAGAAGCCGAACCGCCAGTTGTAGGCATAAGTTCAAAATTACACTCTTGCCCTGTTTGTTTAAAGTGCGCAAGCAACATTGAATTATATGTTGTTGCAAATTCTTTCTCCTGAGGATACTTGCTGTCGGCAGTTCTCGTATGAGCGTCAAAGCTAACTGTGAATTCTACCTTGGTACTACCGCACATTACGCTACCACAAGTGAAACACGCGCCAACCTTACCAACACCCCAAACCGTATGGCCTCCCCAGCCGTCATACCATGTTAAAAATGAATAAGTATTCGATTCAATATCTTGTGCTACCTCTTCCTCTGGCGAGCCCCCTAAGAAGCTGGAGCATGCCAATAGCGAAAGAGACAGTCCGATTAGGGCTATAAATTTTAGTCGTTGCTTATTCATTGCTTGTGCTTCTAACGCTCGCATTTGCGGCTGGTTTGGAGCGCAGCGGAAAACCAGTCCGGCAAAATGCGTTTGTTAGCCTGGTATATCTGCATCACTGGGTCCTTCAGATAGTGATCCTGAAATGAGGATTGAATGACCCCAGAATAAATCACCATCATTATGCCAAAATTCAAACTCTCCATCTGGATAAACAGTAATTGATTCAAGCTTCATTGCATTAATAAAATCTGAAGCTGTTAACTCTTCTTGATTATCCATTAGCCAATTATCATTCTTCAACTCAAGAAGTTCCGAAACAGCGTAGTCCGTTATTTTCTTTGACCAATCACTAGCACCGTAATACAGCGCCTCTAATGTTTTAATGCTAGATTCCGATGAACCGCTTTCTTCATCCAATGAAACCGATACTCTAATCTGCTCGCCCATCCAATTTACTGTGCCTTCAAACCAATCTACAGATCGATCAAGAACTAGTGTACCAAACTCAGGATGAATGATTTCGACTGGCTCCATAAATTTTTCGAGAATAGCTTTTAGCTCAAGATCATCTGGCGTATCCAAAACAGATAAGAGTTGGGCTCTCGCATCACCGAACGGGCTAACTTCTGACAGCTTTACTTTAAATTGGACCAATGATTCCCTCTTGACGGTTGCTTGAATGGCTTCTAGCTCACCATCAGTAAGATTCTTCGAAAGAATAAGCTTTGAATTATTGACCTGCCCCTCGAGTTCCTTCCAAGCGATTAGAGATAAATTTAAGGACCAATATTGATCGGAAGGAACCTTTCCTGCCCCAGGGCCATTAGCTCCAACAACTCCAGATACAATAGTTTCTGGCAAGCTCGCAAACTCTTTCTCCAGCTTTTCTTTTTTTATGGCAGCTTCTTTGAATATATCTTCCATCTACTTCGTTTCCAATTTAGGCTAACGCCGCCAGCAGGGGCCGAAAAACCAGAGCGAAGCGGCGGTTTTTCGACCCCTCTGGCTGGCATTGTTAGCTTTAGTTGCCAAACAGTTCTGCTGATACATCAGGAAAGCCGTAATTGCGTGAACCTCGATTTCCGGGGTTCCCCGGATTACCAGCATTGCCTGGATTTCCAGGGTTACCGATATTTCCGAAGCTGCCTATATGTTTATTTAGAACCATTTGCTCGTGAAGCTCACCAACATACTGGCCAGATAATTTATGTACGTGTGTTCCGTTGAGCTGGCCAACTGCTTGGCCACTCATGGCATGGATGTACTTGCCTCGGATGTAGCCCACGGCATTACCCCGTGAGTTGTAAATATAATCAGTCATTCCGTAACCTCATAGTGAAAGCTAACGCCGGTAGCAAAGGCGAGCGCTAGCGAGTCCAGCCCGCGCTTTTTGCGGGCGATTTTGCCTACCCTTGTTAAGCATTGAACCTTGCTACGATAGATTTACATTCAGACAAAGAAACCTCCTTTGCCCACTTAATAGATTGTTGAATTTCTGGTTCATGCCTCTCAAGAGCTTCTTGTGACCAATATTGCCTCGCTGAGCCGATTGGAAGGTGATCCGTTTCCGAGGATACCCCGGCGAACGCAAGAAAATCTTTATCATCTTCTGGCAACCCAACCTCAAATCTTAGTGCAGACAACTCAATGGCCCCCTCTAAATAATGGATAGAACCAACAAGCATTCCGTTTGCCAATTCGACAGCACGTTTGCGTTGTTTCTGGACGTATTCTTCGTGGCTCATTTTCATAAGATGCTTAACAGCTTATTCAACAGACCGGTATAAATAAAACCAAAAAGCGGACGCGTCTTAATAATTCGGGGATTTCAGAAATAATAGGATGGTGTCCGTTTAAATACCTGTCTGCATTCCTTTGACTAAAGCTCTAATTTATTGTTTTAGCAGCGCTTTTTCAAGCATTAGTAAAATCATACCAAACTCACGAGACCTGGCGTTTAAATCATTAATACTTGGCGATCTTCTTGCTTTTTCTCGTGTGTAGCTTTTTTAGAGAAGTGATTTTTTCTATCTAAGTTGTTGATATTACGAATGTTTGTGTTTTATTAATTGTTATTTCCCGAATTATTAGGAATCTATCGAAATAGCGCTTTTAAAATTATAACTGTATTTCCGTGCAGCCTTCTTGTAATGGGCTGTGGTTTTTGCTGGTTTTTTGAGCGCTTTGGGGAAATAAGGCATGCTTTACTATGGCTCTATTTTAAACACCTGTTGAAGCTGCTCGCTTTTCATACCTTGTAGTGCGGCGGGCTTGTAGTTTGTTTCTTCTATGCGCTCAAGAACCGAGCTATGCAATGTTGAGTCTGGAGCGATTTCTCTATAGTCGGGTGCGGTGCGTAGTACCTCCCTTTCTTCTTTCACCGACCAAACGCTTCTTGGGATATCTTGTACCCAGTGCCATGCACCTTGCAGTGACTTATGTTGCTCCGCAAGTGGGTTGGGTGCTATGTATTTGGCATCACTGCCCTTACCCATTACATAGCGATCATATTCTTTGGCTTCGATTTTTAAGGGGTATTTGTTTACCGTAAGGTTTTGGGTATTGCCTTTGGCTTCATTAATCATCCATTGCAGGGTTACTTTGGCTAGACCAGATTCGCATTCTGGATAGCCTCCCCCGATATCGGAATGGACGCCGGCAAACCATACTTCTTTTATGTCTTGTTTATCTTGATGTTTCCTGCCCCATAACATCGGTTGAAAGAAGGCTCGTTTTTCATCTATGGCTAAAGCGTGCCTGATAACTTCGACGCTTGGGTTGTTGGTGGTAAACGGTAAAAACACCGGGCTGTATATCCAACCGAAGGTGCTAACCGAATCCCATAGGCCTAAAAAGTTGATATTAATATTGCGGCCGTAGGTCTTTTTAAACTGCGCCATTAAGGCAAAATCGGTTTTCTTAGCTCTGTATAAAGTCAGTGCGTAGGGAATGAGGTTATTACAGCCTGAATCTAATAGACCGATACTATGAATAAAGCCAGCTAGCACTCTGGCCGTATAGGCGCCGCGGCTAAAGCCGAAGATATATACCCTGTCGCCGTTTTGGTAATTCTCCATCAAGAAGCTATAGGCCTGCACCATGTTTTCTATAAGGCCCAACCCAAATGCTTGGCCTAGGCCTTTATAAAGTGTTTTTGCGATGGAGGATTTATATTTAGGGTCGCCTAAAGTGCCTACGCCTGGGTCGTAATAGCATATTTGGGTAGTGTTGCGCTTAAGTACGCGAAACAGCTTTACGATATTGGTATTTTCTTCACCAAATTTATTGCCCGTGCCATCAAGGCATATCACGATGTTTTTCGCCATGGCGGTAATCCTTTACGGTTTTATTACAATGCTATTACAGTGTGATTGGGGTATTAAAGGGTTTTAATATTATTACTTTGATTGCCTTTGCTTGTGAGGTTAATCCTTCCTATCTACTATGGCAAATTAATTACAGCTTTGCGGCTTAGCTGGGCCAAATTGAGAGCTTACAGGGAGATAGTTAGAGAATAGCTGGCGCTTAGAGTGACTTGAAGCTGTGAAATGATGCTTAGGGAGTAGCTTCTGCGAATGATGGGCATGTACCCTACTTTAAGATAAGGTACATGCCCGTATTTTTAATTAGCCGATCGGATTAGCCTTAGCAAATTTCAGTACAACCTTAGCCAGTGCTTCGCCTTGGTCTTCTTGTAGAAAATGGCCGCCATTAACAATAGTCGTATGGTCCTGCCCTTCGCAACCGGGAATAAGCTTTTGCATAATGGCATCTCCACCTTTGGTTACCGGGTCGGAATCACTAAAGGCGGTTAAAAATGGCTTTTTCCATTTGCTTAATATCGCCCATGCAGCGCGATTGGCATCAGATGCCGGGTCGTCTGGTGTTGCGGGCACTAATAGTGGAAACTGACGTGCGCCCTCTTTATAGCTTTCGTCAGGGTATGGCGCATCGTAAGCAGCAACTACCTCTGGGCTGAGTTCAGTTGTGGTTGCACCAGAGATAATTCCACCTACGGGAAACTCGGGCACTTCTTGTGAGAATTTTCGCCAATCCAAAAAGGCTTGCCCTGGGGCCTGATCACCAGTTGGCAGCATGGTGTTAGCCGCAACGGCGCGGGCAAATCGGCTCGGGTTTTCTGCTAATAAGCGTAAGCCAATTAAACCGCCCCAATCCTGGCAAACCAAAGTGATATCGTTTAATTTTAATTGATCCAGTACGGATTGCATCCAATCCACGTGGCGCTGATAAGTATAATCTCTGCGTTTACTGGGTTTATCTGATCGCCCAAAACCAGGCAGATCAGGTGCGATAACGCGGAAACCGGCCTCGACAAAAAGTGGAATCATTTTACGATACAAAAACGACCAGGATGGCTCGCCATGTAACAGTAATACCGTTTCGCCATCGACTGGGCCTTCAGCCACATAATGGACGCGCAACTCTCCGCCTTCACCGTCAGCAACGTTCAGGTAATTCGGTGCAAAGTCATAACCGGGTAAGTTTTCAAAACATTCATCGGGTGTACGTAAATATTCCATAGTGTTGTTCTCTCATTATTCTGTGTTCAATGGAGTAAATCTTTGACGCTGTGCATGGCATGTTTTAACCACATTTTGTCAGGCGATCCGCGCCATTGCACGAGCATGCCATTAAAAAGCAGCAGTAAACTCTGGGCGCGCAGTCGGCAATCTATATCGTTGCCTAGCTGACCTATCGCCTGCGCTTGGCCTAGCGCATACTGCATTCCCTTTACTACTTTTTTCATGGCGGTTTTGCTTCGAAGCCGAACAGATTCTTCATGGGGACCTAATTCAACAGAGCTATTTACCATCAGGCAACCTAAGCACAGCTCGGCTGGACCAGGATCAAAAGCGGTTTCAATAAAGGCTTCTATACCCGCCAAAGGATCATTCAAATATTGGGCCTCAGCAGGTAATAGGTATTGTTTTACGCGCGCGCCGATAACGGTTTCGTTATAGTGATCTAGACAGGCTAGAAACAAGCCATCCTTAGAACCAAAGCTGTTATAGATGCTACCAGGTGTTAAGGCTGTTGCCGCCTCTAGATGCTTCATGCTTGTCGCACTAAATCCTCGCTGCCAAAAGCACTCTATGGCTTTGCCAAGAACAATATCCTGATTAAATTCTTTCTGTCTTGCCACAGCTCATCTCTTTTAGTGCTAATGTTGCTAGAGCGACCTTTCTAGAATGATCACTCTAAAATAGCGCTGATAGGATAAACACAGCCATAAGGCCCATAAAACTGGCTATATATGCCATCCCCTTGCGAAGATTGAAGCAGTAGCTTTGAGTTAAGGGGTAAACATTGAGAACGGCAGAGAACAATGCTTGGCAGCGCAGCCATAAGGCCGCACCACTAAGCGAAATCTTGAGCTGTGTATCGCTCGCAAGTCGAGGGGGTTTAAGCTGGCTTCTTACTAAGCACCCAGCTTATCGCAATTACAAATACGATATACGCCAATAAAACGGAAAGTGCTAAGCCTACCTGCCCCATCATTAGTAAGCCTGGTATAAAAGATACCAGCAATATATCTACCACAGATCCTGGCACATAGGCGATAGCATAATCGTCTAATACAGTGGATTTGGATTTTGGATCAACGATGCGCAGCAGCAAAATACCCATAGCTACTGTTCCGGTCATCCATCCCCAGGAAAACAAGCCGGTCTCTACCCATTTTTCCCCAAAGATCTTTGGGGCTACATACAGCACCAAAAATACGCAGAGGATAATTCCGCTGATCATTAGCAAAATAAAGGGCGCTGCAAAACTGATTAAAACACTCAGTTTGATAGAGGCGATGCCAAAAAATACCAGGTAATCGGTGGCGGAGCTTGCTCCGATATTAAACAATTTATCGTCGAAGTGATTTAAAGCCCCACTGGCTTTTAAGCCATAACGCAGTAAGCAGCCTAGCAAAAACGCACAGGCAAAAACCGGTACGCTAACGAACTGATTAAAAGACGATAAGATTTGGGAGGCGTAATACGCCGCCATTACCACGACGGCAATTAAAGCGATATGCAAGGTAAAAGCATTCACAGATGAAGATGAGACCGTTTCCATCCCGATACTTTCACGCTGTTCTTCAGGGATTAGCCCTTTGCGAAAATGCTCTTCGAATTCTTCGAATTTTTTAATATGAGTAAGAATACCCAATCTAGACATAATATTGATCAAGGTCAGGCCGCCAAGTATGGCTAAAAATACACCCACCGTTGCAGCGGTAAGCGCTAAACTCATACCGGCATCCCAGCCTAATTTATCTAAGCTATCGCCCACTGCCGCAGCGGTGCCATGCCCACCCATAAATCCAGAGGGCATTACTACTGCAAATGCTGCCGGTAGCTCGGGCCAAATACTGCTGAGCACATAAGCGCCCATTACGATGGCTAATAACCACTGGGATACGGTTATGATCTGATTAAATGCCCACAGCCGCCCCGTGCGCTGAATTAATGTGCTGGCTTTTGGGAATTCGGTACTTAAGCCTAAAGCGGCGAATATCACTGCAATCAGCACACCGCCATAAGCGTTTTTTGAAAGCGGTAATACATCAAAGCCGTTGCTTCCCAAAAGTAGTGCCAGCAGGCCCGCCATCATAGCAACAGGTATATACAGGCGTTGAAATAGGCTAAGTTTTACTCTTATATATTTGCACAACAAGATAAGTGCACTGGCTACGCCGACATCGGTAGCTAAATCCCAGGTATTAATACGGCCCCCTAATAAATCGATTACATCTTGGCTGTTTTATAGTTCTTGTTAAAGCTGTCTATTTCATGGCTCTGCGCTTATAACCTTGTAGTTTGTGCTAAGCCAGCTTGTGTTAAGCGCTCATCCTAATCTCGATGGCCTCGAATAGCCAATTTCTCGCCAAGCTTTCATTGCGTAATACTCAGCAGTATTGGGTATTAGTAAAGTGATCATTCCGAGGTATTCACCTCGCATATAAGCCACCATAAACAATATAAAGTCCTCTAGGCTTGCTCGGCCTCACCTTTCTCTTTATGCTAACATAGGTATTACTACCTATTATTAGGGTGGTGGTTTTTAAATAACGATAACAATAAGTGAGTTGAGGAAGCCTTGTGAGCAGCGAACTATCCAACACCTACAGTCAATACGACAGCAAAAAGTCCCGCCGCTATGCCCTAGCTATGCTGGTGGCGGCTTATACTTTTAACTTTATTGACCGCCAAATTCTGACCATTTTGCAAGAGCCCATTAAAGCCGAGCTTGGCCTTTCTGATACCGCTTTAGGACTACTAACCGGTTTTGCTTTCGCCATGTTTTATGTGTCCATGGGTATACCTATTGCCCGTATGGCTGATAAAGGTGTGCGCCGTAATATTATTTCTGTGTCTGTTGGGGTATGGAGTTTCTTTACCGCTATCAGTGGTATGGTGCAAAACTTTTGGCAGCTCTTATTGGTGCGCATTGGCGTGGGTGTTGGCGAGGCCGGCTGTAGCCCATCGGCCTACTCGATGATTTCAGATATATTCCCCCCGAAGGAGCGAACCACGGCCCTAAGTATTTACAACTTTGGCGTTAGCGGCGGAATACTCTTTGGCTTTCTAGCTGGTGGCTGGATAAACGAGTTCTTTGGTTGGCGTGTGGCGTTTTTGGCCGTTGGCCTACCAGGCATTTTATTAGCAATCGTTTTGCGCTTTGCCTTAAAGGAACCGCAACGTGGTCGCTACGATACTGTGCAAGACCAAAACCAATCCGAGTCCCCTTCTTTGTCAGAGGTTCTTAAAACCTTATGGGGCTTTGGAACCTTTCGCCACTTAATGCCCGCTGCGGCACTCTACGGCATGGCCTGTTATGGCTTGCTTAATTGGGTGCCATCCTTTTTTATTCGCACCCATGAAATCGGCACCGGTACATTAGGCACTTGGTTCGCGCTTATTTTAGGTATCGGTGGTGCCATTGGCACCTTTGCTACTGGCTATCTTGCCGACAAACTTGGCCACAATAATGCACGGTGGTTTTGCTGGATAACGGCTTTAGCGATGGGCAGTAGCATTCCTTTTATTTTGTTTATGCTGTTAGGGAACGATGCTCAGCTTTCCCTATGGTTATTTATTGTGCCTGGCGCAATGCTAACAGCCTACGTGGCGCCAATTCTTTCAACAGTTTTGGGCCTGGTTAATACCAATATGCGAGCCACGAGCACAGCGATCACGCTATTGATTTTAAATGCGGTTGGCTTGGGCTTGGGTCCATTAATTATTGGTTTTTTAAGCGATTATCTCGCCGCAAGTATGGGCAGCGAAAGCTTACGTTATGCCATGTTGTACGTGATACCGGCCGCGATGATTTGGGCCATTGTGCATACCCTGTTTGCTGCGCGTTATATCAATGATGAGCTAAAAACAGAAGCTTGATAAGCTAAATTTGGGTGCGCTAATTGTATTAGCGCGCCAACGCTTCCACTAATGGGTGACCGACAAACACCGCAGCGTAAATATAAAGCAAGCTCGTGGCGAGTAGCGCAAAAGACAGCAGCCCGCTATTTGCGTCCAATGCCGTTTCGATAGATAAGTTTTGCTCTAAGCGGTTTAGGCGTTGCGGGTATTCTGTTTGTTCATGTGCTTGCCCTTGTTGTTGATACAGCTGCTGTAATGTTTCAAGAAAGCCTTGCTGATTAATGTTATTGCCGAGTGCCCGGTAAGCTTGCAAATCACAATCGCTAGCACTGTGACGTAAAAAATCCTGCCTTATGGCTAATTTTATCGGCTTGGGCCAAGCCATCGTGGCCCATTTGAGTAGCCAGTATCGTAAATTCTCAAAGCTCGCCGCCTTGGCAAGTTGCCTGGCGATAATAACTTTTTGTTGCTGTGCCGCGCTTGCTGCCATTAAGCCAGTAGAAACAAATACTTTGGGCTTTAATAAGCCCACACAACGCGCCAGTGGCTTGGCATCTTCAACAATGCGATAACCGCCCCGCTCTGCACTAGACAGCATATTCAGTAAACGTTTTAAGCGCAGATTTTCACGTAGTTGCCAAATCATGCCCAAGCTTAATAAGGTGATGGTGGCAAGTGCGAAGGCGATGCTACCAGAGCCTATAATGGAATCGACACTCACGTGTAGGCTGTGTGGATTGCAGGCATCGCCATGGCAATGATCGGAAACAATGGGAAATGCCAATTCAGGGTGAGTAAGAATAAGGGTGCTAAACAAGGCACTCAGTGGTGCCATAAAGGCCAATACAAAAGTAAACAAGGCAGATTTAGCCGGTGCAAACCGCTCCAGTGATGAAGCAATCATTGGATAGATAAACGCCGAAAGCCAGCTTAAAAGTACACTTAATAGCAGCCATGCTAGTAGGTAAAAGGCAAACTGGATAAGGAACTCAATCATTTTTCAGCTCCTTTTACTGTGCCCATTGCGGGGCTCACTTTTGAGTCTGATTCTGAATCAGCATCGCTACCTTGCAACTGTTTAATAAGGGTTTTTGAAGCTAAGTTATTATCTTGGCCTTGCTGATCCAAATACGACACAAAGCCCGATATCATTGGCTCGATATCACCTTCACTGAATTGATCGGCAATATCGCCCAATAGCTGACCAATAATTGTACTGCGGCTAACTACGGCACGATAAAGGTATTGTCGCCCCTGTTTATTTCTGTGTAATAACTCTTTACGACACAGACGCTCTAGGGTGCTTTGTACTGTACTAAGGCTTAGAGTGGCTTCTTCGCTGTACTCTAAAACTTCTCTGGCACTGAGAGGCTGGTGTTCCCAAAGTATCTTCAATAGCTCTAATTCACGCTCACCCAAATTTGGCGCAGGGCTTCTTGCCTGTTTTTTAAGCAGTAGCTGACTAAGACCTAGGCCAATGGATTTCATAAAGTTCGATCTATTATCGGTTTTCGTTTCTTGGTAGAGAATGTGAAGCATGGGAGCTCATAAACTGAGCGTGAGTCTAACAATTGTTTGAAATCGAATAAATGAAAAAACCACTTCTCGGCTTATTTGTCGCGATAAGCCAAATCTCACTGTCTTATGGTGAAGAGATTGAAACCATCACCGTCGAAGGTCGACAATCGAATCTCATCGGCAAGGCAATATCGGCATCAGAGGGTGTTATTGGCAAGCAAGAGATCGCCTTAAGGCCCCTACTTCGAACTGGCGAAGTCTTAGAGCTGGTGCCCGGAATGGTCGTTACTCAACACAGCGGTAGCGGCAAGGCCAATCAATATTTCTTGCGGGGCTTTAATCTGGACCATGGCACCGATTTCGCCAATTTTGTCGATGGTATGCCAGTGAACATGCGTAGCCACGGGCACGGCCAAGGTTATACCGATCTCAATTTCATTATTCCTGAAGCGGTTTCAAGTATCGCCTATAAAAAAGGCGCCTATTACGCCGATGTGGGCGATTTTAGCGGCGCTGGTAGCGCACAAATAAGCACATTAAAACGCAGCGATAAAAAACGTCTGGGGCTAACGCTTGGTAAAGATAGCTACCTACGTTTGCTGGCACTTGGCGGTGTCGAAATGACCGGCGGTGATACCATTTTGGCGGCTGAGTCCAATCGCTATGACGGTCCTTGGCAAGGGATTGATGAAGATCTAGAAAAGAAAAACCTACTCATTAAGCATACGCGCCCTATCAGCGATGGCGAGTTAAGCCTTAGCTTCATGGCCTACGATAATGAGTGGAACAGTGCCGATCAAATTCCATCGCGTGCGGTTCAACAAGGCCTAATCAGTGATTTAGGCATTATCGATGATACGGTAGGCGGCAAGTCCAGTCGCTATAGCCTGAATGCCCAGTGGCAGCAAGACGGCTTTCAGGCTGCGGCCTATCTCATCAATTACGATTTGAATCTTTGGTCTAACTTCACCTATTTTCTCGACGATCCTATTAACGGAGATCAGTTTGAGCAAGTGGACGACCGTAATATCTACGGCGCCAATATAAGCCAGTTAATAAACGCGAATTGGGGCAAGCTTGCCGTTAGCAACCGTATTGGTGCTGATCTTCGTATCGATGATATTTCTGAGGTAGGTCTATACCAAACACGCCAGCGAACTCGTCTAGGCGCTAAGCGTAGCGATAGCGTTGATGAAAAAAGCTTAGGCTTGTTTTGGGAAAACAAAATCTCTTGGACTGAAAACCTACGTACGGTGCTGGGTGTGCGCTATGACTATTTGGATTTTGATGTTAGCGATCGTCTAGGCATTAATCAAAATGGAATCAATCTCGCGGCTAATAGTGGCTCCGGTGATGACGATATCGTTTCCCTGAAAGGTAGCATTGTTTACAACCTTTCAGATAACTACGAGCTTTATGCTTCAGCTGGTCAAGGTTTGCATTCAAATGATGTACGCGGTGCTACGATTAAGCTTGATCCAGCGAATGGTGAAGCGATCGATACGGTAGATCCTTTGGTAAGATCTTTCGGTTATGAAGCCGGTGTTCGAGCATTTATCGATCAGCGACTCAATGCCTCTTTAGCACTCTGGTACCTAGAGCTAGATAGCGAGTTATTGTTTGTGGGTGATGCAGGCAATACCGAAGCTAGCGGTCAATCTGAACGTCAGGGAATCGAATTAACCGTTTATTATCATTTCAATGACTACCTCAGTTTAGATCTTGAATACGCCTATACCGATGCAGAATTTAGCGAAGCGCCGAGTAACGAGAATGCCATACCGGGTGCCATTGAGGATGTTGTACAAGCTGGTTTAAACCTCGATTTAAACAATGGTTGGTTTGGCAGCTTGCGCTGGCGCTACTTTGGCGATAGACCGCTAATAGAAGACGGAAGCGCCGTATCCGGTGAAAGCTCTATCATTAATATGCGTGCGGGATATCGAAGCAAGAATTGGACAGCTTATGCGGACATATTAAATCTTAGCGATAGCGATGCTCATGATGTCGATTATTTCTACGAATCAAAACTGGGCTCAGAGCAAGAGGCTGTTGAAGATGTGCACTACCATGTGATTGAGCCCAGAACCGTTCGTGTTTCTTTGGAGTATAACTTCTAAGAAGCTGGTAATATAAAAGCAACACAAATAAAGCCGCCAATTCTCTCTAGAAATGGCGGCTTTATTTTTTTTTCTTTTTTCTCAGCTATTTCCTATATCTACAATCTCTCAGGAATTATAAGTTTACATTGACTACCGTACGACCGTGAGTTTTAACACCCTTAAGCTGCTGAGCGGTGGCATCTGCAAGGTCAGCCAAGCCCAGTTCTTCGGTCATTGCCTCTAGCTTGCTAACATCCAAATCTTCAGCCAAACGTCGCCACGCTTCCTCTCGGCGAGCTTTTGGCGCCATTACACTATCAACCCCTGCCAAAGTAACGCCACGCAAAATAAAAGGCATTACTGTCGCCGGTAAATCACTGCCTTGGGCCAAGCCAGTTGCAGCAACAACCCCATCGTATTTTAAGCTGGCACAAATATTCGCTAAGGTGTGGCTACCTACTGCATCAACAGCCGCTGCCCAGCGCTCTTTGTTAAGAGGTCGGCCTGGCTCGCTGAGTTCGTTGCGATCGATGATTGAGCTTGCACCCAGGCTTTTTAAATAGGCTTCCTCACTAGCGCGACCAGTAGAGGCAACGACGGTATAGCCCAGTTTAGATAATATAGAAATCGCCACACTGCCAACACCACCTGCGGCTCCGGTAACCAGTACCTCGCCCTGCTCCGGTGTGACGCCATTTTTTTCCAAAGCCATCACACATAACATGGCGGTATAGCCGGCCGTACCAATCGCCATGGCTTGGCGAGTTGTAAAGGCTTCTGGCAATGCAACTAATTGTGATGCTTGAACGCGCGCTTTTTGAGCATAACCACCCCAATGGTTTTCGCCAACGCCCCAGCCATTTAAGACGACCTTATCGCCAGCGCTAAATGCTTCATTTGAACTTTCAATCACGGTACCGGCGAAATCAATACCTGGCACCATAGGATAGTTACGTATCGAAGGTAATCGTCCATTTAAGGCTAAGCTGTCTTTGTAATTGAGCGAGGAATAATCCACATCAACTAAAACCTCACCATCAGGCAACTGGGATTCATTGATATCGTTTATTTCAATATTAACCGCGTCTTCGGTTTTAATTAATTGCAGGGCTTTCATGTTTTTTATTAACTCCAGCTTGGCTAGCTTAAAAAGAATGACTGGAGCTTAAAGTGCGGGGCTTATTTAGGTCAACATAAATAGCATTGGCTATTAGTCTAGGGAGTCGGGAGTGTCAGCTTTAGTGTCTTAATAGCCAATTGTAAACCGTTGTTACAAAAGTAGTGAGGCCGTCAAACGCCAAACAACTCTTGCTGTGCCGACCATTGCCCATCACAAATGCTATTTTTACCAAGCGCTTTTGCTTTATACATAAGGTCGTCGGCTGAATTTATTGCCTGCTCAGTAAGCTGAACACCCGGCATAGCGGTGTAAAGTCCAATGCTGGCTGTTAGCCTGCCAATCAATTTATCGTCTCGATTAACAATCTTAATGCGATTCAAATCGCGCAGGACATGGCGGGCCAGCCTTAGGGAATCAGTGTGTCCCATATTTCCCCAGGCGATGATAAATTCTTCACCACCGTAACGTGCGCATAAGTCTGAAGCTCTACCCGTGTATTTTCGCAAGACTTTCGCCGTTTGTTGTAAACAGGTATCACCAAATTGATGCCCACATCGATCGTTTATCAGTTTAAAGTCATCAAGATCGATAGCAAGCAGAGATAGGGGTTTGCAATCACGCTTGCACTGACGCCATTGCATTGAAAGGAAATCATCGAACGCCCTGCGATTAGAAATCTTTGTTAAAGGATCTTGTTTCGCAAGTGTTCTAGCTTCTTGTTCTAATTTGACGCGCTGAGTAATATTTTTATGAGTGATGACAAAGTACTTGTCTGCGTCCATGCAAAACGATTCAATTTGCATATTAAACCAACGATCTTCAGACGCAGAGTGACAAGGGTAGTCCATATTGAACTGATCGATTTTACCACTCAAAATATCGTCAAGCCCTTTCAACACAAGCGTCGAAAACTCATCACCGTCTTCAGCGGCATTTATACAGGCTTTACGATAATTGATGCCCAGCCACTCGAAATCTAGTGCTTGTCCATTCTCAAAGCCGAAATTTCGCCAGGAATCATTGACTAAAACGATATTAAAATGCTCATCGAGCACTGCGATATTATTGCCGAGTGTATTTAACACCTGCATCAAAAATCCATTTGATAAAGACGTCATGATTAAAATCACTCTAAGTGGTAAGGGTTAATACAGTAGAATTCAGCCAAGCTCATTATCATCAATGATTAAGCGCTCGAACAAAAATATCTCCATACTCTAGATTGCTGTTTCCTTGAGCCGTGCAGAAGACATTAAAAAGCCCGATTAATAAGGCGACAAGTCTTCCGCTTCTCGAAGCAGATATTTAACATGTAATGCTAGCAGCCTAACTGTGAATAATAAAGATTGTTTAGGCATACATTTCTACAACTTATAATTTATTGTTATTTAAGGTATTAGCCATTGCTATCGCTAATTGATGGCGTTTACCGGACCTTTACAGAGGGCAATCTATTCTAAGCTATTGATTTTCAGCGGTTTCAATATGATTAAAGAGATCTAGCTGACATTTTATTTCTCTTTTTCGGGATGAGGGGTTTTGTTCGAGCAGTAACTGGTAAGCCCTTCTAGGAGTTAGAAAGATACCACCACTTGTAGGGCCTCTAAGGCATTCACCGCTAAGTAGCCAATACCGCTGCCTTTCAGGGCAGGAACTTGCCACTTGATTCTGGCAAACATCCTTTACGCCATAGACGATCTTGCCTGAGCTCAACTCTTTAAAAACAACGTTAAATTCCATTTAAAACGCTCCTTTTATTTCAGCTTAAAAGCTACCACAAATGACAGTATATCTGGAATGAGTTTTAGGAATATCAAGACGAAAGGTCTCAAAAACGGTACTGCAGGTAAAGAAGCCAACAGGTCTAAATATTGTTGGCTTTTTGTCGAGAATATTTTAAGGGTGTTTTTAACAATCTAGCTTTTGCTGCGCTTTGCTACAAGTAATCCAGTGGGTTTACCAGTGTTCGTTCACTATCTATCTGTAACAAATCCTTAATAATTGCCGTATGACCTGTTCCGCCGATCAAAACTATTCGCTGCCCTGCTTTGGCCTGTTGTTGTAAGTTTGCGTACATTCTAAAGTTTCGATGCCACCAGCTGGCCGTCGAGTCGGCACCGGAATAACTGCCAAATGCCCCTACTTCGTTTAAAAGTAGGTAAAGTGCTTTGTTCTTTCGCTCAGTATCCACAGTGTTGTTAAAACGTAGAATAGTTTTAAGACTTTCAGTTTGATGGAGCTGATTGCTTTCACGGCTCATTTCTTCAATTTGCTTATTAACTTTTTGAGCGATTGCTGGCGCATGCTTGCTCATTTCTTCAAAGACCGAGCTAGATTGCCAGTGCACTTCTTGCTCGTCATAACAAATGATATGTTTTAGACCAGACTGTTTGGCTATTCGAAAACCTAGCTGTTGATTTTCATTGATGCTTAGCTGGTGTTGGTTGGTAAGATAATTTCTGTAGGATTCATTTAGGCTGGCCTGCTGTTCTTTTCTGCACTCCAAAAGAACCTTAGTTGGCTTATAGTCTTTGGCAATTTCTTTGCTTAAACCGATTAGATAGGTTTGACTCTCTTCATCTGTAACATCCAGTACTTCAGTTTTTACTTTATCTAAGCCAGGGTTGGCAAAGTGGAATACACTTATCGGCATAACTTGTGCTGGGCTACTCGCAAAGCTGATACTGCTAAAGACAATTGTCAGCCAAGCTAAAACGCCAATCTTGTTTTTATCTATATAAACTATTCTTTTCACCTGCTCTTTACTCCGCTAAAAAGTTACTTTTTATTGATTTGCAGCTTTAGACGATGCTTCTCTTTGATTGGATGTTGCGGATACTGCCTACCTATTTATCTACCTATTTATCTAACTACCTACTTACTCCCCGGTATTGCTTTAGCCTATGAATTGACCTTATTTACCAGTGTTGAGACGATCGGACTGTGGCTTAATAGCCAATTGAGCCAGATTTAGCTCGGAGTCGAATAAGCTTCGACAAAGGATCTAGTTTTTGACGCATAGAGAGTTGGGAGAGTCATGGATAATAACGATGTCATTATCAGTTACGAACAAGAGCTAGTGCGGGTGCATCTTAACCGGCCAAAACAGCGCAATGCCTTAAACGATAGTATCCGACAGAAAATATCGGCTCTGCTTGATGAGCTAATGGAGCGGCCAGACATCCGCGTATTGCTCTTTACTGGTGAGGGTGAATCTTTCTGCTCTGGCGCCGACCTTAAAACGACCTCATACCCTAAGGTAGAGGGCTCTTGGTCCCAGAGGCGAAACCGAACATCTACCTGGCAGCGTGTTCTCGAGCAGCTAGATCGTATTCCACAAGTTACCGTCGCAAGCATGCAAGGCTTTGTGATTGGTGGCGGCGCCCTTCTCGCTACGGCTTGTGACTTTCGCCTGGTGGCAGATAATGCCATTCTATCGATTCCAGAAGTCGCCATGGGAATACCCAATGTCTGGAATGGCACCCCCTTATTGGTTCGAGAAGTCGGCTTGCCAGTAGCAAGAGACTGGGTGATGACCGCAAAAAGAGTTAATGCCGACGAGCTACTCAAGGTCAACTGGGCCCAGCGCCGCTTTCAAACAGAGCAATTGGCCAAAGAAACCCAGGCTTTTATTGAAGAACTGCTGGAAATGCCTGCTGCTTCACTGGCTATGACAAAATCTATGTTCTCTGCCTTAGCGCGCAGCCAATCAGGCATGCAATTGGGCTGGGCGGATGCTGATTTACAGCAATGGTCCTTTACCGAAGAAGAATATCAGCAGAGTGCCCTGCGCTATTTAGAAAAACTTAAAAAGTAATCTAAAACGTAATAAAGCTATATTAAGTGAAATTAAATAAAACATAAATTAAAAATAACTAAAACATAAGAGAAGCTAACCATGCCCAACACATCACACAGTAAGCTAATACTCAGCGGCAAGATCCTACTCGCCCTCTACTTCTTGCTACCCGGCGTCATGAAATTTATGCAGTTTGAGCTGCACTTGGGTCTCATGCAACGCCATAGTGTCCCCGCAGCAGAGCTAATGCTTATACTGGCAGGTATCGCCAATATCGGCGGTGCAGTTTTGCTGCTCGCCAACCGTCATGTTCGCTTGGTCGCCTTGGGTTTTGCAGCTTATGTGCTTTTGGTTAATTTTATGCTGCATGATTTTTGGAATTTTGAAGGTATTGAGGCCAAGCACGAGCTACAAAACTTTATTAAGAACCTGGGGATATTGGCCGGCTTGCTTGTGCTTGCGGGTGCAAGCAAAAAGCGCTCGCTCGAGATATCTAACTTACTTGAATCTGATTCTAAGGCGACATCCGCCAGCTAAGCTGGCTGGCAACCCAAATTTGGGGCGCCTTCGACGAAGTTGAAGGCGCCTAGTGGCTTATCGCACAACGGTACAAGAACCAAATGAGACTAGCCACAGCAATAATGCGCCAGAACGCTTTTTAGCCTCTTTGGGCGACCCTCAAATCTTGTTACTGTATGCTCGTTGTTTACATTTGGTACGATCATGTTGTGCAAGCCCTCTATCTTCAAACTACTGCTGGCTGCTTTTATAGGCGCTCTACTCAGCTTTAACGCTGATGCTGATGCTAAGGATACAGAGCAGCTTACTGCTAAGTACAAAAAGCTCGCCGATGGCCCATCAGCCGAGCTAGTAAAACATAAGCTGAGAGAAGCCTTTGGCGGCGAAGAGGCGCTTCAAGGGTTACGCAGCTTCGAGGCGAAACTTACTATTAGCGCTCCGCAGGAGCCAATAAAGAGCAGCCGAAGCTTTTACTCATTTGCCCGTAAGACCATCGCTAAACAAGATGCCGATGGCAGCTTGTCTATGCTCAAAGGCCAGCACGCCATCAAGCTTGTGAATGAAAATGTGATCCGCTTGAGCCGCAAAGAAGTTAAAGGCTTGGCGGGAAATATGAAACTTAACTTTTTCTACCTTTTAAGAAACAAACATTTAAAGCTTATTGGTCCTTTAGATATAGCTGAACACCCGAATGAGAGCTGGTGGATATTCAAGCTTAGAAAGACGCAGTCACCGCCGATTGGGGTTGACTTAAAGAGCGGCCAAATACGCAAGCTGCTGTTTGATGATGGAAGCTATGTAGCCGAAAGCAATTATCAAAAAGTCAGCTGCGGCTTGAATTGGCCTTTAAATTTTACTGTATTTAAAGGCAATTCAGTTCAGTTGGAAGGTGAGTTTAGTGATATTAGGATCAATCAATCGCCCAGCTTTGAAACACCGCTATGGTTCTATCCTTAGCTACGGCCTTCACTTAATCCTCGATCTTTTCGACCAGTTCATCAAGCAACTCATACAATAATTCAAGCTTGCCAGGGCCAAAGCGCTGGCTAATAAATTCGTACCGCTCGCTAGACTTTGGTGCAATTTCTACAAATAGCTGATACCCAACATCGGTTAAAGAGATTAGCGATCGTCTTTGATCGCTAGAAGAGCTAGAGCGAGAAATGATATTTCTTGATTCGAGGTTTTGAATAATTCGACTTAAGCTGGGCTTTAATAGATAACAAGCCTCTGCAAGCTCAGAAATATCCATATCGCCATCGGCTTGCAATGCCCGTATTACTCGCCACTGCTGTGCGGAGAGATTGTGGGCTTTTAGTGCCGGCATAAACTTTTTCATTACCGCTTCCCTTGCCCGCAATAAAGACATGGGCAAGGAGCGGTCAAAACTGCGTAAACTGTCGCTCATAGATCCTCAGTAGCCCGCAGCATTAGTAGTGCGGGCAATTACAGGGGCTCGTCGATCACCCCATTTACCAAGGTGCCCACCCCTTCTACTTCTACCTTAATTTCGTCTCCCGGTACTAAGTACCTAGGAGGATCGAAGCGTGCACCAGCGCCATTGGGCGTACCTGTAGCAATGACATCACCGGGTTTAAGATGATAAAACTTCGAAAGATAGCTAATGATATATTTAAAGGGGAACATCATACTAGCGGTAGTGTCATCTTGGCGTAATTCACCGTTTACCCAGGTGCGCACGCGCATATTTTCGTACTGCTCGGCGGTAAATTCATCGGCGCTAACCATCCAGGGGCCAATACTGCCGGAATTAATAAAGTTTTTACCTTGGGTAACATTAAATTTTGCGTGACGTACCCAATCTCTTAGGGTGCCCTCGTTCATAATGCTCAACCCGGCAATATGTTCATAGGCGTCTTCCTCCGCAATACGACGTCCCTCCTTGCCAATAATAATGACAATTTCACCCTCATAATCTAACTGATTGGATTCAGGTGGCCGCCACAAGGGCTGACTGTGCGCGGTAAAGGAGTCGCTCGTGCGCATAAACAAGCTAGGAAATTTAGGCTGCTCAGAGCCATCTTTGTATTCGGCATTGCGATTTGCATAGTTCACACCAATACAGGCGATCTTTTCTGGTGTTAACACCGGCTGCAACAGCTCAACGTCAGATAATGCACAATCGCTGCTGGCATCAGCTGCAAGCGATTTGGCCTCCTCTAAACGCCCCTCCCTAAGGGCCGAAAACAGGCTTCCCCCGAGTTTTTGACCTAAATCTACAATTCCATCCTCTTTGAGCACGCCCCAGCTAACTTCGTCCGCCTTTTTAAAGCTAATAAAACGCATTTTTCCACCTTTGAAAGCAATTTATAATTAACATGTTAATTTATATTTAAGGGGAATAGCAAGCTTGGTAGCCTATGCAGCGCGTTAATCGCTAATAAAAATGGGCTTGCGGTGAATATAATTAACATGTTAACTTAAATAACACGTTAATCAAATCCATGGAGTTACCATGTCTAGCTTTGCTCAGAACCAAGAATCGGCAGCACGCTATCTAGAGCGCTTTCACAGCCAGAGCACAGGCCATTTTATTAATGGCGAATTTGTCTTGCCGAACAACGCTACAACTTATGAAAACCTGAGTCCTAGCGATAATAAGAGCATGGGTAGAGTTGTTGCCGGCACTGCAGAGGATATGGATGCGGCTTGCCAAGCCGCGGCAGACGCCTTTCCCGAATGGCGAGATATGCCCGGTCAAGAGCGCAAAAAACTGCTGAACCATTTTGCCGATTTGATTGAGGCCAGAGCTGAAGAGATAGCCCTAGTAGAATCCTCTGACTGTGGCCAGGCGATTCGCTTTATGAAACAGGCCGCTATCCGAGGGGCCGCCAACTTTCGATTCTTTGCCGATAAAGCCCCAGAAGCCCAAAATGGCTTAGCACTTCACCAGGCTGAACATACCAATTACACCCTTCGCAGCCCAATTGGTCCAGTTGGCATTATCACACCTTGGAACACGCCATTTATGTTGGCGACATGGAAAATAGCACCAGCTCTAGCAGCCGGCTGTACCATCGTTCATAAACCAGCGGAGCTCACCCCATTAAGTGCTATGTTGCTGGCCGAAATAGCTCAGGAAGCCGGCTTACCAGCAGGCGTTTGGAATACCGTCAACGGGTATGGCGAAACAGTAGGTAAGCGACTCAGTGAACACCCAGCCATACGAGCCGTGGCCCTGGTAGGTGAAAGTGCAACAGGCAGCCACATCATGCGCCAAGGTGCCGATACTTTAAAGCGTGTGCATTTTGAGCTTGGTGGTAAAAACCCAGTCATCGTTTTTGACGATGCGGATTTCGAGCGTGCTTTAGATGCCGTCGTTTTTATGATTTATAGCCTAAATGGCCAACGCTGCACTTCTTCTAGCCGCCTGCTCATTCAAAGCGGTATTAAAGATAAATTTTTAGCGGCTCTTGAGCAGCGAGTCAAAAATCTAAGCGTTGGTCATCCGCTCGATCCTGCGAGTGAAGTGGGCCCACTTGTGCACAAAGGACACTATGAAAAAGTCATGTCTTATATGGATATCGCTAAGCAAGATGGCGCGACGGTAAAAGTGGGTGGTGTAGCTCGTAAAGATCTAGGGGATGGTAATTATGTTAGCCCGACCCTATTCACCGACGCGGATAACACCATGCGAATCGCCCGTGAAGAAATTTTCGGTCCGGTATTAACTACCATCGGTTTTGATACCGAAGACGAGGCCATCGCCTTAGCCAATGATACCGAGTATGGCTTATCCGGGTATATATGGACAGAAAGCAGTGGTCGAGCAATGAGAATGGCTAGAGCGGTAGAGGCTGGAATGCTTTGGGTTAACTCGGAAAATAATCGCAATCTGCCCTCACCTTTTGGTGGCATAAAAATGTCCGGCATTGGTCGCGATGGTGGTGACTATAGTTTTGATTTTTATATGGAAACCAAAAACGTATGTATTGCGCATGGAACTCACAAGGTACCAGTCTTGGGTGGCGAGTTACCATTGAAGTGATAGCCAACGATAAGACGTAGTTAGCCTTTAGCATCGAAATTAGAGCATGAGACCATTATGAAACAACCGATTTTAGGCCTAGTCAGCACAGCGATAATTGCAGCGCTCGCACTAGGAATAATTGCTTTATCAGAACCGTCATTTTTTATGGGTTGGCTTTCTTTTGCGGTAATGGCCTGCATCCCCACCCAAATCATCGCAGCCTTTGTATGGGGGCCATTATTTGAAAATATGCCAACCGTCAGCAAGGGCTGTATTCAAACCGCCATCAGCCTGATAGGTGGATTAATCTTTGGCTCCGCCTTACACTTTTTAGCTGGGCAAGGTTTTGGCCCAACGCCCCAACTGATGATGCTAACAATTGTGACTGTTATCGCCACATTTTGGATTATGGTGGCTTGGAATGCTTGGCCCTTTGCCGCAATAATCCAGTCTCCGATTGCCTTGGGTATTGTTATTCTTTGTTCAGCCTATGTTTTAGCCTACGGCGTTTTCATCAGTCTGTTTAATTTCCACTTTTTAGCTGGAGCAGAAATCTATATTAGCAGCTTGGAAACAGATGGTTTATTTTCGGCCTGGCCAGTTTTAGCCTATCTGGTTACCACCGTCGCTATAATAATGCTGTGCTTGTTACTCGACTTTTACCCAGTAAGCCTATTATCCCTTGAGGGATCTAAAGCGGCCATTGTTAATAGCCTCTGGATATTGGCCTTAGCTGCAATTCCCTTTTATGGTTTTGTTTATATTGCGGGATTCGACCCTGTTAAATATATGGTACGTGGTCCGGTCAGCTTTATTTTCGGAGCTTTTATTGTGCTTAATCTCTTGGAGAATAGCCTATTTGGAAATCATCGAGCGATTATCAAAGCGCTACTCTCAGTGCTCTTGGCACTGGTGCTAGCTTTTGCCATGCAGCTGATTTATCAAGCCTTTGCCCAGTGGCTAAATCCAGATATCAATTCTGGGCTGCCTGACTATCAATTAGAGCTTTGGTTGGCAAACGCCATGCTGGCGATTACCTTTCCATTGATTGTGATGTTCAGCGATTTCTTTGGCTTATGGCCATTTCGACAAATTCGCAACAAACAAACGACGACTGATTCGCCAAGTGTTAATGACACATTAAAAACAGAAATTCAAAACTAGGAGTATTAACATGGGGCAAATATCTTTAGCGGCAAAAATTACTCATGTTCCTTCCATGTATCTCTCCGAGATGGATGGGCCCAATAAAGGTTGTCGCGAAGCAGCCATCAACGGTCACAAAGAAATCGCCCAGCGTTGTCGTGATGCAGGCGTCGATACCCTGCTGGTATTTGATACCCACTGGCTGGTCAATGCGGGCTACCATATTAACTGCGCTGAAACTTTCTCAGGGGTATACACGAGTAACGAACTGCCCCATTTTATTAAAAACCTTCCCTATGACTACAAGGGCAATAAAGCACTAGGTCATCTCTTAGCGGATGCTGCAACAGAGGCAGGAATCCTCACCCGAGCCCACAGCGATACAAGTTTGCCTTTAGAGTACGGCACCCTAGTGCCAATGAGGTATATGAACGACGACAATCATTTTAAGGTGGTTTCTGTTTCTGCGATGTGCCAAGTGCACAACTTAGAAGATAGTCGACGACTTGGCGCTGCTTTTCGCGAGGCCATCGAAAAGGACTATGACGGCAATGTGGCGATACTCGCATCGGGCTCCTTATCCCATCGTTTTGCGCAGAACGGCGTATCTGAAGAATATCTTTTTAGAGTTTGGTCTGAGTTTTTAGAAACCACCGATCGAGAAGTTATCGATATGTGGAAAAACGGCGAGTGGCAACGCTTTACCCAGATGTTACCCGAATACGCTGAAAAGTGTCACGGTGAAGGCTTTATGCACGATACAGCAATGTTATTAGGCGTATTAGGTTGGGACAAATATCAGGGCCAAGTAGAAGTGGTAACGCCCTACTTTGGTAGCTCAGGTACCGGGCAGATCAATGCCGTCTTTCCAGTTGAATAATACATCTATCTGTAACTCTACGCTCTAGGAAATAAAAATGGCGCACTTTATTCTTGAATATTCAAGCAATCTTAGCCCTAGCGAATTACAGTTTGAAAACTTGTTTGCTTCCTTACATGAGGCGGCCCTTGCCACCGAGCTTTTTCCGGTAGCGGGCTTGCGCAGCCGCGCTCATTGTTGTGAGCATTTTCGAGTGGCTAATGGTGATCCAGATTTTGCCTTTATCCATTTGGAGGTTCGCCTTGGCGCTGGACGAAGTGACGCGGAGAAACAAACAGCGACCGATGCGATCTTTGCAGCGCTTAGCAATCACTTAAAAGATCTCTATGAACAGAGAGCTTTGGCTATATCTTTTGAAATGAATGAATTGCCAGCAACCTTAAAGTTTAACCAGAACAACCTCAGAACTTATCTTGCAGAGCCCTAAGCCCTTTTTCAGAAAAAAAACACGTGAATTCTTGCATCTAACACAGTGATTAATATGAGTGAACCGCTAACACTATCAACTTCCGAAATTAAGCAAGCTGCCCAAGAACTCTATCAAGCCGAACGTCAAGCGCAGCCTATAGATCCGATTAGTTTACGCTTCCCAGAAATGACCATTAGCGATAGCTATGCCATTCAAGAGCAATGGGTGCAGCGTAAAATCGAAGATGGCCAGCGGCTTGTCGGATATAAAATTGGTTACACCTCTAGGGCCATGCAAAAAGCACTCAATATTAAGGAGCCCGATTATGGTGTGCTACTAGAAGATATGGTTTTTGCTGATGGTAGCGATATTGGGGTCAGTCAATTTTGTGACCCGCGCATTGAAATGGAGCTCGCATTTATTTTGAAAGAAGAGCTCAGCGGTGAGAACGTCACTGTCTTTGATGTGCTCAATGCCACTGATTATGTGGTGCCAGCATTAGAAATTATCGCTGCTCGCAGTCATCGCGTTCACCCAGAGACTCAATATAAACGCACTGTAAAAGATACTATTGCGGATAATGCAGGCAATGCAGGGATTATTATGGGCGGCCGCCCTATTAAACCCGATGCCAAAGATCTACGCTGGTGCGGCGGCTTGTTGTATCTAAATGGTTTGCTAGAAGAAACCGGCTTGGCAGCTGCCGTCCTCAATCATCCAGCTAACGGGGTTAGCTGGGTAGCAAAACGATTTGCGCCACACGGGGTAAGCTTAAAACCTGGGCAAATCATTTTATCGGGCTCCTTTACCGCGCCAATAGCCGTAAAAGTGGGTGACACCATTCATGCTGACTACGGCCCATTAGGCGGAATCTCCTGCCACTTTG
Source organism: Cellvibrionaceae bacterium (assembly GCA_025800365.1). Classification (GTDB taxonomy): domain Bacteria; phylum Pseudomonadota; class Gammaproteobacteria; order Pseudomonadales; family Cellvibrionaceae; genus Pseudoteredinibacter. Next base: position 93,427 of record JAOXRT010000167.1, on the reverse strand, counting down.
TATAGCCCCGCGGCGATGCGTACAAAATTCCTGGCACCAAACAAGGCGAGCGATAATGAATTTAGAAGAGAACCAGTTTAAACAAAAGCTCAATAGTGGCACCTGCCAGTTCGGTCTTTGGCTTGGGTTGCCCAATCCTATTTGTGCGGAAATTGCCGCAACAGCAGGTTTCGACTGGTTGCTAATTGATGCGGAGCATGCACCCTATTCCCTAAAAGATATTCAAGGGCAGCTGCAAGCTTTGGCTCCTTATCCCAGCAGTGCATTGTTGCGGCCACCGGAAGGCAGTACCAGCAATATTAAGCAGCTGCTCGATTTAGGCTGCCAAACACTATTGATTCCCATGGTGGAATCCGTCGAGCAAGCTAAACAACTTATTAATGCCATGTACTACCCACCTAAAGGAGTGAGAGGTCTGGGTACTTCAATGGCAAGAGCCGCGAAATGGAATGGCATTAAAAACTACGTTGAGCAAGCCAATGATAATGTTTGTCTTATCCTACAAATAGAAACCCAGCAAGGACTGGAGCAGCTAGATGAGATTCTAGAGCTACAAGACTTCGACGGAATTTTTATCGGCCCTTCAGATCTCTCTGCATCCTTAGGTTATATTGGTCAACCCAACCACCCAGATGTGGTCGACAAAATCGAACAAGCCATTTTAAAAATTAAATCTAAGGGCAAAGCTTGCGGCTTATTATCGGTCGATACCAGTATGACCCGACATTACGAGAAGCTAGGCGTCGATTTTATTGGGCTTGGTGTCGATGCTGCCTTACTGGCTCAATCCTTACGTTCACTCTCCGCGGAGTTTTGTGGACATGCTAGTAATAACATCAGTAGTGATAAGGATACTAGTAACAAGCATGCCGGATATTGATTGCTCGGTGTATGTATAACTGTAACTGCAAAAACTACCCCTATTGCTTTGAACCACAGCATCATGATGAGCTGGTCTTACTGCTTAGCACCCTAAAACATATGGGGGAAAGCCACGGAATTGAGCTCGTTCATTGCCCAGTCTGTGGGCAAAGTTACAAAATAGAACAGTTAAAAATGGGCACACTCGTTACCAAGCATCAGAATCCACACTCTGTCTGTTTTTAGGCGAAGCGGCTTCTTCCAGCATGATTCATACTAAAACTGGAGTAAAGCACCAAAATTCTCTTTAATTATTTCTTGTATTCTCCTTACTGTATAACTACAGTTAGCCCTGTTACTAAGGATAAGTAAGAGGCTAGCATGACTGGGCTCCAACACTGGTCTACAAGCCTCAATGCCTACCCAAGCTTGGATTTAGATCAGCAAAGCACAAAACTGGATGGGCTATTCAAGCAGGCTTTACAATATAAAAGTGTGCTCGAAACACTTCTAAGCATCACTGATGACTTTGTTTATATCAAAGATGCACAACATAAGTTTATGTTTGCCAGCGACGCCTTTGCACGCCTTACGGGTCATGAGCAATGGCGTGAACTACAAGGCAAAGACGACTTCGATATCTTCCCTAAAGAGCATGCCGAGCTTTATTTTGAGCACGAGCAAGATGTTATTAACAAGGGCATTAGCCTTGCTCAGCATGAAGAACCCTACTACTTGCCCAGCGGCGAACTCGGCTGGGTGAGCAGCACCAAAAATCCAGTATTTGACGACAAGGGCAAGGTCATAGGCCTCATTGGTATTAGTAAAGACATTACCCAGATTAAGCGACACCAGGAATTAATTGCCCATCAAGCTACCCATGACTGTTTAACTGATGTCTACAACCGAAAGGCTTTCTATGATTTTGGTGAAACCATGTGGGCTAAATTGCAGCGCGATAAAACTGAATCTACTCTGCTATTTATGGATCTCAATGAGTTCAAACAAGTTAATGATCGCTTAGGGCATCAGGTTGGCGACAAAATACTCTGCCGCTTTGCGTGTTTTCTTAAAGAGGAATGCAGAGACTCCGATCTTTTGGCTCGGCTCGGTGGAGATGAATTTGTTATCTATATGGGTGGAGATAAAGATGCTGCGCTTAGTTTGGCACGAAGATTGATTCGCGCTTCACACAAAGAAGAATTGTTAGGCTGCGCAATTAGTATCGGTATAGCGCATAGCAGTCATGCCGAAAATTTGGCCGAGCTGGTAAAACATGCCGACGAGGCGATGTATAAAGCTAAACGAAGTAAATCTCAGCAGTATTGTTTTTATCCATTTTTAAGAGCCTAAAAATCATTCCGGCTCTTTGACGTAGACCTTTAGCTCCTCCTCCATTTGCGCGGCCAAACTCTTAAGTCGCGCAATCATTTCCTGATCTATTTCAACACCCTCGGCAAGCAGAGTGGCACCATTGCTGGCAACAAGGTCGCGTTGCAAGCACATGCCAGCTTGAAGCTGATCCAACTTAATATACTTGTCTGCAGCATCTCGCAGAAACAGTTTCAATTCACTTTGTAATGTACAAAGCTGCTCGACAATAACAGGATCATATTTGCTGCCAGACTGCTCTTTTAGTTTCCCTATCGCCTCATCGATAGACAAACAATTCGTTTCAATCAATCCCTGGCAATACAACAACAAGTCTGACACTACGGATAAAATTTTGGCTTCTGTAGAGATGTCTTGTGAATAAAGCCCTTTGGGATAACCTTGGCCATCAAGCTGCTCATGGCGCTGACTAATAATCTTAGCGGCACGCTTTAAAGGCGGCATACTGGACATCATGTTTTCTGCAATACTGATATGCGCTTGGAAATCCCGCTGCTCTTGCACGTCAAGGTCCAGGTAGGCACGCTTTATTAGCTTGTCTGGAAAACTAACCTTACCTAAATTTCGCAGAATTCCCGCATAGATTAATGCTCGAGTTTCATCTTTTTCAAGTTCAGACAGCTCAGCCATCTTTTTCAGCAATAGCATAAGGTTCTGCTTGCTGATCAAAGAGTTACCCATTCTTTGTTCTATTAGGCTAGAAAACAAATTGGTTGTCTGTTGGTAATTGACTTTAAGCTGATCCAAGGAGCTCTGTAACTTACTATTACTAGCTGCTAGGTCTTTGCTTCTCTCGGCGACTTTATTTTCCAAACTCTCATTGAGTTCTTTAAGTTGTTGGTTTTGTAATAGCACCTTGTCTTCAAGCAGTTGCGTACGATGCTTTCCGTGGCTAATCTCGATGCCCTTTTGAACGATTCGGCGCAGCCTATCGTCATCCCAAGGCTTTTCCATGTAGAAGTTGATTTTGCCCTTGTTGATAGCACCAATGGTGGATTCTAGGTCGGCATAACCGGTAAGTAGAATGCGTTCAGTTTCTGGCCAAGCATTAGCAACTTCATTGAGAAATTCAACACCATCCATTCCCGCCATGCGCATATCCGAAATGACAATATCGGCCGCTTGATCTTGTAAAGCCTGCAGAGCCTCTTGGCCACTTGTTGAGGTACGAATATTACAGTCCATATCAAAAAGCAGCCTTTGTAGACTGTTTAAAATCGACTGCTCATCATCAACAATCATAATCTCGATGGCTGGTAGATCGCTGCCATCAAATGACAGAATATCGCTACTATTGGAATCCATGCCGAATTTCTCTTTAGATTTCATGGCTTTAGTATAAACCTAATACAAAACTTAGCCATTACAGTTTGCTATTTGTGATATTCAGCATAAACTGAATACGTCGCAACATGGAGGCTGTGCTATGAAAGGAGTGGTTTTTACAAATTTTGCCGAATTAGTAGAGGACAACTACGGTTTGGCTATGTGGCAAAATATTCTCGATACCGCTAACCCGCCATCGGGAGGTATCTATGTCGCTACCGCACAATATGACGACCAGGAGTTAATTTCCCTTGTCGGGGCGGCCTCTGAGCTGCTAGATATGCCTGCTCCAGTGCTGATTCGACGCTTCGGCCAGTTTCTATGGCAGTATTTTGAGGAAAACTACCCTCAGTTCATCACCGCCCACGATAATCTCTTCGATTTCTTAATCTCGGTAGATTCGGTGATTCATATGGAGGTGAATAAACTCTACCCCGATGCTTCAACCCCAGATTTTGAATACGATCGAGAATCACCCAAGCAACTATTGATGCACTATCGCTCTCCACGAAAGCTCTGCCATCTATCTGTCGGATTAATAGAAGCATCCGCAAATTACTATCAAACCCCTATACGCATAGAACACCCAGTGTGTATGCATGAAGGCTCAGACCATTGCGAAATACGAGTTACCATTGCCGATGGATGAAATAGAAGTTTACAAAAAATCACTGGCACGTGAGCGCAAAGCCAGGCAACAAGCTGAGCTTCTACTGGAATCCAAAGTAAGAGATATATACGAGGCCAATCAGCAGCTCGAGGCTGCAAATGCAAAGCTTAAACAGCAGCAAAAAGAGCTTATACAAACCGAGAAACTGGCCTCTTTGGGTACGCTTTCAGCAGGTATTGCCCATGAAATCAATAACCCGCTGGCCTTTATCAAAAGTAATATAGGCACCTTAGAGCGCTATTTTTTGTTTTATCAGCAGCACCTCCCTGAAAAAACTGGCTCTCAACACAGCGATATTAACCACGCCCGCCTAGAAAAAATAAAGTTCATTGCTGGGGATTCAGAAGCGATATTCTCCGAGCTGCGAGAAGGCGTCGATCGGGTGCAAGCCATTGTTGCCGATTTAAAATCCTTTGCTCGTTCAAAGTCAGCGGATGTGCAACTTAACGATAGCAATGAAGCCGTCCTTTCTGCGATTCGCATTACCAATAATAAGGTCAAATATCACTGTGAAATTCACACTGACCTGGCCGAATTACCGCCCATCATGTGTAATCTAAATGAGTTGAGCCAGGTCTTCATTAATCTTATCGTCAATGCCTGTGACGCTGTCGATGAGAATGGCCTGATTACAATTAAGAGCCACCTAGAAGACGATTTTATCCACTACCTTGTAGAAGACAATGGCAAGGGTATATCTGAAGAGGATATGGATAAAATATTCACCCCCTTCTACACCTCCAAGGAGGTCGGCAAAGGCACTGGTCTAGGACTTTCCGTATCCTATGGCATTATAGAGAGCCTTGGAGGCACGATTCGCGTCTGCAGTGACATTGGTAAGGGCACCAGCTTCCACATCAGCTTACCGATAAATCGCGAACCTATCGCAGCCGAATAAACTCCTTCAAATAGCTCTCTATCCTGCGACTTTCATGGGGTTTTCCTCTTTGCAAAATGCAAAAATTGCAATTTGGCAAGACATTTACAAACCCTTTCCAAGAAATAATTTCTTTATTTTCAATCACTTACAATTATAAATCCATAATGGCTTAAGTTTTGCAGAGCTAGCGTAAAGAAATCATCTTAATTTAGCTATGTGGAGTTATGCCATGAGAAAACAAGCCAGCTATCCCCTGCTTGGACTTGCAGCCATACTCAGTTTAGCGGCCTGCACCCAGCAACATGGACTAGGCCTACCGGACAATGGCAATAATAGCGAGCGCCACTTTCTATACGGCAGCCAAGTTGACGTGCCAAACCACGTTTACGGTATCGAGCCCATGTGCCAGGCCAGCTCCTTAAACAAGGCGAGTAACACTCCCCTGCGAAACAACAATGCACCCAAATCCGTGTTGGGCCCTGGTGATCTAATCGAGATCGAAATAAGCCTGGATAAGGCTCACTCAGGCCATTTTATCATTTCCACTGATGGTTATTTGAAGTTAGCCATGATCGAACCCATAAAGGCCGCAGGCTTGAGTAGCGTCGAGCTACAACAACAGCTAGAACTGGCCCTAATCAAAGGTTCAATCTACCAAGCCCACGCCCTGATGGTTGATGTGCGAGTCCTGCAATGGGCCGCAATCGACATTACAGTGCAAGGCTCTGTATTCGAGCCTGGCCGTGTTCGTATCAACGAAAAAAATAAAGAGCAGCAGGCTGAAAGTAAGTTGCTTGCTAGGGGTGACTTTGCACCAACTCGCTTGCTGTCTGAAGCATTACGTGCAGCCTCTGGCGTAAGGCCAGATGCGGATCTAAAAAATGTGCAGATCAGTCGCGGCGATTGGCGCTATCGTGTTGACGTTTCGGGAATCGTAGATGGCGGTAACTACCAAGATGTCGATTTACAAGCTGGCGATAAAATTCATGTGCCGAGCACTGGCTGCATGCAGGAGTACTTAATCCGCCCGAGCATGATCACGCCAAAGGGGATGCGTGTATTCCTCTCAAACCTCAGTGAAACCGCTTCTAACAATGCTAATGCTGCCGTGGGGCGATACAGCAGCAACCTACCTTATGGTTCACGCCTGCTACATGCCGTTACCTCGGCTAACTGTGTTGGAGGTGCGAGTCTTAGTAACTCTTCTCGTAAAGTGATCCTAGCAAGCCGAAATCCATTTACTGGAAAAACCCGCGTGTTAGAACGATCTGTCGAAGAGCTTATTAGGCACCCAGACAGAGATAACCTCAATCCTTATCTGATGCCAAATGACGCTGTTGCCTGCTATGACTCAGACATTAGCAATGCTCGTTCATTTGCACGCTCTTTGTTAGACATATTGTCACCGATTAAATTGTTGTAACAGCCAAACACATATTGAGAATTGAAATGAAATCAAACAAGAAACAGCTAAAGAAAAAACAGGCAAGCCGCACTAAGCGTCGCTTGACTGTGCTGCTGTTTCTTGCCTTGAACATAATCCCAATATTGATGGTTGGACTGTATCTAGTAAAGACACCGATTTTTCAAAGTAAAATGTCCATACTTCTGCCGGGCAAAGGCAGTAATAGTAATGTAAAACTAGAAAACGTTGGCCAGGTGAGTTCCAGTTCGAGCTCACCGTTCAGCCAGCAGTTTAATCCTAGAGCGAATTACAAGTCTATTCTAGAAAGCCGAGATGTCGCTGAAAAAGTAAAGCGTCAACTTAATCTAGCCGAAGCCCCCGCTAGGCCCAAAGTTAAGCTATTGCAGCAAACTTCAATAATCGAGCTGGACATTCGAAGTGTTAATGCTGATCACAGCCAAGAGCTCGCATGGGCTTATTTTTCCGCACTGCAAGAACGCTTATCGGAGCTGCGAGAGGACGAGTTAAAAAGACGCCAACAAAGCACTCGCAAGGCCCTGTCTGTTCAGCTGAGTACGCTCAATGATAGTCGCTCGAAACTACTTAGTTTTCAGCAGCAATCCTTACTGCTAGACAAAAAAATGATGAGTGATCACCTCGCCTTAATCTCAGACACTCGTAGCAAAAAATCATCGCTAAGCGCCGAAATCAAGCGACTTGAGCACGAAGTGGATAGGCTCAGTAAGGACCTTGGTATTTCGCCCTATATTGCGGCAAAAGCCCTTAATTTACAGTCTGATATCCGTTTTAATGTTTATCTGGAAGAACTGGCGATCATTAACGTTAAATACAACGAGCATCGCGCTAAATTTGCTAAAAATCACCCAGAGATGCGCAAAGTTCAGCAGCGTTACAGTACCGCTCGAGCCAATATTCGCAAACGCAGCGAAGAAATAGCTGGAGAGTTCTCAGCGGAAATACTGCAAAACACTAATTTAGGCTCAAGCAAACAGTTGGCATCCCTATTTTCAAAATTGCTCATGGATAATGCCGAGCTAGAGGGCCTCAATGCAGAATACGAACAGATCAAACTTAATGAACTTCGCCTGCAAGACGAGTTAAAAATTCTGGCCCGTGAAGCTGCTGAATTAGACCGTCTTGAACGGGAGTTTCAAAGAGCCGAAGCTGTTTACAATTCCGCGGCGGCGCGTCTAGAGCTTAACCAAAGCGATATTTATGCGTCCTACCCTATTGTTCAACTGCTCGCTGCACCGAGTATGGCTCTGAATCCAATCAGCCCTAACCCGATGATTGCATTATTGGCCATTATTGCTGCGTTAGTCTTACTGAATTGCGGAGGGGTTTTGCTATGGCAAAGACAAGCCATTATTCAATTCTTATTGAAGAAAAACTGATCATTTATGCAATCCTAGCAACCTGGCCAGCGTATATTTTTGGATTGCTATATCTATTGGGCTCTGTTATCGCCTGGGTAATATTGCTTATCGTAATGCTTCGCCTGTATATAGAGGGCCCTGGGCATTACCGGCAACTATCTGTTTTGGCATTGCTTTGGGCTTTAGGCATGTTATTACTTCTTATTTGTCTATTGATCGCGCATGGAGAGTGGCAACTGGGCGCGGCGAAGACAATTAAGTCTAGTTTTGGCTGGGCTAAGGGCTGGGCGCTATTCGCGCTGTTTATTGGTCTTGGCGCATTGCTGCCTTTAAATTTAACGAATATCAGCCGCGCTTGCTGCTGGCTTGCACTAATGGGCGGGCTTTATGCATTTGTGTCTGTATTTGCCTTTATACTAAAACTGCCGCAGAGCTTATACATCTCTCCTTTGCAGTTTATGGGTGGTGGTGGTCCAGAGTTCTTTGACGTGCGTTTATACGGTATCAATCCAGAGACGGGCTGGCCACGCTGGTTTTTCTATGCGCCTTGGGCCCCGGCTGGGGGTTTAGTCGCCAGCTTGCTGCTGATCATGTGTAGTCGAACAGAACATCGACCATTGAGATTAGCGGGAATGGCGAGCTGTGTACTTATGATGATACTTTGCCAGTCGCGTGTCGCTTGGATCTTACTTGTTATTTGTGGGCCCCTTTATGTTTTTATGCGCTTAAGCGCGCAGCGTCCGATATACCTTTTACTTGCAGTCATTGCACCCTTATTGCTGTTGTTTAGTGTTGAGGCTATAGAGCTATTACAGACGACTATGGACGATATCAAGAATGCCCGACCAGACTCCACGAGAGTTCGTGCCGAGTTGGCGCAGATCGCCATCCAAAGCTGGCAGAATGACGCCTATTGGTTTGGCCACGGGATTGTGATCGCAGGCCCTAAGAGCGTAGAGTTTATGCCTATTGGCTCACACCACAGTTGGTATGGACTGCTCTATGTTAAGGGTCTAGTGGGTTTACTGGCATTTGCTTGCCCACTCGTCATGACTGCACTTTATCTGCTCTGGCGTGCCCACGAAGATGCTGATATCTGCTGTGGCTTCGTACTCTGCTTTATACTCTGTGTTTATAGTTTCACTGAAAACCTAGAAATCCTTGCCTATATAATCTGGCCAGCTTTGCTATGGATTGGCGCAAGCCTGAAAATACCTTGCAATCACAGTATCGATAGAAGTTGCCTTGAGCCAATTTTGCAAAATGCAAAATATTCCTAAACTGCAGTGAAATATGCTCCTGCAGGACCGTAGCTTTCTTCAGTCTCAGCGGAAGGACAGCATTTAATCCATATAAAACAATAGCTTACCGACACTCAATTTACTGGTACAGCGCTTGCAATAACAGCTGTACGACTACAGAAATGGAGTGGTGTTATGAATAAAGCATTCTTATTTGGCTACTATGGTATGCACAATGCGGGTGACAATGCCCTTCTGCTCGCCAGCGCTTGGGGCGCAAAGCGTTACTTCCAAGCTGAGCAAGTTACGGTCAATGCATGTCATGAACTCAAATTGCCACTACTCGGCTCTATTCCTTCGTTGATTAATGAGCATCAGGACTTTCCCGGACAGAATAGATTGCTGCAATACCGAGCTGCCTGGCAAAACAAGCATCTAATTTTCGGCGGCGGAAGTGTATTTCATTGTGCCCGTGATATTCAACATATGCGCCATTTGTGCCGTATTAACCAAGGGCGCAACTCCGCCTTAGGGGTTGGGCTTGGGCCTTTTAAAAATACTGCCGCTGAAAAAGAGTGTAAAAAATTCTTAGAGCAATGTAACTTTGTTGGCGTTAGAGACCAGCAAAGTTATGAGATCGCTAAATCTCTATCTGCTAAAGCGAATGTAGAATTAACTTTCGATCTCGCTGCGATACTAAGTGAAATCCCCAAGGCTCAGTTGCATCGCTGTTCGGAAGCTCAAGCGAAGCCTGGTGACAATAGCATTGTGGTAAATACCTCTCAGAAAGATAAACGACGTGGCATTGCTGTTGCTCTGTGCCCAGTTGAAAGACTCGGTGGCGACTATGCGGCTGAAACTTATCGCTTAAAAGCCTTAGCGCGGAGTCTAGCCTTAATACACGCATTAACGGGTGAGCCTATCTATTTATTTGATTTTAATGGGCATCCCACCTTGGGTGATAGCGCGGTTCACAAGCAGCTCAAAAACCTTATTCCCCAAGGTGTGCCCGTTATCTATTACTACTACCAAAGTAATCCGGCCTTGATAATAGAGAAATTTAAACAAATGCGTGTTGTTCTGGCTATGCGTTTGCATGCGGCTGTTTTTTCCTACTTGGCTGAAACACCCTGCATCAATCTTTCCTATCACAGTAAATGTGATGGCTGGCATCAGCAAGTTAAGGCTCCAGCTCGATATCGCTTTGATGCATTTAAACTTAATGAAATGAGACTACAAAAAGAGTTGATTGACGGACTTGAGTATGGATTTGACGGGGCGCAGCTTGCTATCTCGGATGCATTAAGAGCTTCTTTGAAAAACTTTGATCTTCGTTCAATCGCTATGGAGGATCTGCTATGCGTAAATCACTAAGCATTAGTGTGGTAATACCCTTGTACAATAAAGCAGAAGAAGTTATTGCCACTCTTGAATCGGTAATGAAACAAGATCGTGCTGCTGACGAAGTTATTATTGTTGATGATGGATCTACGGATTCTTCCTTTGAAGTTGTCAGCGCCTATATTTCCAGCTTAGCCAGTACTCAGAAAGGCGCCATAAATCTTGTTCGGCAAGAAAACCAAGGTGTATCGGCTGCTAGAAACCATGGCATTGAACTAGCCGATGGCGATTACATTGCCTTTTTGGACGCTGATGATGTTTGGCTTCCCCAGTTTTTGAGTCAGATTGAGCAGCTATATTTTGATAGTCATTCAAGCGAATTTCTCGCTACAGCCTATCAGTATCAGCTTGGCCAGCTTGATTACCAGGCTGCTAAATTTCGCTATGGCCGAAACACTGATTTAGAAAACTATTTTGATATGGTGGCTGAAGGAGATCTTCCTTTTAATGCTTCAAGTGTTTGTATCGCTAAAGCCTTATTACTAAAGCTAGGTGGCTTTCCGCTTGGTCAGCGTATGGGAGAAGATCAGGAGCTTTGGCAGCGCGCGGCTTTGTGTGGCCGTATTGCCTATTCGCCGCTACGCTTAAGCGTCTACCGTTTGGAGGCGGATAATCGTGCTTGTGCGCAAAAACCTGAAACTCAGGAGTGTCAGTACAGTGAGCAGTTGTTTGATATAGCTCGCCATGATGGTTTACAAGATAATCTACGCGAGAGCTTGCTTGCTTGCACAGCCACGCACCTTAGGCATTTGGCTAAGCTCAATATTGATGCTGCTTGTTTTGATCAGGCTAAGAGGTTGCTTATTCGTAGTTTAAAGAGAAAGTTTACCTTTAAGAGTTTGTTTTATCTGCTTTTGAGCCATGCTTTTTTGTCCAAACAAGGGATAAAGGCTTGGTTCTGCAAAATAGTTGAATTGAGGGGAACCGAGAAGAATTCTCAGCTGTCACAGCTACGGTATAAAAAGCGCTGGAGAGGTAGTTTAGATCAGCTTTATTAATCGGCAATACTTATAGGCTCATTGTACTTCGAGGTAAATATCCAGACGCCAGCTTGGGGAGCGATTTTACGTTCCGACGCTGCATCCATGCAGCCACCCGTTCCGTGGATTCGCGCCATCCGGGCGCTCAGCCTTCGGCCAAGCCCAAAACCTCTCCGGGAGGTTTTGTCAGGAGCCTAGTCACTCCAAATCCCTCCCCCAAGCTGGCGTCTTTTCCAGGTGGCCAAATTAAGATCGTTTTACTTTTTATGCTAACGATGAACGATACCGCTATTGTTCATCACAAGACTTTACTCAACACAACTCTCACTTCTAAAGCTCAATACATTGGTTCTCATTAACCGATAAATATAATTTGGAACTAGATTGTGCTCTAGGGATAGGTGTACACGCTCGATTTCAACACACTCGAGGCTTGAGTGGAACCCAACTCTAAACTATTTGTCGAGCTAACAGATTAAACGAGGGCTAGTTTAGGTGCCTTTCTAGTAGCCAGGCACCTATTTACATTGGGTTCTATGCACCACTTGATTTCATATTGGAAAACACCAAAGATTTCACCTTTTCGAAAACAACACCAGGCAGATAAGACGCTACTACACCAGCGAGCGTTACTAGTGTGCGTAGTGGCTCTTGGATGATGATCTTGCTATTACAGGCTACTGCTCTAATAAATAGCACGGTTGCTTTAAGGCTTTCTTGATTCATAACCGCACGCCTTGCCAGGTAGCGTAGTTGATAGGCCCTGGCCAAGGGGTAATAGCGATTAAAAAACTTTGTATGCTTTTGCTTGAGTTTGGAAACTGCTGATTCCCAGCTAGCCAGTTGTTTGGAAACATTACCTGATAAGCCCTGCTGATTTACACGGTAGAAGGTTAAGGCTTGCTTTAGGCCCTGTACTTCCCATTGTGTTTGTAAGGCAAGACGTAGCCAGCAATCAACATCTTCAGACTGACGTAGATCTTCATCGAAGTACTGTAATTGGTTGGGCTTGCTGCTATTAGGATTGAAGAATGCAATTTGATTTAATGCAGCCCTTCGTAAAACAGCGGCTGAGCCATTGCCTACTGGATTACGGCAAAATACATCGGCCGCGCTAATATTGTTTAATTTAGGATGCTGGCCGATGCCTAGGGCTTGATCAAGCTCATCGACAAACAGAGATGCGCTATAACTCAGTCCTAGCTTAGGGTTCTGCAGGAAGTGCTCATGATGCAGTTTGAGCTTGTCTTGATGCCAAAAATCATCCGAGTCTAGGAATGCTATGTAGATACCACGACTATAACGGATGCCTGTATTACGCGCAGCCGCCAGTCCGCTATTCGATTGCTGAACTAATCGAATTCTTCCATCTTGGTATCTATTGAGCTTTGCGAGCGTTTTGTCAGTGCAACCATCGTCAACGCAAATGATTTCAAAGTCTTTATAGCTTTGATTTAACAGTGAGTCTAAGCAGCACTCAATATAGTCCTCGACGTTATACATAGGCACGACGACTGAAAATACCGGACGTTTACTATTATTCATAATGGCCTCCTGGCATTTTGGTGAAATATAAAAAGACATTTAGTGCGATCATTAAAAGAAAGCTCAAGAGTCCTAAACCGAAAACAAAGGCTTGAGCAAAGGAATAGGCGGAATTAAAGTAGCTAAATTGCAACAGTGCACATAGGCTTAGCAGGCCAGCGCTTTGTAATAGAGCTTCCCATTTAAAGTAATTTAGGCAGCGAATAATTAATAAGCTGCAATCAAGCAGCAATAGAGCAACGCTGGCATAGCAGAGCAGACTCACGAGTTTTACTGCCCCCTGCCACGCCTCACCAAAAAGTAGCGGCACGTATAGCGGCGCTAACAGAGATTGCAGCACAAAGAAGCTGCTAGTGACTAGGCAAAGTCCATAACTACGCCAAATCGCTGAAAAACCTTCATTGCGGGAAAACTCTTTAGCTAAATAAGGATGAATAGCTCTTAGAAAAGCGTTGCCCAGTGATTGGGCAATTCCAATTGCTGCATTACGAGCAAAGCTATAAAAACCGAAAGCCTCAGGCCCAAGTACTCTCGCTGCAATAAACACATCACAACTTAGGCGAAATTGTTTGGCGAGTTCCGAGCCAAAAACGGGGATAGCTTGGCGCAATAGTTTGTGTGCTAGTTTTGCTTTGAACTTAGCTTCAATATTATCTTCGCTATAGCGATAGAATAGAAAACACCACACCGCTGCGGAAGCCAACTTTGCAAATACTATGCACCAAGCTGATTGCAGGTAAAAAGCTAAGAATGCACAACTTAGATCTTCTACAACAACAGAACTGGTGCTAAGGACAGCGAAACGCTTTAGCTGTTGGCGACGATGCATTAGATTTACACGCACCATAACCAATGGATAAAGCAAGTGGGCAAGCGCACTGTACTTTAGAAGCGTTGCTGCTTCCAATTGATTAAAATAGTTGCCGATAACGTTGGCCAATTGCCACTGGAGAATCATCGTAATAATAGCGATACCCCAGTTTAGGCTGGCAGCCTGCTGGGCCACCCAAAGTAGATCCCGCTGCTTGCATTGGATAATGAGTAGGCCGCCAGATAGCTTGGAGAGGCTTCGGAAACTCTCATGACAAATAGCGACAAACACCATCGTGCCATAAGCCTCGACGCCCAGTGCCCTCGCGATCACGATTATACTGAGCAAGCGACTGATGCGATGGACCCCTTCTGCACTCAGCAGTGATAAGAGGTTCTGTAACAGGCGACGATTGCTTTTGTCTAGCCGTTTAAAGGCTGCCGATAGATCCATACCCAATCTCCTTTTAGAGGGTATTTCAATATTCGGGCCAATCTAGATAGTTGCTGTAAGTAATTGATTAATATAGATATGTAAGGGTTTCAAAGCTGGGGTGCGAATTCGCATTTTGCAAATTGCATTGCGTTTTGTAGCTAGCGGGGACGCCACTGACGGGTCCCCAAGAGGGTACTAATCCTGCCACTGCTGCATTTTACGATATAAGGTTGACGGGCTGACTTCCAGCATGGCGGCCGCTTTTGCGACATTCTGATCACAAAACTTGATTGCATCTTCAACCGCTTTACGTTCAACCTGGCTTAGGGGTATAGGGCATGGAACAGCTGAACTATCAGCGACATATCCATGTTGCTGTGAAGCCGCCTGCTCCATCACCGCCTCGCCGGCCTCACCTTGCACTTGGGAAACTGCTAAGGTTTTAGCGTTTTCAAACGCGGTACTGTATGACTTAGAGCGTATCTTCTTGGGCTTAATAAGTTGGGCGAGTTGATCCGCGCTCAATTTAAGGCTGTTATTGAGCTCAGTGCTATTAATCAACTGCTCCGAGCTAAGGATCACCGCACTATAGACAGCATTCTCTAGCTGGCGAACATTTCCTGGCCAATGATAATTACTAATCAAGGCTTCCGATTTTTCATCAAAACCGATAATCAGCTTGTCTTCCTTTTGCGCAAAAAGCTGAAGAAAGTGATTTGCCAATAGTAAAGCATCCCACTCACGCTCGCGAAGGGCTGGCATATCGACAGCGATGACGTTCAGTCGATAATACAAATCTTCTCGTAAAGTACCGCTTTCAATTGCGGCTAATGGATCTCTATTACAGGCGCTAACGAAACGAATATTAACGGTCTCTTCCTGACTCGAACCCACTTTTGAATAGCGACCTGTTTGGATAAACCGCAATAGCTTCGACTGCAAAGACATATCCATTTCGCTGATTTCATCGAGAAAGAATGTTCCTCCATCCGCTTTACTGGCTAATCCCTCATGCTCTTTGTGCGCCCCCGAAAAAGCACCTTTTGCATGGCCAAATATTTCCGATTCCAATAATTCACTGGGTATGGCGGCGCAGTTCAGGGTGACAAATGGTTTATCTTTACGTTTACTATGCTTGTGTAAGGCTGCGGCCACTAGCTCCTTACCTGTCCCGCTTTCGCCTGTTACAAAAACACTGGCTTCACTGGGCGCAGCTTTGCTAATAAGCTGATATACGCACTGCATGGCGAGGCTGTCGCCTATAAAATCATCGAATTGCTCTTGGTTCAAGCAGCTAAGCTGACTCACGCTACGCTGCAGCATGAGTCGCTCTAGAATTAGACTTCGCAGGTACACCGCTTGCTCTAAGCTGTTTAGCAATTGATCGTTATCCCAGGGCTTTGTTATAAAACCCCAGATACGGCCTTGATTGATGGCATCGAGTACCGTGTCTTTTTCACTCATGCCACTGAGGGCCATACGAATAATCTCGGGGTATTCTTCAGCGACTTGAGCGAGCAATTCAATACCACTCATTTCGGGCATATTAATATCAGATACCAGAATGTCGACCGGGTTTTCTCGAATATAATCCAGCGCTTGTAAAGGAGAATTGAAAAACAAGCAGTTGGCCTCGCTTTCGAAGGTAACACGTTCGATAGCTTTTAAGATCGATTGCTCATCATCCACAAAAAGGATGCTGTACTGTCTGCTTCTTGCGACGATATTTGCTTCCATACCCTGGCCACTAATTCAGAAAAAGGCGATAGCAGTTTAGCCTATAAAGGCCAGTTTTGCATAAAAGCTCATTTTGTTTGGGGGCTATTTTAATAAAGAGTAATCGCCATCGTGTGTTCCGCTTGCCCACTATTACCTCTATTTGCATTCTGCCTTGCACAGTAAAAATTTTAGCAAAATGAAATAAATACATTGAAACCCAAGAATGGATAACTTCTTTAGTTTCAATGACTTAAGATATTTTTGAGTTTTGGAATAGCCATTGCAATAGCCCTGTTACATAACAAACAGGAGCTTGCTATGACTAAAGATAAACTGTCTATCGTACCCCAGGGGAAGTTAACGCGTGCCTGCGACGTGGCTACCGCAAGCCTCGCTTTAGGTCTCTATAGCCCATTTATTATAGGCGCCGCAATACGCTCATATTTCAAATCTGAAAGCCTCTTCAAAAAGGAAATCGCACTAGACGCCTTGCATCGACCTGTCCACCAGCTGTTACTCAGAAACAGTGAGCACAGCAATATTGGCCTTTATGTGAATGTATTGAAGGGCCAGTTAAGTATTATCGGGCTCGATCGCTTGCCTACTGACAGCCGCCTGGTCCCCAATGATATTAGCCCTGAGAATAGTAAAGCGGCTCATCCGGCAGGAATATTCAGCTTGGCCAGCAATCATCGTTCAATCGGCTTATTAGGTCCTAGCGAAACTCTCTCTTTGGAACAACAGTTCCAATCCCTGCAGGGGTTTACCTATTTTAAAACACTCGCCAAAACGGCCTTATGCAGCTTGCTTTATAAAGGCAAAAAACTAAAAAGCGAGGCAAGTTTCTATTTGTTTGGTTTAAAGATAGACAACCATTCCATGAGCGAAGCAATTGATTGGCTGTTCGATAAACCTGAACAAGGTTGTGAGACCGCCGTCTTTGTGAATGTTAATTCTGTCAATCTTAGCCACGAGCAAGCTGAATTGCGCCATGCAATCAACTCGGCCAATAAAGTTTTTGCAGATGGCTCAGGTGTTCGAATGGGAGCGCGTAAATTAGGCATTGCACTAAAAGGTAATGTCAACGGTACCGATATGCTACCAATTTTATGCCGTGAAGCCAGCTCGACTTCTAAACGTTTATTTTTATATGGCGCGGCTCCTGGTGTGGCTGCTAAAGCCGCAGAAAAACTCCGCAAGAAATACCCTGGTTTAAGAATCGTAGGCGTACAACATGGCTTTGCTAATACTGGGAATAACGACAAGTTGGAACAACAAACCATTGACAGCATTAATAACAGTAAAGCGGATATTTTATTGCTAGGTTTGGGCTCGCCTTTGCAGGAGCAGTGGCTAAAGCGTAACCGCCATAAACTCAAAGTCGACAAGGCCCTAGCCGTTGGTGGTTTGTTTGACTATTACTCTGGAAATATTCCCCGCGCACCACTGTTTTTGCGAGAGCTTGGTTTTGAATGGTTATGGAGGCTGTTCCAGGAGCCAAGTAAAAAATTCTATCGCTATGTGATCGGTAACCCTCTCTACCTATTTCGCCTGCTTCGTCTAAAGCGTCAGCTGTAAGGAGTGTTTGTGATGAATAATACAAGAATAAATTTTGACGCCATCAAACACAGTGGCCATTTATACGTGCACGCTAATTGGCTTTATTACCAAAAGCCAGATCGAGGTTTACCAATCGTGCTGCAGCGTATAGCGGCCTTATTGGGGATTATAATCTTATCGCCACTATGGCTATTGCTTGTAATTGCAATACGAATGGAATCTAAAGGTAGCGCTATTTACCGCCAACTCCGGGTGGGCCGGCATGGACAGTGTTTTGCATTTTACAAGTTCCGAACCATGTATTGCGATGACGACCCAAACTATATAGAGCCCGATCCGAAAGACAGCAGTCGTGATGGTATTTGCCTGAAGTTTAAAAATGACCCACGCATTACCCGGATCGGTGGCTTTCTGCGGCGCTCTTCGATTGATGAGCTGCCACAATTGTGGAATGTGCTAAAAGGCGATATGGCCCTAGTGGGCCCTCGCCCTGCGCTAGCCCAGGAGGTCGCCCAATATAGCCTTGCACAAATGGATCGCTTAAAAGTGCTCCCCGGTATTACCGGCATTTGGCAGATTTCTGGTCGCGCAGATATCCCATTTGAGCAGCAGTTAGAAATGGATCGCCAATATATCCAGTCACAATCAGCATTAGCCGACATTAAAATACTGCTATTGACCATTCCGGCTGTTATTCAAGCCAAAGGCGCCTATTAAACGGCGCCTGTTAATCTGTAATTCCCGCTTTAGTTTACTTAGCGCATATACTATTATCCGCAGCCGCAAAAACGGATTCTATTATGCCTATTCGACTCATTTTAATTGCTGTCCTTGCTGTGCTCAGCATGTCCTTAGTGCCGGTGTTGATAAAGTCGACCAGCGCTAACGAGGTGAGCATTGGCATTTTCAGATTAGCTATTGCGCTCATTATTATTAGCCCTCTGGTTTTTTACAAAAAGCTATTGAGTGATTTAAGTCGCCAGCAATTACTGGGATTGTTTTATATCGGCTTTTGCTTTGGACTACATTGGCTAAGTTATTTTTATAGTATTAAAACTGCTGGAGCTGCGCTAGCCGCTATCGCTGTATCCACTTATGGCGCTCATCTCATACTTCTCAATGCCCTATTTAAGGGATACCGTGTTTCATTATCGGAATGCTTAGCGATTGCCGTGTGCATCGGTGGCTGTGTATTGGTTTCTCCTAAGGTCAATTGGCAAGAGGCCTCATCAATCGGCCTTATAAGTGGCTTAATCAGCGCCGTGTTATACGCCGCTATGCCACTACTTCATCAGCGTGTTGGCGAGCTGCCTACTCTAACGCGCACCTGGGGGCAATTCGCCTTTGCATTGCTGGTCTTTCTTGTGTTCTTCAGTGAATTTGAGATGCCCAAAACAACGCTCGATTGGCAACAGCTATTGGCACTAGCGATAGTTTGCACATTGTTAGCTCATGGCCTTTGGGTAAAAGCCAGCACCGAACTGCCCGCCCTATTTACCGCCATGATTTATTATTTGTATGTGCCGCTGGCCATGCTATCCAGCTATTATTTTTTGCAAGAAGAGATTGGACTTCAAATGATGCTCGGCGCCGCAATGATTATTCTGGCGAATATGAGCTTGGCCCTATTGCAGTGGCGTCGCCAACAATCATAATTCCAAATACTTAGTAACTGCACTTATTAAAGTCTCGGGTTACGCTAATCCAAGCTAATTAGCAATGTCGCAATACCACAATGGCTACTTTTGACAGTAGCTACCTTTGTTCCCGCTTTCCGCCCTTTTCTCGAGTTGCTCACATTGACAGAATCTTCTGCCAGGCGTTCGAGGCAGCTATCAAGATCTGGCACAGAAAAAGCGATACCCCAAAAGTGGTCATGCTCTGCTTTTTGCTTCTCATCGAGAAACTCCATCGCCTCAAGAATGTTGGCGCCAACCCTGAAAAATAATTGTCGAGCTCCCCATTCAGGACGGCTTTGATCAAGACGCATCGATAAGCCAAGCCCTTCGGCTAGATAACTTTTCAGCCCATCGCCATCACTACTATTGAGAACTATATGATCAACATCGTCTATCAGGCTTGCTGGATTAATACCCGCTCTAGCCTTTGCTAAAGGTAAGCGCAGCTTGTCTGGGCTTTCAACAATAAATATACCTAAATCCATAAAGCCAGCTGATTCGCTGATTAACATTTGTTCGCCAGCCAGATAGTTATCAGCGTTGATCTGAGTATAGGAACCTCCCTGCTTATCTAACAAATTACAGCTAGCTGCCATTTTTTCACTTCGTAGTGCTATTGCCATAATGCCTTCGCCATAGCTCTCAAGGCGTTTGGAGAGTAGTCTTGAAAGAGGATTAGCGGAGCCTTCCTCAGGTAACTTAGCGATAAGCTCAAGGGTAGAATTTAACAGTCTAAAACGGGCAAATCGGATGCCAAGCTTTTTGTCTTGGCCAAGCTCAGACTCATATCGACCCAGTAAGGCCCGATAGCTGCTAACGCCATTTTCAAGATCATTTACAGCGATCATAATTCGGTCAATAGCACTAAAAGTAGCCATAGCGGTTCCTTGTCTCGGGTTATCTGTGTCTCAGGTATTCAGCAATTATCTGTAGGGAGAGCAGTTTACGTTATCCCGACTATTGGATTTAGGGCGTAGACCGCCAATATTGGAGGATAAAGCGCTCATTTGGGGCTTGTTCCAGTCAAAGAGATCCTAGAAAAGCATGCCCTCAAGTGCTTTAACGCTCTGAAACAGCTTATTTGGGCCTAGTTCTTGCTGTATTTTTAAACAATTTAGAGGCATTTAACGCGAAAACCGCTCCGATCGTGGAGGCTCGGGATCAAACGAGCTAGTATTGGGTCTATAAATGCATACTAAAGCAAGTCTGATACTCGCTGGCACAGCGCTCAGCGCCCGTTCAGATCAATGGATGTAACAATAACGTCCCCTGTGGGCTAAATAGCGATATATGATTATGAGAAAAACTGCCTTGTCTCTTTGCCTTCCGCTGTCGACCTTTTTGATAAGTGGTGCACTCGCCCTATTGCCGGGCCAGGCTGCTGCGCTGCAGAAGCTCAGCTACGACAAAGACCAATCTAAAACGGCCCAGGACATCCTGGAAACCCTCAGCAGTCAGCACTATCGTCGTCAAAATATCGATGACAATCTTTCACAACGCTTGTTTGAAGAGTATTTAGACCGGCTAGATCCTTATAAGGCCTATTTCCTTGCACAGGATGTTGCCTTATTTTCAGAGTATAAAAAGCAATTCGACGATCAGTTAAGAGCGGGCTCCCTCGATGCGGGTTACGATATTTTCAATCTGTTCAGAGAGCGACTCAGTGAAAGAACCCAGTGGGTCCTAGATCAACTGGGCGACGAACAATATAAAGTCGATTTTAGTAAGGACGAGGTTCTAAATTTAGACCCTGATTTACGCCGCTGGGCACAATCAAGCAAAGACCTTGATGAGTTCTGGCGCAAACGTCTTAAAAGCGATCTATTAAACCTTAAGCTCGCCGACAAAGACTTAGCAGAAGCCAAAAAGACTCTGAAACGCCGTTACAGCAACCTGCTAAAACGCGTGGAGCAACAAGATACCCACGATGCCTTTGAGGCATATATGAATGCACTAGGTGCCTTGTATGATCCTCACACTAACTATCTGTCACCAAGAACGATGGAAAATTTCAACATCAATATGTCTCTATCCTTAGAGGGTATTGGTGCGGTACTACAGACCGAAGACGAGTATACCAAGGTCGTCCGTATCGTGAGTGCTGGCCCTGCTGATAAACAAGGTGACTTAAAACCTTCAGATCGCATTACCGCTGTTGCCCAAGGTCGTGACGGTGAAATGGTCGATGTAATTGGCTGGCGCCTTGATGAAGTGGTCCAGCTGATACGAGGCAAAAAAGGCAGTGTTGTACGCTTACAGGTTCTGCCTGCTGGTGAAGACAGTGGCTATAAGATTGTAGAGATACGTCGCAATAAGGTGAAGCTTGAAGAACAAGCCGCGCAAAAACATATCTTTGAAGTGAGCGATGGCGACAAGCTTTACAAGCTAGGCGTGATTGATCTGCCTGCGTTCTATTTGGATTTTAACGCCGCTCAACGTGGCGACCCGAATTATAAAAGTACAACTAAAGATGTGCGCCGTTTAGTGCAAGAGCTTAAAGCGGCAAAAGTCGACGGCATTATCTTGGACCTACGTAATAATGGCGGTGGATCTCTTCAAGAAGCGACGCGATTGACAGATTTATTTATTCACCGAGGTACTGTTGTACAAATTCGCCAAGCCAACCAGACGATTAGCCGCGCCCATAGATCGCATAATACGCCAGTCTATCAAGGACCATTATTGGTGCTAACCAACCGCCTTAGTGCTTCAGCGTCCGAGATTTTTGCTGGCGCAATTCAGGACTATGGCCGCGGTCTAGTTGTCGGTACCCAGACCTTTGGTAAGGGTTCTGTACAATCTTTAAGTCGCGTACACAAAGGCCGCTTAAAGATTACTGAGTCGAAATTTTACCGAGTTTCCGGTGACAGCACTCAGCATCGTGGCGTTATCCCAGATATCGCCCTACCTTCAATGTTTGATTTGGAAGAAGTGGGTGAAAGCGCTTACGACAATGCATTAGCATGGGACACTATACATCGTGTTCGCCACGGCTCTTATAGCGATATTGGTGCCATCAAGCCTAGCCTACAAGAGCTACATGATAAGCGTATTGACAAGGACCCAGATTTTAACCACCTACTCTCTCAGCTTGAAATTATTGAGCAACAGAGAGAGAAAAAATACGTTTCCTTAAACGAAGAAACACGTCGAGCTGAGAAGAAAGAACGCGAAGAGACGGCCTTTGAGCTGGAAAACACCCGTCGAACCGGAAAAGGCATGGAGCCGTTTGCGACCATCGATGAGTATAAAAACGACGGCAAAGAAGAAACTGAGGGTGAAGAAGCCGAAGAAACCGCTCAAAGCCAAGAGCCAGAAAACCGTATCGACCCAGATAAAGATCCCCTTTTGATGGAGAGCGGATATATAATGGCGGACTTTATTCGTATACAGTCTGATCAGAGCCAATTTGCCAAGCGCTCGCAGTCTGACAAGCTTACGAAACGATAATACTAAACAGTAATCCCCGACGAGAAAGCAAGCGATTGCTTTCTCGTTTTATTTTTAGACCTGGTTTTCAAAAAATATGCGCGCAATCTCATTCAATACCAACAGTATTCGCATGCGCCTGCACCAGTTGCAGGCTTTAACAGACACCCATCAACCTGACTTTATCGGCATTCAAGAAACGAAAGTAACCGATGAAGACTTCCCAATCGCTGATATAGAGGCCTTAGGCTACCATGTTATTTTTCATGGTCAGAAAACGCACTATGGTGTGGCCTTATTAAGCAAACACCCTTTTAAAGAAGAGTTTAAAGGCTTCAGCGGTGATACCGAGGACAGTCAACGCCGTTTTATCGGCGGTCGTTTCGATGTCGATGGCCGGGAGATCACCGTTTTAAATGGCTACTTCCCTCAGGGCGAAAACCGCGAGCATCCTGTCAAGTTTGTCAATAAGCGTAACTTTTATTCGGATCTAATGGGCTTCTTAGACGAACACTGCAAGCCCGAAGATGACTTAATTGTTATGGGTGATATGAATATTTCACCTGAAGATATCGATATCGGCATTGGCGATAGCAACCGTAAGCGCTGGTTAAAAGATGGTAAATGCAGCTTTTTACCCGAAGAGAGGGAGTGGCTAAAGACCCTATCCGATTGGGGCCTAAGCGACAGTTATCGTGAGATTCATCCAGAAAAAGACGACAAGTTCAGCTGGTTTGATTACCGTAGCCGTGGCTTTGAGCGTGAACCTAAACGGGGTCTTCGAATCGATTTAATTATGCATACCAAAAGTCTGGCTACAGGCCTAAAAGATGCTGACATCGACTATGATGTGCGTGGAATGGAAAAGCCTTCCGACCACTGCCCTATCTGGGCTCACTACGAGCTGTAGCACTAACACATAGCGCGACAATCGAGCGGCAAGTTTGGCAATAGTCGGACTTGCCGGAATAGCTTTAAAACAATTCAGGCCGTTACACAGCCCAAAAAGTCTTTACTCCTACCCTTTTTAGCGATTACTGCATCTACCAGCCTAACCATTTCTAGCACTATAACTTTCGCCATCTTCTGCCGACAATAGAATTTATACGCTAACAGCGACAAGATAAAAAACGCCAAGGACTCTATATTCAAGCTCTTAAGTAAATTGTTTAAGGCCCTTGTTTGCAAGGTCAAAATGACATTTTGCTTAGAATATACCGGCTATATCCAGCCATCGGATGCGCGACATGAACACAGCTGCCCTTCTTTTAACCGTATTTGGAAGCCTATTAGGAATCGGCGGTTTTTATGGTGCTTACTTATCCATTCAGCGAGTCCAAAGCGCAGCGGTACAATACGATTTCAGTCAAAAGCTGAGCCCCTTGGTTATAGCGGTCATACTGTTTCTCTTATCTTGGTATTGTTGGGCAGAATTGCGGAATGATTTGGGCAACAAGCTCATATACACAAAGCAAATCAATCACCAGGTATTAAGCCAAAACAAAATCATCAAACTAAATATTCCCTTAAGTAGCCAACAGCTTATTTTATCCAGCAATTCCCCCAATATTTTAGCTAAGCACAACTCAGCACTTCTGCTCGACATAAAGCCCGTGGACAAAAATAGGGAAGCAAAAAAAGCCCTTAGCTATTCTGTACAAATAAAAAATCAAGATGGCGCTATAATCTTTAGTCAAAGTAGAGAGCATCGTTTGTTTGAAGCTAAGGCTGAGAGCAATGAAAAACCGCGTAAGGAGACGGTCAAACAACACTGGTTAGACTTACCAGCCATACATCTTAATCCTCATGGCCGCTACTTCACCTTGCTGTTAAGTGAAATAGATGTAACAAATACAGATCTAAGTATCACGGTCACCAAACAGTAGTAGACACCCTCCCATACGACCATTAAGGCGCCTATTCAACAGCTGATTAGCCACAACAAGTGCCCAAAGCCTCCATATTTGATCTACGCTTAAAGTATTCGCTTATTCTCATAGGTTCACCCTGTGCAACATTGCGCCTCTATAGCGGTAAATGGCGGCCATAAACCAAGGCAGTACAGCTCAGAGAGACAGAGATATTGCCTAATCCACTGTATTGCTAAGATACTGATATTTCTATTCGCCAGCATGACTCAAGCCGGCATCTTCGATTTGGCCTCACCGGAATTTCATAAAACAATCAATAATCGTGATGGCAACGCCCGCATTACGACCTTTGCGCAAGATCAGCGGGGCTTGATCTGGGTGGGTACCGAAACCGGCCTGTATTACTACGATGGTTATAATTATCAGGCGGCTGACTTTATTAATAGCGAAGACACTGCTCTACCAAAGGCCTGGGTTACTGATATAGCGATAGATGGAGCAGGTACTATTTGGGTTTCCAGCTATCAAGAGGGATTGCTCAAATTAGACCCTCTTCTAAAGCGCTATAAACAATACAAGAATGACCCAGCGAGCTCACAGAGTATAAGCGCGAATCGAGTCGCCAAAATACTGCCAGACGACAATCGTGGTTTATGGCTAGCAACAGATAATGGCCTTAACTACCTTGATATAGAAAACGAAGTTTTTAGCCACCATCAACACCCAACACAACAAGCACAATCAAAGCTCGCCAATAGAACCAGAGAAATACTAATCAATAAAAAAGGAGAGCTACTTGTAGGCAGCTGGGACGGCATTCATCAATACGACCCTAGCGAAAACAGCTATCGCCGAGTAAGTGGTTCGGATAGTAATCTTTTGGCCAATAAAATTGTTCGCAAGATCGTTGAAGACAGCCAGGGCCGACTATGGATAGGAACCTATGATGACGGCCTCTATACATTGAGCTCACGGGGCGAATTGCAGCGCCTGGAGTCCGATCAAAGAATAAACGATATCCTGCAAGTTAACGGACAGCACATTTGGACGACCTCATTAGAACAAGGAATATCGGTTTATGACATCGATAGTTTAAAGAGAATTCAAATTTATCGACATGATCCCTACAACCCCGCCTCACCCAGTGCCAATTACTCAAGAGGTTTATTGTTAGATCAGGCGGGCCAAATCTGGATTGCCATTACAGATTTCGGTGCTAATCGCGTGGACCCCAATAATCAATTCAGTCGTACTCTATTTCCTTCCTCCCAGGACGCTAGCAAACTCAGCTTTAAGGATGTCTATAGTATTGCTCAGCTTCAGGATGGCAGCATTTGGTTTGGCAGTTCTGGCAATGGCATTGATGTTTTCGATCCTAACACTGGGCGCAGCCATAGCTATCGCGCCAATAGCCATGTTAAAGGTGCCTTGCAAAGCAATTTTATCACTCGAATTATGGAACATAGCAATGGTGATATTTGGATCGGAAGCGCAGGTAATGGTTTATTCCGTTTCGATAAGCGTAGTGAAGTATTCGAACAGTTTTCGCTTGGCGAGAGCAGCGCCGTCAACACTATTTCCCACATTATTGAAGATGGCAATGGAGACTTAATTTTAGGTACTGGTTCAAGCTACATTAAGTTTGATGTAAACAATCAAAAATTTATTGATATTGAATTTCCAAAAAATCAATCATCAAAAGTTGGCAATGTTATGACCTCTGGGCCGGATGGCAGTGTCTGGGTGGCCAGCTTCAATGAGATTGCGGTTCTTAGAGAAGGCCGCACACAGCTAGAACAAGTGCCTTTGAGTATACCCAAAGGTGTCGATAATAATTTTAGGATTCAAGGCCTGAATATTTACCCGGACGGCGAGCTGGTATTGGTTAGCAGCAATGCGATACTAAAAGCCGAAAGTGTACAAACTAATCAAGATGGAGCTTTAGAGCTTGATCTATTAGCCCGCCACAAGTCCCCGATAGAAACGTTATTTCGAATGAATAATGGTGACTACTGGGGAGCAACCGCCTTTTACGATGCCAGCCAAAAGAAAGTCATTGCACTCAGCCAAGCAGACGGTGTTTACAACCGTAGCCAGTTCCTAAGCAGCGCCATTCAAAGTTCAGATGGAACACTACTTTTTGGCGGTGGTTTCGGTGTTACTGTTGTACGGCCGGACTACTATCGCCCATGGAACTTCAAGCCCAGTATCATCACTACCGAAATAAAGCTTGACGGTAATATTTTACATGGGGATGCAAGAAACTTAACTATTCCAGCAGGATATTCAAGCTTCAGTATAGGCTATGCAGCCTTAGACTATACATCCCCAGCTGAATTAAAGTACAAGCAGAAGCTGGAAGGATACGACGATGATTGGGTAGAAGTCAGCAGTAAGGATCGCAAGGCTACCTACACAAACCTTGCAGCAGGCGACTACAGCTTACAGCTTCGCGCCAGTAATCGCAGTGGCGCTTGGAGCGACAAGCAACTTACTATCAACATCAGCATCCTGCCAGCTTGGTATGAAACATTAGTTTTTAAAATACTTGTATCTCTCTCGCTTATTGCACTTATCTGGCTAGCTTTTCAGCTGCGCCTAAAGCAAATCAATGCCAAGCGCCAGCAGCTAAGTCTACTAGTAAAACAACGTACTCAGGAATTGGAAACTTCGCTACAGGAACTTCGCGAAACCCAGGATCAATTAGTAGCTAGCCAAAAAAATGCGGCACTAGGGCGTTTAGTCAGCGGAATGGCGCATGAATTAAACACCCCTATGGGTGTCGTTAAAACAGGTTTCTCGCTGGTAAAAGAGCAAGCCAAATTCGCCATCGAAGAACGCGCTTCTATGCCTATTAGTCATGATGTGATTAGTCGAAAACTCAAACACTTAGAAAAATCATGCGAGCTAGTTGAAAGTAATGTAGAGAAAATGATCAATTTAATCTCTAACTTTAAATTGGTCAACGCCGATCAAGACAACCCTCGCCCCCAGCGTTTTATGGTAATGCCGATGTTAGAGGAACTCTTGATTCCGCTTAAAGACAAGCTCAAGCAGGCAAAGGTAGAAGCCTTTATTACAGGGGAGCAACATGTATTCCTTAATTCTCTGCAAGGAAGTCTTCGGCACTGCCTAAACGAGCTCATTGAAAATGCGCTACGCCATGGCTTTGAGAAAACGCCATCAATGAGTGGTCCCCGTTTTATTGAGATTCGAGTCAGTCAGCTGCCCTGCGCCCATGAAAACAGTCGAATTTCTCATTGGGTAAAGCTTCGTATTCGGGACAATGGCAAGGGTATTGATGACCAACTCATTGGCAATATATTTGATCCCTTTGTCGCCAAACAAGCCCAGGATACTGGCTTAGGCCTGCACATCGTCTATAACACCATCACTTTACAAATGCGCGGTGAAATCTCCATAGCGAACGAAGACGGCGCCTGTATCGAAATAAAGCTACCCAGCTATCACTTCAATACTGAATCGCTGCCTGAATTGGATAGCTATGAGCCTAGCAATGACTGAGCTTAACTCGACAGCCCTTAACCGCGCTGTGATACGTCGATTTTTAGAAAGCTCTCAGACGTCATTGACGCGCTAATAAAACAGCTACTTTCTGCCTTATGCAAACATTTTTCGGCCTTCTCGCGGTCATTTATATCGTCGACAACTAGATGTACCTTGTTATGGATCTCTGTAAATACAACGTTTTTACCGGCTTTAGCTAATACCAGCTCTACCTCGGAATCTATGGAGTGCCAAGACAAATGAGCGGCTCGAGCAATTGCTCGAAACGACAAGCAAAAGCAGCTGCTGATCGCTGCACTTTGTAAGTCTTCTGGTGACCAGATGTCCCCTGGACCGCCAAAATTACTCGGCGCGGCAATATCCTGCTCAGACAATCCCGTAACCGAGACCTTTACTGTGCCTTCAGACTGGGTCTGGCTTTTACTAATATAGCTATGTGGTAATGCGGCCATGTAAACTCCCTAAGTAAATAATGTCTTAGGGGCTATCCTAGCAGCAGCACAGATAAAAACCTTGATTTACATTAGGGTTTGCTTAACTAAAGATTGCCAGTGAGTTTTGACTAAGCTCCCTTGCTAAGGCTTAAGTCTTGATAATCAATTTGATCCATTTCCTGGCACCACTGCTTCCAGGTAAATGGCCAAAGTATCGGATCACCATCGGCATCTTGGTACCAACTCTGGCAACCACCTACCCAAGTGGTTTTCTTCATACCCGCTTTCATACGCTGATTAAACGTATCAACCGCCGAGTCTTTTACATCAAACTCGTCAAACTTTTCTTTTTGCCAGTCTTTGATTAGCTTGAGAATATAGTTGGTTTGTACTTCGCTCATCGCGATAACTGAAAAATTTCCAATCGGTGTGTATGGACCAAGCATTAAAAACATATTGGGAAACTTTGGCACTAATAAAGAACGATAGCAGTTAATTTTGTCCTTCCAAGCACTATCGATATGAAGGCCATCTTGGCCTAGCAGCTCCATTGGACGCATAAAGTTAAATGGCTTAAAGCCAGTCGATAAGACAATGACATCAAAGTCGTGCTGCTGACCATCTCTGGTTTTTATACCACATTCATTGATGCAATCTATACCTTCACAAATCAAGTTGGCGTTTGGTTTCTGAATGGCATCGTAAAAGGTGTTGTTAATAATAACGCGCTTACAGCCCACCTTATAATTGGGCGTTAGTTTTTCGCGTAACACCGGGTCTTTAATACTCTTGCGCAAATAACGTTTACAAGCCCAGCTTAATAAGGCGCCTTGAAGCTTCTGCCCAGTTACCGCCTTAGTAAATATATGCTCTAATCCAAGTTCTGCTTGTTTACGTATACGCTGGATGATTTTTGGATTGCGGCGCATTTTGGCTTTATCAGCTTCACTGTATTGCTTTGAGCCTAAACTTAGCAGCCACTGTGGGGTTCTCTGAAAGATCGAAACTTCCGCCCCCGCATTGACTAATTCCGGGATAAACTGAGCCGCTGTAGAACCCGTACCGATAACGCCAACGCGCTTGCCCTTGAAATCAATATCTTGATTCCAGCGAGCCGTATGAAACATCTCTCCTTTAAAGCTATCGATACCGGCTATATCCGGCAAGGAGATATGATGGAGGATTCCTGTTGCGTGAATAAGGAAGTCAGCTTCATAGCGCTCGCCACTTTTACAGTTTACCTGCCAGCGACCGTTTATACGCTCGGCTTGGCTAACCTCTTGCTGAAACTTAATATGTTCATGAACCTTATATTTATCAGCTACATGTTCAAAATACTGCTGTATCTCGGCCCCCTTCGCGAAAAAATCACTCCACTCGGGGTTGTGCTCGAAAGAATAGGTATACATATGGGCTGGCACATCGCAGGCGACACCTGGATAGCGATTTTCACGCCAGGTCCCACCTACTTTTTCCGCCTTCTCTAAGACCGTAATCTTGTTGATGCCCGCTTCTCGCAGCTTGATCGTCAGCAGGATGCCTGTCATGCCGGCACCGACAATAATAATTTCAGGGGAACGCATTGTCTTATTCTCTATTATTTTGATTGATGGGCTCTTGGGGTAGTTTAACCAGCTTAGGGCAGTACTGGCATGTGACAGCAGGTCATAAAATTGTGAATTTCGGCCATTGCGAAGATTTATTAGATTGCATAGCATCAGTGTTTCGAGATTTTCATGAAATAGCCTGTTAACAGGCCTTAACAAGACAAACAGCAGTAAACAGAACCCTAAATGGTGAATAAACAGAACATGCACCTAGAGCAATCCAGTAAACACCATTTAAAAGGCCTGCAGCCCGTTTTACGCCTAATGCACGCCAAAGGTATCTCTGCGGAACGCTGTTTAATGGATACCGGCTTGGATCTGACAGATATCCTATCCGATCAGTCTGAGCTCAGCTTGGCCCAGGAATTCACCATCTACCGCAATATACTGTGCGCCAGTGAAGAAGAATGCTTGGGGCTAGCATTAGGCCAGGCATTTGAGCTGCAAAGCTACGGTGTATTAGGTTATGCCATTTTAAGTGCAGCAACAGTCGCCGAAGCCCTGTCGCTGGTAGCCGATTTTAGCGAGCTCACCTACTCCCATTTTAAAATATCACTTGAAAAGGTTGGCAATCTTGCCGGTCTCGTTTTTAGCCCGCGGACTCCTCTGCCTAAGGATCTCCTGCCGCTATACGCAGACCGAGATATTTCTGCGGCTGTCACGGCTTTTAATAGCTTCTCTCTTCAGAATCATCAGGCCCAAAAAATCTTGATGATGCATAGTGAAAAAAAACACGAGAGCACTTATAGAGAATTTTATAACTGCGATATCGAATTTAATGCAGATTATAATGCCCTGCTCTTTGAGCCAGAGCTACTAGAACAATTGCTACCACAGCGCGATCCACAAGCGGCCAGCTATCTACGTAAACAATGTGAACAACTGCATCGTAGTTTTAGTCAAAACAGCGAACTTGCTAATAAAATTAGAGAGCTAATGCTGTCTGATCCAGGTATATTCCCAGACATAAAAACCTTGTCTGAAAAGCTTCATATATCGGAAAGAAGTTTACGAAGAAAATTAAAAGAAGAAGGTTTTAGCTTTCAACAACTATTGAATGATGTACGTCGGGAGCTGGCCAAACAATATTTGCAAGCCGGCTTGAGTGTTGAGCAGATCGCAGAACTATTGGATTACAGTGAAACTGCAAACTTTTCCCATGCTTTTAAACGCTGGACCGGCATGTCGCCGGTCCAGTATCGAAAGACAAAAATACTTAGCTAAGCGGCTCTCGCATCGTCACAAACTCTTCTGCCGCTGTTGGGTGAATACCAATAGTACTATCAAAAATAGCCTTAGTGGCACCGGCACGAATGGCGACTGCCAAGCCTTGAATAATCTCGCCCGCTTCACTACCTACCATATGACAGCCTAGAACTTTATCAGTATCGCGATCAACGATAATTTTCATCAAGGTGCGCTCAGGCAAACCACTCAAGGTGTGTTTCATATGCTTAAATTCAGACTTATAAACATCTACATTGGCATATTTTTCATTGGCTTGGGCTTCGGTTAAACCAACCGTAGCAATATTAGGCTGGCTAAATACCGCCGTTGGAATATTGTCGTAATCTACCTTACGACCGCCTTCGCCAAATAAGTTATGCGCTAAGGCCATACCTTCGGCTAGCGCTACTGGCGTTAATTCAATACCACCAATCACGTCTCCCAGTGCATAAATGCTTGGTTCAGCGGTTTGATAATTCTCGTTAACGACAATTGATCCATTCGCACGCATTTCTACATTGGTATTTTCTAAACCTAAGCCTTGAGTTTTCGCTCTACGGCCAGTGGCGTACATAACACAATCGACTTCGATCTGTTCACCGTTATTAAAGCTAACCTTAAGACTACCGTCAGCATTTTTAACAATTTCAGTCACATCGCTATTAAAATGAAGATTCACGCCCTTCTGTTGCATTTCGTTTGCTACAAACTCACGTAGATCATCATCAAAGCCGCGCAGGAACATAGGTCCGCGATACGCTTGGTGGGTTTGGGCGCCTAGTCCTGCAAAAATACCCGCAAACTCAACAGCAATGTAACCGCCACCGACAACCAAAGCCCGCTTTGGAAACTCTTCTAGATAAAAAACTTCGTTAGAGCTAATAACATGCTCACTGCCTGGGAATTCCGGTACAAAAGGCCAGCCACCTACAGCAACAAGAATGTATTTGGCCGTGTACTGCTGCTGGCCAACCATAACGCTATTTGGGCCGCTGATAACGCCGCGTCCATTGATAACTTCAACACCGGCACCGCCTAAAATATTTCCGTAGATACCGTTTAAGCGCTCAATCTCGCTGGTTTTACGATCTCGCAAAGTTGGCCAATGAAACTCAGTATTTCCTACGCTCCAACCAAAACCTTCGGCCGCTTCAAACTCTTCGCTGAAATGGGAGCCGTAAACAAATAGCTTTTTAGGTACACAGCCAACATTTACGCAGGTTCCACCTAAGGCACTGTCTTCAATCACCGCTACCTTTGCACCCAAGCCAGAAGCCATTCGGCTAGCGCGTACGCCACCAGACCCAGCGCCAATCACCAAAAAATCGTAGTCAAATTGGGTTTCACTGCTCACAAGATTGTCCTTTATTTATCAAATTCTGAATGACCTAACTTTAGGTCAAGTGGGGGAATTGTGGAATTATTTTAATCCAATGCGAATGATAGATTTTAGCTATTTTGCTGAACTTTACTTCACTTATCTATCACAAACACTTAATGGCTAAGCGTTAATATCTATATGCGGGTGCTCGTCATCGCCCTTGCGACGTTTTTCCTGGCGCGTGTCCAAAACTTTCTCTTTGTCTTCTTTACGGCGTTCGCCCTGACGACGATCAATGTTGCCATATTCACCCACAGAGTCAGTGGCCTGAGTATGGGTAACATTACTCTGCCCTGGAAGTTTGCGCTTTAGCGCCTTGCGGCTAATGTTAGGGCGAAAGATATTTGGAATATTGATCATGTGGCACCCATTTTCTTCTAAAGTTTGCTGCCTTGCAGCCTTCTGAACAAATAACGGCCTACCTATTTGTAACAGTTTAGCGTACTTTCACGCATGTTTAATGGTTCGATAACTACTTTATCGACCAGAATGTCTATTTATTAAACAATACGTTAAAGCATAAAAAAACCCGAGTTAAGCTGAACTTAGCTCGGGTAAAGGGTTCGGCAGGGATGTATGAAGAAAAAGGATTAACTATCGAAACTCGCCGCTAGCTCGGTATATCCACCGATATACTCACGACCATTGAAGATTTGTGGCACAGTTTTAACCGGCTTACCGATGGTCTTTTCTAAATCGGCTTGGCTAATGCCTTCAGCGTGAATATCGACATATCGAAATGGCAGCTCTTTTTGCTCTAACAAACGCTTGGCTTGCTCACAAAAGCCACAACCTGGACGGCCAAAAACGGTATAACTCATTGCTAATCTCCTAGAAACATTTCGTGTTGCAGTTGCTATGTTTGTTATTATCCACACGGAGATCTATATGGATATTTAATTTAGCAAATATTCTTGATAGATTTTATTAATCAACTGCATTTTGCCTTCTAAACACCGAATAAAGCTTATTCACATTGAATAGAAATATGAATAATAACAATGAGATAGATTACATACCTCAACATAAACTTAGATTAAGTTATATGCCATGGTTGTATTTTCGCTTAAAAACTAAACAACTGGCCTGGGCTAAACCTTGGCAAGAAGCCCTACAAGAGCAGCTTGAGCAACTCGAAACGGTTGAGTTTGCAGACAATTGTTTTGTGGCACCAGAAGCCCGCCTGTTTGCTGAGCCAGGGCGTTTAATCCAAGTTGACGAAGGCAGTTTTATTGCCGCTGACAGCGTTCTGCACGGCCCAATTCAACTGGGTAAACACGTCAGTATCAACCACCATTGCTCCTTAGATGGCGGTAAAAATGGTATTAAGATTGGTGATAATGCTCGTCTAGCGCCCTATTGCAGCTTGTACGCCTTTAACCACAATATCGCTTTGGATCGTCCTATCAACCAACAAGGGGTTAGCTCCGAAGGCATCACCATCGGCAACGATGCATGGCTAGGCACCAAAGTGGGTATTGTAGACGGGGTAAGTATTGGGGATCACGCGGTTGTTGGCATGGCTGCAGTTGTGACCAAAGACGTGCCCGCCTATGCAATCGTTGCTGGGAACCCAGCGAAGTTAATTGGTGATCGTAGAAAGCTAAACCCTGAAGAATTAGCCGACTTGGCTACTGAAATTGGGCTATGAGTGAAGTTAGTGCAAAGAATGCTGCCAATGGCGACGGTGTAATACAGGACTACGCAGTGCCACAAGGGCACTGCCAGTAGGATTAACGACCAAACAAGCCCTTTAGCTTATCTACCGTATCACCACCAATCTTGTCTTTTAACTTTTCTTGTAGTTTTTCTTTAAGCTTTTCTTCCGCTTTATCTTTGGCCAGTTCGGTAATTTCAGCCGTGACAGCAGTTTTGACTTGTTGCAATAGTGGAGCCACAACGGCCTGCCCCAATTCTTCTGGGGTCAATCCTTTAGTCTTGTCGCCAATATTATCTAAGGCAATTGTCGGTAAGCTTATTTCACGCTCGCCAAATTGAGCGCTCTTGAGCTGTATTTTGCCGTTAGTAAAACGAAATTTCTCGACCATCAGGCGTACATCGGGGCCTGCTTTAGCCTCAGCGGGCTCACTGCTGCCAGGGCCCTGTTGGATGTTATCCAATAGCGCCTGCAAGTTAGTGTCTTTTAAGTTCTTTTGCTCGGCCAATAACTTGGCGCCATCAACACTGATCTCTTTGATAACTTTCACATCACCAAGCAGTGATTGAGGGTCGATCTGCAATGTTACGGCGCCCATTTCAACCGCGTTGGCCGCACTAAAGCCAGGAGGGTTGGCCACGGTAAGATTTTGTAGACTGCCCTTGCCTTGGCTTAGCTCAATATTGGCTGCGCCCAGCTTCACATCAGTCTTAAGCAACTGAGAGCCTTGGCTTTGTACGGTATCTACAGTTAACTGGTTAATATTGTTAAGAAACAGCATGGTAATAACCACGGCGGCGATAAGCACCACGACTACCAAGCCTAGAATGATTTTTAGGGCTTTCATAAATTATCCTTAATTAAGTCTCTGTTGCGCTACTATCATTTTTGGAGCCTTGATCAGCGGGCGGCGTTGCAGGCTCAGACTGCTTGCGACGTTGCTGCTCTAGGTTTTTACGTGCTTGATCGATTTCCTTACCCACTATACCGATAAGGGATTCCCATCCCTCTAAAAATGCATCATTGGCCTGATCGGCAATACCCTTCAGGCTATGTTTTTCAAACTCTAGCAGTTTTTCTCGCATAAAGCTCATTTCATCTTGATTGGCTTTAAGCTCGGCCAATAGCTCTTCATTATGGCTCTGAATGGATTGCATTTGTGTGGCAAGCTGCTGTGACTGCTGCCATAGTTGATAACAGGCAACGGCCAATAGAATACTGACGACCAACGAAAGCAAAGAAAGGTATTTCATAAGCAACACTCCATGGCTGTATGGCTGCGGACAATTATTCTAAAAGCCAGGTTAACCCAAACTTAATCAGGTTTACTTAGGTGTTCCATTAAACGCATTTTTAAGGCGCTAGGGATGGCTTTAATGGTTAAACTATCCGCCGATGGATCATAGACAATACTATCGCCTAAACATTCCGCATTAAAGCTCATACTAAGCTGTTCGCTGCGCCCACTGATCCTAAGAAATTGACGCAATTTTGAACGATCAGGAATCAATTCCTCGGTTTTAGCGATATCGCGCTGAGATTGGTAGTCCGCGACAAAGTCCGAGAAACTGCTATCGTCTTCAATCGCTTTTGATTCAGCCAATGCGCTAGATAGTTCTTCAAAAACCACTGTCTCACCAAGCTTGTCTTGGGCGATGCAATAATCAACCACCTCGTTTCGACATAGTGCAGCCTTATCCTCATCCATATCTCGCGTAAACTCCTCGACGGCATCAAGGAAATTAGCGGTATCGGCCTTAGTATCGAGCGGATCACCCATTCCCATAACGTCACAAAAGAAATCACTGAGCTCTTTATCTCCCCTTGGGCGCAGCATGGCAATTGGGCTATCACTTTGCATCTCTTCGTCACTTATCAGTGCATCGGTGATGTTAATTTTGCAGCCCGCAATAATCTTGCTGACATCAAGGTATAGGCTGTCACCCAGCTGGATGTCACTGTCCAGATACAAGCCCTCCTTGTGATCTAATAAATAGAGATGGAGAAAATCACACTCAGCGAGGCTTTCGATAAACACTAGAATATGCGCATCTAAATCCACGCTACTACCGGCCAAGCTGGTTTCGAAATGCTGCCAGAGTTTATCTGACAGACTTTTAAAGCTCATCTTTTCTTCTTGCAGTTCCTGCAACCAAGGCTTTAACGGTGCCTCAGATAAGTCGCGGCTAAAGTTACCGTGAATTTTGCCCGCTTTACCGACAAATGCTTGTTTCAATTCACGTAATAAATACTCTGGCCTACCACCAGTGCCGAGCTCTTGTGCGGGTTGTTGACAGCGAAACTGATTAGCTTGTGCAGTGTGCTGCATATAACAAGCCGTGAAAAAACTAAGCGCCATAAATGGTAAACACCCTTGTGATGGTAGCGGTTCAAATATAAAGCACGATTATACCTCGCCCACGGTGCTAATCACATCCTATCTATCAGCAATGTGCTTGGTTATACTGCGTTTAATAGCGTGATCCGCCGATCTTTATTCAAGGAGTTAATATGGTGAATAAAATACGCCACAGCAAAGCTGGCCTGCTTGTAGGTCTGGCCTTATTTACTCAACTGTTTAGCATATCGACCTTAGCCCAAGATGATGAGCTAAGCGTAAAAGACTTTGGCTGGATCGACCGCAGCCATATCCAAAAGCAGATCGACAGTGTAGAAGAAATAACTCGCCGCCATTTTGGTAGTGGCCTGCATGGCAGTAAACAAGACCTAAAACTAATCCAGCGCGTAATTGATCGAAGCTTAATAAAGCGCGATGATCGCCTGATGCTGCAAGCGCTAGGTGCTGTACTAGGTAGAGTGCTGGTCAATGAAGAAAATCTCGTTTGGCAAAACTACGAAGATCAACTGGGTAAAAGTCGCGCGGTTTGTGTGCCTAAAACACAGCACTGCCTATTCCCAGTCACTATGCTTTCAAGGCGTATGGAAGTTGGTTTATTGCCAAGAGTCGACGATGTCTACAAAAAGGCCATGGAGCAAATCGCCGACTATCAACCTAAAAACCCTTATGATATTGACGCAAAATAGCTCGTAGTCGTGCTTGCGGCATTTTTCATATGCCGCAAGCACTCTTCAGCTTAATGCCCTGCTAGCTTTCCCCTTGATCACTACCACCCATGCTTGGCGCATGGGAGATGATTCGATCTGCCAAACGAGAGAAAGGCAAGCTTTGTAGCCAAACCGTACCCGTGCCACTTAACTCTGCTAGAAACAGCCCTTCGCCACCAAAAAACATGCTTTTCAGTCCGCTAGCAAGCTTGATGTCGTAATCAATTCCCGATGTAAAACCAACAATACAGCCGGTATCCACTTTTAGAGACTCACCGTTTAGCTCTTTGCGAACCACTGAGCCGCCAGCGTGAACGAACGCCATTCCGTCGCCATTTAGACGTTGTAAAATAAAACCTTCACCACCAAAAAAGCCAGCCCCCAAACGCTTTTGCAAGGCGATACCAATACTGGTGCCCTTCGCTGCACATAAAAAGCTGTCTTTCTGGCAAATCAATTCTCCACCGATACTCGCCATATCTACAGCAACAATACTGCCTGGGAACGGAGCCGCAAAAGCCACTTTAGATTTACCTTCACCACGGTGGGTGAAATGCGTCATAAATACTGATTCGCCTGTTAATGCGCGCTTACCGGCGCCCCAGAGCTTGCCGAGAATGCCCTGTTCAGCATCGGATCCGTCACCCATTTTGGTTTCAAACTCAATTCCTTCCTCGAAATAGTTCATCGCTCCGGCTTCGGCAATCACCGCCTCACCTGGATCCAGCTCAACTTCGACTAACTGCATGCTTTCGCCGATGATCTGATAATCTACTTCGTGACACTTTGTGCTCATGGAGGCTTTCCTTTAATCCAATGTAAAGAAGAAATAACAAGCCGCAGTGTAAACAAATTTGGCGCTTTAAGACAAGAAAAGCCCGGCTCAAGGCCGGGCTAAAGATAACTAACTGCAGGGGTGTTAAATGACTGAAAACGGTGAGGCCTGTATTCAATAGTTGCCTAGATCATTACTCAAACGCTGCCTAGCGGCGCTTAGCTGATTTCGATAAGTAACCGCTAAAAAGCTAGGATCATTTACACCTTGATCCTTTAAGCGACGTCTTTCCTGGTGTAAGTAGCGCGCAAAGTTGTGATACTTAGCCTTATCAAGACCGTACAAGACTTTCACCCAGCGATTGATACACTCGATATAATCTCGACCTTGCAGACCAAAATACGGGGTAAACTGATTATGAATGCCCTGCAAGGTCTTTTCACCCGGGGCATTAAAACCACGCGGCGGAAGGAAAGTACCTATAAAACGAAAGGGAAACAACATCCATAGCCAGCACTGCTTTAGAAGCTGCCACACGATGTTAACTGGTAAAAAAACTAAGTACAGAAACAGCTGTACCGTGAAACGCCAAGGGGTTTTTGACCAGCTTAGTGAGCTCATGCTAATCGCACGAAAAAAGCCCGCGCCGTCGAATGATTTTTTACACAAAGCTTTGCGCTGCAGTTGACGTCCTATTTCGAAGCACTCGACTTCTGCCTCTGTGAGGAGTGTGTCAGAAAATACCAGACTTTTCATGCTAGTCCCTGCGTCAGCTACGGTTTGCACTATGACCTCCATTTGCACAGCTCTGTTGCTATTCTCTTAGAGCGCTGCGCTTTTTACTTAATATGGAAGTATTTTGGCAAATTGGAGCTTAACGGGGTCTGAATTTGATGGGCTAAGCATTAAAGGTGCTGATAGGACTCAACTCCCCTTTCTAGAAGCTGGCGGGCCAAGATTTCATCCAATTGGGCCAAATCCGACAGGCTCAAACTAATATAGGGAATGCCTTGTCGATCGTAGTATTCCTGTCTTTGAAATTGAGCGCTGATTTCTTGGGGTGCTAGATTTAAGCCCCAAACCTCGATATAAAGGCGGCTATCTGGCAGATAAAACTGACTTTTTAGCTCACGAGCCTGAGGCAAGGGTCGGCCACAGCTGTGTCCTAAGCCCGCCAAGTAGAGCCAGTCACCAACCAGCTTTAGTGCACGACAAGGGTGGCTTTGCCCATCTAAAGCAATACACTGGCAAGCTTCAGCTAAAGCCTCTTCAGTCAGTTGATTGCCGGCTGCGAGATCCTGCAGTTCCGCAGCCATGGGCTTTAAGCGGTCTAGTAAGTCTTGCTCCCACAAGGCGAATGTTCGACCAGAGGGCTCATGAATATGGATACTACCACCACTCTGCCTGCCAAAATCGCTGAGCCGCCATCCCCTGATGTCCCGCTCAATTAGTCCCTGCTCTGCCAAAAGAGCATTGACCTGGCGAGCTTTAATGCCGAATTTTTGTGCAATCGCCGAAGCATTGAGCTGACTGGGTGCACGATCAGCGAAAATTGCGTGATCGCAGACCTTGGCGGGCCAGACAATATAATCACCATAACGCTTGCTATGACGAATCTCTCCGCCTTCGAATTCTCCTTTAGCGGTCAGCTTCCAAGCCTCGTCGACATACTGGATCCAGCCAGCATCTAACAGTGTTTTGGTCAGTAACTTAAGCGGCATATCGAGCTTTTCTGCTAGCGCTGTTCGCGAATAGAAGCCCGCCATTGTTTCATTTCGTTCTTGAGTCACTGTTTTACCATTAGGCGCTAAAGGATCGCTCATTATAGCGTATAAACGAACGCGATTGACTAGGGCCTGTCAACAGCTATCGGCCGTCACTGCCGAATTAGCGCTTACAGGCCCTAGCGCGTCATTTCACAGAACTCGACAAGCTACTATGCCTCAGGTAAGGTGGCGCGAAATCAGCCAAGCAATCGGATTAACATCAATGGACCCGCAGAAACTACTCGCTAAGCACAATATCAATTCCGCTGAATTGGAGCTTATATGCCAGCAATTTGAGTCTAGAGTGGCCGACAAAGGGCTGCCGAGGCAGGCAAAGATTTTATTGGAAACAGCCGCAGTGGATCTCGCTTTAGGGGCTGTCGAAATGAGTCAAGAAACCGAATCAGCCATGGGTGAATCTCTCAGCGCTATACAGCTACTTGAAATTTTATGTGGTGTTGAATTAGCCTCCTAAGAGGCTTTTATAAATACCCGCCAGATCTACATTTTGATTTGCTTCGTTTTGTATGGCTCTAATTAAAGCAAACAAAAGGCAAGGCAAGCGCCAGCACAAGCAAGGCGCTTGGTGAAAAGCTCTTAGTTTATCTAATTAGCTAGCGCTTCAGCTTAGTTTTGGCACTCGCAGGAAGTTCTTTAAAGTGCTCGAGAGCCTTACTAAAGCCAAACAAAGAGTGAATAGAATTAACCACTCGGCCATCTAAGGCCGCAAAGGCCAGCTTTAATTTACGCCCCGCCTGCATCGGTTTAATTAATTCCTCACCTAGTGTATAGGTCAACATGCAACCTATCTGGGTGCAATAGGAATAACCATAGTTTTTCTTATATATCTCTTTACCGTCGTATCGAATAATACTGAGGTCGACACCATGATCGATACGCGTCATTAAT
Organism: Cellvibrionaceae bacterium; assembly: GCA_025800365.1. Taxonomy (GTDB): domain Bacteria; phylum Pseudomonadota; class Gammaproteobacteria; order Pseudomonadales; family Cellvibrionaceae; genus Pseudoteredinibacter. The sequence continues at coordinate 52,475 of JAOXRT010000167.1, read as the reverse complement.
GGCACGGTAAAAGTGATTAAAATTGAATCGGCTTTTTGATGCAATGATACGGAGCTGATAACCCGTTTTTTTTCGTCGAGGATGTACTGGTGAACAATGCAGTCTCCATCCCCACAATTTAACACCCAATCTTTAAATACCGTTCGATCGGTTTCTCTTTGGGCGCTCGGATTTGTTGCAGGGCTGCTAGGCGCCTCATCAGGTAAATTGCTAGGCTTGCTCAAGGTGGTGGTTTTAGCGACATTGCCATTGAGTTCGGCTTGCGCACTACTGTGCAAGCTAGCACTCGCCGTAAATAGCAATGTTATAAGCGCAAAACCAACACGAAGAATACAACTCTTAGACCGACTGCCTCGTTTATCCATATCACACCCTCTTCCTTTAGTGATTTCTATTTATATTATATACATCCGGGTCGAGTAGCAGAAAAGCAGAGCCTTCCTGCTCACTAGGCCCTGTTAACAGCAATTCAGCCATCACTGCCAATTTAGTGTTAACAGACCCTAGCTAAGTATGCCCTGCTTTAATGTTGATGGCCACCAGGCCCATGGGCGTGGCCATGGTCGATCTCGGAACTGCTAGCTTCGCGGATGCTCAAGATTTCAATATCAAACTGAATCTCTTTACCCGCCAGTGGATGATTCGCATCAACATCGACATTTTTAAGGCCAACTTTAAGAACGGTTGCTTGCTTTTGGCCTTGGTCGGTATTGATATGAACAATGTCACCTTTCTTGGGCTTTTTGTTACCGAGCAAATGTTTGATTGGCACTCGCTGCTGCCAATTGTCACGACGCAAGCCATAAGCTTTTTCTGGGCTCAGAGCAACGCTAAAGACATCGCCTTCTTCGTGATCTAGCATCGCCTCTTCTAGCGCCGGTAAAATATTGCCGTAGCCGTGCAAGTACAGGCTAGCTTGTTCACCATGGGAGGATTCCAACTCGACTGAAGGCTCCTCTGCACAATTCCAAAGTCGGTAATGGAAAGAAACAACTTTGTCTTTACTGATTTTCATAACTCACTCTCGTTTAATTTTTCTTCTCTCGTGCTAGAGAAGCTTTTGTCTTAGCAGTGGCGATTGCCTCCATAGGATTATCCGGCCATGGGTGTTTAGGATAGCGGCCACGCATTTCTTTTTTAACGTCTTGGTAAGCGTTTTCCCAAAAACTCTCCAAATCATTAGTAAGTGCCAAGGCACGTCCAGCTGGCGATAGTAACTGAAGCTTAATGGCCAAGCGGCCATTTAATAAAGTGGGCGCTTGTTTGGCACCAAACATTTCTTGCAGCTTAACCGATAATTCGGGCTCTCCAGTTAGGTAATTTATATCTTTCAAACTGCCACTGGCGACTTTAATTTTGCCAGGCAAATGCCGGTCTAAATACTGCTGTTGCTCCCAATCAATAATGGCTTTTAAGGCCGCAGTGATATCCAGCGCTTCGAGCTGGCCAAGTTTGTCAATTCTAGCCAACTGGGGCTCTAAAACCGGCGCTATCCGATCCAAAATGCCCGGCCAACTCACCGCAAAGGGCATTTTATCAGGCTCATTTTTGTGCATGATATTAATCCGCGCACTTAACTGCTGGGCCTCTTCGCTGAGCGATAGACAATGACTGTGGTGCTGTTTTATATAGCGCAATAACGCTTGAACTTTGATATCGGGATCTAGTTTTTCAATTGGCTTACTATCGAGTAATAGCTTGCCGAAATAGTGGCGCTCCTGCGCAATAAAACGCCCTAGCCTTTTATCCCAATCGACAAAATGCTCTACTCTGAGCTTATCCGAGCAATGGCTTAAAACACTATTGTGATCAGCAGCAGCGGCAAGATAAATTCTATCGTATTGCTGCCCTTTGCGGCCACCCAGTTGCGCTACGACTAAAAAATGCTCCTTTGCGATCGGGTCTGCAGCATCCAAAATCGCTTGACGGCCATTACTTAGATGATAAATAACCTCGGCATTATCGGTTTCACGAATACGTTTGGCTAGACGATCAGGATAGGCAAGCAGCAATAGTTCGGTAACATCGAGTGAGGTTTTATCCTCAGGTTTTACAATGTTGGATTTTTCAAGCTGCTGTTTTCTCAGCTGCTGTACACTGGCGTTGATACGCTTTCTGATGGAAGCTTTTTGCTGACTGTTATCATTTAGCCATTGCAGGCGTAAACTGATATCGCAACTGTGCGCAGAGGTAGACAAAGGGTCCTTTTCTAGAAGCAAAGCTGCCAATTTTTCCGCCAGTCTTTCTTCAACTATATTGTGCTCTCTACTTAGGGAAATCATATGAGCTAAACGCGGATGCAATGGTAATTTAGCTAGGCTCTCTCCATGAGCTGTGATTGCCAAGCCAGGCTGCTGATTACTGTCGGCGTTGATGCTCGATTGCTCTATAGCTTGTAAAGAGTGCAATAAATCATGCGCTTGCCAAGCATTTGCAACTGGCGGCTTATCTAACCAATGAAGCTCATCGAGGCTTTCGGTCCCCCAAGCCGCCGACTGCAAGCAGAGATTACTTAAATCAGCCCTGAGTATTTCAGCTTGACCGTGTTCAGCCATGCCTTGCTGTTCACTTTCACTCCAAAGGCGCAGGCAAAAGCCCGCTTTTGTCCGCCCTGCTCGGCCCGCTCTTTGCTTGCTGTTTGCCTTAGAGCTGCGCTCAGTAAGTAAGCGATTCATACCGGTATTAGGATCAAAAGCAGAACTTCTTTTTAAGCCTCCATCAATAACAATGCTGACATCTTCGATGGTTAAACTGGATTCAGCAATATCAGTGGCCAGCACAATTTTACGCTCACCATTCCTAGCAGGAGCAATCGCCTGAAACTGCTTCTCTAACGCCAATTCACCATATAAGGGCACAAACTTTAAGGTCGATTGATCGCTAATCGTTCCAGCTTGGTACTGCTCCTCCAAATACTGAAGGCAGCTTTGAATTTCGCCTTGCCCTGGAAGAAACAGCAGAATCGAACCTTCGTGCTTCCCTAAGGCAATCTTAATAGCTCGGGAAATAGCTTCGCATAGCTCCCGTCGGGATTTGCCGTAAATAGAGAGTTCAGGAAAATAATCGACACTTACCGGGTACTGGCGACCTTCGCTGGCGATAAGAGGTGCATCGGGAAAGCTTTCTTGCAGTTGCTCACTTTGCAAAGTCGCCGACATCAACAGCATCTTAAGGGGCTGATCATCTCTAAAAATTTCTCTAGACTGCAGCGCAAGTGCCAGCGCCAAGTCTCCATCTAAATGACGCTCATGCAACTCATCAAAGATGATCAGGCCAACATCCTTGAGCTCAGGGTCCTGTTGCAGGCGACGAATAAATAAGCCCTCGGTCATGACCTCCAAGCGAGTCTCTTGGCTGACACGGCTTTCCATTCTTACGCGGTAGCCCACGGTTTTCCCTACGGGCTCAGCTAATAGGCTGGCCATTCTTTCAGCTGCCGCTTTTGCGGCTAATCGTCTAGGTTCGAGTAGGATAATTTTTTGTTGGGCAAGTGACGGTATCGCTAAGGCTAGTAGAGGTAGCACAGTGGTTTTACCGGCACCCGGTGCCGCCTGTAAGATCAGGGTGTCTTGCTGACCATCCAAAGCTTCGGCTAATTCGTCAAGCAAATCAATAATCGGCAGCTCTGGTAGCGCAATATTCGCTAATAGACTTGATGCAACAGACATAGCAATCGGCTTTAAAAATCTTTTAATTTGGCCGCTAGATCATCGCCATTTACCCAAGACAAAAACTCTTCGCCTAGCTGGGTGCTCGCGTGCATCGCTTGTCGCCAGCGCTGTTGTCGAATTTCGTTGCGCCCTTTGTAAATAGAGAAATCTTTTCGATCAGGTAAGCGACCATCCGGCAAAGCAGCCACAAACTCAGCACTCGGCGATAGCATTATGACATTGTCCAATTGCTTGGCGCTGGCTTTTCGGGAAGCGTAGAATTTATCGAACCAGTTCGGCACCAAGTAATTGTAAAAATGCGGATATAAAACCAAACCGCTTGCTTGCCAAAAACGACTGGGAATTGGGTGATAATCCAGCAGGCCTCCATCGCGATACAAACCTTCGCTTGCCCCTTCTATTCCGGATATTGGATCCATAATATAGGGAATGGCCGCTGAAGCGCGCAAAGCCGCACGTAAGTTTTGCTGACTTAACGATATATGTTGGGTTTTAACACCGGCTTCGTCTTTTAACTCTGGTAAATCTCTTGCATCGCTAAAGACCGCCCTATCAAACATTGCGCCATAATTTTTGTTACTGGCGGAACGAACAAAGCCCTCACTCATTCCCAGCGCCAAACTAAAGGGCTTTTCTTTAGATAAAAAGCTGTGACACTTTACCGCACCGCAGCTATACCTAAGGTAAGGATGCTGCAACAACTCATCGAGTTTATTTTCGGGCATTAATGTATCGAGGATTCGCTCAGTTTGATAGACCACTTCCGCTGGCTTCGCTTTTCGGCCATAGCTTTGGTTAATATACGCGTTCGCTAAACGCTCTAAACTTGGCCCAGGATCAGTTTGGCAGGCCGCCGCTAACTTCCACGCTCCCACCGAGGTACCATAGAGTTTGATTGGCGAAATCGTCTTATCAACTGCAGCATTACTTTGCTCTACATCGAAATATTGAGGCAACCACTGTTCGAATACTGCACGATCCAGACCGTATATCGCTAACCACTTGGCAGCACCGGAGGCACCAAAAATGGCTTGGATATCTTGTGGTTTTAAACCCTGTTCTTGTATATGTCGCTTAGCCTTAGCACCAGCGTATATTTCTAATAGAGCCATAGTGAGCGATAAACAGTAATCTAAAGGGAGTGAAAACAAACCATCAGGATCCACATAGTACGCCGATGGCAATCAAGGCTGTAATGATAAGCTAAACGGCGTAAAGTATCAGCACAGCGAAAAGCCTTATTTTAATGCTGTGATTTAAGGCTTTTAGCAGTGACAGAATAACTTAAGCGTCCGGACTTGATAAATGGCCGCCAAACACAAGATTTTCTAGCGACAGCGGCAATGAGTATCAAAAACTCAGTAACACCTTTCCTCCGCGAGAGGGCTGCTGGCTTAACTCAAGTGCCTTTAAATAATCCTCTAGCGCAAACACTTCAGCTACCTCAGCCTTAAAAATACCTTTTGCCGAGAGCTTTGCCATCTGCCGAATCGTCGAAATCAGCTTTAAGGTAGATTGCTGAGCAAGCCAATTGCCTGCAAAAAAACCTTCTATTCGACAGCCGGGCATCATTAAATCACGGCTATTCACTGAGAAACCATTCGCAGCTAAAGTGCCGTAGAGCAGCATGGTGGCGTTTACCGATAGGCAACGCGACATATCGCTAGTGAGCTGCCCGCCAACACAATCCATTGCATAGCGCACACCTCGAAAGCCCGTGATCGATGACACCCTTGCTAGCAGATCTTCCTCTGGGTAGACGATCACCTCATCGGCACCCAAACTTTTCAGCTCGTCTTTTTGAGAGCTGTCGCGCACAATATTGATCGTACGAAAGCCAAACTCCTTACTTAAAGCGATGACCATTCTTGCCAAGGCAGAGTTTCCTGCACTCTGCAATAGGTACTCCCCTGTCTCTACTTTCAGTACTTTGCGCACCATGGCAAAGCTGGACAACGGGTTAATCGTGTACATTGCAGCCTGCTCATGACTGAGCTGCTCTGGAACCGGTATCGCTTTTTTGGAATCTACAAGGGTATATTCTTGCCAGCTACCCTCAGGCGGACCGGCGCTAATGGCCACCCTCTTACCTTTTAGCCGTCGCGCCAACAGACTACTGCCGCAGGCCTCGACGATCCCTACACCTTCTCCACCCAATACATAAGGGTGCTCGGGATAAGGCATTGTTCGGGCCGGATCGAAGCAACACTGCTCTTGTTGATAATTCCATATAAGACGCTGCAAGGCGTCTTTGTAATCACCACGAATAAAATTGAAATCCGAAGGGTTAATGACCGCACGAAGCATCTTAACTCTAACTTGATTAGGGGCCGGCTCTAGCAGCTCACGCTGCTGCAGCTGCATATTGGATAGATCTTCAGCAAAGCCTGTTGCAACAAGCGCTTTCATCAAACTGCACCTCTGTCATTGTTTTGTTTAATCGCTTCGGTAATTTTTTCTATGAACTCTGCAGGCATTGGACAGGTGTGCTTATTCTTTAAATCGAAGTACACCAATGTTGAACTTGCCTTAAGCAGTTGGCGATCTTGTTGGAAAATGTCCGTACGAATCTGCAATGAGCTATTACCGACTTTATCAATCCAGCTGTGATTGCTTACCTGGTGTCCGAAATAACCTTCAGCCATAAAATCCATATTGACGTTTGCCAAGACGAAATTGAAGCCGACCGGTAGCTCTACGGCACGATCGCCCATCAGCAAACTGGTTCGGCTCTGCTCAACCCAGGCACTGTAGCTGACATTATTAATATGCCCCAGGGCATCGGTCTCGCAAAAGCGAGGCATAAAGTGTTCTACCAGCATTGCTTATCCTTATTATTGCTTAGCGTGAGTAGACGTCTTTGCGGCAAGTTTGGTTTTTACCTTTATCGCTCTTTGTTATACTGGAGCCTTTGTAGACGGCTAGTTATAGGCGATTTTAGCATGAATATTTTGGCGAAATTTGACAGAAAAAGGCTATTGGCAGCGGGGGCCTCAAGCCTGCTTTGCCTAATGCTAAGTGCCTGCGGTCCAGCCCCTGACAGCCCTCCAGAGCGTATTGTTAAAGGGCTTCCTTGGCAGATAGAGCAATTTGAAGATGGCAGTAGTGAAGTCTTTGGGCTTAGGCTCGGTCAAACTACCCTTGCTGAAGCCTTAGAAATCATTGGCAAGGACAGTGAGAGCGCTATCGTCATCGACCAACAAAATAATGCCAGCCTTGAAAGCTACATCAGCCATTACAAGGCGGGGCCACTGCAAGGCAAGTTGATTTTATTGGTCGATATACCCGCAAGCCAGCTACAACAGATGATTCAAAACCTTGAGCATGGCGATTATATGGCCAGTGGCGCACGCAAGCTGCTACCGACAGACAGTGATTGGCAGCTTGCCCAACAAGCCAGTATCGCAGGAATTAGCTTTATCCCGGCGATTAATCTTGATGACGGCATCATCAACAATCGCTTTGGCACTCCCGAAACCCAGCTGCACTCAGAGGAACTGACCCATTACCTCTACCCCCAAAAGGGCCTAGATATCGCGCTAAGTGAAAATGGCAAAGAGGTTTTGCAGTATATAGCCCCTCGCCAATTTCATAAATTAAGTCAACCACTGCTAAATGATCCCAGCTTTAAAGTGGCCAACCAGCAATAAGTACAAACTGCATAGGATTTTAACGATGGCCATTCAGTGGTACCCAGGGCATATGCACAAGGCCCAGAAGCAAGTTCGTGAAGCGGCCTCGCAAATTGATTTGTATATTGAGGTTTTGGATGCGCGCCTGCCCTATTCCAGCCAAAACCCAATGATTGCCGAGCTTCGTGGCAATAAACCTAATATCAAAGTGCTGACCAAAACCGATCTGGCCGACACCAAAATGACGGAGTTGTGGCAGCAACACTTCGAGCAAGAGGCTGGTGTTAAAACACTTCTAGTAAGTAATGATCACAACTCGAAAGCTAAAATCTTGCCCGATCTATGCCGTAAACTATTACCGGATAGTAATCAGTTTAAAACCATCAATGCGATGATCTTAGGCATACCCAATGTCGGTAAGTCTACCTTGATAAACACCCTAGCTGGGCGTTCCATCGCCAAGGTGGGTAATGAACCTGCTGTCACCAAGGGGCAGCAAAAAATCAACCTACGTAATGGCATTATGTTATGGGATACCCCAGGAATGCTCTGGCCTAAGGTTGAAAATGAGCACAGCGCTTATCGACTTGGCGTATCTGGCGCCATTAAAGATACGGCTATGGAATATGAAGACATCGCTTTTTATGCGATCGGCTTTCTTCAGCGCCACTACCCCGAACAACTACAAGAGCGCTATCAATTGGAAGAGGTTTTTGAAAGCGAGATCGAAAACCTAGAGGCAATTGCAAAGCGTCGAGCTTGTGTTAGAGCTGGCGGCCGTGCAGACCTTCATAAGGTTTCTGAACTGCTTATCAAAGATCTTCGTGGTGGGGTCATCGGAGAGATCACTCTGGAAACACCAGATATGATCGCTAAAGAACTGGTCGAGGTTGAACGTAAAAAAGCAGAGAAAGAAGCTCAAAAAGAAGCTCGCCGAAAAGCAAGAGCTCCGCAGCGCGGCAACCACAAGAACTAACTACTTGCCCGACCTTGAGTATTTGTTTAGTGCTTGGCGGTTGCTGCGAGATACTTGGCACTTGATGATTGTTGATTGTTGATTGATAGCTGAATATTAAGATTAGTAACTAGCGGCTAGCAGATTTAACCGCCCTGCTGGCCACCGCCACTCCCCAGCGTCGCACTTCCGTTTTAGCTTCAAGTGATTGAATACCCAACACCTGCCACTCACCGTTCCGGCGTCGCAAAATTGGTCCACCAGAGTCGCCCTGAATAATCTCGCAACTATGGTCAAATGCAGAGCCATCTTTATTCCAAGCCAGCAACTTGCAGTTAAGTTGGGCCGTTAATACTTCAGGGCGATCACGACGGTAGCCCGCCAGGCTAATGACATCACCAGCGGTAACAGAGTGCTCCCGAGACAGATCTAAAAAACCTACCTCAAGCCCTATATCTTGCCGCAGATGCAGGATGGCCCAATCGGTATGAACAGAGTCCAGATCTATTTCGCCTTTTGCATTGAACTTCCCAGCCGCTTGAAACGACTCAATCCGGCTATAGGCTAAATAGTCCCCACGCGCATAGGCCGCTACAAAATGAATTTCCGATGGACCATACCAATCTTTGTTATAAGCATCCCAAAGACAATGAGCTACAGTGAGTACTTTGTCTTTGGCTATCAATACTCCACTGCAATAATGGGAAGCCGCAACATTCACTTGCCCAATTGCACGCCACGGCCACAGCTTAGAGTTTACTTGCTGGCGCTGCTTGGGATAATTCAGGTGTAAACCCTGCTCGTCTAAGGTGATTGCTTCGGAGTTATTAAGCTGATGGTCTGGCAGCAAATGATGGGGAATACTGGTGGTGCGAGAGGATTGCTCAGCAATAAGCTGCCCGCAAATGACTAGCAAGACTATGGTCAGACATACCGACATCTGCAGCTTATGATGCATGGCGAGGCTCCTTGCTTGCGCTAAAAAACTGAACAAAATGGTTCAAGCTTTAAAGAAGTGTAGCCAAGAATGCGTGGCTAGAATGTATACAATCGATTACAGCGATTGCCACAGCAAGGAATTGCGCTGCATGCGCCGTAGAATAGGCACTTTAGACGACTTGCAGCGTTAAGATTGTTTTTTCATTAAGCCGTGGCCACTTAAGCATATTGCTAATGTGGCCAGCTAATTGGTCGGTAATCGTCGTGACTTTATTTAGTTTGTTTTAACTGCGCCAACTGCTCTTGAATCTCTTTTAACTGATCTTGCAAATCAAACATCGTTGGCTCACCACTGGCTTCGGCGGCCTCTTGGCGCTCACGGTTGTGCTCTTCTTCCAAGACATTCACTACAATACCAATGATCATGTTTAAGAAAGCAAAGGCCGTAAAGAAAATAAAGGTTAGATAGAAGATCCAACTCAGCTTGTAGACCGCCATGGTTTCATACATGACATCGGTCCAATCTTCAAAGGTCATCACCCGGAACAAGGTCAATAGCGCGATACTGATATCACCCCAGAGCTCAGGGTTTATCTCGTGGAATAAGGTGCTCCCAATGGCCGCGTAGATGTAAAAAATAATAAACATCAAAAGCATGACATAGCCCAACTGCGGCAAAGCCTTAACCAGCGAGTTAAGGAGCATTCGCAGCTCGGGAATGATAGAAACCATCCTTAACACCCTAAAGATCCGAATCAATCGACCCAGCAAGGCCATCTCTCCGTTCTCAATAGGTATCAAACTCACCACAACGATCAAGGTATCAAAAACATTCCACGCTTTATGGAAAAAGCGTTTTTTATTGGGTTCAGCGATAAAACGAATGCTAATTTCGATCAAAAAGATAAAAGTGATCACCCAATCCAAAACCGCCAACACCTTGAGAGCAGCTGGAGGGACAGCATAGGTTTTTGCACCGACAACTAGGGCGGACAAAATAATGACCGAGACAACAAACATCTCAAAAGCCTTATTGGCCATTAAGCGAGTAAAAACATTGTCTTCAACAGTTGCTTTGTTCACCATATCACTTCTACTTTATCTAGCTATCGATTGATCTTACAAACACTCTTCGGCAAAGCGCTGGAAATCACCTTCTTGCCACTGTTTGTTGGGTTTGTTTTCCATATCAGCACACCATTGCGATGCACTTGTATTCTGCGCTGCTTGAACCGATTCTTCGCTGTCTAAAAAAAGCGCAAGCTCTTCTGGGCCAACGAGCGCAGCAAGCGATAATAACAACACACTAAGCCCAAGCAGAATAAAGGTGAGATTTTTCAACATATATAAAACGTACCGTTATTCGTCTTTAAGCCAGTTAATGATGTCTTCGGCATAGTAGGTCAAAATTAAATCGCAACCTGCACGCTTAAAAGCAATCATACTTTCAAGAACAATAGACTTCTCATCGATAACGCCAGCGGCAGCCGCCGCCTTAATCATGGCGTATTCACCACTCACATGGTATACCGCCAAGGGTTGATTACTGCTGTCGCGTATCTCACGAATAACATCGAGGTAGGCCATGCCGGGCTTAACCATCAAAATATCGGCACCCTCACCTTCATCCTGCAAGGATTCGGCTAAGGCCTCACGGCCATTGGCAGGGTCCATCTGGTAGGTATTGCGAGTGCCTTTAAAGTTACTGTCAACCGCATCTCTAAATGGACCATAAAACGCCGATGCAAATTTCGTCGAGTAGCTCATAATTGGAATATGGGTATAGCCCTCACTGTCCAGAGCCTCTCTAATGGCGGCGATCATGCCATCCATCATTCCTGAAGGCGCAATCATATCGACACCGGCACGCGCGGCGGTTATTACTTGTGCCTGTAGGTTCTCTAGCGTGGAGTCATTATCAACATCATTATCGTGCACCACACCGCAGTGACCATGATCGGTATACTCACAAAACAGTTATCGCTAATGATCAGCATATCTGGCGTGGCGGCTTTGGCCGTTCTAATGCAACGAGCCATTAAACCCTTGTCATTCCACGTATCACTGCCACAGTCATCTTTATGCTGACTGACACCAAAAAGAATGACGGCTTTAACGCCAAGCTGCCATAAACGACGTAGTTCGCCCCCTAACTGAGTTTCAGGGAATCGTTTGACCCCTGGCATGCTGGCGATTTCAACCGGCTCCTGAATGCCCTCTTCAACAAAAATTGGCAAAATAAAATCTTCAGGGCGTAAATGATTTTCTCGAACCAACTGTCGTAGAACTTTGGTTCGGCGTAGCCTTCTAAAACGAAAATCAGGAGTCGTTGTCATTGTTGTCTCTTAAATTAGTTTAGCTTTACGCAATACAATTATTAAATAAGTACATAGTGCCAGCTGATGAGTAATTACTCTATGTAAGCCCACTAATCAGTGGATTTTTTCTGCACGAGGCTTATAAGGACTGAAGAAATACCAAGCAAGCATCAGCAGCAACAAAGCACTGCTCACCTTAAACAGCTTGTTCCACAATCGTTTTGCCTCGCGTACCACCTCAAATTGCTCAACATAAATGGTTTCACAGGCGCCATTCCCGGTATCATCCCGGCGAATACTGGTACCTCGAATTGCGCCTTGATCATTGCCATATTCAGATAACCAGCCTTTAATCACAATTTGATCGCCGATATTAATATCGGTAATTTTCTTTCGAATGTATGGATCAGCACTAATTAAATGATTGTTGGAAAGCTGATTCATATTAAAGCTTTGCCAAGCTTCATTACTCGAGGTTCGTACATTGCAGGTGAACTGACCATTCCAAAAATCAATTTGGTTTAGAAAAGGCGACTGCGCAGTATCGCTCCATACCACACAGACATCAGCAATATTTAGGTGATCGCCCCAGCTTTTATGAAGCATTTGGTCGCCATCGTGCTCTCGAAAAGAGACCACCATGCCATAGAGCTCATAGCGATACTTTCGATCAACAAAGTACTCGCGATCTTCAAACGGCAATTGCTTGCGTTCGTGCTCATCGGCGTATTGCAGGGGCTCATTAAGCAAGCGTGAATCCAACGATACATTGCTTTCAAATTGATTACGTAGAAAAAAGCTCAATACACAAAGCAATACCAATGCCCAGGCTAATAGCTTCATTCAACGCCCCTACAATCTACTTACCTAGACCCTAGCTTTCTCGGCGCCATTTGGTGGCGATGCCGCCGCCATCAGCGCGGTAGTCATCCAGTAGGACGCCCTGCTCTTTTAGCTGATCACGGATCTCATCAGCGCGCGCAAAGTTTTTATCTGCACGTGCTTGTAGCCGCTCTTCGATCAATGCCTCGATCACTTCAGCCGCCAAATCGTCAGCGCCGCCTTGGGTGAACCATTGCTCTGGATCTTGTTCGAGCAGACCTAATACCTTAGCGATGGCCATAAGCTCGCCTTTTAGAGTAGGCTTGTCCTTGGCCTCGGCTAACTTCAAACGCTTGGCTACTGCCAACAATTGAGTTATTGCCTCACGTGTATTTAGATCATCCAGCAATGCAGCAAATACCGGCAAGCTTTGAAGCTCACATTCAGCACTTGAAGTATCAGCCTCGTCTCTTAAGACACCGTAGATATAATCGAGGTTATCTTTAGATTCCGACAGCAACTTCTGAGAAAAATCCATATCCGAGCGGTAATGTGCCGAAAGAATGGCATAACGCAACACCTCACCCGGGTAAGCTTTCAACAGATCGCGGACTAAGCGGAAGTTGCCCAAGGATTTAGACATCTTCTCGCCATCAATATTGATGTAGCCGTTGTGCATCCAGTAGCGCACATACTCATCAGCGTCGTTGGCGCAGCAGCTTTGAGCAATCTCATTTTCATGGTGAGGAAAGATTAGATCTTTACCACCGCCATGAATATCAATGCTTTCGCCCAAGTGCTTTTTAATCATGGCTGAACACTCTAGGTGCCAACCTGGGCGACCGAAGCCCCAAGGACTTTCCCAGCCCGGCTCATCACCAACTGAAGGCTTCCAAAGTACAAAGTCTCCGGCATACTTTTTGTAGTCGGCCACTTCGACACGGGCACCATCAAGCATATCTTCCAACTTTCGATTTGAAAGCTCGCCATAATTTTCCATCGATCGGACATCAAATAAGACATGCTTTTCGGATTCATAGGCATGCCCTTTTGCGATGAGTTTTTCGATCATCTCGACCATCTCAGGCAAATGCTCTGTCGCCTTTGGAATAATGTCGGGCACCAAGCAGTTAATCGCTGCCATATCTTCGGCATAGGCAATGGTATAACGCTCGGAAACGTCCTGGATGGTTTCGTCATTATCTTTTGCAGCTTGCATAATTTTGTCGTCAATATCCGTAATATTGCGAGCATAGCTAACCTTTGGATAGGCATACTTCAATACACGATAAAGTGTGTCAAAAACAACAGCCGGACGCGCATTACCAATATGAACATAGTTATAAACGGTCGGCCCGCAGACATACATACGAATATGCTCAGGGTCGATTGGTTTAAACTCTTCTTTTTCTCGTTTCTTGGTGTTGTACAGTTGCATAAACTTAACTCTATTTTTGATCTCCTGCGCAAAAGTTGCATCTAGCGTCTGGCAACTATAAGTGACGCGCAAAAAATCGAATTTCTATACCTTGTTTGCCCAGTTGTCTTTTAGGCCTATGGTGCGATTGAAAACCGGCTTATCGGCTTCACTGTGTTTGGCGTCCAAACAGAAGTAACCTTCGCGTTCAAACTGATAAGCCTGCTCTGGCTCAGCATTTGTCAGAGACAGCTCAGCCTTTGCACCTGAAATAATGCTCAGGCTATCTGGGTTAATAAAATCTAAAAAGTTTTTATCTCCCGCATCAGGCGCTTCGTCATTAAACAAGCGATCGTAAAGTCGAACTTCACAATCCACATTATGACTTGCCGATACCCAATGAATCACACCGCGTGGTCGAATGCCTTCTGGAGGATTATTACCAACCGTTCCGGGCAGCAATGAAACTTTCAATTCGGTGATTTCACCAGCTTCGTCTTTGATAATCTCTTCCGCTTTGATGACATAGCTGCCACGCAAACGAACATACTCACCGGCTACAAGTCGTTTAAACTTTTTACGAGACAGGCTGTTATCTTCATTAAAATCAGCGCGGTCAATATACAGAGTTTGCGTAAATGGCAAACGGCGCTCACCGCGACTTTCTTCGTTAGGGTGTACCGGTTGTAGCATTTGCGCCACACCATCAACTAGCTCATGACCATCATTCGCTACTTCATCAAAATTAGTTACCGTGATCAGCAAGGGATCAAGTACACACATCGCTCTAGGGGCAACATTGTTTAGATCATCACGAATAGCATGCTCTAAGGTTGCCACATCGATTGTACTGGCCGATTTGGTTACCCCAATCAGATCGCAAAAATGACGAACCGCTGCAGGGCTGACACCGCGACGACGCAAACCTGATATGGTTGGCATGCGAGGATCATCCCAACCATCGACAAAGCCTTCGTCCACCAGCTGCTTCAGCTTGCGCTTCGAGGTAACGGTATAGTTCAACTCAAGGCGCGCAAACTCATATTGTTTAGGCTGACTAGGTACCGGCAAGTTTTCGATAAACCACTCATACAATGGGCGATGATCAGCGAACTCCAAAGTACAGATCGAATGGCTAATCCCTTCAATCGCATCTTCCTGGCCATGGGCAAAGTCGTACGTTGGGTATATGCACCACTTATCGCCAGTCTGGTGATGACTCTGCTTACGAATACGATACAACATAGGGTCACGCATATTCATATTTGGGCTGGCCATATCTATCTTGGCTCGCAAGACACAAGCACCCTCTTCATACTCACCTGCGCGCATTTTCTCGAACTCAGCCAAGTTCTCTTCAACGCTACGATCACGATAAGGGCTGTCTTTACCCGGCTTGGTTGCCCAACCACGATATTCTTTGGTTTGCTCGGCATCCAAATGGCAAACATAGGCCTTGCCTTCTTGAATTAAGTGTAAAGCCCACTGATAGAACTGCTCGAAGTAACTAGAGGCATAGCGGATGTCACCATCCCATTTGAAGCCCAGCCACTCAACGTCGCGGACAATTGACTCAACGTACTCCTGGTCTTCTTTTGCCGGGTTGGTGTCATCAAAACGCAAGTTACAACGACCACCAAAGCGTTCAGCCAGGCCAAAATTCAAACAGATCGACTTGGCATGACCAATGTGCAGATAACCATTAGGCTCTGGCGGGAATCTTGTCGTCACAGTTTGATGTTTGCCGGCCTCAAGATCTTGGCTAATAATCTGCTCTAAAAAGTTCAGCGGTTTGCTCGTTTCGCTCATGGCGTTTGCTTTGTCCTTACTTCATTGGCTTATAGAGATCTCTGGCGGAAGAGCCGCTGGTACCTAGATATCACAGTTCCACTATGGCAGCTGTGTATAGGGCTATTCCTTTTACTGGCTTATGAAACTGCTTTTCGAGCTCCATAGTTTGAGATCCCAGTCAAACCGCGTATTATAGCCGCCCCAAGGCCCTCTCGGCACCCTTTTCCTTTGGTTTTTGACCCTCCGGCAGCCAATGGCTTAATAAACAACCGGTGACAGCAGTTATAGGACATAAAATGATTACTTTACATACCAATTTCGGCGATATCAGCCTCGAACTAGACCACGAGAATGCCCCAAATACCGCAGCTAACTTTAAGCAATACGCTGAAGATGGCTTCTACGAGGGCACCATCTTTCACCGTGTTATCGACGGCTTTATGGTACAAGGCGGTGGCATGACGGCGGATATGGAAGACAAAAATGAAGGTCGCCGCGCCGCCATTGAAAATGAAGCCGATAACGGCCTTAGTAATGACCTGGGCACCGTCGCCATGGCGCGCACCATGGATCCACATAGCGCTACCTGCCAGTTCTTTATCAATGTGTCTGATAACAACTTCTTAAACCACACGGCAAAAAACAGCCAAGGCTGGGGATATTGCGTATTTGGCAAAGTCGTTGAAGGTATGGATGTCGTCAATAGCATCAAGGCTGTCTCGACCGGTAACATGATGGGCCATCAAGACGTGCCAAAAGAAAGCATCGTCATCGAAAAAGTAACCGTTAGCGATTAATAGCGACCAAACCTATGAAGCTACTGTTTATCTCCGATTTGCACCTTGATGAAAGTCGCCCAGAGGTGACCGAAAGCTTTTTGACCTTTCTTAAAGATAGGGCCAGCAAAGCCGACGCACTTTACATCCTGGGAGATTTCTTTGAAGTTTGGATCGGAGATGACGACGACGCCCCCCTAGCTTCCAGTATTCAGCAGCAATTGCTAAAGCTCAGCCAGGGCGGCACCGCCGTGTTTATCATGCACGGCAACCGCGATTTCCTCTATGGTGAACGCTTTTGCCAAAACAGCGGCGCAAGCTTATTGTCGGACCCGACCCTCATAGAAGTTGCCGGTAAATCGTGCTTACTTATGCATGGTGATAGCCTCTGCACAGACGATGCAGAATATATGGCCTTTCGCCAGCAAGCACGCAACCCTGCTTGGCAAGAGCAATTACTCTCTCAGCCTTTGGAAGTCAGGCGCCAACTGGCCCAGCAGTTACGCCAACAAAGCAAGTCTATGAGCGCCATGAAGGCTGAAGACATTATGGATGTAAACAGCGATGCCGTGGCACAAGTTTTGGCCGAGCATAACGCTGACATCTTGATTCATGGCCATACTCATCGCCCAGCCAGACATTCATTGGATAATGGCAAGGAACGGATTGTTTTGGGTGATTGGCATGATAACGCTTGGTGTATCAGTGCAGATGAACATGAGATCAAGCTGGAATCGTGGACTATTTAGGCATACGCAACGCAACAGCCCCCAAGTAGCGCATTATTTGGCAAGCTTCTTAGTTTAATTTAAACCCTTTGTCTATTTTCACCCTGTGACATACGCTAAGCTTTAGTTTTAATAAAGCCTATTCCACTCCCAGAAATAATTGACTGCGATCGTATTTCTTAGGAGCCAGCTCAATATGAGCACGAACGGATAAAGGAATACATCAGTAATAATAAATCAGGTGCCAATGTGGACAATTTTGTTTTCAATACAACCAAGTCATTGATCAATCAGCCCGGAGCCATAGCCCTACTCGCTCAGGTTTGTCGTCAACAAGGTATTAAACGCCCAATTATTATTACTGACCAAGGCATCGTCGCCTGCGGATTATTGGCGAAACTGGAAGCTGTTTTGCACCGCGAAGATGTGCCTTTTTTCAGCTTTTGCGATATCGTCGCTGACCCGCCAGAAAACATCATCTTACAAGCATTGGAAAGCGCTAAGGCGCATCAAGCCGACGGTGTCATCGGCTTTGGTGGTGGTAGCTCTTTAGATAGCGCCAAATTAATTGCACTGATGCTGGCCTCTGGTGAGCAACTCGCCGATATTTATGGTGTAGAGCAAGCACAAGGGCCAAGGTTGCCCTTGCTTCTAATTCCAACCACAGCCGGCACTGGTTCAGAGGCCACCGCTGTCGCCATTGTGACAACCGGAGAAACCACCAAAATGGGGGTAGTTTCACCACTGTTACTGCCTGATGTGGCCATCTTAGATGCGGAACTCACAATAGGATTGCCGCCAGCAATAACCGCCGCTACCGGCATCGATGCAATGGTTCATGCAATCGAAGCTTACACCAGCGCCCATAAGAAAAATCGTTACTCTGATTTACTCGCCAAAGAAGCCCTAGCCTTATTGAGCGCAAACATTAGCGAGGCCTGCCAAAATGGTAACAATTTAGAAGCTAGGCAAGCCATGTTGCTTGGTGCCTTTATGGCGGGCCAAGCCTTTGCTAACTCCCCTGTTGCTGCGGTGCATGCTTTAGCCTATCCACTTGGTGGGCATTTCCATATTCCCCACGGCTTAAGTAACTCCTTGGTGCTTCCCCATGTCATGCGTTTTAATAATAGCCACTGCCATGAGCTGTATGCTGAGCTGGCCCCGATAATTATGGGCGCAGAATATATCGCCCATGAAGACAGCAAAGCCGTCAGCATAGAATTGATAAAGTATATCGAGCGTTTGATTGGAAAATTAAAACTCTGCACACATCTACGTGATTTGGAAATTGGCGAAGAACATCTGCCCACTTTAGCAAAGGACGCGATGTTGCAGACACGATTACTGCAAAACAATCCAAGGCCACTAAACGAAGCAGATGCTTTAGAGATTTATCAGCAAGCCTGGTAATCGCAGATTCACCAAGGTGCTGACTACCATTAAATTTGGAAAAAGCTTTCTATTTTACCTTTTTCCCACATGGCATCTTGATAGCCCAAATCCATAAGCTCTTGGCAATACTCTGGGCAAAACAACAAATAACTGGCCGCTGCAGAACCGCCACCGCTCGCTGTTGCACCCGTAGAACGGAAAAACCATTTTAATGAAGAAGGCAGGTAGCGAACATTGCGGCCTGCGATTTTATCTAAAGGCTTGGAAGGCGAAATAACCAAGCTTTCAATAGGACGTAAACGTTTTTCAGCTTCCCTTTCCTCTTCACTCATTTTTCTTAGTAAATCATTCACACGCTCTAAGTGTTCAATATCGCCCTCAAGACTATCAATAAAAGCGCTATTAAACATATGGCCGATAATTTGCGCAATTGATGGCGAATGCCTAATTGGCTGAGGCTTTTTGTTCCACTGTTTGACATTGCGGTTGCCACTCACACCGATAATAAAAACACGGTCGGCACCTAGGTGCAAAGCAGGACTGATTGGCGCTAACTGACGCATGGCACCATCTCCAAAGTATTGCTCACCCAGCTTTATCGTGGGGAAAATAGTGGGAATGGCAGAAGATGCGAGCAAATGCTCCACTTGGATTTCGCTACGACGCCCTACTCTTCTATGGCGACGCCATTCATTAAGCCTAGGGTTCGACTCTGAAGCTTGAAAAAAACTGACAGACTCACCCGTGGAATACCCCATCGCGGTGATCGATAGTGCCTCCAATGCGCCCTTTTCCAACATGGTAGGTATTTGCTGAAACTGAATAGCTTTGGATAAAAATGTTTTTAGGGGCGAATTGTCTAAAAGGGAAACCGGCTTGCTTACACCAACACCTCGGTTAAACAATGAACCGAATAAACTCAAGCCACCTTTACTGACATCCAGCCAGCCAGACTTAAATACATGATCGGCCGTCAGATTGCCCCAGAAGTTTTCCAGATTATCGACAGCAAAAGAAAAATCATCACAGCGAGAAGCCAAGCTCACCGCATTAATAGCACCTGCAGAGGTTCCGCAAATGACGGGAAATGGATTTTGATGAGTCGGGACGATTTCCTTGAGTGCCTTTAGCACTCCGATCTGGTAGGCGGCTCGCGCACCACCACCAGAGAGAATCAAAGCGTTCTTCATAAGCTACGACTGCGCTTCCACCTGTAAGCTCATACCATTGACAGCTAGCACTTTTACTTTCGTGCCGGCGGGATAATTTTCAGCAGCGCTCACCTCCCACAAGGTATCAGCTATTTGCACCTTACCTTTCAGCGCACTCATATCCGCAATAAGCACCGCTTCCTTTCCAAGCAACCGAGCTTCAGCGCTATTAAGTAAAGGTTGATCAGTTGCTTCGTTGATATGGCGAAAGCGCATCCAATACAAACAGGTGGCTGCGATCGATAATACTGCAAAACACAATAGCTGAGCCTGCCAGCTCATATCACTGAGTACAGCGGCAATAACAGCCGTTAATATCGCACCGACACCAATGCCCAATAAAAAGCCTGCCGCGCCTAACATTTCGAGTATTAGGAGGACGATACCTAGAATCAGCCAGTGCCAGGCCGATAAACCGCTCAAAAAATCCATCAAAACACCTTAGCTTTGCTTTGCCGATTTAACCAACTCGTGTATGCCCTCAATGGAGCCGATCACACTTGAAGCCTCTAATGGCATTAGCACCACCTTACTATTATCGGCCGATGCGATCTGACCTAGAGCATCGACGTACTTTTGGGCGACAAAATAGTTAATCGCCTGGGAATTACCCTTGGCAATCGCTTCACTTACCATAAAGGTTGCCTTGGCCTCGGCCTGTGCTTCACGCTCTCGAGCCTCCGCTTCTAGGAAGGCAGATTCCCGCTCACCCTCGGCTCGCAGGATTTGTGAACGTTTCTCACCTTCAGCTACTTTAATCGCAGACTCTCGCTCACCTTCAGCCAATAAAATTTGTGCGCGCTTTTCTCGCTCGGCTTTCATTTGGTTGGCCATGGCATCAACTAAGTCCCGCGGAGGAGTAATATCCTTAATTTCAATACGGGTGACCTTAATTCCCCAAGGATTGGTCGCCTCATCAACTTTGACCAGCAAGGCATTATTAATTTGATCGCGATTCGACAACATTGAATCGAGCTCCATGGATCCCAAAACCGCACGTATATTGGTCATGACCAAATTTTGCATGGCGCGCTCTAGATTATTCACCTCATAAGAAGCTTTTACCGCATCGATTACTTGGTAAAAACAAACCGCATCAGTCGTCACCATCGCATTATCGGCGCTGATTACTTCTTGGGGCTGAATATCCAACACTTGCTCCATGACAATCTGTCGATGACCAATGCTATCAATAAAGGGCACGATGACCTGTAGGCCAGGACGCAATAAACGGGTGTATTTACCAAAGCGCTCTACTGTCCACTCTTCACCCTGCGGAACACTTTTAACTGATTTTAAGATCACCACCAATGCTAGTACCACGGCGACAATCACAGCGACGTTCATATCGAACATAAAACCCCCAAATTAGAGAAGCCAAAATCTATAGGGCAACGCTAACAGATAGTTGTTCAGACTGAAAGATATGAATATGGATCTAGCGCCCAAATAAAAGGCAAAGCTAAGGCGCCAAGGGTCACAAACAGGGAGAAAATGGAAACGAAAGAAGAAAAGCGGCCTACAAGGTGTAGGCCGCTGAAATATAGATCTTAATAAGCCACAGTCGCTGCGTCGGGGCGACGAGTATCAGAAGCGCCGTACATATAGCCTTTCAGAGTGGCAATGGATTGGGTACTTCCCATGGTTCTAGAGTACTTCACATCGTGACCCTTTTGCTTAAGCAGCTCGACGGTATCTTTGCCGACACCAGGCTCTACAAAGACTTTGTCTGGGAACCACTGATGGTGCATTCTCGGCACAGAGGTAGCTTCAGCGATATTCATTTCAAAATCGATCGTATTTAATACGATCTGTAGCACGATGGTAATAATCGTACTGCCACCAGGGCTACCTGTTGCCAATACTGGCTGACCGTCTTTAATGACCAAAGTTGGAGTCATAGAGCTTAAAGGACGCTTACGGGGCTCAATGGCATTCGCCTCACTACCCAACAAGCCATAAGCATTTGGCTCACCTGGTTTAGCGGAGAAGTCATCCATCTCATTGTTCAACAAAATGCCCGTTCCATCGACAACAATACCAGAACCGTAGCTGTAATTAATGGTATAGGTATTGGACACAATATTGCCCCAGCGATCGGCGACCGAGTAATGGGTGGTATCGTTGCTTTCTTTGCCAAATAGCTTAGTAGGCGCAACCTCTTCCGATGGCGTGGCTTTGTTAGGGTCAATCTGCTGACGTAATGTCTTGGCGTATTGCTTGTCCAATAACTGTGCCACCGGCACACGGTAGAAATCCGGATCACCTAAGTGCTGACTACGATCGGCATAGGCTCGACGCATTGTCTCCGTTAGGGTATGAAGATACTCAGCGCTATTGTGTCCCATCAGTTTAAGGTCATAAGCCTCAAGAACATTAAGCATTTGAATTAGGTG
Organism: Cellvibrionaceae bacterium; assembly: GCA_025800365.1. Classification (GTDB taxonomy): domain Bacteria; phylum Pseudomonadota; class Gammaproteobacteria; order Pseudomonadales; family Cellvibrionaceae; genus Pseudoteredinibacter. The sequence goes on along the minus strand of JAOXRT010000167.1, from coordinate 30,427 downwards.
CACACCACCAGAGCTTGGCGGTGGCATTGATACCACATCGTAACCGCGATAGTTGCCCTTTACGGCCTCGCGCTCTACAACTTTATAGCCTTTAAAGTCTTCTAGGGTAAACAAGCCATTGTACTTATCAGATGCCGAAACAAATTTCTTAGCGATAGAGCCGCCGTAAAATGCTGACTTGCCATGCTTGCTAATTTCAGACAAGGACCAAGCCAAATCTTTTTGGATTAGACGCTCACCTGCCTGCAGGTTACGGCCATCGCTGTGGTAAAAAATTTCTTTAGTGGCTGGGTATCGCGTTAAGCGCTTACGCTTAACCACTAGGTCATTTGCCAGCCCCGGGGTAACAATAAAGCCCTCGTTCGCCAGCTTGATCGCAGGGGCAATAACTTGCTCTAGCTTCATTGTGCCGTAGTTTTCAAGAGCGTGAATCATGCCCGCTACTGTACCTGGCACACCACCGGCTCTATAGGTATAGCCAGCCATATCACGATCGAAGTTTCCATCTTTATCCAGGAACATATCGGCATAGGCTTTGATAGGCGCCATTTCACGGTAATCTAAAGCAACTACTTTGTCGCGCTCTTTTAGATAGATCATCATAAAGCCGCCGCCACCGATATTTCCGGCCTTAGGCAAGGTTACCGCCATCGCAAAGCCTGTTGCGACTGCCGCATCCACAGCATTGCCACCTTGCTTTAGTATTTCTAAGCCGACTTCCGAGGCCAAAGCCTCCTGACTAGCGACCATTCCATGCTGGCCAATCACCGGATGGAAACGGCTGTCATAACTAATAATGGCTGAATCCTGCGCACTCGCGACAGAGCCAAACACTAATGGCAAGGCCATTAATAGGCCCTGGCTAATGCTCAGGACGGAAGATTTGAAACGGGAAAAAAACATAGTTTGTCCTATAGTTAATTGCGGGACAGATGATGACACAATAACAGGCAGGGGCCTAGAGCCCTGCCCAATTTTGCATTTCTAGCGTTGTACTTTTGGCCTTCTACTTATGGCCTTGTACTTCTAAATTTGAAGCGGAAGCATTAGTTAAGATAACTCTTGCGGCAATACAAACCAACGTACGGCTTCGGCCTCTGTTTGTAGATTCATACTGAATCGCTGCCAGTTAGCATCGGGCGACAGCAAATGTGCTTTAGCAACGGCCAGTGCTTGTTTGTAGCTTTCTTCTCGGCTCAATTCGGCCTCTAAAGAGTCATTAAATTCCTGCCCGGCGAGCCAATTATCCAACGCGGCGCTTAGGCTTGCGCTATCGCCATGGCGTTGCCCCTGGAAGCACCAGACTCCTGGGCTCTCCTGATACTGATAAAAAGGTAGCAACTTGGCACCATGATTGGCCACCATTTCAATGGCCGACAAGATATAGTCAACTGTTTGGTGATCAAGAAAATAGTTTAAGTTGAAGCGTATCCAGCCTGGTCGCAATAGCATAGCCCCGCTGTACATTTGCTCCTCAATCCTACGACTTTGCTCTTCATCGAGGTTTAACAAATAATGCCCGTAGGGCCCAGCACAGGAACAGCCCCCGCGCGCTTGAATACCAAACAAATCGTTCAGCAGGGCTACCACAAAGCTGTAGTGTAGATGTTTATCATTATGGCGAATTCTAAATGAAATAATGGACAAGCGATCGGCGTCTGGATCACCTAGAATCTCAATATTACTGTACTGGCTTAAACGAGCGATCGCCTCTTGGGTATGAGCCCTTTCAAGACGCTCTATATTTTCTGTACCGACAGCCTGCTGTAAAGCAAACACTAGGCCAGCACGGATAGATTCAACAATACCCGGTGTACCGCCCTCTTCCCTTCGCTCAACATCACTTAAATAGGTATGCTCATTGGGAGTAACAAATGAGACTGTACCACCACCCGGTACTGCCGGTATTTCATTGGCCAGCATATCTTGATTAACGAGCAATATGCCTGGTGTGCCGGGCCCACCAATAAATTTATGGGTAGAAATAAACACCGCATCCAGCTGCAAGCTTTGCACGTCAATACCCACATAAGGACCTGCAGCAGCATAATCCCAGCAGGACCAAAAACCATAGCGCTTCAGCAATTTCGAAACTTGCTGAACCGGCGTACGCAAACCAGTTACATTAGAGGCTGCGGAAAAGCTACCAATTTTAAGTGGGCGCTGTTGATACTGTTCAAGCTTTTGCTCTAATACTGCCAGATTCAAATGCCCTTTCTCATCTAGGGGTATCGAAACAACTTCCGCTTTAGACTCACGCCAAGGCAACTCATTAGAGTGATGCTCATAAGGCCCGACAAAAACCACCGGGCGTTCTGCTTCTGGAAGCTCATCTTTTATGGCGCCACAGTGCTTGAGCTCCATCATGGTGATCAATTTATCAATTGCTGCAGTAGCGCCACTGCCACTAAAAATTAGTCTATGTTGCTCACCAGCATTTAAAGCCTTGCGAATAGTTTTCCGGGCTTGCTCCCTCAACTCAGTGGTGTGCCTACCAGTATAAGAGGTCTCGGTATGGGTATTGGCGTAATAAGGCAATACCTGAGCTTGGATAAATTGCTCTATGAAGCGAAGACTTCGACCTGAAGCTGTGTAATCCGCATATACCAAGGGCTTTTTGCCAAAGGCCGTCTCAACAACACTATCGTCACCGATAATTTCTTGTCGAATTTGGCATAACTGTGGGGGTTGGGACATCACTGGCTCCTTTAAAGCACGTTAGTTTAGGCTGCTCTTAATGGCATACGGTGATGTGTATATTAATACCTCGCACTAGGAACATTGTTGCTATAATCAGCTCAAAACGTTTTATTTTGTAACTTTGTTACAATACAAACAATGTTTCCGCAACTTTGTTCTTTTGGCTGTAATAATGGATAAAATTGATAAATTACTACTCGACGCCCTACAAAATGATGCCTCACGCTCCATTGGGGCAATTGCTGAGGAAATAGCCATATCCAAAACAGCGGCATGGCGGCGTATCAAAAAGCTCAGTGAAGAAGGCGTTATTAAAAGCCAAGTCGCACTATTAGATGCTGAGAGCTTAGGCCTGCCCTTGACGGCCTATATCGCTCTTCGCACCAGTCAGCACAATGCCCAGTGGTTTAATCGATTCAAAGAAGTACTCAACACCATCCCTGAAGTTCTAGAGGCCTATAGAATGAGTGGCGAGCTCGATTATCTAGTAAAAGCTCAAGTCTCCGACATGGCTGGCTATGATCGGCTCTATAAGCAGTTAATTAAGGCAGAACTGAACGACGTAAGCTGCAGCTTTGTGATGGAAACACTCAAACACACCACAAAACTCCCTATCAATTGACGTTTTACACTTCCCATCTAATACTTTCAAACTAGATGAATTACTCCCAATATTTTATGGGTCTCAGATAGCTGAGACCCATAGAATCACCTACCCCATTGTTTTTATTAGCTTTTTTAAATTGGCACACTGTTTGCGATTAATTACAGCAAGTAGCAAATTGATTAGTTTGCACCGCTAGATTTCACAAATTATTGAGACTAAGCCGCGTTGGAGTTGAAGGGCTGACGCGAACATTCAGGGAGAACACCATGAGATCTTTTGTAAAACGCCTAGTAGAACAAGCCTTGTGCCAATGGCAGGACTATCGCAATGAACTTAGCCTGCTGGCCTTAAGCGCATTGATGCTAATGAGCAATTACTGGCGCGACTCAAACAATTATCGAGTTGAAGATTTGTGGCGAGAGATTTACCTAACACATATTTTGCTGCCCGGTGTTTTTTAAGCCCGTGAGACAAATTACTCTGGGTAAGCGTCAGCTTTTCTTAAGTTATGGAAAAACCTAGTACTTAATAAATGCGCTGTTACTCACTGAATTAATCAAGCCCAAAGGCAAGTTAATGCTGAGCTACTGATCAGCCATTGTTTGCTTAACTTACGGCAGAGTATTAACTATCGTGGCAGAACTATTGCCCAAACCACATTAGGCTAATAAGAGTCCTTGCTTTTTAAGTGCTCACACTTCATAGAGTTTTGGTTCCGAAACTAAAACCCGTATTTGTCTAGAATCTTAAAAAAATGGCCTAACAATCATCGTTAGGCCACTTATGCCTTAACGCGGCCTTTCAATGGAAAAGTTATTCATACGATAGCTCAAGGTCGATGGCTTAATGCCTAATAGCGCGGCCGCTCCTTTCACGCCCGACACCTTCCATTCACACTTTTCTAAAGCCTTAATGATATTGGCACGCTCTAAAGCTCTAAATGCTTCTTCATCTAAAACTTCTGCCTCAGGCGCACTCGCTTCATGAATGACCTCTTCTACATTCTGAACCAAATCCGGCATAGCTAAATCCAATCTCAAGCGAGAGCCCCGACTTAAAATAATCGCTCTTTCAATAACATTCTTAAGTTCTCGAATATTACCTGGCCAGCTCAGTGTACTTAGAGCCTGAGCCTGAGCCTTACTAATTTGCATTGCCTCACGACCTAGCTGTTGACATTGTTCCTCAAGGAAATGCTGTGCTAACAAAGGAATATCTTGAGGACGTTCTCTCAATGGCGGTACTGAAATCGGGAAAACACTCAATCGATAATACAAGTCTTCTCTGAAACGACCTGCAGCAACTTCTTTTTCGAGGTCCCGATTTGTCGCCGCCACAATACGTACATTAACAGCATGGGTTGCATCATCACCGACACGTTCAAACTCCTGCTCCTGTAGTGCACGAAGCAGTTTACCCTGTAAATCCAGGGGTATCTCGCCCACTTCATCCAAAAATAGTGTACCGCCATTAGCAAGCTGCATTCGACCAACACGATCTTTGTGAGCGCCGGTAAAGGCACCCTTAACATGACCAAAAAATTCGCTCTCAAAAAGATCCTTGGGTATTGAGGCGCAATTTACTTTTACCAAAGGCTCATCTTTTCGCGGGCTTTGGGTATGTATAGCCCGCGCAATCATTTCCTTACCAACACCCGACTCACCAAGAATTAGTACACTACTTGGCGTTGCCGCCACGGCCTCAATTTGCGCCAGGGTTCTATTCAAGGCAGGGCTTTGGCCCACTATATTACCAAAGCTCGCTCCGGCATGAATTTCGTCACGCAAATAGTCTCGTTCTAACTCCAACTCTTCCTTTAGTTTTTTGATCTCTTCAAGTTGCAGCTCTTTTTCAGATTCTAGTTTTTTACGCTCCGATATATCTTTGAAAATAACCACAGCACCTTTAATTTCACCGTTGTGAACGATGGGGGTGCTCACGTATTCTACAGGTATTGAGCTACCATCAGCTCGCCAAAAAACTTCATCATCAACACGGTGCACTTCACCGTCTTTAAATGCCGCATATATCGGGCAACATTCACGAGGATATGGACTACCATCCGGATAAGAATGATGATGAATATCATGTAAGGGCGTACCAAGAATATCATCCGGGTGCCAGCCTAAAATATCAACAGCCGCCTGATTCGCAAAGGTCGTGCAACCATTGAGATCCAAGCCATAAATTCCCTCACCGGCTGCTGATAAAATCAATTCGTAACGCTGGCGTAGAAGATCTAACTCATCATTTAAACAGCTTGCATCTTTGTCCATTAAGACAATATTCAACGCTAAATCATTCTCACCCCAAGGTTCTTGCCAGAGCATGAGTACCCGGACATCTTCAGCATCGGCCGTTACGCGCACCTCTACACTGACTACAGCAGAGTCTTGCAACACGTCATCCACTAAAGCCTTCGCAGAACCCTCACTAAGAAGTTCGATGGTGTTTAAGAAACCGACCAGATTTGGCTGCATAATTGATTCCTGCCAAAGCCGACTCTGCTTTAACCAATTACCCTCTGCATCACAAACCGCACTGCAAAAAGGGCTTTCCAACAACACAGGGCCATCGAAATCTTGTTGAGTACTGCTTTCCATATAGCTTTCCATATAGCTATCCACTTAGTTTTTCCCAGTTAATTCCCGTAAATAAGCTCCCAATATCCTTAAGTTTAACAACACAAAACTATCAAATATCTGTGTCTCCCAGTTTTCTGAGACACAGAAGCTTTCTCTAAGTTGTTGTTTTTAAAGGTTTTATTAAGTTGGCACGCTTATCGCAATAAACCACTTAGCGGGTTTAGCGAGGAGAATTTGGTATTGCTTGTGTGAGAACTGCAACACTAAAAGCCTTGCCCTGCTGTTGTCAAGGATACCGAGTAACGAAAACTTGTTAGTGAAATGAAAAACGAAAAACGATTAATGCCGCCCCCGTTAGATAAAACCAGCGCTGAATTCAACCGGCAGCTTATTTGCGACCTCCTTAACGAAGGTGCATTACAGGCGCTACTGGATTTAGGCACAGACGATGCCAGCTGGCAGCACCAGGGGGAAATTTGCAAAAACAAAGATGAGATTGCCGAGCTACTTAGTAAGCGTAATCAAAGACTGTTGCACTACCGCTGGCACAGCACCATTTGGAATTACTCTGAAGAGCGCTTGAGCTTACAAATTGTCTCTGAATGGCAACATTGCAGCAGCGGTCAATGGTATCGAAGCAATGGTCAATTGCTATTGAGTTTTAACGAATCTGCACTGATTACCGGCGCCGTAAGCACGTCGCAAGATCATAAAATTAGCGCAGATAGCAGGGAATTATTTAAGCCGCAATAAGCTTGATTTTTTAAGGAGAACAATATGACGCAGCCGCGACCACCATTACCGCCGTTTTCATTTGAAACAGCAAAAGCAAAAGTCCAAGCCGCTGAAGACGCCTGGAATAGCAAAGATCCAATCGCCGTTTCCATGGCCTATAGCGAAGACAGCCAATGGCGAAATCGAGATGCCTTTTTTAGTGGTCGCGAAGCCATACAACAATTTTTAAGCCAAAAATGGCAAAAAGAACAAGACTACAAACTCAAAAAAGAGCTTTGGAGTTTCACCGAAAATCGAATTGCCGTTACCTTTCAATATGAATGGCACGATGAAGATCAACAGTGGTACCGCTCTTACGGGAATGAGCTGTGGGAATTCAATGATGATGGCTTAATGAGTCGCCGCATCGCAAGTATTAATGATGTTCCCATTCAGGCCTTTGAGCGTCAACTAACCCCTTAAGCAAAGAGGACCTTAGCATGTCTACCATTAAACTATATCGTCACCCTTTATCTGGTCATTCACATCGAGTGGAGTTGTTTTTATCACTGCTCAATTTAGAGGCCGAAATTATCGATGTAGATCTTTTAAAAGGTGAGCACAAATCGCCTGAGTTTCTAGCGAAGAACCCGGCCGGACAGGTGCCTGTTTTGGAAGACGGTGATGTTATATTGCATGATTCAAACGCTATCTTGGTTTATTTAGCGGCAACTTATGACAAAAACCACAGTTACTATCCCCATGACCCCGTAGCAGCCGCCGAAGTACAGCGTTATCTAAGCGCCGCCGCAGGGCCAATCGCCAGCGGACCAGCAACAGCGCGACTAATCACTGTCTTTTCGGCAGCGCTAGACGCCGACAAAGCCATTGCTACCGCGCACGCTATCCTGGCTCGATTTGAGGCAGATCTAAATGGCAAAAACTGGCTAGTAGGCGAAGAGATTAGTCTTGCCGACATTGCTAACTACGCCTATATCGCTCATGCGCCCGAGGGCAATGTCAACCTTGCCGATTACCCCAATGTGCAAGCCTGGCTAAAACGTATCGAAGCATTGGATAATTTTGTCGCTATGACATCAACCCCCATTGGCTTAGCCGCTTAGCCGCTTAGCGATTAGAATCCATGAGCCCTTTGCGGACAATGCCCGTGACAGCAGCTGGGCGGCGTCCGCTTTTTTTGGAGACCAGGAATGTCAGAGGCAATTTTTCATAGTGGTGAATTAAGCATACAAGAACGCCTTGGTGTGAAAGATCAGATGGCGGCGTTTGCGCAACGTGTGGTCAGACCCTTCATGCCAGATCAGCATCGAGAATTCTACCAAAAACTGCCCTACTTATTCTGCGCTCATCAAGATAAAGATGGGCAAATGTGGGCTTCAATTTTGTGGCAAGAAACTGGCTTTATCGAAAGTCCATCGCAAACCCGCTTACATATTCGTGGTGGACAGGTTTATTCCGACTTTTTCTTTAACGATTTAGAGCCTGGACAGGCGCTAGGTATACTAGGTATCGATCTATCCAATCGCCGTAGAAATAGGTTGAGTGCTAGCGTAGCTTATAGTGATGGCAAACTGCTTGAACTGGAAGTCAGGCAGAGCTTTGGCAATTGCCCGCAATACATCCAAACACGGGATTTTTCGCAACTGCAAAACGGCCCTGGTAAAACTAAGATTGAAACCGAAAAACTCAGCCCAGAAATGCTGTCTATCATTAACCGCTCCGATACTTTTTTTGTTGCAAGCAACAGCGGAACAGAAAGCGGCCAAGCCAGTGATGGCGCTGATATTTCGCATCGTGGTGGAAAACCAGGATTTGTATATATTGAAAATAGCCAAAGCCTACTAATACCGGATTTTCCAGGTAATTTTCATTTCAATACTTTGGGTAATTTTCTAAACAACCCAAGTGCAGGCCTCTTATTTCTTGATTTCGAATATGGTCATCTATTGCAGCTAACCGGAGAAGCCGAAATAGTATGGCATCATGAGTTACTAGCACATTTTGACAATGCTGAGCGCTTTTGGAGGTTCAAACTCAGCAAAGCACGATTGCTACCGAAACGTTTAGCTGGTTTAAGCCATATTGCTGATTATTCTCCAAACAGTTTATTAAGCGGCGACTGGGAAACCGCCAAGCAGCGCTTAGCAAACTCGAAAAGAGCCAACAAATGGTTCCCTATGGTCATAAGCGCTACCGATATGGAATCCCAAATTGCCAAGTCGCTTTATCTACATGGTGAGGTAGATAGCTTCATCGCTGGGCAACATATCAATGTGTCACTGCAGAAACCTGACAGTAAAAATAAAAGTGTTCGAAGTTATAGTGTGTCTGGCTCAAGCGCCGATGGCGATTTGCGGATTACTGTAAAACGCGATGGCGTGCTGTCCACCCAAATACACCAAGAGTTGAAGACTGGGGACACTATATGGGTACAGCAGGCTAGAGGTAATTTCACTTTTGACAGCCAGTCAAAAAAGCCTGCCCTACTCATCGCCGCCGGAATTGGAATAACCCCAATAGTGGCTATGGCCGAACGCCTTATTAAAGACGCCATACGTCACCGTTACGCCCGCCCCTGCCATATCGTTGCGATCGCCAAGAGTCGTGAAGAAGCTAGCTTTTTTGATTTACTCGATGATATGGCGCATTACAGCCATGGTCGATTAAGCATCAGCTGGCATTTTACTCAGCTTGCTGCCAATTCCGGTGCAGAGAATATTCTAACTGGCCGGCCGAATAGAAATTTTTACAGCAATTTGCTAACAAGTTGGAACCAGCATAACACTCCAGGTAGTCATTTAGATATAGAAGCCTATTTATGCGGCCCGAACGCATTTATGCAAGAGACCTATGAGCATCTAATGGATTTAGGTTTTAGTGATGAACACATACATGGGGAAACCTTTGGCCCTTCCCAGTTAATACGGAAAAACCAGACAAATCCTCTTCAACTGCCCGAGAACCAGCTCGTCGATATTGAGCTAGCAGACCGTCTGCGTCATGAGCTCAACTGGTTTCCCAAAGACGGTAGTTTATTAGATAGCTTTTTACAACATGGACTAGAAATTGATTTTTCTTGTCGTAGCGGACGCTGCGGCAGTTGTCGCTGTCGATTAAAAGGTGGGGAAGTTCAATATCAGAACACCCCTGAATACCCCCTAGCCGACAATGAAATATTGCCCTGTATCGCCTACCCGGTCGACGGGGAACCACTACAACTAGTAAAAGACTAATTCGATATTCAAATTGAAATAGGCGCTGCTCCATTACTGTGCCATTGACGAAAGGACGCCCCATGAACCAAGCCGTTAAAAGCAAACACTGGACGAAAGACGTTGTACACCGTAGCGACAGTACTGAGCTAAATGCCAATCAAAGCTTTAGCAGGCCGGTTAATCTAAACACCAATGCCAAACGGCAGGCTTATGTCAGTACTAGCGATTTGGCTTGGCAAAGCACCCCCGCTTTGGGCGTAGTTCGCAAGCCCTTAGCAAGACGCTTTTCAGAACACGGGCACGCCACCAGCATAGTCTGTTATGAAGCGGGCAGTAGTTTCAGCTCCCACTCACATCCTGGTGGTGAAGAGATATTGGTGCTCGAAGGGATATTCAGCGATGAGCATGGCCATTACCCTGCTGGTAGCTATATTCGTAATCCCGCCGGCTCTATCCACCAACCGTACAGCGATAGTGGCTGCACCCTTTTTGTAAAACTTCATCAATTTCAAGAAAGCGATCAACTTAGCACCCGGATCGATAGCGGCAATAATAAGCTCTACCATCAGCATAGCCCGACGCACAGTAGTTTGTGCTTGCACGAGCATAAACGTGAGGCCGTTTATATCCAGCGCTACTTAGCTGGCAGTAGCCACCAAGCTATTTACAGCCATGGTGTAGAAATTCTACTGCTGAAAGGCTCGCTACAACACGGCGAACGCACGCTCCTTAGCGGCGATTGGCTTCGCCTGCCAGCTGGAAGCCCTGTGCAGTGGGTGTTTTTGGAAGATTGTGAATTTTGGATTAAAGAAGGCCACTTAGGGCTCTAGATTCAGGCATAGTTAAACCAAGGAGCGTAGCCATGCACGCTGAATTAAGTTGTATCGATCATGTACATATATTCACCAGCGACAGGGATAGAGCCTGCGATTGGTATTGCCAGCATCTAGGTTTTGAGGTCGACACACGTTATCAAAGTTGGGCTGAAGACCCCGCAGGCCCCTTAACATTGGTAAATGGTGAAATTCATATAGCACTGTTTAAACGCGATAGTGCTTTTCAATCGCGCCATATCGCCTTTGGCTGTGACGCTAAAAATTTCCTTTTGTGGCGCGAATATCTTAACTCAATAACCGCGCTTAAAAGTTGTAGCGATCACCATTTATCCTGGTCACTTTATTTTGAAGACCCCTGGTCCAACCAGCATGAAATCACTTGCTATGACCATCACGCGATTCGATCAGTGATTTCTGAATCTTAAGGCAATTACACAGCAATCGATTGCCACTTTTTAGCGACTTCTACCGTCTAAGGCTCATGTTATACTTGAGCCTTTATCAACAGAGATCGCAAATTCACCATGCTGCTATTAAGTCGCCTACGTCGAATCATCCTAAAGCACTTTATGGATTTGGGTTGGCGCAGTATGTTGCTCATCATCGCTTGCTATATTGGCAGTGTTTGGATATTGCTCTACGCGGCGGGCGAAACCCAACTCTTAGCGGCTGATAGCTTTTTCTATTGGTTATTGGTTACCGCTTCAACAGTGGGCTATGGCGATCTTTCGCCCACTAGCGCAAACGGTAAATTGATTACGGCCTTTTATGTTATCCCTCTGGGCCTAGGCTTATTTGGTCTAGCAATTGGTCGAGTTGCTGCATTTATGTCCTATCAATGGAGAAAGTCTGTGCAAGGTTTAAAGCCTATAGATTGTAGTGGCCATATTTTAGTCGTCGGTTGGAATGAAAACCGAACACTGGAGCTAATAAAACTGCTACTACGTGAGATGGAACATCAGGCTGACAAACGTCGAGTCGTACTCTGCGTTAAAGCTGATATTGAAAACCCGATGCCCGAGCATATAGGTTTTGTCAAGGTCAACAGCCATAGCAAAGATGAGGAAATGGACCGTGCCTCTGTTGCTCAAGCGGCCAGTATTATTATTGACAATAGCGACGATGACGCCACCATGACGGCGGCTTTATACTGCACAGGCCGGAACCCCGATGCCCATACGATCGCCTACTTCAATCAAGAAAAACTGGGGCAGCTGCTTAAAAAACATTGTCCGAATGTTGAGTGCATGCCTTCGGTTGCCATTGAAATGATTGCTAAATCGACCATGGACCCGGGCTCCAGCGCACTTCATCATGAGCTTTTGGATGTCGACCAAGGCATGACCCAATACTCGATCATCTATAATCACAGCAATAGCAGCTCTGTAGCCGACATCTTCCCTTACCTAAAAGCCGAATATGAAGCGACACTTATCGGCATTAAGCACGGCGATGATCAGAGACTAAATATTAACCCCTGCTTGAGCGAAGAAATCGATAGCGGCGATCGCTTGTTTTACATCGCTGACGAGCGAATCGAAAATATTGATTGGCACGCGGCGCAAAAAGGTCAGTAAGACCTCGTAACTTTAAATTCCCAACAGAACATCATTTTTAGGTGGAAAGATAAATGCATGCAATAATTGAATCACTAAATGGTTTTAGCAGCTTTTTAGTGTATTTTGGCTTCTCTATTGGCCTTTTTTTAGTCTTTAAGATTCTGTACACCTTAATTACTCCTCACGATGAGTGGCAGTTGCTCAAAGAGCAACGCAATACCAGTGCTGCTTTAGGATTGGGCGGTGCACTCATTGGCTTTGCCATAGCTTTAGCCGGCGCGGCTAGCAACTCGGTTTCTATTCTGGACTATGCTATCTGGGCAATTATTGCGCTAGTCGCCCAGCTTATTGCCTTTGCGCTTGTTCGTTTTGTTTTGATGCCAAAATTAGTAGAGCGTATTGAAAACGACGAAATCTCCGCCGGTATTATTTTGTCCTCAATGTCTATCGCTGTTGGCTTAATCAATGCCGCCTGTATGAGTTATTAAATCCCCTTGGAGATAATGATGAAACGAAGCAAAAATGTCGATTTATCCCGTATGCGTAAGGGTTGGCATTACCGAGCGAAACTTGCGCCTTCACTTGCGATTATCGCTGCGGGTGGCAACTTAAGTGGTTGTGGAGAAGATGTAGAAGTATTTTCAACGCTAGGTGATTGCGAAAGTCGCTACCCCTTACGAAGTGAGGAATGTCGCTACAGTTACCAACAAGCTCTACAAGACGCCGATCGATACGGGCCACGCTACACAAAAGAAAGCGATTGCGAATTCGATTTCGGCCAAGACGCCTGTCGCGAACGAGAGCTCGATAGTCGTGTTTGGTTTATGCCCTATATGGCAGGCTTCGCAATGCACGACGATGACTATCGCCGCAGCGCACCCTTATTTAGCTCTAGGAAACGCGGCTCCCCCCTATATAAAAAGTGGGTCAACTCTCAAGGTTCTATTTTGGGGCGACAGCAATTCGGCCCGCAGAATTTTTCCAGCAGCGCGTTTAATAAAGGTAGCAGCTCCCAACGCATTTTTGGTCGCGGCGGCTTCGGTAAGCTTGCGGCGAGTAAAGCGCGCTCTGGCGGTAGCTTTTCCAGAGGTGGCTAATGCGTAGAATTTCAATTCCAGAAAGGCAAGATTGGAAAGCGCTGGCTGACGATTACGGCTTTCACTTCCATACTATGTATGGAGAACCTTACTGGGATGAATCTGCTTATTATGAATTTACCCTAGAACAAATCGAAAACGATCTTGAAGATCCAAGTGAGCAACTGCAAACGCTTTGCCTAGAGGCCGTAGATGAAGTATTGCAACGAGAATCTTGGTTAAAAGAGTTTCAAATACCCGAGCAGTACTGGGATTGGATTAAATTATCTTGGGATCGCAAAGATCCCAGTCTCTATTCCCGCTTTGACCTTTGCTACGACGGCCAGAGCAAGGCCAAGCTGCTGGAAAACAATGCCGACACACCAACCAGTCTTTACGAAAGTGGCTTTTGGCAGTGGCTATGGTTAGAGCAACTCATCAACAATGGCTCCCTAGCTAGCAGTAGCGATCAATTTAATTCCCTACAAGACAAGCTTATTGATCGCTTTCGCTTTTTCAAACAGCATTACAACATTAGTGAGATTGCTTTTAGCAGCTGCTTGGATACCGAAGAAGACCGAGCAACCGTACAGTACCTGCAAGACTGCGCGAAAGAAGCCGGCATTAAGGATCGCTTTTGCTATGTCGAAGATATCGCGACTAATGAACAGCAACAATTTTGTGATCCAGAAGGGTTGGGTTTCAATGCTATGTTTAAACTCTACCCATGGGAGTTTATGTTGCGAGAAGAGCTAGGTTCGAAATTGCTGCTGGATCAATGCCAATGGTTTGAGCCACCCTGGAAAGCGATTCTTTCCAACAAGGCCATCCTGCCGATATTGTGGCAAATGTTCCCTGGCCACCCACATTTACTGCCCGCTTATTTTTCAGAAAAAGAAGCCTCCGAAAAGCTCACAAGCTACGTTAAAAAGCCTATTTTTTCTCGCGAAGGTGCCAATATCAGCATAATCAAAGACGGGGAAGAGATTGCAGCTTCCTATGGTCCATATGGCGAAGAAGGATTTATTTACCAAGAGTATCAAGCGCTACCTAAATTTGGCGATAGCTACACCCTTATCGGCTCTTGGATAGTAGGTAATCAAGCGGCGGGGATTTCTATCAGAGAAGACAGCGAGCTTATCACTCAAGACTTATCTCGCTACCTGCCGCATGTAATTAAGGGCTAAAGAGAGGATATTCAGCCTAGCTGGAAACCGGCCCACTATGGAAACGAAACTCAGAGTCACCGCTTTCAACTAACTTTTTATCAAGCGCAAGAAAAATATCTACTCGTTCGTCAATCGACTCGCCAGCAGCGGCTTTTTTCGCCAAGCCCAAGTAATCTTGGTAGTGACGCGCCTCAGACTTTAAAAGTGAAAAATAGAACTTTTTAAGTTCTTCATCTAGGAATGGTGCTAGCTTATTAAAGCGCTCGCAGGAGCGCGCCTCGATGATGGCACCCACAATTAAGGTGTCAATTAAACGTCCTGGTTCATGCGTGCGAATGGGCTTGCGAAGTTCAGCAGCATAACGCGAAGCTTGAATCTGCGGATAGGCTATGCCGCGAGATTCCATAATCGCTATCACCTGCTCAAAGTGGCGCAGCTCCTCGCGTGCTAAGCGAGACATTTTATTAAGCAATTCAAAGTCATCAACATAGCGGTACATTAAATTCATCGCTGTGCCTGCGGCTTTTTTCTCACAGTTCGCATGGTCAATCAGCATGAGATCTTGGTGCTGCAAGGCCTGCTCTATCCAGGCGTCTGGTGTCTCACACCATAAAAAGCTGTGAATTTCACTAAGGTCAATCATGGAGTTTTAGAAGTTCCTTTAGGGCGAATACCGTCGACTTAGCGCGGCATAGAATATTTGATTCAGTTAGCTGATACTGTTCTTGCTACTTTAATTGGCCAATATTATTCGTCATCAACTTTACCTGGAGCGATATAGCGATCGTAGTATGCACAGGATAAAGCATAATAGTCTTGATCGATGGCGTCTTTGATTTCAACCAATGACTTGCCCTTCCAAGCGACCTGCAATTGCAGACCAAAGTCTTCAGGCTCTACCTGTGAGGCCCCAGCTTTTAACAGGTTAAATACCCAACAATGAGGGTCCTGCTGATCATCAATGCGTATATTTTGATGTTTTATCTGCAGCTGTAACTTTTCAGGGTCTATAACGGAGACTTTATTGGCAACGACCTGCTGCAAGAAACCTTCTAGGCGCTGTGCAATAGTACGACGCTGTTCTTCACTGTAGGCGTTCCAGTCTATAACTTCATGGCTAAAGCGCTTACAGCCCCGGCACACGTCATCCCCTAGGCTCGCTGAGCAAACACCAATACAGGGGGTACGAACACGCTTTAGCATTAACTGTTTTCTCCGCAAACAAAAAGCGCGCACCTTATCTGAGCGCGGCTTAAAAATAAAGCCCCCTACAACGGCGACCCTATCGAATTAGCCTATTTTAAAGCACATTTGGCCATCTTGTGGGCGTCACAATGATGAGGCAAAATTTGTTCAAAATCATGGTGATAGACAAGCGACATACCCTATCATAGCTTGACAAGTCCCTTGGGTACTAATTGATCGAATTAAGGAGCCAGCATGAGCGGTGAATACAAAACGGCACAAACTTTAATCGAAAATGCCTTATCAGAAGCAGACAACAGCGCCAACTCTTCGGCCGACGCTTTAAGCCAAGCCCTATTAGGTGTTCTTCTGCAATCTATGGCAAAGCAACGCGGAATCGCTGATTTGAAGAGCTTTATAGATTTCCAGTTGGAAAACCTCGATACGGACGAGATTGTGGTCACCCGAGGCTGTTAAGATCTTTCTTGATAACTTTCCTTGCCCCAGTAATGTAATGATTAAAGCCATAACTGGCTTCAACTAAGAACAGCCATGAACATCTATCGCATTACGGGCCACGAACAAGAACCCGCTATACAAGACTAGCGGGCTCGACCAATCGCTAATTGCTCATCCTTGCCGTTTTTAGCACACTTCTTAGATGCTCACAGATTTCTTTTATCCTGAGTTTTCAGCAACTTAGCGTTACGAGGAATCCACTAGCAGCATACCAATGGCTAAATATCAGGCAGCTTTCATTAAGCGCACAAGCGTGCTAGCTTAAGATTAGCCGCCCGATTAGGACGATCGCCCTTTTACTTGTGCCAGCTGTCAAATAAGGTGGCAGTCTTACTGTAAAGAAAACTGGCCAAAATCAAGCAAAAGACTTGATCAATCAAAGCAAGCTACCCATAGGTCGCAAAAGCGACCGTCCACCTGGAATTGAGGATGACAACCGTGCTTGAAGCTTATCGTAAACATATAGCAGAACGTGCCGCCCAAGGTGTACCACCCAAGCCTTTAAACCCGGAACAAACAGCGGGTTTGGTGGAATTGTTGAAAAACCCACCCGCTGGCGAAGAAAGTACATTATTAGACCTGATAACTAACCGTGTTCCGCCAGGTGTTGATGAAGCAGCCTACGTAAAAGCTGGATTCTTATCAGCAGTAGCCAAAGGCGAAGCCGCAAGTCCACTGGTCAGTGCCGCTAAAGCTGTCGAGCTCTTGGGGATGATGCTGGGTGGCTACAACATCTCTACCTTAGTGGAGCTGCTAGACGACGCCAATCTTGCTGCATTGGCAGGCGAGCAATTAAAAGGCACCCTACTGATGTTTGATGCCTTCCACGATGTGGAAGAGAAAGCTAAAGCGGGTAATGAGGTTGCAAAATCGGTCATGCAGTCATGGGCCGATGGCGAGTGGTTCACCGAGCAGGATAAGGTGCCCGAGAGCATCAAGATGGCCGTGTTTAAGGTAACCGGTGAAACTAATACCGATGATCTATCACCGGCACCCGATGCCTGGAGCCGACCCGATATACCGCTTCACGCACGCTCCGCTTACAAAATGACCCGCGATGGACTAAGCCCAGAAGAGCATGGAGTTACCGGCCCCATGCAGCAAATCGAAGATATTAAAGCCAAGGGTTTGCCGGTTGCCTTCGTGGGTGATGTGGTCGGTACGGGCTCCTCCCGTAAATCAGCGACCAACTCCGTGTTGTGGTTCTTTGGTGATGATATGCCCGGGGTACCCAATAAACGAGGCGGTGGAGTTTGCATTGGCGGCAAAGTGGCCCCTATCTTTTTTAACACCATGGAAGACGCCGGCGCACTAGTATTTGAAGCCCCAGTAGACAATTTAAAGATGGGCGATGTGATTGAAATACGCCCTTATGATGGCCAGATTCTATCTGAGTCTGGTGATGTGCTATCAGAGTTCGAATTTAAATCAGATGTTATCCTTGATGAGGTCCAAGCTGGTGGGCGCATCCCCTTGATTATTGGCCGCGGCCTGACCAGTAAAGCCCGTGAGTCTCTCGGCCTAGCAGTTTCCGATATCTTTCGCCAACCAGAAACCCCAGAAGAAAGTAATGCGGGCTTCTCTCTCGGCCAAAAGATGGTTGGGCGCGCTTGTGGACTGCCCGAAGGCCAAGGCGTTCGCCCCGGTACTTATTGCGAGCCCAAGATGACCACCGTAGGCTCGCAGGATACCACTGGCCCGATGACACGTGACGAGCTCAAAGACTTAGCCTGCTTAGGCTTTTCAGCCGATTTGACCATGCAATCCTTCTGTCATACGGCGGCTTACCCTAAACCCGTTGATATCAGTACTCAGCACACCCTGCCGGATTTTATAATGACCCGCGGTGGTGTTTCACTACGCCCAGGCGACGGTGTCATTCACTCTTGGCTAAACCGCATGTTACTTCCAGACACCGTCGGCACCGGTGGCGATTCCCATACTCGCTTTCCAATGGGCATTTCATTTCCAGCAGGCTCAGGTCTAGTGGCCTTCGCTGCGGCAACCGGCGTTATGCCGCTCGATATGCCCGAATCTGTATTAGTGCGCTTCAAAGGTGAAATGCAGCCCGGCATTACGTTACGAGACCTAGTACACGCGATCCCCTATTACGCCATCAAAGAAGGCCTATTAACCGTAGAAAAGAAGGGTAAGAAAAACATCTTTTCAGGCCGCATTCTAGAAATCGAAGGACTGACCGGATTGACCGTCGAGCAAGCTTTCGAGTTATCTGATGCTTCGGCGGAACGCTCAGCGGCTGGCTGTACTATTGAGCTGGAAGAAGATTCCGTAAAAGAGTACCTGAACTCCAACATCACCCTACTTCGATCCATGATTGCCGACGGCTATGGTGACCCTCGCACTTTAGAGCGCAGGGCAAGAAAAATGGAAGACTGGCTGGAAAGCCCAAGCTTGATGAAAGCGGACGATGATGCGGAATACGCCGCTGTCATCGAGATTGATCTGGCGGAAGTTACAGAACCAATCGTTTGCTGCCCGAACGATCCAGACGATGCCAAGTTACTGTCTGAGGTTGCTGGTGATGAGGTAAACGAGGTTTTTATTGGTTCATGTATGACCAATATTGGCCACTTCCGTGCTGCCGGCAAGCTGCTAGAGCAGCATAAAGGCGGTATATCAACACGCCTATGGTTGGCGCCGCCCACTAAAATGGATGAACACCAACTTATGGAAGAAGGCTACTACAATATCTTTGGTCGCGCCGGTGCCCGCATGGAAATGCCTGGCTGCTCGCTTTGCATGGGCAATCAGGCTCGTGTCGCCGCTAACAGCACCGTTCTATCCACCTCTACCCGTAACTTCCCCAATCGCCTAGGCGATGGCGCGAATGTCTATCTTACCTCTGCCGAGCTAGCCTCTGTAGGCGCCATTATGGGTAAGCTGCCAACGCCAGCGGAGTATATGGCCTACGCTAGAAATATCGACGCCATGGCCGACGACATCTATCGCTACCTAAATTTCGATCAAATTGCTGAATTCCAAGCTAAACATGATGAAGGTAAAAAGATAGCTGCCGTTGAGATCACAGAAGTCTCTCTATAGACAGGCCTTTAAGAGAGAAAGCCCCTTCTACAGGGTTTTCTCTCTTGCTTTAGGCCACAACAGCTATCATAGCTCGATAAACACAGTAGAAGCTGACAGGTTTATGCTACCCCAGCCTACATAAACTGTTACTTTTTATCGCAATTTGATTTTGGCGCCATTAAAACCAAGGTTTTTTTGTGTATTAATTGTCTATACACCTATAATTAGTTCTGCCTAATGCTTTTGTAGTAGATCGGCTAGCAGGTTTTAGTCTTGGTAAAGCGGTATGAAGAACTGGACGACTCAAAAAAATAACATCCAAATCATTGTAGCAACGGCCTTTATACTCCTTATCGCCGGCGGTGTCTGGGGCATGATCGACCACCAGCAAGGCTTTATGCGCCAGCTAATACAAGATCGCCTGCGTGATTACAATCTGGCCTTTTGGGAGTCTGTATCGCAAGATGCTGATGACCTGTTTCAGATTACCCAAGAACAAAAAGCTGACTTTATCAACAAAGATACAAAGCTAATTAGAAATCAATTAGCCGAAACCTTTCCGGTACTCAACAGCACAAAAAAAGTCCATCACTTAGCCTTTTATGGTAAAGATACCAAGTTACAAGGCTTACAAAACCAGCAGGGCTTACAGCTCGATCGACACAGCCTACAACTATTAAACCTACCTGGAGCGCCTTCGGAATGGCATATAGAGCTTTCAACAAGAGGCGAAATGCTGCTGTGTGTATTGGATGAGATAAAGGTTGATGGCACTGTACATGGCTACCTCGAAGTCGCCAAGCCTGCCTCCGAGAAGATGCTGGGCCTCGCCAAGCAGTACAATATATTTTCTTTAATTGCCGCCTCTAAAACCCGCCCTATCATTGGTGACACTGAGGCCAGTATTGATTTTAGTGATCTAAACAAGGGCGATTTTGCGCTACTCCATAACGATTTTAAAGAGCTATCCTTGATTGAACTGCAAGAGGAGCAAGGGTGGCTAGAGAATATTAAACAAATCCGCTTCCACTACCAAGGTCGCGAGTACCAGGGCAGCCTAAGAAAAGTTTTTGATAGCAAGCAACGATTGGCTATGATCCACATGGCAGCGATCGACATCACCGAAATGATGGCCGCACACAAAAGAAAGCTGGCTATTTTTCTAGGGCTAGCATTATTTTCCTTTACGCTACTAAGTTATGTTGTTATTCGCTACCTGCGCGCCGTAGAAAGGGATTTAAATTCTACCTATGCATCGTTAGCTAACGAAGTGGAGGAGCACAAGAAAACTGAATCACAACTTATAGAAGCCAAACAAGGTTTAGAGCACCGTATTGCTGAGCGAACCACAGAGTTGAGACGGCTAAATGAAAAGCTTCAAGATGACTTAAAAACTCGACATAGCATGCAACAAGCCTTGATGGTCAGTGAAAGGCAATATCGAACGCTCTTCGATCATTCTTCCGACGCCATGATTTTGCTCGAGGATGGTAACCCGAGCCTTTGCAATACCGCAGCTGTCGAACTTATAAAGTTAGAAAGCCACAATCAAATCAAAGAAGTAGACCTTTACGATTTGCTGGCTGAAGACACTGATAAAAATAATGGCTTTCGCAGCCAATTTATCCGCACCTTAGGCTCGAGCATCTATGGGCAACCCTTAAAGCATGAATGGCGCTGTAAAGATTTTGAAGGCCGCGAGTTCTTCGCCGACATCACGCTCAGCAAAATACCCTCTGAAGATCATCGACGCCTAGCGCATTTAACAATTCGGGATATCACAGAGAAAAAAGAAGCTGAGCTAAAAATTTCTAGCCAGGCCTACTACGATTCCCTTACTAGCCTGCCTAACCGCAACCTATTTATGGACCGGCTCCACCAAGCCGTAGCTTTTGCCGATCGCAATCAATGCTATGGTGCCGTTCTGTTTATGGATCTGGATAACTTTAAGTATATCAATGACTCGCTTGGCCACGCCGTAGGTGATGCCGTTCTTATTGAGGTCGCCAAACGCTTGAATGCCAGCGCCCGCAGCCAAGACACGATTGCAAGATTTGGTGGCGATGAGTTTGTCATGTTGATACCTGCCAATTTCGCCAATAAGCGAATGGCAACCATTAACACCCAAAAGATTGCCGAAAAAATACGACGTACCTTTTCACCGCCAATAAACTATCAATCCCACGAGTTTCACCTCACCCCGAGCATAGGGGTGACGCTGTTTAACTCTAATGAGACCGCTGTTGCGGACATCTTGAAGCACGCCGACACAGCTATGTACCAAGCCAAGAGCCTGGGTAAAAACTCTATTTGCTTTTTTGAATTGGAAATGCAGCGCAGTATCGATCAACGATTGCGCTTAGAAAGCAAAATGCGCGAAGCCATTAAGCGAAACGCCTTTGAATTGCGCTTTCAACCTAAAATCGGTCAGCAAGGAAATATCATTGGCGCTGAATCTTTGTGCCGCTGGCAATTACCGGAAGGCGATTGGGTCTCCCCTGCCGAGTTTATTCCTATCGCTGAGGAAACCGGCTTAATCACCGAGCTGGGCAATTGGGTTTTCGAAATGGCCATTGCGACACTAGCTGAGATTCAACAACAGCATCTCAGTGACTTCACAATGTCTATCAATGTGAGTCCTTTGCAGATCAACCAAAGCAATATTGTTCGCCAGCTCTTGCATACCTGCACACATCACCAAGTAAAACCCAGCGATGTGACCCTTGAAATAACCGAAAGCGTCTTGATGCAAGACGCCAAATCCACTGAAGAAAAATTACGCCGCTTAAAATCACATGGCTTCCAAATCTCTATCGATGACTTTGGCACGGGTTACTCTTCACTCGCCTACTTAAAGCACCTCAGTATTAATGAGCTAAAAATCGACCGTTCATTTGTTTCGGATATAGGACAGGACCCCGATGATGACGCTATCGTTGAAACCATTCTTGCTATGTCTCGCCATTTAAAACTCAGCGTTGTCGCCGAAGGTGTAGAAAGCCAAGAGCAGCTTCAGTTCTTACAGCGTCACAGCTGTGAGCAGTACCAAGGCTTTTACTTCAGCAAGCCCCTCAAAGAAGATGAGTTGATGGACTTTATTCGAAAGAAACAAGAATCTTCAGTCAGTGAAATGAGTGTTTAGCCTGATATTGCTAAAACCAGGCTTTCGCTTAGAAATTCAAAGAAAACAATACAGAAAAGAAAAAGGCGGTAAGCCTATTTAGCCATACCGCCCTATTTCAATATTCAAATAAACTGCCACTTAAAAAACCACTTAAACTACTATGCAACTACTTCTTACTATCCACTTCACGCTGGTAGTTTAAACGCTTGGCCGCATCCAAAGTCAGCATCTGCATAAAAGCGCGAGTCTCAGAATCACTGCCTGTTGGGGCAGATCCAGAACCGAACACATTGGTAGGAACTTTACGGCGTGCAAAGGCATCCGCCCATAGCTTCTGAATTTCTATTTCCGCTTGTAGTTTTTGCGCCAGCGCATTATCCGCCTGCAAAATCACTTTCTTTTGGTAGGCTTCTGCATCTGCCAAGGTTTTCTGAGTCTCAGCTTCAACCCGAGCCTTTTCCAAGTTGATTTTGGCGGTTTCTGCCGCAATGGTAGCCTCTTCTCTTAGTTTGGTAGCCTGAGTTATTGCCAACTGCTTCTCGGTTTCAGCTTCGGTGGTTTTTTGAATCTGCTCCACCTTGGCACTGGCCTGGCGCTCAGCAACTTCACGCTCACCTTTAGCTATCGCTAGTAATCGCTGCTCTTCTTCCTGAATTCGTTGCTCGCGCGCAATAGCACGATCGGCGGAAGCCTTTTGCTTTAAGCGCATACGCTCAACAAACTTATTATTAGGTTTGATATCGGTCACTCGGGCATCAACGACAGAGATTCCAAATTCCGTAAAACGCTGTTTTTTACGGCGGGCTTGGCCATCTTCACCTATCACTTTTTTCACCACAAAAATCGTTTTGGATTCATCGCCATATTCTTGCTGCTGAGTGCCCAATGCAGCATTGGCCGAGCCTGCAACCTTGCGCTGAGACTCAACCGCCACTTCTTCTCGGCGCACCAAATAAATACCCTGAGCCATCTGCTGCTCAAATTCAGAGTTAAACTCAGTACGACCACCGGAATAGTACTCTTCGGCACTCATTAAAGAAGCGTTGGCTTGCAAAGTTTCTTTGAAAGCTGGTATTAATGCTGTGCGCAATAGATTTTCTGGTGAACGATACTCATGGGCCAAATTCAAAAAGGCCTCTTCATCTGAGGGGATGGAATATCGCACGGTTGCCTGCGCATGGGCGTCTACCTGATCTAAAAACATGATGCTTAGCGGCGGTAAGCTTGCACTGGTTTCGCTGCTTTCTTTCTCAGCGTTCACCTGATCGCCCATGGTTGCGGCAGTCGCCTGCACAGTCATAGCACGTTTCCAGGCATTCCAGCGCCCCAGGATAAACAAGTGATAGCCCACATCAGTAACAACCTGCTCATCACCAGTTACCGTACGTACGTGGTAGATGTAACCTGGCTCAGCATAAAAAACAGATTTTCGAAGCAATAACAGCAATGCCAGAACGACAATTGCGATAACAACATACTTTGGAGATAAGCGATCTTTGATCATCGGCTGTTCCTTTTATTCACCGAAATTAAATGATGCAAAAAAGAAACGCTAAGTTACACGGTAAATCAAAGACTTACCAGCGTACCAGATCACTATTTAAGGTCATTGAAAGAACAGCCAAAGGACGGCAAAAGAAATGGCCTTTTAAAGCCATAGAATGAAAGGCATGGAACAAACGGGATAAGGCCCACCGGCTATACTACTCAGCCTAGCCGGTGGTATTGCCCGAAGGCAAATCTGTTACTCAGAGCGATTTATTTACCACTCTTTTTGATATCATCTTTTACGTGGTTGTACATAAAACGGCCTATGTACAAGGTGATTACAGTTGTAGCAACAACAATAACAACTCCGGCAATTACAGCATCATCAAAATACATGGCTAG
This sequence comes from Cellvibrionaceae bacterium, assembly GCA_025800365.1. GTDB lineage: Bacteria > Pseudomonadota > Gammaproteobacteria > Pseudomonadales > Cellvibrionaceae > Pseudoteredinibacter. The sequence goes on along the minus strand of JAOXRT010000167.1, from coordinate 6,182 downwards.
TTCCTCTCACGTTTGATAGGTATTTCTGTTTTGATCTTGTATAAGCACATACTAAAACAAGATACAAAGAGGATATTGATACGGATCAATTACCGCCTTTGCCATTGATGGGAGGGAGTGCCAGCCTGAACTTTACTTGAGCTGGATCAATATTTGATCGACAAGGAATGTCTAATCAGCCGCTTAAACTTTAAAGAAAATGGTCGCGGCCGCGCTACAGATGGCCTCTTGAGCTTTTTTATCGACATAAATTCCATCGATTAACAGGCGGCTGATACCGTGGAGGCTACTCCAGCTGACCTGTGCAAACCTTAACGCACTCAATTCCTGGCTAATATGGCCGCTGTGCTGCCAGCGCTGAACCCGATCAACGTAGCGCCTGAAATAGCCCCTAGACTCTTGAGCAAATTGCTCTGGCGGGGTGTTGCCCTGCCACACCTCACTACCAAACATTAAGTCATAATATTCCGAGTGCTCGACTGACCAATTGACGTAGGCATGAACAAATTGCATCACCTGGGCTTCAAAAGCTGGCTCACCTTGCGCTTCAGCGGCATCGATCGCCTCTGCCTGCAAAACAAAGCCCTTATGGGCAATGGCGCTTAACAAAGCCTGCTTATCCTCAAAGTGATGATAAGGTGCGCTGCGCGAGACCCCGACCTTGTCCGCCAACTTACGCATCGAAAGCCCATTAACCCCTTCCACACGTATTATTTCAACAGCAGCATCTTCTAGAGTGCCTTTGAGGTCGCCATGGTGGTAGCTTTTTTTCGCGGTCGTCATCTCTGCCCTGTTTAACGTCTATACAAACCAATAACTGCCTTTACGAGCTGAGACAATGTATCAGCACATCTTGACACTGTCAAAATTGCACCGTAACCTGAGCACATCCATCTTGACAGTGCTCAGTTAACCGGAGTCAGAATAATGAATTACAGCACTTTTAGCGTCACCATCAATGATCATATTGCCCATATCGAACTAAACCGCCCCGACGAACTGAATACTATGGTTCCGGCATTTTGGCGCGAGCTGCCTGAGGCGGTCAGAAAAATTGACCGAGAAGCAGCCGCCCGAGTGATCGTTATCTCTTCCACCGGCAAACACTTCAGCGCAGGTATGGACCTAGCTGTCTTTACTAGCGGCGGATTAGAGGAAGAGGCTGAACTTGGCCGCAAGCATGAACGTCTGCGCCATATGGTGTTAGAGCTGCAGGATAGCTTTAGCGCCCTTGAAAACTGCCGAATCCCAGTTCTTGCGGCGATTCAAGGTGGCTGCATTGGTGGTGCTGTCGATATGACCACCGCTTGCGATTGCCGCTACATTACTGAAGAAGGCTTCTTCACTGTTTACGAGACCAAAATTGGTATGACTGCCGATGTGGGCACTCTACAGCGTCTACCAAAGTTGATTCCGGAAGGCCTAGCCCGTGAACTGGCCTACACTGGACGTCGCATGTATGCCAATGAAGCCAAGGCTTGCGGTTTAGTTAACCAAGTATTTAGCGATCAGCAAACCATGCTCGATGAAGTGATGAAGATCGCTAAAGAAATGGCTGCTAACTCACCATTGGCTGTTAGTGGTTGTAAAGAGATGATTAACTACACCCGCGACCACAGCACTGCTGACAGCCTTCGCTATATGAGCATTTGGCAGACCGGTATGTTCCAACCACAAACCGATATGATGGAATGCTTCACCGCAAAAATGGAAAAGCGCGACCCCGTGTTCGCCGAGCTTTGCAAAATCGGCCCAGCCATCAAAGAATAAGGAATTAACATGAGCGATCAAAGACTGGCTAAGTGGCACGAGGTTGTCGCCCAAGGTAATACCGACTTATTAACGGAATTATTGCACCCTGAAATGGAGTTTCACTCCCCTACTTTTTGGGGCGCAAAAGAAGGCGGCCATGTTGCGCACTTTATCCTTTGCCAGGTACTGGATATTTTCGAAGATTTTGAATACCACCGTGAATGGATTGATGGTAATAACTTTGCACTGGAATTTAGCTGCAAAGTTGAAGATAAACACATCAAGGGCATCGATTTAATCCGCTGGAACAATGAAGGCCAAATAGTTCATTTTGAGGTTATGGTAAGACCATTAAATGGTTTAGCTCGCCTCGCCGATTTAATGACTCAACGCTTTGTTGAAGCTGGTTTTATTAAAAAGTAACACCTAAAAAAACGATTATTAATAAGCTGCGATAGACAGCCAAAAGATTAGCTAAAGGTAAGAAAGATGACTCAACATTTTCCGAAATTAATGGAGCCCCTCGATCTTGGCTTCACCACCTTAAGAAACCGCTCGCTAATGGGTTCTATGCACACCGGCTTAGAAGAAGCACCGGATGGCCATGCTCGCATGGCAGCTTTTTTTGCCGAGCGTGCCCGTGGCGGCGTAGGCCTTATCGTAACAGGTGGTTTTGGCCCCAACGATCGCGCTGCGACTCATGAACACACCAAAAGCCTCAAAACTGAAGATGATGTAAAAGATCACCTGCAAATTACCGAAGCGGTACATGCAGAGGGCGGTAAAATTTGTATGCAGATTTTGCATACCGGCCGCTATGCTTTTAATGAAAACCCCATCGCGCCTTCCGAAATTCAAGCGCCTATCAACCCATTTAAACCTTCTGCCGCCACTGAAGATGAAATTGAACAACAAATTGTCGATTTCATTAATACCTCTGTACTTGCACAAAAAGCTGGCTACGATGGTGTTGAAATCATGGGCTCTGAAGGCTACTTTCTGAACCAATTTTTGGCGGCGCGCACCAACCAACGCGACGACGATTGGGGTGGTAGCTACGAAAACCGCATGCGTTTGCCAGTTGAAGTGGTAAGACGTGTTCGCGAAGCCGTGGGTGAAAACTTTATTATTATCTACCGCCTATCGATGCTAGACCTTGTTGAAGGCGGCAGTGACTATGAAGAGATCGTAACACTAGGCAAAGCCATTGCCGAAGCCGGCGCTACAATTATTAATACCGGTATCGGCTGGCATGAAGCACGTATTCCGACCATCGCCACCAAAGTTCCACGAGCTGCATTTACTTGGGTAACGGCCAAGTTCAGAGATGAGCTGCCAATTCCAGTGGTCACCTCTAACCGCATCAATACACCAGAAGTCGCTGAAGAAGTATTAGAACGCGGCGACGCCGATATGATTTCCATGGCACGTCCTTTCTTAGCAGATGCCGACTTTATTGCTAAGTCAGCCGCCGGCAAAAGCGATGAAATCAATACCTGTATCGGCTGTAACCAAGCCTGTTTGGACCATATCTTTAGCGGCAAAATGACCAGCTGCCTAGTAAACCCAAGAGCATGCCATGAAACCGAGTTAAACCTGCTACCAACCAGCAATGTTAAAAAGCTCGCCGTTATTGGTGCCGGCCCTGCTGGCTTAGCTTTCGCAACATCCGCAGCTAGCCGCGGGCATGAAGTGACTTTGTTTGATGCAGCCGAAGAGATTGGGGGACAATTCAATATCGCTAAGCAAGTGCCCGGCAAAGAAGAGTTCTATGAAACCCTGCGCTACTTTGATAAGCAAATTGAGCTTACTGGTGTTAGCGTAGTATTGGGCAAAAAAGTAAGCGCTGAAGATCTAAACGAAGGCGATTACGATGAAGTTATCATTGCAACGGGCATCAGCCCTCGCACACCAGATATTCCTGGTATCGACAGCCCGAAAGTACTGAGCTATTTGGATGTGTTAAAGCACAAAAAACCCGTAGGTAAAAAAGTGGCGGTTATTGGTGCTGGCGGTATTGGTTTTGATGTATCAGAATACCTTGCACATTCAGGTGAAGCGACCAGTCAAAATATCGAAGCCTTTATGAAAGAATGGGGTGTCGATATGAGCTTACAAGCACGTGGCGGTATCGAAGGCGTACAAGCTGACGTCACTCCACCAGCACGTGAAATTTACCTATTACAGCGTAAAAACTCTAAAGTTGGCGGCGGCCTAGGTAAAACCACCGGCTGGATTCACCGAACGGGTCTGATTAACAAAGGGGTTAATATGATCCCAGGTTGCCAGTACGATAAGATTGACGAGCAAGGTTTGCATATCAGCCACGGGGATAGCAGTCAGGTATTAGATGTCGACAACATCATTATCTGTGCCGGTCAGGAGCCTCTACGCGAGCTAGTTGAGGGGTTAAACAAGCCACACTACTTAATCGGTGGTGCTGATGTAGCAGCTGAACTGGATGCTAAACGTGCTATCGATCAAGGTACGCGCTTAGCTGCAGAAATCTAAGCAAGTTCATTGCAGCATTCATTACTACTGCTGGGCTTAGCGCGTTCTGCGCTAAGCCCAAATTATCACACTAGCCTTCCCGCATTAACCTTTCCACATTAGCCTTCCCAAACCAGCTCAGCAAAGTGCTTACGACACATAGATTCGTAACTGTCATTGCCGCCCACTTGAACTTGCTCACCTTCCCTAACAACACGACCGCTCTCGTCTCTACGAACCACAAAATTCGCCTTTCGGCCGCAATGGCAGATCGTCTTTAATTCGACCAGTTTATCGGCCCATGCTAGAAGGTAATGACTACCGGCAAAGGTCTCGGCTAAAAAATCCGTACGTAAGCCATAGGCTAAAACCGGAATATTTAACTCATCAACAACTTTGCACAATTGCTTAACTTGCGGCTTTGATAAAAATTGCGCCTCATCGATAAAGACGCAATTCATTGCATTGGCGGTATGCAGGGCGCTGATGGCAGAAAACAAATCAGTTTCATTTTGAAATAGATGCGCATCAGCGTGCAAACCAATTCTTGAGCTGACCTTACCGCGGCCATAGCGATCATCTAAAGCCGCCGTAAAGATTTCTACATGCATGCCGCGTTCTTTATAGTTATACGCAGATTGCAGCAAGGCCGTAGATTTACCCGCATTCATAGCCGAGTAATAAAAATAAAGTTGAGCCATACTTCTATCAGTTAATTAAATGTTCACCCAAAAACTTATCGATCTCTGTAAACGTCGCCAATTCTTGGGCATTGCTTGAACGCCAATGTTCGCCGCCTTTTAACTCGATAAACTTCACCACGCCTCCATTCTTTTTCACCGCCTTTTCCATCCGACGACTGTGTTCAGCATCGGCTACTGCATCAGTTTCAGCATGAACTAAGAGCAGCGGCGCCTTAATATTTTCAGCTAGATGTACCGGAGATACCTGCTCAGCTTCATCTCTATCATTTAGAGTTTCACGCTGCAAACCTTTAAACAAAGCAGTATCTCGAATATCTCTCCTTAACAAGGGGAAATCCAAGACGCCATTGATACTGATACCGCACTTAAATAGTTCGCCATCTCTCGCCAAACCCATAGCGGCCGCATAACCACCATAGGAATAGCCCATAATACAAATATTACCTTTTTCAGCCACACCCTTTTCTAGCAGCCAAGACACGCCATCTGCAACATCATCCTGCATAAGCTTGCCCCACTGTTTCATACCAGCTTCACGGTGCTTACTACCAAAACCTGTAGAGCCCCTAAACTGCGGCTGAAAAACGGCGATCCCGCGAGAAGTCAGCATTTGAACCAGTGTTTGATAACCGGAAAAATCTCGCGCATGTGGTCCACCATGAACCAGCACAACTGTTGGCGCCGCTTTATTAACACTTTGCGGCACGCTTAAATAGGCCGGCACCTTGTAGCCATCGCGAGCCGAATAAACGACTTTCTGTTTTTTGCTGCCATTGAGCTTCTCAAGTTCTGGATATTGAGAGGCCAAATATTGCAGCTGGCCCGTCTTGGGGTAATACAAGTGGTATTTCATGGGTTTATTACCACGCTCAGACTTCAATACCAACACGCTTTTATCCCGACTACGGCTGACTACCTGAAAATTTTCACCATCTAGCAGAAAGGCCACATCCTCTTTGATTCTCTGCAAGTCTGGGTCTACATATTCAGGGCCATATTCGCGAGTGATAAGATTAAACTCTCTCAGCGCTGGCGTACTGTCAATTTCATCAAGCCCAGCAGACTTCTCACTCGCCACAAGTAGCGTATCTTTACTATCCGGCTTCATACTGACAGGGACTATTCGATCGGTATCAAAAAAGTTCTTCTTTTCAAATACACTCCATGCTGAGCCTGTTTCGCTTCGAAACAGCACTTCGGCATGCTTACCATCTTTTCCCTTTTCTAAGCGCCCAC
>JAOXRT010000015.1 GCA_025800365.1 Cellvibrionaceae bacterium | reverse complement strand
AATACAGCAATCGCGGGCTCGCTGGGTTCTCTAACCCTTCAAGCTGATGGCTCTTACATCTACACGCCAGGTGCTGCAGCTGAATCTTTGGCGCTAGGTGTGAGTGCGGCAGATACATTCAGCTACACCTTAAAAGATGCGGATGGCAGTTTCTCTACAACGACCATTACAATTACAGTAACTGGCACCAATCAGGGGCCGCAAGCTATTGCGAGTTCCAAGTCGGGTAATGAGGATGTGGCAATTCAACTTGGCGTTTCCGATTTTGGCTTTACGGATGTTGATACTGGCGATCAATTGTCCTCGGTACGAATTGATTCCTTGCCGGCCGATGGAACATTGATGCTTAACGGTGTTGCTGTTACCGCTGGGCAAGTTATTACTGCCGCAGAATTAAATAATACGACGGCGCCAAATACAGGGCTTCAATTTGTTCCTGATCAGCATGAATCCGGTTCTGATGCTTATGGTGGTAGTGGTACGGGTGATCAACAAGCAGACTACGCATCGTTTACTTTCAGTGTAAATGATGGCAATGCATGGAGTGCTACATCTGCAAGCTTTACTATTGATGTTACTCCAGATGCAGATCCTGCATTGATCGATACCTCTTTGGTAAATTATAACAATGGCAGCAATCAGCATATCGATCTAGTTGAAATTCCTAGCTCTGATCGATTTACTCGAGAGGTTTACAATAGCGCAGCTACAGGTCCGCAAGCAGGTAATCAGCTGGAAAACATTAGTGCTGGTTTAAACGGAACTGTAAGTACACCAACGCAGCCTTATAATGCCTCCGGCAATAACGGTGCAACCAATATTGGTGCTCAACAGCTGCAGAAAGTTACTTCATTAATTTACCTAGAAGCAGGACAAACTGTTTCCTTCTCCGGTTATATGGACGATGCTGCCAAGATAGAACTCGGTGGCAGCGTGTTACTGCATTCCAGTGGTAATACATGGGGGCCTTACAATACTGCTACGGCACAAACCGTTTCCCAAGGTGCTGGTTCTTATACGTCTACAGGGACCTATACCGTACCAGCTACGGGCTACTACACCTTGGAAACTTATGTTTACAACCATTCAGGGCCGGGCGATTTTTCGATTCGTATTCACCTTGATGGTGGTGGGCCGCAAGCTTTGAGTAACAGCAATGTTGTTGTATTCAGGGATATCGATACCCTAGAGGCAACCGGCGCACAATATTCAGAATTTGTACCAGGGCCAACAGCGGGCAACTCAAATCACAATACTAATGTTGGCGGTTACTATCCGATTGAGTTGAACAAAGGTGGTGAGGGCGCGAAGATTAAGCTCTCGGGTATCTCTGTTCAGTTGCAGGATACCGATGGTTCAGAATCAATTGCTTCCATCACGCTAGGGAATATTCCAGATGGTTGGGAAGTGTATGACGGCAATACCTTGTTATTCACCGCAGGTGGTGGAAACAACAGCGTGGATATCAGTAGTGCCGATCTGAATAACCTCTTTGTGCGCAGCACCAATAGCGCAGCCAATGGCGCAACAGTTGATTACGATCTGGAAGTGACTGCGGTGGTGAACGAAACTGCAGATGGCACAGTGGTGGATACTCAAAGCAGCACTGGTACTTTAACGGTTTCCATTTTTGATACACAAAATGTATCTGCTTCACCGTTGAAGAAAGCTCCGGAGCAAGCGCAGCAAGATGCTATTGATGATGTTCAAGAGAGCTCTCAAAGTACAGGCAAGAGTAAAACCACAGCAGGGGGCTTATTGGCTGAGCAAGATGAGCTTCTGTTTAACGAATCGCCGGCTGCTGATTCAGGCGCAGAATTTAGTTTTGCCTCTAGCGACGAGCCTTCTTATGCTGTTGAGCTACAAGATGTACTGGCGCTCGATAAGTCAGAGCAAAGTCTAGATGCCTTGTTACCAAAAGCCCTAGAAACCAAATCAGTAAATGTTAAATCTCTAGAAGCAGATTCCCAAATCAGCAGCGATGCACCTGATGTTCTTGTTTGGAATGATGCAATAAGCGAACTGCCTGAGATTAAAACTGAAAGTGATCTTGTAGATATGATCTAAGCTTAGTATGCAGGGTGGCTGGCCATTTGTGGGCCACCCTGCTGCTTTATTCTAATGCCCACCGTTATCGCTAGTTTTCCATTTTCGATTTATTAATAGCCTGCCGCTCGAAGCCTCAAGAGTTTTAATGTTCACGGCCATGAATGGCAGTGACAAAACAAAAGGATGGTCGCTGGTTGGTTTCTTGTCGTCCTCAAAGTGCCAAAGGCCCATAATTAAAGCGCCTAGTTAAAACCCGTTCTGCGGGTTTGATGCTCGAGCGAGAATTAATGAATCAGAACAGCTAAGAAATGGATAATGCCAGGCTATCGGCTGGTGCTAAAACTTGGTTCGATTACTGGGGCGTTAATTTAAAAGATGGTGAGCGTAGGAAGGTAAAGCTAGAACGCATGGTCGAAGCTGTGGGCGATGTTCGAATCTCCCGTTTTCGTGCTGATCATTTCCTGCAGTATGGAAAAAATCGATTAGATTCTGGCATAGCAAAGAGTACATGTAATCATGAATTGATGTACCTAAAGGCGATGTTTAACAAATTGCTTAAAGCTGGCTATATTTCCAAGAATCCCCTGAGTGCTGTTTCACCAATCAAGATCGATGAATATGAAATGGCTTACCTCACTAAGTACCAGATAAAACGCTTATTAGTTGCCTGTCGACAAAGCACGAATGAATCGTTGTTTGGAGTTGTCTGGCTATGCTTAGCAACTGGCGCTAGATGGTCAGAGGCTGAAAAGATTACATTCTCTCAAGTTGCCAATAGCACTGTTACATTTACAAAAACCAAAAGCGGGAAAAATAGAACGGTACCAATTGAGGAAGGCTTATATAGTTATTTAGTTTCCAGAAGGCGATTCGGCACTCAGCGAGTATTTGCTAATTGCCTGTCTGCTTTTCGTATGGCGGTAAAAAGGGCAAAGCTTGAGCTTCCTGATGACCAAATGTCCCACGTTCTTCGGCATACTTTCTCAAGTCATTTTGTTATGAATGGAGGTGATATTTTAACACTGCAAAAAATACTTGGTCATTCAGACGTAAAGATGACTATGAGGTACTCTCATCTTTCTTCGGATCATCTGAAGGATGTTGTTCGTTTGGGTCCTCTGAGCTATTTGGGGTAGCTTCTTTTCCCCATACAAGTGATATTAAGATCAGTAGAAGGAGTGCTAGACCTATGCCTGCCATAAAAGAATCGAAATCCAGAATGGGGTCATCTATCTCATACTTGTGCTCATTAACTCTAATAACGCCGCCGTCATATCTCAACTTTATATCATCTGAATGAATCAAAAAGTTCGCCCATATGTGTATTGTTAGATCATCGCTATCGCCTTCAATAGTCCCTAAAGGTATTTGTCCTTTAAATTGAATGTTCTTGCGTCGATTATTTGTTGAGATTGTGGCCCAGCCTGAAAGGCCAATGTCTAGCCTAGCTGATTTGGCTTCTATATTGCTGGTGTTTTTTATTCTTATGGTTTTATGATTTATATCTAAGGTTTGACTTGACCTATATACACCTCTCGATTCTAGTTTTTCGAGGATAATACCGACGATATCGGGTGATACGTAAAAATCGCCGAGCTCAGAGTCCTCTTCGCTTTTCTCATTGTAGATCTGTCTAGCTATGTCAGCTTCAAACTCTGAGAGATACCTTTTGTCTCCTTGCCCATAATCTCGATGTTTTAACGAGAAAAAATACTCGTGAAGCATAATGAAATTTGGGGGGAGATGCTGACGGCTTGATACCATCGTTGCACCCAGCTGTGGTGTTTGTTGTCTGGCTTTATGCTCTTGGTATTTGATCACACAGACGGTGGTAACAATAGGGAGTATTATACTGAGAATAGTTATTAAGGTGGCGCCATTTCTCCATTTTGACATTAAACTCTGTCCCTAGATTTATAAGTGTGATTTTTGTGTGATTTTACAGGCAGGCATAAAAAAAGCCAGATCATTGTCTGGCTTCTTAAGTCTCTGATCTGGCAGAGTTTATGTATGGTGCCCGGAGGCGGAATCGAACCACCGACACGGGGATTTTCAATCCCCTGCTCTACCGACTGAGCTATCCGGGCAAATATTACGGGTTGCTCCCGTAAAGAGGCGCGTATTAAACCTGTTCGCCGCCGCAGAGTCAAGACTTTATTTAAGCCTTTCTTTTCGTTGGCTTTTTTGTCTAATTTTTGTTCGGCTGCGGGGCTGTTGATTTACTCGCTAGGGGGCACGTAGCCTTCGATATGGTCTACTTCTTCGCCGCTGAAGAATTTCTCCATTTGCTCCATTAAATAGCTGCGCGCGGTCATGTCCATCATGTTTAGGCGCTTTTCATTGATCAGCATGGTTTGGTGCTGCATCCATTCCATCCAGGCCTGTTTAGATACATTTTCGTACAGGTCTTGGCCTTTGGGGCCGGGGTAGGGTGGTTGGTCTAGGCCTTCCAGTTCTTTTTTGTGCTTACGGCAAAAAACCATACGGCTCATGGCGATATCCTTCTATTTAAGGGAGGGGGATTTTACCCCTCCGGCGGGCGTTTGCCCATCTTTGCGCTTGCTGGGTTTTAAAGAAGTTGCTGCTGTATGGCCGCTATCTGCTCTAGCAGCTTTTTAACGGGGGCTGCTAGGCCAAGCTCGCCTGGTGCGGCGGGGTTTACCCATTGCTCGCCAGCTTCGGCAACCTTGTCTTTGGGATTTACTTGCACCAGCACCGGTGTGATATCTAAATGGTAATGGCTAAAAGTATGGCGATAGCTGTTCCAGTGCTCGGTGGCGGGCTCGCTTTCGCTGAGCTGCTGGCTAATGCAGTGCTCGGCAATATTGGCATCGCTGGCTAGCTCTGGCAGGCACCAAAGGCCGCCCCATATGCCTTGGCTTGGGCGTTGCTGTAAAAGTACTTCGCCTGCTGGGTTTTGCAGGATAAGCATTTGGCAGGCGCGTACGGGCTTTTCTTTTTTGGGTTTTTTGCCTGGGTAATCTTGAGGGTTACCTTGGCCGTGGGCTTGGCAGCTATCCTGTAGCGGGCAGACATTGCACAGTGGCTTACTGCGCTTACAAACGGTGGCCCCTAAATCCATCATTACCTGGGTGTATTCTGGGTTGCGTTTGTTTGGCGTGTAGTGCTCGGCAATTTGCCATAGGGTCTGCTGTACCTTGCTATTGCCGGGCCAGCCTTCCACGGCATGTAGCCGCGCTAATACGCGTTTTACATTGCCATCCAAAATGGCCGCTGGCTGGCCAAAGGCGATGGAGGCAATGGCGCCGGCGGTAGATCGGCCTATGCCCGGCAGTTCTTCTAGCTCGGCAACTGTCCCTGGAAATTCGCCTTTGTATTGCTCGGCAACGGTTTGCGCGCATTTATGCAGATTACGGGCGCGGGCGTAGTAGCCTAGGCCTGTCCATAGGTGAAGCACTTCGTCTATATCGGCCTTAGCTAGACTGCAAACATCAGGGAATTTGCGGGTAAAGGTCTCAAAGTATGGGATTACCGTGGCTACTTGAGTTTGCTGCAGCATAATTTCTGAAAGCCACACCCGGTAAGGGTTGATGCCCTGCTGCCAGGGAAGCTCTTTGCGGCCATGTTCGTCATACCAAGCTAATACCAGCTTGGCGAATAACTTTGGGTCCATTAATTTGGACGGCAAGTTGCTCATGGGGACTTCTTATCTTATCGGCTATTTATCTTGTGGCTAAGTGTACCTGTCTCAACAGTTGATTGTCGTCATTGCATTGCTGAATAGTAATCTCTATCATTTGCATCTTTTCCAATTCCCCGCCGTTAAAGCTCGGCATAAAGAATGAGGTTGGCATGAAGGCAATTCAAATGAAGGCAAAGTGGGCTCCGTCATTGGCATTGATGGCGTTAGCTGTTGCTGGCTGTAGTCAGAAAGAAGAAAGTAAACCTGCAGTAGAAACCACTGAAACTGCAGCCGCAGTTGCCGAAAAGGCCGAGGCAACTGTAGTTACTGTTTACTCTTCCCGTAAAGAGCACCTGATCAAGCCTTTGTTTGAAAAATACACGGCCGAGACAGGCGTAGAAGTACGCTACGTTACCGATAAGGCTGGCCCATTGATGGAGCGTCTTTCTGCTGAGGGCGAATCTACCCCTGCCGATATGTTTATGACGGTAGATGCTGGCAACCTATGGCAGGCTAGCAATAAGGGCTTGTTTGCTTCTTTAGATTCCGAATCATTAGAAGCCAATGTACCTGCTCACTTGCAGGCCGCTAACAATGATTGGTTTGGCCTATCTATTCGTGCTCGCACTATTGTTTATTCAACCGAGCGCGTAAAGCCAGAAGATCTAAGCACCTACGAAGCCTTGGCTGCTGAAGATTGGAAGGGGCGCTTGTGCTTGCGTACTTCTAAGAAGGTGTACAACCAATCTTTGGTTGCCACCATGATCCAAACTCAAGGTGAAGAAAAAACCGAAGAGATTGTTAAAGGGTGGGTGGCAAACCTAGCTACCGAGCCTTTCTCAAACGATACCAAGGCCATGGAAGCAGTAGCTGCTGGCCAGTGTGACGCCACTATTGTTAACACTTATTACTTTGGTCGTTTGAAGAAGAAAAACCCAGATGTTGCTTTGGCACTATACTGGCCTAACCAAGAAGACCGTGGTGTACACGTAAATATTTCTGGTGCCGGTATTACCAAACACGCCAAGCAGCCAGCTGAAGCACGCAAGTTATTGGAGTGGTTGGCTAGCGATAAGGCTCAGGGCCAGTTCGCTGAGATTAACCATGAGTATCCAGTGAATGTAACTGTTAAGCCTTCTGCTGAAGTGCAAGCATGGGGCGAATTCAAAGCTGACTTGGTTAATGTTGAGGCGGCAGGTAAGTTGCAGGCTGATGCTGTTAAGTTGATGGACCGAGCAGGCTACCGTTAAGCCCGGCTTAGTCTTTAAGACTTTTAATTAACTGTGTAGGCAAGCTGTGGCTATTGCTGCAGCTTGAAACCAGTTAAAATGGGGCATGAGTGAAATTGCCGTGCCCCAGCCCCCTTCTGATCAACCATCTAATGATGATTCTAATCAGTCCTCAGCGAACAAAGAGTCCTTCTTTGTGAATGCTCAATCTACAAAATGGCGTAAGCATTTCTGGCGTTTACCGGCTTGGTTTGCGGCGGCTTTGGTTTTAATGCCTATTTTGGTCATTGCCCTAAGCTGGACTAGCGATCAAAGCGATATTTGGGCTCACCTTATTCAAACCCAGCTTGGCACCTTGTTGGGCAATACCTTAAAGCTGTGTATTGGTGTTGGCAGTATCGCCATCTTTTTAGGGGTGAGCTTGGCTTGGCTGGTTTCGGTTTGTGAATTCCCCGGGAGGCGCTGGCTCGATTGGGGCTTGATGCTGCCATTGGCAATCCCAACTTATGTGGTTGCTTTTGTAGCGTTGGGATTATTTGATTTTAGTGGCCCCGTACAAACTCAATTGCGTGAATGGTTTGGTAGTGATTTTCGCATGCCATCGATTCGCAGTGCAGGTGGGGTGAGCTTAGTCTTAAGTGCGGTGCTATATCCTTATGTGTACATGCTAAGCCGCAGCGCTTTTATGAGCCAAGGGCGTGGCTTGGTAGATGCGGCGCGTATGTTGGGGCGCACACCACTGCAGGCTTTTTGGTCGGTAGCGTTGCCTATGGCGCGCCCAGCTATTGCAGCCGGAGCCGCCTTGGCGCTGATGGAAACCCTGGCAGATTTTGGAGCGGTTGCGGTTTTTAACTACGATACTTTTACCACCGCTATTTATAAATCCTGGTTTGGCTTTTTTAATTTGCCAGCGGCTGCGCAGCTAGCTTCGGTATTGTTGTTGTTCGTTGCCTTGGCTTTGTTTGCCGAGCAGAAGGCACGCGGTGGCGGTCGTTTATTTGAGGTGCCGGCCCAAGAGCGAGAGCGTTTTAAATTAAAAGGCGCGCGGGCTTATTTAGCCACTGGCTACTGCTTGCTGATATTTGTTTTGGCTTTTGTTATTCCGGTTGGCCAGCTACTGTTTTGGGTGGTGGAAACTGGCCTTGGTGGTTTGGATCAGCGTTATGTAGATTTGGTTCTGCATACCTTCGCCTTGGGCGCTATTGCTGCAAGTTTAACGGTGAGCTTGGCAATCGCAGTGGCTTTTGGGCAGCGTCAGCTGGGTAATATTTCCGCAAAAGGTTTTGCAATGCGTGCGGCAAGTTTGGGTTATGCCTTTCCTGGCTCTGTGCTTGCTGTGGGTATTATGTTGTCTTTCGCGAAAGTGGACTCTGTATTGGTGGCGCCGGTGCGGGCCTTACTGGATATGCCGCCTAAGCAAATATTAGTGGGCAGTGTAATGGCTTTAATATTGGCCTACTGTGTGCGCTTTTTTACCGTGGGGCTTGGGCCTATTCAGTCTTCCTTTGAGCGTTTAAAACCTAGCTTTCAAGAAGCAGCGCAAAGTTTGGGCGCCAATAAATGGCAGCTGTTGTGGCGGGTATATTTACCAATGCTATCGCCCGGTATATTTGCTGGCATGCTTTTAGTGCTGGTGGATGTGATGAAGGAAATGCCGGCTACTTTATTACTGCGTCCATTTGGCTGGGATACTCTGGCGGTGCGTGTATACGAGATGACCTCAGAAGGGGAGTGGGAGCGTGCTGCCTTACCTGCTTTGAGTTTGGTGTTGCTAAGCCTTGCTCCGGTAGTATTGATGATTCGTCGCTCTCGTCGCTAGTTACTTGCCTAGATAATTTATCTGCCACTATTTCCTGATTTTTATGCTGAGCTATAAGGGTTCATTTATAGTTCAGCCGCTTAAAGTATCTTCCTCCCCATCATCTTAAACCTGAGCTTGGCTTTGTTTTTAGTCGTCTAATGATTGGTCTAAGCTTTGGTGAGTTGGCTGTTTTTATTTTTAGAGAATGTAATACAAGTAGGAACCTATGTTGAAATTAAATAAAACCCTGTTCGTGTCTGCCTTATTGGCATCTAGCGTTAGCTTTGCCGGTGAATGGAAAGGCGAAGGTGATCTTGGCTATAACAGTGTAGCGGGCAACTCTGAGAGTGAGGCCTTGGCTGTTAAATTGTTGATCTCCTATGTGCAAAACGATTGGACCCATAAAGCCGAGGTTAGCGCTAATACAGCTTCTACCGATGACAAAACCAGCGCAGAAGCCTATACCTTCAACTTTAATAGCCGCTATGAGTTTAATGAAGATGTTTACGGCTTTGGTAACTATCGCTATCAAGATGATCGCTTTAGTGCATTTGAGTATCAGTCTTCATTGACCGGTGGTGTGGGTTATCACGTTATTAAAACCGAAGAGACTATTCTAGATGCTGAGATCGGTGCGGGTTTCCGAAGCAGTGAGCGTCGCCTTAATCAAGAAAAAGAAGACGAGGCGGTAGTTCTTGGTAAGGTTTCTTACAAGCAGCAGCTAACGGATACCACTAAGCTAGAAAGCTACTTATTGAGCGAAGCTGGTGAAGAGAATACTTATCTTGAAGCTGAAGTCGCGGTAAAAGTAGCCATGACTGAGCAGTTGGCACTAAAAATTGCCTATTTGGCCAAGCACAATACCGATGTAGATCCAGGTACCGAGAAAACCGATCGCTATACTACGGTATCTTTGAACTATAACTTCTAGGCTCAAGCTTCTAAGCTCTAACTTGAGAGCTTAATGCAGCCTTAGTCAGAAGGGCTGTATTGGCGGCGTCCTCTTGTTGCGGAGGGCGCTTGCTCATTTCTCTAGCGACTGTAAGTCTTCTTTTAGCGTCCAAATTATCCATTGAGTTTCCCCTTATCCTGGGGGTGATTGCCTTTGCTGCTAATACCAGTACAATGCCGTTTTTCTATTATTGGAAACACAATGTGCATTATGGGAAACATGCCGAAAGCCGGTGGTTTCATGTGGTGTATAAGGGTTTTTACCCCCTAGGCTGGGGCTTAACTGGATAGGTAGCGTAATGGGTAATAAGACTGCATTGTTCGCAGAGCACGAAGCCGCAGGCGGCAAAATTGTTGATTTTGGCGGCTGGGATATGCCAATTAACTATGGCTCTCAGGTAGAGGAGCATCACAAGGTGCGCCGCGAGGCGGGCATGTTTGATGTGTCCCATATGACCATTGTTGATGTAAAAGGCGCTGGCGCGAAGGACTTTCTACGTTACTTGCTGGCCAATGATGTTGAGAAGATTAGCTCCGTTACCGGTAAGGCTATGTACACCGGTATGCTGAATGAGCAGGGCGGCGTGATCGATGATCTGATTGTTTACAACATGGACGGTTGGTACCGCACTGTTGTGAACTGCGCTACTCGCGAGAAAGATTTGGCTTGGATGAATGAGCAGGCCGCAGCATTTGAAGTAGAGCTGAGTGAGCGTCCAGAGCTTTCTATGCTGGCTGTGCAGGGTCCGGAAGCGATAGCTAAGGTTGCCGCCGTTTTAGGTGGCAATAAGGCTGAGGTGGTTAATTCTCTGTCGGTATTCCAAGGCTTGGAAGTTGATGGTTGGTTTATTGCTCGTACTGGTTACACCGGTGAAGATGGCCTAGAAATTATGGTCCCAGAAGCCGCTATTGTGCAGTTTTGGAAAGATCTAGTCGCTGCTGATGTAGCGCCTTGTGGTTTGGGTGCCCGTGATACTTTGCGCCTAGAGGCAGGCATGAATTTATACGGTAGCGATATGGATGAGACTATTTTGCCAATGGCAGCCAATATGTCTTGGACCATTGCTTGGGCGCCTGAAGATCGTGACTTTATCGGTCGCAAAGCTTTGGAGGCCGCCAAAGAAGCCGGTGTTAAAGAGAAGTTGGTAGGCTTGGTGATGGAGCAAAAAGGCGTTTTACGTGCTCATCAGAAAGTTATTGTGCCTGGTGTTGAGGCTACTGGTGAAATTACCAGTGGTACATTCTCGCCGACTTTAGGCTATTCTATTGCCATGGCGCGAGTGCCCAAAGAGATTGGAGATACTTGTTTGGTTGAAATGAGAAATAAACAAGTAGAAGTTAAGGTAATTAAGCCGAGCTTCGTCCGTAACGGTAAGCAAGTTTTTTAATTAATACAGTAGAGATAGCAGAGGATTAGTCCATGAGTGAAGTGCGCAATGAAATTAAGTATCTATCGAGCCATGAGTGGGCGCGTGTAGAAGCTGACGGCACTGTAACAGTTGGCATTTCTGATCACGCCCAAGATAGCCTAGGCGATGTTGTTTATGTTGAAGTGCCTGAGGTGGGCTCACAGGTTAACGCCGGCGAAGAAGCAGGTGTTGTTGAATCTGTAAAAGCCGCTTCCGATATCTTCTCGCCTCTTACCGGTGAAGTTGTAGCGGTAAACGAAGCTTTGGAAGACGAGCCTGAGACAGTAAACAGCTCTCCTTATGATGATGGTTGGTTCTTCAAAGTTAAGCCAGCAGATGTTTCTGAGCTTGACGCTGCATTAGATGCAGATGCTTACCGCGAGGTTTGCGAAGACGCATAAGTCTTGCAGGGTCAGAACCTGTAGGTTCTGACCCTATTTCTAGAAAGCTTC
>JAOXRT010000115.1 GCA_025800365.1 Cellvibrionaceae bacterium | reverse complement strand
TTATTATTTTATGACTTCATTGAGGGGCTATTACTATGACGATGTTTTGCCTTTATTTGTTACTAGGCTGGTAATATTTTCACCGATTCATACCCTTTACTCATATCTAAGGGAATGTACGGGCCGTTGTCTGGCCACTCGCCAAGCGTGTATCGCTACAATGCCCCAGGCCATTACAATAGCAATAATTACGGCGATAGCGACAAAAGGTAAGATAGACTGAATGGATTCTGGGAAGAAATCGATATACATGCCGGCCGCAAGGTAGCTTAAGGGCACAGCGATTAATACCGACCACAATACCGGCTTGGATATTTGCCAAACCAATAAGCCAATCACCTGCCCTAGGCTGGCACCCAGTACCTTACGAATACCGATTTCTCGGGTTCGGCGCTGGGCCATAAAGGCCGCTAAACCAAATAAGCCAATTAGCGAGAGCATTAAAGCAATACCGGCAAAACCGGAGATAACCGCGTTAATACCTTCGGCAATACGATAAAAGAGGCGGAAGTAGTAAGTTAAGAACTTGCTTTGTATTGGATAATTAGGAATTAGCGCATCCCAAGTTTGCTCGGTATTCAATACGCCCTGCTGACGCTTATTGGGCAGCAGATGTAACGATAAGAAGCGATAATCTTCTGGTCTTACCATAAAGCCCGTTGGCGGTATGGGTTGGTGCACACCAAAGAAATAGCTATCAGCAACCACACCAATAATATGGTACTCGCGCTCTGTGGGATATTTCTCGTCTAGGATTTTATAGAAGTTTTGCCCAATAGCCGTTTCAGCTGATGAGATACCTAGCTTCTGTAACATACGCTCATTAACAATCACATTAATGGTGGTACGTGAATCATCGAAGATATCTTGTGACCGCTGTTTATCAAAATTTCGGCCGGCGATCAGCTCCTGACGATAATTACGCAGGTAATCAAAGTCGATGGAAACAAAGCTGACATCAAAACGCCCTGCTTCATCACCTGCTCTAGCCGCTGCACTACGACGATAGCCGCCCGATTGGAAAGGTACGGCATTGGAATAACTCGCGGCGGCAATGCCCTCTTTGTTGAGCAGTTGCTGCTTTAGCGCCTCTTGCTTTGGCACAATAGCTTCCACATCCATGCGGCCAAGCACTAGGGTGTCGCTTTTATTAAAGCTGGCGCTTAGCTCCTGCATTTTGGCGTTCTGAAAATAAACCACCATCACCATGGCTAGCATAAATATAGAAAGCGAAAACTGCGCAGCGATTAGAATGTTTCTAAACCACTGGCTGCCACCGGCTTTATTGGCACCGCCACGTAAACTTTCAATCGGTTGATGACGGGATATTTGATAAGCGGGGTATGCACCAGCACCTAGGCCGACCAATAAGGTAATGCCGATGGCATAAGGCAATACCTGGCTATAATTTAGCGCAACGGCTTTGCCGGTGCCGCTATTATATAAAGGCACGAGCCATTCAATCGCTGCTAAGGCTAAAAGCATTGCAAAGCTGGCGATGGTTAAGCTTTCTATTAAAAATTGCTGCAGCAATTGCGCTTTGCTTGCACCAAGCGCTTTGCGTAGGCCCACTTCACGTACGCGGCCAAAGCTTTGTGCGGCGGCTAGATTAGTGTAATTAAGTGCGGCAATAATCAATACCATCAAGCCTAAAACCTGAGCGGCGATCATTACAGGAAAGCCCATGGCATCCCACACCATGGTGTTCGACATAATAAGCGGGCGTACTCGTAGCGCCTCGGTATATTCTCTGTCTTCTTCTGGAGTATGTGCATCAAACATGGCATCAGCTTCATGCTGTAACCAAGTTTGATCACGATTCTCAGGCAGTAATACATAAATAGCCGCCGAGTTATTACCCATCTCGCCTTCTAAGGTGAATTTATCGATTTGCGTCAGCGCATGATAGCTTGCGATCAGACCCAAGGCGTATTTAGGGCGCATATCCGAGTTTAAATGGCTGTCAGCGGCGATATCTTCAATTACCGCCGTTACTTGTAGTTCAATGCTCTGCTCT
>JAOXRT010000011.1 GCA_025800365.1 Cellvibrionaceae bacterium | reverse complement strand
CGGCTTCGGCTTCGGCTTCGGCTTCGGCTTCGGCTTCGGCTTCGGCTTCGGCTTCGGCTTCTAGTGTGTTCTCTGACTCTGAGTCTTCAAGCGCTGAGTCTTCAAGATCAGCATCTACTTGCTGCTCATTTTCAGCGGCTTCATCTTCAGCACTTTCAGACTCTTCATTCTCTAGCTCTGAATCTTCAAGCTCACTGCTCTGAGCCTCATCAGCTTCGGTCTCATCCGCCCCAGCCTCTCCACCTTCAGCGGCTAAGCGCTCGGCCTCGGCTTTTTCAGCTTCCGCTTCTGGATCGATGGGGAGATCCTTAGTGGGTGGAATCTCCATACCCTCATCTAATTGCAGCTCTGGATTCATTTTTTCCAGATCGGCAATTTCACTCAAACTTGGTAACTGCTCCAAACTATTGAGATTAAAATAATCTAAAAATTGTTTGGTTGTCGCATATAGCGATGGTCGCCCTGGCACATCGCGGTGCCCAACTACCTTCACCCATTCACGCTCGGTTAGCGTTTTAATAATATGGGAGCTCACCGCGACACCGCGAATCTCTTCAATATCACCGCGAGTAATGGGCTGGCGGTAGGCAATTAGAGCTAGGGTTTCCAACAGCGCACGGGAATATTTTTGCGGCTTCTCTTCCCATAGGCGGTTTACCCACTTGGCCGTATCAGCAACAACCTGAAAACGCCAACCAGAACCGACTTCTACTAGTTCATAACCACGATCTTTACAATCAGCCTGAATATCTTCTAATGCCGCTTGAATTTCATCTTTCGCTGGCGGCTCTTGATCTTCCTCGTCATCTTTGACCAAAAATAGCTCATGCAAGCGTTTAACGGTTAGTGGCTGTGCAGCCGCTAACAATGCCCCTTCAATAATTTTGCGCAGCAGAATTTTATCGTTCATTAATAAATATTATCCTTAACTGTTTACGCGTTTATTGCGCACGAGCCTTAACATGAATAGCGCCAAATGCATCACTTTGGACAATCTCAACCAAAGACTCTTTAATTAGCTCCATCACCGCCAAAAATGTCACCACAACGCCCAGTCGCCCCTCTTCCACAGTGAACAAACTCACGAAGGGAACAAATTGTTTGTGGCTTAAGCTATCCAGCACTTGCCCCATGCGCTCTCGAGTCGACAATCGCTCTTTTTCCACATGGTGGCTTTCAAACATATCCGCACGACGCAACACTTCTGACAGTGCCAGTAAGACCTCTTTCAGATCCACCTCCGGCTCAGGTCGAGTCAAGTTGCGATCTGGCGGCTGGGCAGAGCCCTGATGAATATCACGACCAACACGAGGCAGCTCATCAATATCCTCAGCCGCTTTCTTAAAGCGCTCGTATTCCTGCAAGCGGCGGATCAAGTTGGCGCGAGGATCATCCTCATCTTCTTCCACCTCGTTGCTTCTAGGCAGCAACATACGAGATTTAATCTCGGCAAGCATTGCCGCCATCAACAGATACTCAGCAGCCAATTCAAACTGCATCGCGTCCATCAGTTCGACATACTGCATATACTGAGTGGTAATCTCCGCCACATTAATATCCAAGATATCGATATTTTGACGTCGAATCAGATAAAGCAGTAAATCTAAAGGCCCTTCAAAAGCCTCTAGAATCACCTCTAGAGCATCTGGTGGAATATACAAATCCTTCGGCAAGGTAGTCATCTCTTTACCATCAACAATGGCAAAGGGCATTTCTCCTTGGCTAGGGGGGCTTTTACTTAACGTTTCGGCCTGTTCAGTACTGGCTTGCTCAGAGGAAGCTTGCACTGGCTCTTCGGCTTGGTCGGCAGGTGTTTCTGGCTCAGACACTGATTCAGCAGTGTCAGTCGCCATCTCGGCGCCTGCTAATTCTTCTAGTTCGTCCGTCACCCGGATACCTGTTTTGATGGATGAAAACGGGGCATTATAACGGCAATCAGAGTCGGGCAACAGAGCTAAGAAAAGCCTTCAAGCCTTTCGATAATTCCAATAGAGAAGCCTCTTGCAGAAAGCATAGGCCTCAAAAAGCTTTAGCTTAGGACATAAAGTCGTCATAGCTTCCACAGCCCTGACGAATAAGCTCTGGTGTTTCACCGGTTAGATCAATCACAGTGGTCGCTTCCATGCCGCAATAACCACCATCTACCACCAAATCGAGTTGATGCTCTAGGGTTTCGCGGATGTCATAGGGGTCAGTCAGCGGGTACTCATCACCCGGCATAATCAGCGTTGAGGTCATTAGCGGCTCGCCAAGCGCGGCGATCAACTCCAATGCGATATTGTTGTCGGGCACACGAAGACCGATGGTTTTACGCTTGGGGTGCATGACTCGGCGAGGCACCTCGTTGGTGGCCTCCAGCACAAAGGTATAAGCCCCAGGGGTATGGGCCTTTAGCATCCTAAATACGCTATTGCTGACTTTGGCATAGGTCGCCAACTCGGATAGATCACGGCACATAAGGGTAAAATTATGGTGCTTATCCAACTGCCTAATTTGACGGATACGATCTACCGCCTTTTTATCACCTAAATGACAACCAATGGCATAGGCCGAATCTGTCGGAAAGGCCACCAAGCCCCCACCCCGCAAGATATCAGCCGCTTGGTTAACTAGGCGGCCCTGAGGATTATCCGGGTGAATTTGGAAAAACTGAGCCACAAGGCACTCCTACAATAAATCTGGTTTTCACTTGCGCCCAAAGCGAGCGTCAAACACTTAAATTCCTATAATGAGGCGGCTAACAGCGTAAGCACAACCTAGCCCCAACTCTGCCAGACCGGCTCAATGCCCTCCGGTAGAAACCCACAACAAGCAAGCTCTTGCCAAGGCTGCTGCGGCTGATGAAAATCACTGCCTAAAGAGCCAAGCAAGTCAAACTCCTTGGCTAAGCCCATAATATTCTGAGTCACATTAGCCTGCTGCTTACCACTGACAATCTCAATGGCGGCTCCACCGGCCTCTTTAAAATCAGCACACAACTCGCGCAATTTGGTGCGGGTCAACTTGTACTTATCTGGATGAGCCAAAACCGCATGGCCACCTGCAGCTCGAATCCAGCCACAGGCATCTTCTATATCAGGCCACAAATTTTTAACATCGCCCGGCTTACCAGCGCCCAAGTACTTTTTAAAGGCAAGATTAATCGTTCTTACATGCCCTTTTTCGACCAAAAACTGAGCAAAATGTGGGCGCCCAATAGTGCCTTTGCCCGCCTTTTGCTGCACCCAATGCAAACTGCCTTCAATACCAGCCTTGTGCAGCCTTTTTGCTATTGTCTCGGTACGCAATTCACGTCGCTGCCGCTGCTCTTCAACAGCGTTTAGCAACTGCTCATTGTTGGTGTCGACATTCAAGCCAACG
This sequence comes from Cellvibrionaceae bacterium, assembly GCA_025800365.1. Lineage (GTDB taxonomy): Bacteria > Pseudomonadota > Gammaproteobacteria > Pseudomonadales > Cellvibrionaceae > Pseudoteredinibacter. The sequence continues at coordinate 10,944 of JAOXRT010000011.1, read as the reverse complement.
ATATGAATTCCGCGTCCATTCCACTGACAGGAGAACTCTATACCAGGGATGAGGTCTAAGCCGCAGCTGTTCGCAGCGGCCTGAGCTTCCGCAATACCAGCTAAGGTATCGTGGTCAGTAAGTGCGAGCACGTTAACAGATTGCTCATATGCCCTCGACACCAGCTCAGAAGGGCTTAAAATACCGTCCGAGTAGTCACTGTGGCTGTGCAGGTCATATATTTTGCTCATGTCGCTCCTAGGCTATAAGAGATAACGGCTATTAGCCGTTAAAACAGCAACCTTGTACTGGATTAACATTGTACCGCGTTAGCTAGGATAAAACACGAACCCCCACAGGCGCTCAATTTTTGAACGCCAGTGTTTTCGCTTAACTAAGCACTAATAATTAAGATGCTATTGTGAACATCAAAGAATCGAACCCAGCCGACAGCGGCGAAGCAAAAACCAGCGAGCCGATAGCTACGCCCGCCGAGATCCCTGCCAATAAACCCAAAAAAGAAAGCTTATTGGCCAACTTATTACTGAACATCGTCATCCCGACCTTAGTTCTTACCAAATTAAGCGGCGACGATTATCTTGGTACTAAGCTAGCTATCATTGTCGCATTGGCATTTCCCATTTTATATGGTGCTAACGATTTAATTCGCAACGGCAAGATTAACTTTTTCTCAGCCCTTGGAATCATCAGCGTAGCGCTAACGGGCGGCATGAGTCTAATGGAGCTCCCACCAGAATATATTGCTATCAAAGAGGCCGCCATTCCCGGCTTAATAGGCCTTGCTGTGCTGATTTCCATAAAAACCAAATACCCTTTGGTGAGAACATTTTTATACAACGATAAATTTTTGCAAACTGATAAAGTTGAAGCAGCCTTGCACGAGCGCGGAAAAATGGATGACTTTAATAAAGCCATGCGTAACGCATCGATCATGTTAGCCGGCTCATTCTTTTTATCGTCCGCACTTAATTATATTTTGGCTAAGATGCTACTCGTTAGCGAACCGGGCACCGAAGCCTTCAATGCTGAGCTAGGAAAAATGACCGCATTGAGCTTTCCGGTAATTGCGGTACCCGCCACCATCATCATGATGGGCACACTTTTTTATGTATTTCGATCCATCACGCGCTTATCAGGCTTAAGCCTAGATGACATCATGGTAGATCAATAGCCGATCGACAGGAATAAACATGTATTACGCCATTATCAGCGAAGACATTGATAACAGTTTAGAGAAACGCCTAGCTGCTAGACCAGATCACCTAGCAAGACTTGAAGAATTAAAAGCGCAAGGCCGCTTATTAATTGCTGGCCCCCACCCTGCAATTGATAGTGACAACCCTGGCGAAGCCGGTTTCAGCGGCAGCTTAGTCGTTGCTGAGTTTGACAGCCTAGAAGCCGCACAAGAATGGGCCGACCAAGACCCTTATGTGAGCGCCGGCGTCTACGCCAACGTCAAGGTAAAACCATTTAAGAAAGTATTGCCCTAACCGCCCCATTAAAATATCAAAAGAATTAAGAGCATGACCCGAAACCAACTTGTAAAAATTGCCATAAGCAGTAGCGCCATTGCCAGCTGCTTGTTTGCCGTACCCAGCTTTGCACAAGAATCCCGCTGGATATCCGACGTTCTTTATGTACCAATGCGCAAAGGGCCAAGTAATCAACACACCATTTTGCACCGTGGCCTAAAATCGGGCACTCGCTTAAGCCTGATTCAGAGCGAAGAAAACTGGAGCCAGGTAAAACTTGAAAACGGCGATATTGGCTGGGTGCCAAATCAATATCTTGCTGAAGAACCCATTGCCGCACTAAAGCTAGATAGCGCTGCCCAGAAGGCCCAACGCAGCGATGAGCGCTACCAACAAGCTGCCGCTCAACTTAAAGCGCTCAAGAATGAAAACGAAAGTTTAAAGAAACAGCTAAGCAATGCCGAGCAAGGTTCATCCGCCTTGAGCAGCGAGCTAAACCAGATTAAACAGATCTCCGCTAACGCCATCGACCTAAATGACAATTACCAGCAACTGGCTAAAGATCATCAACTTTTACAAACCGAGCTTGATGTAGCCCAAGCTGAAAACGAGCGCTTGAAAAAAGAAGATAGCCAAACATGGTTTATGTACGGCGCCGGAGCGGTCGCACTCGGCGTACTCATCACTTTAATTGTACCGGCTATTCGTCCACGTCGTCGCCACTCGGAGTGGGGTTAAGACAACATGAAATCTTTCAATAATTTAAAGCAATCTTTTTTCCTGATCGGCCTATGTATCAGCTTACTGTTCAGCACCCAGGCTTGGAGCGAGAAGAGACCACAGGTCAAACTGCAAACCACCATGGGTGATATCTATTTGGAGCTTTACCCAGACAAATCCCCCATCGCTGTCGAAAACTTTTTGAAGTATGTCGACCGACACTTCTATGACGGGTTAATCTTTCATCGAGTTATGCCACGCTTTATGATTCAAACTGGCGGCTTTGGTTTTGATTTCAGCAAAAAAGAAACCGACGCCCCCATTAAAAATGAATCCGCAAATGGGCTAAGCAATAGCTGCGGCAGTGTTGCCATGGCCCGCCTTGGTGACGACCCAGATTCTGGCTCATCGCAGTTCTATATCAATGTTAACAACAATAAACATTTGGATATTGGCGATAACGAAGGCTATACCGTATTTGGTCGCGTCATTAAAGGCCTGCGCGTTGCTGAAGCTATTTCTGAATTACGCCGCGGCAAGCACTCCGGCCAGTTTAGTAATGCTCCGAATCAAATGGTTCAGATTATTAAAGCTACCCGCACCAAAGGGCAAAAAATTTATAATACAAAGTGCGCGGCTATGCGCTAAGCCCCACAAATAAAAAAGCGAGCACTAGGCTCGCTTTTTTGTATAAGACTACAATCTGAAGGCGACAGCACTAAGCACGAATAAACTGCGCCAACTGTCGTGATACCGCTACAAGATTATCATCCTCATCCCAAAGCTCACCGTCTTCCTGCAGCAAACTCTTACCTAAATACTTGCTATGAAAGCGAGCTTTGAGCCACTGAGATTTTGGAATGTCTTTGATATGAACACTCATCTCAATAGTCGGCACCCAACCTAAGGCGCCATGACTAACAAAAATAGACGGCGGGCAGGTATCGCAGGCCATCATTAGAGAGGTAGCACTCCACTGCTCTACCGATGGAATTCGCATCCAACCATAGATTTCAGAAAATTCAGCCGTATCACCTTTTGTCCACCCCGCAGTGGCTGGATCCAAACGCATTTCAACTTGGTCAAAGACCGTTAAACCCGGCATACCCGCTCGTGTTTTGCACTCTTCTTTTGGAGCAAGATTCAAGAGCTTTTCTTCACCGTTATGCTCTTTCTCATAATCGGCCATAAAGGTACCAAAGGCCTGCAGCACCACCCTATCACCCTGCCTAGCTGTCGCCTGCAAACGATCAAACTGGCGACTCAGGGCGAATCGCTCTACCTGAATATCTAAGGGCGCCAACTCTTGGGTTTTAGCACTGTAGTTCACAGTAATCTGTACCGGTGCTGCCAATTTGGCATAGCGACTCATGGCTTCCCCGAGCAAAGCCATCAGATAACCGCCATTGGGCGCCGACATAATTGACCAGTTACTTGATACCTGGGCCCGATAGCAACCCTCTGAAATTTCTTCTAAATGGGTATCCGCTGCAAACATATTCATAATCACTCCATCCATCTCATTCAGAAAAAATAACACGTTCCAGAACAGAACCCAGTGACAAAATCGCTAAAAGCACCAAGCAATTTAAAGCTATTTGGTTAAAACTCCAAAATTAGATGGTGAAAATAGACAGCACAAAAATACCGCCTAATCAGAGCGAGCAAACGAAGTGTTTCCAACAGACACAAAAAAGCCGGCTGTTAGCCGGCTTTTTTGCAACACTTAAAAAGAGCTTAGTTAAGCTTCTCTTTAATACGAGCTGCCTTACCAGTCAAGTTGCGCAAGTAGTACAACTTAGCCTGGCGAACATCACCACGACGCTTAACAGTAATGCTGTCAACTAGTGGAGAATGTAGCTGGAAGGTACGCTCTACACCAACACCGTGAGAAATCTTACGAACGGTGAAAGCAGAGTTCAAACCACGGTTACGCTTACCAATTACAACACCTTCAAAGGCCTGTAGACGCTCGCGGTTACCTTCTTTTACTTTAACTTGAACAACGATAGTGTCACCTGGAGCGAACTCAGGCACATCTTTTTTCAATTGTTCGTTATTCAATTCCTGAATAATTTTGCTGCTCATGATTGACTCCTCAAAAGTCAGTCTATTCTTGTCGCTTCACAGCGAGTCTATATCAATGTCAATTCGACATCAGTTCATAGTGTATCGAGATCGGCTTTAAATTCAGCCAGCAGCTTTAGCTGCTCCTCGTCTAACGATAACTTTTCCAATAGATCTGGCCGTCGCTGCCAGGTTCTACCCAATGATTGCTTGAGCCTCCATTGGCGAATTTTTTCATGGTTACCCGACAGCAAAACTGCAGGAACCGACTGCCCTTGAAAAACTTCTGGTCTGGTATAGTGCGGACAATCCAGCAAACCATCACTGAAAGAATCCTGCTCGGCCGATAACTGATGCCCTAAAGCACCCGGCAAAAGCCGAGTAATGGCATCCAGCATCACCATTGCTGCTAACTCACCACCACTGAGGACATAATCTCCAATCGACCATTCAGCATCTACTTGAGCCTGAATAAGTCGTTCATCGACACCTTCGTAACGACCAGCCAACAACACTAGGTTGCCGCTATCGGTAGCCGCAAATTGCTGCGCGGCATCCTGATCAAAAACCCTGCCCTGTGGTGACATATACACCACCTGAGCAGATTGACCATCAGCTTGCGCCCAAGCCTTTGCTTCGCTGATTGCATCACTGAGAGGCTGAATCATCATCAGCATCCCAGGGCCACCGCCGTAGGGACGATCATCGACAGTTTGATGCCGGTCTTGGGTGTGCGCCCTTGGATTAAAACAACGTAAATCCAAAACGCCCTGCTCACAAGCTCGCCCGGATACACCGTAGCGGCTTACTGCATCGAACATTTCAGGAAACAAAGTGACTACGGCAATGCGCATACCTGCCTCCTAAATTTAAACCACAAAACCGCTGTTAAAATTCTGGGTCCCAATCGACCCGAATTTCTTCAGCCTGCAAATCCACTGAGATCACAAACTGCTCTGGCACATAAGGTAACAAACGCTCTTTGTTATCAATACTACCAAGCTCAGCCTTATCCCCTTTAACAACCAGCACATCATTTGCGCCCGTTGCCATTAGCTTTTGCACCTTACCAAGCAACTGCGGCGAACCACCGTGCTCAGTAATAACCTTGAGCCCTACCAGCTGGTGCCAGTAGTACTCACCATCTTCCAAGTCCGGCATCTGATTGCGCTCAACAGCAATATCAACCTTGGTAAAACCTTCTGCCAAGGTGCGGTCATCAACACCCTTAATATGGGCGATCAAACCATTGCCATGAGTTTTAAACTCATCAATCTCTACCGGCTTCACCCCATGGCGTGTTTTCAACCACCATGGAGAGTACTCAAATATGTTTTCCCGCGGCTCGGTATCAGAATGGACTTTCACCCAACCTTTAATACCAAATACCCCGTTAATACGCCCAACAGTAAGCAAATTTGACGACGAGCTAGCCATTGGACCAAACAGCCTTAAGCTGCCGCTGCTTCTTTTAACAGCTTGCGAACGCGATCAGAGATCTGGGCGCCTTGGCCTACCCAGTAATCAACACGCTCAGCATCTACACGTAGACGCTCTTCTTGACCACGAGCTACAGGGTTAAAGAAACCAACACGCTCTAGGTAACGACCGTCACGCGGATTGCGAGAGTCAGTTACAGTCAAGTGATAAAAAGGACGCTTTTTAGAGCCACCACGGCTTAATCGAATGCTTACCATGTAAGTCTTCCTACTATATTTACAATGTGCTGCCTCACGGCATGAACAATAGTCAGTACCTTCTTGAGCCAGCGAAACCGCTTATAGCCCGAAGAAGGCGCGGCATTATACTGGAACTGGAGCAGCAAGGAAAGCCCACAAAGCAAAGCTTTCAATAAGGAAAAAGGGGCTCTTAGCTTAGGTGCACCCTTGTTATTGAAACCACAGAAGCAAGATTCTGGTCAAATCACAGAGCATATAAAAAACCCCGATACTGTAATGAATATCGGGGCATATCGACAGGGTTAACGACCAAAGCCTGGAGGTAAGCCGCCGCCTGGAGGCATACCGCCGGGTGGCATTCCACCGCCACCGCCCATCATGCCGCCCAAGCCTCGCATCATCTTGGCCATACCACCGCCTTTCATCTTCTTCATCATCTTAGCCATCTGCTTATGCTGCTTTAATAGACGGTTAAGATCCTGCATCTGGGTGCCGGAACCAGCAATGATTCGACGCTTACGGGAGCCATTCAGTAGATCTGGATTACGACGCTCAGCTGGCGTCATTGAATTAATGATTGCTTCCATTTGGCCAAACTGCTTACCCATGGCATTTTCATCTACCATCTGGGACACATTGCCCATACCTGGCAACTTATCCAGCATTGAGCCCATACCGCCCATATTCTTCATCTGCTGGAACTGCTCTTTGAGATCTTCAAGATCGAACTTTTGACCCTTCTGAACCTTTTTAACCAGTTTTTCGGCCTTGGCCTTATCAATCTTCTGCTCAGCCTGCTCAATAAGTGACATAACGTCACCCATGCCCAGGATTCGACTGGCAATTCGATCAGGATGGAATGGCTCTAAAGCATCAACCTTCTCACCCACACCGATAAACTTAATTGGCTTACCGGTCACCTGACGCACAGATAAAGCCGCACCACCACGCGCATCACCATCAGCCTTGGTTAAGATCACACCGGTTAATGGCAAGGCCTCATTGAAAGCCTTGGCGGTATTTACCGCATCCTGACCAATCATGGCATCGATAACAAACAGCGTTTCTACCGGATTAATTGCTGCATGCAGTCCCTGAATTTCTTCCATCAAGGTATCGTCGATATGCAAGCGGCCCGCGGTATCCACGATCACCACATCGATAAACTGCTTTTTCGCATGATCAATTGCAGCCGTGGCGATATCCACTGGCTTTTGCTCGGTAGTAGAAGGGAAGAACTCCACTTCAACTTCGCCAGCCAAAGTTTCTAGCTGCTGAATTGCCGCCGGACGGTAAATATCCGCACTGACCACCAAGACTTTTTTCTTCTCACGCTCACGCAAGAAACGAGCTAGTTTCGCGACAGAGGTGGTTTTACCCGCACCCTGCAAGCCTGCCATCAATACCACAGCCGGTGGTTGTGCAGCTAAATTAAGAGACTCATTCGCAGCCCCCATCACATCGATAAGCTCTGTCTCTACGATTTTAAGAAACTGCTGGCCAGGGTTTAAAGACTTAGCAACCTGAGAGCCAATAGCCTTGGAACGCACGCGATCCACAAAGGTCTTTACGACGGGCAGAGCAACATCGGCTTCCAGCAAGGCCTTGCGAACCTCGCGCAAGGTACTTTTAATATTGTCATCGGTGAGACGAGCCTTACCGGTAATACTCTTTAGCGAGTGGGAAAGACGATCACTTAAATTGTCGAACATGGTGCTGTTACAACTCCGGCATAAAGGCGCTGCAGGCCTTTGGATTAATCTTTGATCAGCCGCCACAATGGCAGGCGCAAAAGAACGGCAGTATAACAGAGGGCAATGCCTCGGTCAGCATAGAAACAGTGATAAAACTTCTCATTAAGCGCGCCTTATGACACACTTAGCGGCTGACCTTATGCGCTATAACGAAGGAATCTGCGACTGATGTCCACCACGGTAAGTTTAGTTCTCGCCATTGCCTGCTATTTAGGCATCTTTGCATTTATTATTGCCGAGATCAGACATCAGCATGCTGCTAAGCCCAAACATCTACGCAGCCTACTTATCCCTGCCCTATTGTTCCACGGCGCTGGCCTAGCCTTTCAGTTTATTGATGGTGGCGAGATTTCTCTCAGCTTTTTTAAAGTTCCCTCGCTGTTAGTTTGGCTGATCAACATCATCATTCTGATCAGCAGCCTCCGTAAGCCAACCTTAAATGTTTTATTGTTAGTTAGCCCAATGAGCGTGATTGCCATTGCCTGCACCTTACTGTTTGGCGGTGACGAGCAGAGCCTGCAACTCAATACGGCAACCAGCATCCATATCCTGCTGTCACTGCTGGCTTACAGCCTGCTCACCATTGCCACCATGCAAGCGCTTTTACTGGCCTATCAAAATCACCAGCTGCGCAGTAAACAGATTAGCGGGATGGTACGTTTGCTACCCCCACTGCAAACCATGGAAGCCTTATTGTTCGAATTGCTTTGGGTGGGTTTTGCTCTATTAAGCATCTCAATTCTTACCGGCACATTCTTTGTGCATGTCGACCCAGAGCAGGCTTTGGCCCACAAAGTCTTTTTCTCGGTCGCGTCCTGGCTAATTTATGCCACCCTGCTATTTGGCCGCCACTTTAAAGGCTGGCGCGGCAATACCGCCATAAGGTTTACCCTAGGCGGCTTTATTGCGCTGATGCTGGCTTATTTTGGCAGCAAGCTGGTGGTAGAGCTGATTTTGTAGCACTGAAAGATCAGCCCCACTGAAGCCAACTTCAGGCTTGATTCTGCCAAAAGACTGCTTCACTATTGCACCTAACAATAGTGACTTAGGTTTTACCCTTCTTGAACGAGATCCCCATAGGCCTGCTGTTTGCAGCACTGGCTGTTTTAGTCTTACTTTCCGCATTCTTTTCCAGCTCTGAGACCGGCATGATGGCGCTTAATCGCTATCGCCTAAGACATCTCAGTAATAAAGGGCATAACAGCGCTAAGCGGGTATCCAAACTGCTCCAGCGACCTGACCGCTTGATCGGCGTTATCTTAATTGGGAATAACCTGGTAAACATCGCTGCGGCATCCATTACTACACTTATAGGCACCGCCCTTTACGGCCCCATGGGGGTACTTTGGGGCAGCATATTACTGACCTTAGTTATTTTGATATTTTCTGAGGTAACCCCAAAGACCATTGCCGCTCTGCACCCAGAAAAAATAGCCTTTCCTGCTAGCTGGATTTTGCGGCCGCTACTTATCTTACTGACCCCAGCTGTTTGGCTAGTTAACGGAGTATCTAACCGTCTCGCAAGACTGTTTGGGGTAAACCCGACTGATCAAGGGACCAATGAACTCCTACGCCCCGAAGAACTTCGCACAGCGGTAGACGAAGCTGGTGATCTTATTCCAGACCAACACCAAGGCATGCTGCTTAATATCCTCGACCTGGAAAAAGCCACTGTCGAAGACATTATGGTGCCCCGCAACGAAGTAGTAGGCTTAGATATCGAAGAGGATGTCCCCACCCTGATGGAGCAGATTCGCAGCAGCGCATACACCCGCCTACCTGTGTATGAAGGGGACATTAATAACATTATCGGCGTAATGCACCTGCGTAACGCGGCTAAGTTTATCTATGGCGGCGATGAAACTATCACTCACGAAGCTATAAAACGCTTCGCCAGAGAGCCTTACTTCGTACCCGAATCAACACCGCTACATGTGCAGTTGCTGAACTTCCAAAAGGAAAAACGCCGCATTGCCATTGCCGTCGATGAGTACGGCGATGTACAAGGTATTGTCACCTTAGAAGACCTGCTCGAAGAGATTGTTGGCGATTTCACCACCAACCTAGCCGAAGAAGAGCAGCAAGAAATCAGTGCTTTGGAAAATGATTGGTACGCCATTGAGGGCAGCACCTCTATTCGGGATATCAATAAGCAGCTTGGTTGGGATTTACCCGTAGATGGACCAAAGACACTTAATGGTCTAATTTTAGAACATATCGAATCAATTCCAGCTGGCCATATGGGCTTTAGTTTAGGGAAGTTCCAGCTTGAAACGACCCGCATTAGCAACAATATGATTGAAGTTGCTAAAGTTCGCCGCCAATAATTGATGAGAAGCATGCTATTCGCTCCCAAACGAAATAGCGTTAGAGACTAGGTGGCTCACAAGGATAGGAAGCTCGCATTAACTAGGTAATCTGTCAGCAGATGGCATTTACCTTAATTGTATTAAGCTATGGTAGTAAGAAGCCCTATCCTAATAATGCTGATAAGCATCAGCCTGCTTGCCTGTGACTATGTGCAGGCGAGCAAAGATGCTGATATTTTCGATTTAGGTTCCCCCTATTTTGAAACTGTGCTGCAGGGTAATTACGAGCTCCCCACCATCACCGATCTGGCCCAGGGCAAAAACGGACTTATCTGGATAGCCACCTATGAAGGTCTGTATCAATACGATGGCTATCAAGTCATTCCCGCCCCTTACTACAATCAAAAAGATGAAAAACTACCCAGCCACTGGGTGCGCAAAGTGGCGATCGCACAAGACGGTAAAATTTGGATGGGGACAGCAGCCTCAGGCCTCTATGTACTAAACCCTAAAAACAGAAGCTACCAACACTTTTCATTTAAAAGCGATACGCAAAGCAGCAACCCCTCTATCAATGAAATTATTCCTCTCGATTCTGAGCAAGCTTGGATAGGCTCAAGTAATGGTGTTTGCAAATTTCACTTACAAAAAGGAAAACTGCTGAGCTTCAATGGCAGGCCCCAAAAAGAGAAAGCAGGAACAGGCAAACGACAGCATTTGAGCGCCACTGTGGTTAGCGCCTTACTTTTAGACGGAGACACGCTATGGATTGGCAGCACGGCAGGCGTTGATAAGCTAGACCTGCAAGATTCAAGCATCGAAACAACACCCCATAAGGCGCCCAATGACAAACTTAGCCAGCAAACCCTAACCAAAATATTTAAAAGTAAAAATGGCAGTTATTGGTTTGGCACCTTTGGCAAAGGCGCCTATCGCAAAACTG
>JAOXRT010000107.1 GCA_025800365.1 Cellvibrionaceae bacterium | reverse complement strand
GAGCAAAATTCAATACCCAAGCGCATGCAATTGGTTAGAGATCTATGTGTCATGGCCCGAGCCGAAGGGCATGCTCGTGCAAGTGAAGTGGCAAAACTTAAAGATATTGCTGAGCTTCTTGAGGTGCCAGAGTTTTTCGTGGATCAATTATTGGCTGAAGAGGTCGATATTGCTTTGTCGTAATGTTGGACGAGAGACGAGAGACGAGAGACGAGAGACGTTGGACGTTAGATGTTAGACGAGAGAGCTTAGGTGGAGAGTGTGTGAGTTGTGGGGTGAGAATTGGGGCATCTAATGTCTAGCTCTGAGGGCGATCGTAATTTTGATGATTTGGTCGAGCACTTCGCTGGAAAAATTTATGGCGATAAAGGTCAGCAGGGCAATATTGAAAAAGGGCGCCTGCGTCATGCGGTAATACGGCGAGATTTGCTCGCCGAAATTCCTCAGTTGGAGGAGCCGGACAGCTGCGCTCAAATGCAGGTTTTGGATATTGGTGCGGGTTTAGGGCAGTGGGTGATAGAGTTGGCCGAACGCGGTTGCCGACTCACTTACAACGATATTTCTCAAAACATGATGGCCGCGGCGCGACAGCGAGCAGCTGAAGTGCTGCCTGCCGAAGTTATCGAACCGATATCTTGGTTTGCGAAACCCTACCAAGATCTGCAAGGCGATATAGCATCCAACAGCCAGGGCCTCATACTTTGCCACGCCCTGATAGAGTGGTTAGAAGAGCCCGAGCAGCTTCTGGCCAAGTTATATGATTGGATGAAACCTGGAGCACTGTTATCGCTGTGCCACTATAACCCGGCTGGCAAACGCCTGCGTAACTTAGTGTTTGGTAATTTTAAGTCGGTAGAACGTGAGCTATCTGGTGACACTATAGATAACAGTAAAATGCGTGGTGGCTTAACACCTAGCAATCCTAGCAGCATTGAGCAGATTAACCAGTGGTTGCTGGCGGCAGGTTTTACCGTGATAAGCCAATCTGGTATTAGGGTGTTTTCGGATTACACCTTGGAGAAAAGAGGTGGTTTGTCCTCCCCCGATGCGGTCTTTGATATGGAAATGACCATGAGCTTAGATCAAGACTTAGTCAGCAGCTCACGCTATCGCCACCTGCTTTTGCGCAAGCCGGGCTAACATTTTCTGCAGCGATAATTACCACCACAATAATCAGCATAACAATCTGCTACACTAGGACCTGTTCAGGCAGCTTTATGAAGGTGCCTGACTGTTCATTTCGCAAGTCATTGTGAACATAAGCTTCTGTCGTTCAATTGAGAGAGTTAACTGGTGCTTTCTTTTATTTTAGTAAACTGCGTTACCGTGGCCTTGGTGGTCATGATTCACTACGAAATTCTGCGAGCGCTCTCTCGCTTTTTGCCGCTATTGCATATTATCCATCGCTACCGTATCGCGGTTGGCGTTATCGGTGCTCTCATTGCTCACACCATCGAGATTTGGATTTTTGCCGTTGTGTATTACTGGATGATACAAGAGCCTGCTTGGGGAAGTTTTGCCGGCGCTTTCAATAATACCTTTATGGACTGTGTATATTTCTCTTTTACCAGCTATACCACGTTGGGTTTCGGTGATATCGAACCTCATGGTGCGATACGCTACCTTACTGGGATCGAATCGCTAACCGGCTTGGTTTTGGTAACTTGGAGCGCTTCGTTTCTGTTTTATGAAATGCAGAAATACTGGGAAGACAGTTAAGTGCGATGGGGTGAGACCATACCATCTTCCATCAGTTTTGAATTGGAAGTCGATCGTTGTACAAAATGCCGCCTTCGCCAGGTGGCCTGTTTTTGCGAGCAGTGGCCACGCATTGACTCTGAGTTAAAGCTGGACATTCTTGTCCATGAGAAAGAGTTGAATAAGGAAAGTAATACCGCCTTGCTGATATGGAAGTCATTGTCTAATTGCCAAATGTTTTTTTGGCAAAGGACCTTAATGGCAGAGAATGCGTTTGAAGATATTGCCGAAGATAGAAGCGCTCCAGAGCCGCTTCCTGTCCTGCTGCTTCCAGCACGTTTGGCTAATCGTTATCAGGGCCAAGATTCAAGGTATCATCCAATGTTGTCAATCGAACAGCTAAAGGGGCGAAGCTTATTGCTTTTGGATGGTAGCTGGCAGCAGGTTCGCAAGATGTATCGTCAATCAAAATCACTGCAACATCTGCCGTGCTTTGAGATTCCAGTGTCGGCTGATTTTCCTATGGAGACATTTAGCTTGCGCAGGAATCAGCAGGCGGATGGTTTCTGCTCAGCGCAGGCCATCGCGCTATTGCTTTGGCATATGGCAGAAAAAACGCAGGCGAAGCAGCTTTTGGAAGCTTTTAATCTATTCGGCCAGCATGTAGAGGCCAGCCGAAATAACCACTTTGTTAAAGCTTGAGCTCAAACACGGCGGGTGAAATTATGCCAATCTATTCTCTTGAGCAATTCGAGTTGCAGTTGGTGCCTGCGGCAAGTTTGCCCTTGGTCACTAAATTTTACAAAGCTTGTCGCTACCCAGCCAAGGCGGGTAAGGGAGAAAGGGTTTACTGCTTGCGCTTAGATGGGCAAATTGTTGCGGCGCTTAAGCTTGTGCCAAAGACCTTTGCCACTGAGTCTTGGCTGTTTTTAAGGGCGATGTGTGTTCTGCCACAAATGCAAGGGCAGGGAATCGGTAAGATTATGCTGCAGCTATTACAGCCTCATCTTGAGCAAGCGGTTTATTGTTACCCATTTTCTCACCTTGAGAGCTTCTACGGTACTATCGGTTTTAAGAGGCTTGCCCCCGAGGAGGCAAATGCCGAGATCACGCTTGCCTACCAGCGTTTATTGGATCAAGGTCGTGACGTCTTAATCATGTCTCGTCGGCCAGCTTTCTAAGCTGTGATCTAGGTTCAGACCTGTTTTATCAGAAACTCTAAGCTTACTTGTTTTTAATCAAGAGTTTTCAGATGATGAGGCCTACTATGTATTATTAGCTTGTGCTAATGTATGCCTATTAATTAATGGAGGGTAAACCCATGTTTGCGAATAGCATTGCTGAAAAATCTGTCTCACTGACCAATATGTTGGTTTTCAAAAGCCTTCGAGTCGTGGTGCTAGCGGCCCTGGCATCGTTCATGGTGGCTTGTGGCTCGGTTGAGCAGCAACAAAGCGCTGCTGAGAGCAAGGCCTTGCTGGAAACCGTGCAAAGTTCCGGCGTAGAAGGCTTTGCCCAGTTAGGCCCCATTTATGCTGGGGGTTTACCGAGCATTGAAGAGCTAAATAGTTTTGCGGACAAGGGTGTTAAAACCGTTATTGATTTTCGTAGGCCCCAAGAAGGTTTAGAGCAAGAACAAGCCGAGCTGGCCAAATTGGGTGTAAACTACGTCAATATACCGCTTGGAAGAGAGTTGGCTCCGGCCGAAGCCCAAGAAAAGTTCGCTCAGGCTTTTGCAGCCGCTAAGGGTGAGAAGGTATTATTGCACTGCCGCTCCGGAAATCGTGTCGGTATGGTTTGGTCTTTGTATCAAATTAACCAAGGTGTTGACGTTGAACTTGCCATTGAGCAGGGTCGCGCCATGGGGATGAAATCCGGTTTTGAAAAAGCGGTAAGAGCATCACTTACAAAAGAATAGAACAAATATGATGGATCTCTCAGCTATGCAGGACAATGCCCGCGAGGCATCGTCCTTTTTAAAGAGTTTGGCAAACGAAAAGCGTTTGTTAATTTTATGTACCTTGGCGGATAAAGAGCTATCGGTAAGTGAGCTTAATGCTCATATCGATATCAGTCAGTCTGCGCTTTCTCAGCACCTTGCGTGGTTGCGGGAGGCCAAACTGGTTGCCACCCGTCGAGAAGCGCAAACCATTTACTATCGCCTAGAGGGTGAAAAAGCCCTCAAGGTGATAGGTGTGCTAAAAGACATATTCTGCCCATAAGACTCAATTCTGCAGCGACAAGGCCTGTCTAGACCTTGCTCATCTTACTGGTCCTGCAGGACCAGGTATTTTTACGCCCCGATTAATTTTTAGTAATTTACAGTTTAGTCTACAGGTTAAAGTCTCTCTGTGTGGCTTTAGGCGACTCGTGATGATTAAAAAATGAGCGCTGTTGGCTTTGCAGGCTGTCTATAGGGGTATCTAAGTCGCTGTACCCATGGCGCTTTTCACCAAAGCCATGATGTTTTTTGCCACTGCGGGCGATTTCAAGCCTGTGTTAGTATCTGCCAGCAATGACTACAGATAAGTAATGCCCCTTGGGAGTGATATATGAGTTTTACAGGTACCGATAAATACGTTGCCACCGATGATTTACGCATGGCAGTAAATGCGGCAGTAACTTTAGAGCGTCCGCTCTTAATTAAAGGTGAGCCGGGTACCGGCAAGACTATGCTGGCCGAAGAGGTGGCAGAATCTTTGGGTATGCGCCTAATTCAGTGGCATATCAAGTCGACCACTAAGGCCCAGCAAGGTCTATACGAGTACGATGCGGTGTCACGCTTAAGGGATTCTCAGTTGGGCGATGATAAAGTTCACGATATCAAGAACTACATCAAAAAAGGTAAGCTGTGGGAAGCCTTTGAGGCTGACGAGCAGGTAGTTTTGTTGATTGATGAGATCGATAAAGCTGACATTGAATTCCCTAACGATCTTCTGGTTGAAATCGATAAAATGGAATTCTTCGTTTACGAAACCGGTGAAACCATTAAGGCGAAAAAGCGCCCAATTGTTATCATTACCAGTAATAACGAAAAAGAGCTGCCTGATGCATTCTTGCGTCGTTGTTTCTTCCATTACATCAACTTCCCAGATCGCGACACTATGATGAAGATCATCGATGTGCACTATCCGACGATCAAGGCCGATTTGGTGAATGAGGCTCTGGATGTATTTTTTGATGTACGTAAAGTACCTGGTCTTAAGAAAAAGCCTTCTACTTCTGAATTAATTGATTGGCTAAAACTCCTATTAGCTGACGATATTCCAGATGAAGTATTGAAGAACCGCGACGCGAGTAAGGCAATTCCGCCGCTTTACGGCGCCTTGCTTAAGAACGAGCAAGACGTGCATATGTTAGAGCGCTTGGCCTTTATGGTGCGCCGCGAAAGTCGCTCTTAATGCAATTTGCTTGCCCGAAAAACTTGCACAATTTAATGCAAAAAGGTTGCTAGCATGCTGGTTAATTTTTTTTATGGCCTGCGCAATGCCAATGTGCCGGTATCAATTAAAGAGTTGTTGGTATTGCTGGAGGCGCTAGAAAAGCATCTAGCCTTCGGCAGTATTGATGATTTCTACCTTTTGTCGCGAACTTGCCTTATCAAAGATGAAAAGCATTTTGATAAGTTTGATCGTGCTTTTGGGGCTTATTTTAAGGATCTCGATGGACTTGACGACATCATCGAAGCTTTAATTCCCGAAGATTGGCTGCGTACTGAGTTTCTCAAAAATCTAACGGAAGAAGAGAAGGCGCAGATTGAATCTTTAGGTGGCCTTGAGAAGCTGATTGAAGAGTTTAAAAAGCGCTTGGAAGAGCAGAAAAAGCGTCACGAGGGGGGGAATAAGTGGATTGGCACAGGTGGTACCTCGCCATTTGGTCACAGCGGATACAACCCTGAAGGTATTCGAGTTGGCGGTGAGAGTCGCAATAAAAAGGCCACCAAGGTTTGGGAAAAACGCGAGTTTAAAAACCTTGATGATGAGGTAGAGCTTGGCACCCGTAATATCAAGATGGCTTTGCGTAAACTGCGTAAGTTTGCTCGCCAAGGAGCTGAGGATGAGCTGGATCTAGACGATACTATTCGTTCTACCGCGCGAAACGCTGGCCTGCTTGATATTAAAATGGTTCCAGAGCGTCACAATGCTGTGAAAGTCTTGCTGTTTTTTGATGTCGGCGGCTCCATGGATCCTTATGTCCGCTTGTGCGAAGAACTATTTTCGGCTTGTAAAACCGAATTTAAACATATGGAATATTTTTACTTCCATAACTTCATCTACGACGGTGTTTGGAAAGACAATATGCGTCGCAACACCGACACGACGCCATTGTTTGACGTATTGCATACCTATAGCAGCGACTACAAGGTGATCTTTATCGGTGATGCCTCTATGGCGCCATACGAGGTGAGTAGTCAGTACGGCAGCGTGGAGTATATGAACGAAGAGCCGGGCTATGTTTGGATGAATCGCCTAACCGAGACTTTCGATAAGGTTATCTGGTTGAATCCTACGGCTAAGAAGTATTGGCGCTACACTCAAACCATCGACATGATCAAAGATCTGGTAGATGGCCATATGTACCCACTGACTCTTGAAGGTTTGGACGAGGGGATCAAGTACCTAACCAAATAAGGCCTTGTCGCCGTATACCTTGCTGTTTTAACTAGCGCCTTTCTTAAAGGCGCTAGCCTTTCTGATTTATATCAAAATCTTTCTGCCTACACTGATTTAAGCTAAAACTCGTCAATTACAATAAGCCGAGGGTTGAGATTATGTCATTGGAGCAAATACGCGATCAGTTATTGGCTAGACAAGCCGAGTTAGAAGCACGGCTATCTCGTGTGGAGGAGCATGTCAGTCACCGTAATGAGCCTTTGTCTGCAGACTTCGCTGAGCAAGCTGTGGAGCGCGAGAATGATGAGGTGCTCGAGGCAATAGGTTGCGAAGTCAGTAATGAGTTGGCTCAAATCAAGCAATCCCTGCGTCGTCTAGACGAAGGCAGCTATGGTAGCTGTGAGCGCTGTGGCGAAGATATCGCTATTGAACGACTGAATATTGTGCCGCACACGGTTTACTGTATTCGCTGCGCCGTTGGTTAATAGTTTGCTTATTATTGAACTGGAATTTGAAGAGTGAAACAGCAGCCGCTTTCTTGATTGTGGCAAAGCAAATGCCCGCCGAGCTGTTGGCTGCTGTTATTAAATGCGGCGTGTAGACCTAAACCTACATTATGAGCCTTTGCTGCCACGAATGGGTCAAAGGCGGTGCTGAGAAGCTCTTCACTCAGTCCTATGCCATTATCCTTTACGCTCACTTCTAAAAGCTTTTCTGTGAGTTGATATTCAATATGAATTTCGGCGTTGCTTTGCCCCTTTTCAAAGGCGTGTTCTAGTGCGTTTTGCAGCAGCTCTTTGAGGACGTGGAAGAGGGCGCTTTCCTTGCAGCGAACTTGCAGATCCTCAGGCCCATCGATAAATAAGCGCACCTTTGCGGCAATAAATTGCGCCTGCATTTGAGCAACTACCTTTTCGATTAAGGGGTACAGCTTGATCGCTTTTTCTTGCTCTTCCTGCTCGTCGCCTGCGAGCAGCTTAAAGTTGCTAATCAACTGGTTGAGACGCTGCAAATTGTTGTGCATCAAACTTTCGGCGCCATTAAGTTTGCGGGACAGGGCGTTTTTGCTATCGCTAGCTTCTGCAGGTAGCGCGGCAATACTTTGTTTGCTGCAATCGCTGATCACAGAGTGAGCCATGCTGACAACACCCAAAGGTGTATTCAGCTCGTGGGCCATTCCCCTGACCAAGCGACCTAGTGAGGCATGTTTTTCACTGGCTACCAGTTGCTCCTGTGTGCTTCGCAAGTTATCCAGCGAATCTCTAAGTTCTTCGGTTCTTAAACTAACTTCATTTTCTAGAATACGCTTGCGTTTTTGCAAATGGCGCACTCTAAAGTGGAAGAGTAAATAAATCGCCAGACCAATTACTGCTAGCGCCATTATTTTAAACCACAGTGTTTCATACCAGGCGGCGCTTATATAGATGGGGATGGCTAAGGAATGTGAACTCCACTCGCCAGCACGATTGCTGGCTCTGATGTGTAGCTCGTATTGGCCTGGGTTTAAGTTGGTGTAGGTTGCTAAGCGGCGGTTGGCGTCGCTGGGAATCCACTGCTCGTCGTAGCCTTCAAGACGGTAGGCGTATTGGGTGCGTAGTGGGTCAGCATAATCCAGGGCAGCGAAGCTGACTGAGAAGCCGTGATCATTTGCCGCTAAATTAATTTCGGCCCCTGGTTTTAACAGTTCACGACCATCGATATCAATTCGGTTAATGATCAGCGGCGGCTGGTATTTTGAATGTTGATACTGCGCAGGCTTTAAAATACTGACGCCATTGGCGCCACCAAAAATAAAGTTCCCAGCGCGCGTTTTGACTGAGGCCATAGGGCGGCGAATTCTATGGAATACACCGTCAGCTCGATTCAGCAGTTGAGTCTTACCTTGTTGGAAGTCGAAAACAAAATTGGCGCCCCAGTAGCGGCCATCTGGGCCTGGGAAGGATTCTACATTGCTGAAGTAATCGCCGGGAATTCTTTCGGCGCTGAGCTCAGCGCTACCAGCCTTAATACTTAAGCGATACCAAGCTGATTGGCTAATCAAAATGACTTCGCTGTCGCTTTGTCTGTGAAGGGCGAGAATGCGCTGGTCTTTAAGGTGCTGTGCTAGTTCACCCCTAAGCTCAATTTTTTGTAATTCTTTAGCTCCGTTGGCTAGGTAAAACAAGGCGGAAGGGCCGCCAAGCCAAAGGTCGCCGTTATCCATATAGGCTTTATAGTAAAGTGCAGCAGTTTTTGAAAATTCACTGCCACTAATCTTTTCTAAGTGTTGATCGTTTTCAACGAATCGATTCAAGCCGCGACGGGTTAACACTAAAAGGTCGCCGTTGGCTTCTGGAAACAAGCGGAATATTTTATTGGAGTACAGGCCGTCAGTGGTGGTGAATTGCTCTAGCTGGCCTTTTGGTTTTTCACTGTTCTTTAAACGGTATAGGCCGCGGTTTAGCCCGCCTAGCCAGATATTGCCGTCACGGTCTTCGGTAATCGTTTTAACAGTGCCTTCTTGTAGCGCGCCTGCTTGTCCAATAGCGGGCCTTATTCTGGCGATTTTGCCTTTGCTAGGATCAAAGACGTCTACGCCCTTGCCATAGGTAGAAAACCATAATTGATTCTGGCTGTCTTCGTAAATCGCATAGATATCATTATGGCTTAAACTGTGAGGGTCTTCCGGATTATGAGCAAGGCTGCGAGAAAAATTATTGCCTATATTGATTCGGCTCAGGCCTTTTCCGAGTGTGGATATCCAAAGTAGCCCGGATTGATCGAGCAAGAAAGCGCCAGCGTTATTGCTATCAAAGCTCGCATCGCTGCTTTGGCTGTGACGATGGCTGCCTATTTGCTCGCCGCTTTGTTCATCGAAAATTAAAATACCACTACGGGCACTGCTCATCCAAATGTTGCCATTGGGCAGCTGAATAATATCTTTGATCCAGTCATTACTCTTGAGTTTTTCAATGTCGCCAGTCGTTGTTTTTCGATAAGCGCCTTTGCCAAAGGTGCCAAACCAATAATTGCCGTTTTTACTTTTGAATATTTTGGTTAGGGTTTGCTGGCTAAGTTTGTCCTTGTTCGCCTTATGGGTTGTTGCTTCGATGCTTGAATCTTGCAGGTTTAGCTTATCAACGCCTGCCGTGCTGCCGATCCATAGCGTGTCTCCGTCTAAAAATAGGGCGCTAACCACCGTGGCGCTCAAATGCTGTCGTTTGCTTGCTTCTGCTTTCTCTTTCTTGGATGTGCTATCGAAGCTCAGCAGTTTTCCTTTTTGTAAGTGAAATTTGCAAACACCATTACTGGAGCCTATCCAAGCTTGCTCAGAATCGAGAGGAATAATTTCATTGATAGAGGGGTTGCTGCTTTGCGTATCGCTTTTAAATGAAAAGTGTTGGTAGCTTCTGTTTTTTGGGTTTAGTACATAGAGGCCTGAGGCTGCTGTCCCCATCCAAATTTTACCGTCTTGTGCGACCGCCACTTTGCGCACCCAGTGGTTAGGTAGCTTTTCATCATTGTGATTGTAGTAGGGGGCGGGAATAACTTGATAGCCATCGTATTGATACAGGCCTTCATAGGTGGCAATCCAGATAAGGCCGTTTTTTCCCTGGGCCAGATCGGTGATGGTGGGGAGCTCGTAATTACCCTGCAGCACAGTTTCAAAATAGGGGGAACCTAAATCGAAAATATCAGCATCTTTGCTCGCCTGCACATAGTCACAGGCAAGC
>JAOXRT010000101.1 GCA_025800365.1 Cellvibrionaceae bacterium | reverse complement strand
TGTATTATGCTGATACAACAAGCCGTTACTGTTTGATAACCAAGCATTCAGGTCGCTTAAACTGCCGCTTAGCTGCACCGTACCAGGGCTTACAAGATTAACCGTCAAGCCTGTCGCTGAGTTAACTTGCAGCTGGCCATTATTAGTGCTCAGTGTTAACTGATAACTGCTGGCACTGCCATCTGGATCCACCAACACAACCGTACTTAAATCTAGCGGGCTTAAAGTATCTTCAACAACCGTCAAAATTGACGGTAGGGTGCCGCTGTTGCTTGGATCACTAGCTTGAGGAGCAACATCAATATCTAGTACATGGCTGGCCTCCAAGGCTGCGCCACCGCTGTTGCCGCCATCATTAATGATTATGCTCAATGAGTCGGCGCCTGCACCCAATGGATTACTCGCCGCCGTATAAGTCAGGCCATTCAAAGCTTGATTAATATCACTAATACTGCCACTAAGCTCAAAACCATTGACGGTTTCGCCGTTAGCATTTGTAAACACCACCGATATAACCGTTAGCCCTGTTGTTTGAGTAAGGAATAAACTACCCGTCTCAACAGCGAGCCTAAGCGATACGTTGGCAGATCCAGCATCAACATCAGCTACACTGATGCCATTTAATGGCTGGTTCTGATCGGCTGTCGCGGAAATTTGCGCGGGCAAGGTAATAGAGGGAGCATCGTTCTGAGCTGCAATGTTGATATCTATATCGGCTATCTGCTGTACCGCTAAATTATCCGAGCTTATTTGCTCTAAACTTATCGACAGAGTATCCGCAGCTATACCATTGGTATTTTCTACACTGTGCAAGTAAGTAATGGTATTACTATCGTCTAGTAGTTGGTTGAGTTCGGCCAAGCTGCCATAAACGGTTACTGAATTAGATCCGTTGTTTTGAATGCTAACAGGCAGTGAGCTATTTACGTTTACGTTTCCGCCGCCTGAAGTACTTAAGGTCAAGGTATACTGTGACGTGCTCACATCCCAATCTGGGTCTGCAAATTCCAGTGAACTCAGGTCGATAGCACTTAATAGATCTTCTGTGACATTTAATTCACTGGGGATGGTGCCCGTATTTATAGCCGGATCTGGAGTCGGTATTATATTTAGCGTGGCAACCTTAGAGGTCGTCCAAGCGGGGCCGCCGGTATTTCCTTGATCATCAACTTCCACCTTAATGGAATCAACACCATTGCCGTAGATGTCTTGATTCGGAGTATACTGTAAGCTGCCAATGATGTTATTAATGGCATCCACCGAACCCACTATGGTAAGCCGATAAATTGTGCTGCCATCCTGCAGAGTAACTAAACTACCGTTACTAGTTACGCCTGTGGTTTGAGTTAGCAGCAAACTACCATGATGTGCCTCGATGGTGACACTGACATCAGCGCCGCCAGCATCAGAATCGGCTATCTGAATGTCGGTAATATTTAATGTGGAATCTTCATTTAGCGTGTAATTATTTGCAAAAGAGACGGTAGGTGCATTGTTTACCGCTTGTATGCTTACATCAATCGCCTGTAAAACTACTGTAATACCAGAGCCAGGGGCCGACATATCTTGATCGGCAACTTGAACCGAAATTCGATCTACATTACTACCACTTAGATTCAAGTCAGGATGTGTATACTGAACGCTATCAGCCAAGGATAAGAATGTATTTAAGGTATCCTTATCTGCTCTTATCGAATAAGTATTCGTCGCAGTATCATGATTTATTGTCAGGCTCCCTGCGTTATTAAAGCTAAGCTGCCCGCCACTTTCTAGCCTAAGCGTTAGTGTTAAATCTCCACCTTCAATATCATCAACACTGAAGCCACTGAAATCAATATTAGCCGATTGCCCTTCGGTAACTGATAAGGCGTCCGAATAACTACCGCTCGTGGTAGGCGCATCGTTTTGAGCATTGATATCAATAACAATCTGCTCAGATGCCGTTAGTGCAGGCCCACCATTACTACCTAGATCGTTTACACTGATAGTAATGCTATCAGCCGAATTACCAAAAACATTATTAGCGGGGCTGTAGTTAAGCGTCTGTAAACTCGTATTAATATCGGGAAGGCTGCCCATCACTGTAATTGTTGTAGAGTCATTACTCCCAGCTACTACCGTAAGGTTGCTTAAGTCTAAATTTAACAAGCCTCCCGTTGTAGTCAGTTCTACTTCGACATTTCCATTACTTGCATCGTCGGCGATGGACAATCCATTTATTGGATTTAAAGTGCTATCTTCGTTTACTAAAATATTGGTGGGGGCAGTAATAGTGGGGGCAGTATTTTCAATTACATCAACATTAAAACTATCAACATCGGATACTGTTACGCTACCGACAACAAAGCTTACATTTATCTGATCGTTACCTGCCGTATCGCTGTTGTAAGTTACATTTCCAGCCGTATTTAAATAGGCATTAACATCATTAATATTGCCATTGACAATAAAACCATTTGCAAAGGTCTGAACACTTACCCCTGTGCCCGCTAGGCCACTAAACTCGCCGTTTGTTGAACTCAATACCACTCGAACAAGCTCACCGGCATAGTCGGCATCGCTGACTTCTAAACCACTAAGATCCAAAGCCAAATCTTGATTCAAAAGGGCGCTAACATCGTTTAATGGCGTTCCCGAGTTCACAGGGAGATCATCGACTGCCGTAATAGTGACAGTGCTTTGCTCTACAACGGTGGCCGCACCGCCACTACCTTGTGCGCCACTATTACCATCACTAAAGGCCCAGGATAGATCGATGCTGGCAGGCGGAGCATCAGAGTTGTTCGCATAGGTGATTTGACTGAATATGGCATCGACATCTTGCGATGTAGGGGTTTCACCATTGGCGTCGGTAAAGCTAATAGTAATTCTACCCGCTGTAGAGTTATCAACTGTCGCTATTGCTTGGCCATTCTTAATCAGACTGGCCCCAGCAATCGCCAGTAGATCTTCAGCGTTAGCGCCTCCCACACGCTCTACTGTTAGACTAGCACCAGCATAATTACCTTGGCCTGAATTAAGCGCGTCCAGCTCAGCATCGACAATATCGATGCTTGGATCTAATACTATCGGCGCCGCACCTTCTACATAGGTCGGTTCATCATTGATGGTGCTACTGGGTGCAAAACTTTGGTCTAAAACTCCATTGGCATCCAACTTAAAAACTAGCGTTCTAGATTCTCCGCTTTCTGAGAAGTGACCTATTACGATAATGCTGCCATCCGGTAATACTTCAACGGCCTCAGCAACAGAGTAACCACCAATAGGGGACTTATAGACACCACCATTGGCAAAGCTTGTATCTAGGGCGCCAGATGAGGTGTATTTTACAAGCGAAAAATCATTACCTATCCAGCCGGCAGTTATATAACTTCCATCAGGCAGAACTTTTACATCCTTTGCATAATCGCTGCTGAAAAGTGCCGGCTCGTTAGCTACGCCGTTATTTCCGAATGAGCTATCAAAACTACCATCCAAATTGGCTCGAACGAGCGTCGAATTGTAATAGCCACTTAACGTCGAGGCGCCAGCGACAACAATTTTACCGTCACTCTGTTGAATAACAGAATAAAACGCATCCACGCTATTTGACCCTAAATCTTCACGTATAATATGAAAATTAGGACCTGCGCTGCCATCCTGAGACAAGTTAATCATTAAAAAGTCATAGCTGGTATCTATTGAGTGACCGACTATCACCAAACTACCATCGGCCAAGCGAGTGACGGCTTTTGCAAGATCTGTATTACCACTAACATCGATGCTTAGCTTGCCACCACTGCCAAAGCTAGGATCCAATAGACCACTACTATCTAGCTTAATAACACCAACATCTCTACCGGCTTCACCGACAACAATAATGCTACCATCGGGTTGAACTATCACATCTCTCGCATAGTCATCGGCGTCTGCAAAATCTACCTGTGAATAACCAGAGCTACCAAAACTACTGTCTAAACTACCATCGGCATTCAACCGAGCGACAACAACATCATCAGTGTAGTCATTACCAAGACTATTCAAGCCTGGCCTACTGCCGACTAATATAATTTTTCCGTCTGCTTGCACAGTGACAGCGAAGCCTTGTTCGCTAGCAGAACCCAAATCTAATCTTACTACACCATCTGTGCCAAAACTTTGATCAGGCGTACCATCGCTATTGTAGCGAGACAGCAAATAATCCCAGTCAGTATCATTGGCGTATCCCATGACCAGGATTTTCCCATCCGCCTGTACTAAACCGTCATTGATAATATCTATGTTACCGCTAGTATTAACCAGAAGTTTGCCATCAGGCACTTCAAAAGTTGGGGCAGTGTTTGGAGCTAAAACAGAAGCGTAGATTTCAGCAAAGTCCTCATCGAAGAGATTATTGTGTCCGGCTTGGCCTTTGCCATACTCTAATTCCCAGTCGCCACCAAGCTCTGAAAACCCGGTAGTGTTGTCACTGGCAAATACCGGTCGATCCAACAGCTCTGATAATTCATCTACAAAACCTGTGTTTTCTGATGCTATATCACAGCCATATAAATGAATGACAGCATTTTCTGAAAGAGAGGCCCGCCAATTTGATATTTGTTCTGCACTTGAAGATAGAAATTCTTGATTGATGGTGTCCGAACCAAGTTGAAAACTACCGGGCTCTCCATGGCCAATCAAATGAATAGAGGCAATATCATTCATTGATGCGATGTACTGCTCTACAAAGTTTAAACCCTGTTTTTCTACATCTATGACAAGATACTCTAGGTTTCTAGGGCTATTATCCAGTTGCTCAATGATGAGCTCTAGATCTGCTACATCACTATTGATCAACACCAGCTCTTTTTTGGTATCTTCTGCCGTCAGCAAACCTAGCAGCTCTTCGGAGACAAGTTGGTGCTGCCTATCTTCAGCAGGCCCGATCATCAAATCAGCCACTGCGGAATCAGCCGAATACAGAAGCCTATTACCAAGCGGCTCGATAATAGCTTTTGTATATGTGCCAACTTTGCTCGTTTTCATATTGCGGCCTACTAAGGACACTTGCTAACTGGAGCAGCCGAGTTCTTTTCTATGGCAGACAGCCAGCTTTGTTGAATTTCAGTTTTCGCGATAGCCTCTAAATAACTTCCGGGCTTATATCGTTCTACAATCTCTACATCGACTTCTTTCTCTGTTAATCCTGCTACTCTTGATTTGGCTGCAGACTCTTTGCGATACAAGCCAAAAGAAATTCGACCGGAGTTATCACCCTTTGCAATCAAAAACATATCACTTATACCTTTGGACTTAAGCTCTCTAATATCCGCAAGACGATAATTATTAGCTGAGCTCAGAACCATAAACTGAGTATCGGCTGTATGAGTTGTAAGCTTGCTTTCAAGACCATAGTCGAGCAGTTCCTGCTTTGTATCCTCCAAGTCTTGTGAGTTTCTAAATGGGCCAAATCGATTACAGGCCAACACAGACTGACTACTGCTTGGCCTAGAGTCCGTTGTAGTCAGTTTTAACTCTTCTCGCTCTTTATCAGTTTGTTCAAATATTAAATCTGAATTAGGATTTGCTTTATACAAACTCAAAGAGACATCCTTAATGCTATCTTCAGGCACTGCGTCAGAAGGGTTTGTTAAAGTCAGATCATCATCCATAGCAGGTTTTTTGCCAACAGCCGCCTCATCTTTTGCTGCAATATAGGTTTCTTGATTTGCCGATGTAGAAAACTTCACTCGACATCTAACCCCAGCAGGAATCGTCAACTCATCATTTTGCAAACTCAGCCGTACACTGAATGTTGAACTAGGTGCATCTGCAACTCTATCAACTAAGCTAATCTGCGCTTCATAGTTTGGTTGATAATCATCGACACTTAGACCTACTGAAGCAACCTGACCAATAGCTAGACGCCCCATAAGTTCCACAGGCAGTATGGCCTGCACATGCAATGGATTGAGCTGTGCGACTCTGACAATCGGATTCTCGTCAACAAATTCGCCAACAGACTTGTATCGCTCCATGACAACGCCATCTATTGGGCTTAATACTGTTTTTCTATCAACGATAGCTTTCGCTTGATCATACTCCAGCTGTGCTAGCTGATAATTTTCCTTTTCTTGCTTTAATCTAAGCTGAGCTATTTTTGAATCAGTTCTGATTTGATCCAGATCTTGCTCGGATATCGCCGAAGTACTCGCAAGAACGCTATTCCGCTGATCCGTCCGATGACCAAATTCCGACATCAATTGATGTAAACTCATCGAGGTTTTTGAATTTGCCTGAAACTTCTTCAGCTGCATGGCTTTTTTCTCGACACTGGACTCCAGTTTAGCAATAACTTGTCCTTTGCTAACCGCTTGACCTCTATCTACTGTTATCTTGTCTAGCACCCCTGGAACTGGACTTCCAATATCGCTTATTAAGCTCGGCTCCAACATACAGTCAAACTCTTCTTCCATTAAGTCAAACTGAGCCACAGCTTTCAGACAATGAATCGACAGAGCCATCGCAATTATGATTTTAATTTTCATATTTCTATAGTGTTACCAATCTCTCTGAAAATACCTGTTTGAACTTTCTTGATAGCAATTCATATATCGAAGCTTCCTCAAAGTTCAACTTTATAAAGGCACGCCCCCCAATCACCCCTTGTTTTACAGAGGGCAAGCCAACTTCTAGAACAATCACCTCTCTATTACTTACATAGCCATCTTTGCTGCTATCAAATTGAGATATTATTTGCCCTCCGTTTTGGAGCGACAAAGCCCCATGGGGAAGTTTTAGAGTGGCTTTTGGAAAAACTTTTTTAAGCTCACCTTGATAGTCTTCAAATGGCTGACTGGCTAACCTAATAGTCACAGTAGTCAGCTTATTTTTAATAAGTTCTAGGTAGTCCTGGCTAACAGCTGCCCTTATTAATATTTGTTTATCCTTTAGCACATAAGCTATTAACTGGCCTTTTTCAAACCAACGCCCCTGTAAGAGATAATCATCTGCCAACACCAGCTGCCCATGACTATGGCTTTTAACTTCCAGTTTATTCAACAGGCCTCTTAAAGTATCAATGGCCTCCTTTTGAGCCTTAATTTCTTGAGCGAAATCTAAGCGCTGTTTTCTTTCTTTGAACGAGGCAAAATAGTCTGTTTCCAAGACTTTTAACTTGGACTTTTCAAGGGATATTTTGCGTTTTAACTCTTCAGACTCTAGGCGAAACAGTAGCTCGCCAGATGCAAGCTCTGTACCGTTATTTATATGAGACGTACTTAAACGAGAATACTGAGGAGCAAGGACTCTAGAGTTATCATCAACCCAAGTTACCCCCTGGATAGTCTTGCTATTTTCTATAGGAATCAAAAAGACTATAAGAATAATGGCTGCTAGGGCTAAGCCACTTCTTAGCGCTGCTGTTTTTAGGTTTGGTCCCTGCCACACGTCCTGAGTGAGAAAGCCATAGAAACTAACTAGCGGTTTAACTATCTGCTGGTAAATCAAGAAGCAGGCTAGTATTACGCCAACAGCGAAAAACGTCTCGATAAGATACAGTGCTATTACATATGACAGGATAAGCCTGAATGCTATTGTGCTGTGTCCAAATATAAACAGTATTTTTTGTATTTCCTTCGGCTCAGCTTGCGCTATAGGTCTCGCAAATATCAAATGTTTATAGAACGAGAGGCAGTATTTTCTGGATCTATCAAAGAGATCTGGTATTTCAATAATATCTTCAAGTACAAAGTAGCCGTCGAATTTGAGTAGTGGGTTGGCATTAAATAGTATACTGGACGCAAAACCTACCACCGCTAGCCCCAGGCAAGCATGCTGAACAAGCTCATTCGAGCTCAGCAAATAGATACTTAAAGCAATGCATGAAAGTAAAAGCTCGGTATAAATACCAGCCAAACTGACCATAATCCGTTGCCACTTGCTACTTAGCGTCCATGCCGAGCTTGCATCGACGTATGGAATTGGCATAAAAACCATCACTGTCAAGCCACACTCGACAGAGTCCCTATCAAATCTTTTCAAGCAAACTCCGTGCGCCACTTCATGAATAAACTTTAAAAATATGTAGCTTGCTAAAAGCAGAAGAGCATTGTTTCCTAAGTAGTTTTCAGCATCATAAAGGTCACTTTTTATTTCAAGGTAACTTCCAACTGCAAATAGACAAATCACCACCATAAAAACTAGACCACCCCACAAGAAGGGCTTAGCCAGAAAAAATGGTAGCTTTTTAAGAATCCACTCAAATAAACTATTTGGGTTAAACAGAGGAATTTTTATAGCCAATGGGTTGAATTGACTGCTTGCTTTAGTGCCTTGAGCTTCACGTTTCTTTTGTTGAAGAAAATCAGAGGTATTGAGATTTATACCCGGCGCCAATATTTTAAGCTCCAGCAAGCGTGATATAGTGTCCACCATATCTGATTGACTGTATGTTTCTTCTTGTTTGTAGTTGCTCAGGTATGTGTAGATGTCTTTTACGCTGCGAGAACCATCAAACTGGCTAATAATACTGAATGTTTTTTTATTTACACGTATAGATTGCTTCCTTGCTGAGTCCGAAAGAACATACCAGGGCTCGCCACGAAACGAATGAAAGCTAACATCTATATGTGGGTATAGTTTCGGCTTATAGCTCGATATTCTATTCCAATCTGAGTTTTGGCCAGCCAGATCTTCAAAAAACGGGGTAGTTTCCATCTACCAACCAACTCCTTGCCATAGCCATAATCGAATACGAATTAATGTGCCTCTTGACCAAATCCATAGTAGGGAGTGTTTAGCAGTATCGATCTGTGCATAGCCTCTTAGTCCTGGCTTAAGATCACTACTGTCATCGTCTAGCTTAGCTTCTATTCTAAATACATTTTTCTGATCTCTAATCTCAGAAACAGGATGCACAGACAGCAAACTAAAGTTCCAAGTTTTATCAGGGAAAGCAGTGAATCTTATCCTACCCTTCTTAGCATATTTTAGTTCCGCTAAGTCGTACTCACTTACATAGACGACAACTTTGTAGTCATCTACTGCCGCTAGTTCATACAAAACCTCTGCGGCTTTAACTGGAGCCCCTATGCGCTGACTCATATCACCCTGCAACACTACACCGTCAAAAGCTGCGCTGAGTTTTTGTTGGCTTAATTGATATTCAATGATATCGATCTCGGCTTGGGCCCTATCCATCTGTGCTCTATATCGAGCCAGCTTTACTCTGTCCCTCTCAGATAGCGCTGCCTGATACTGGCTTTTGATTGAAGCCATGTTTGCCAATTGCTGCTTCTTTTTTAGGTCTAGGTTTAGGTCATCCAGCCGGGCAAGAATATCTCCTGCTTTGACAGTATCGCCGCTTCGATAGAAGGCTTCTTTGATATACCCGTCATGGGGTGCAACCAGCAGCTGTTTTTGCCTTCCCTGTACTTCCGCTTCCGCCTTGATCTCTAGCACAGAGTCAACATTTCCGGTAATTAATAGTAGCGCTATTAACGCAAAACCAATTGCTGTAGATCTCGCATTGGCTATCTTAGAAAATAGTTTTCCAGCAGGCTTCTTTTCATATTGAACTTTTAATCGACTCTGCAAAGCTTTATTCAGGGCCTTAGGCAACAAAGCAATGCTTGCAATATCCTTGGGAGAAAATGCTTCTTTTTTTTGCAACAGCAACACCACCATACGATTGCCGTTTTCAACAAATGGAACCGAACAGAGTGCGCTCTGGGTTGCTTGACCAAACCGTTGATGTTCACGTTTGAAATTTGGAGCATCATCTATTGACGGAAAGCTTATTAAGTCCTGTTGAGCAAAGGACTCATCGCGAATTTTTTTAAGTTGCTGTTCTAAGTCACTATTGCTCTGGACTTCTCTAGGGGGGTAGCTTAAGGCACTAGGAAGCTTAGTCCGTCCAGTGTTGAGCAAGTACACAGTCTCACAACCATACTGCAGGCCAATATTCTTGCAGAGTTCTAACAGGCAGTGCTCTAAGTTATCCGAGCAGAGTAAAGACTCCAGCAGCACTAATTTAGCCTCAGATTGATCTTGCTGGCCTTTTAAAATCGCAAGGCAGTTACCGCCCCATTGCAGCAAGTGAATCATCGCTTGTCGCTGGCTGGCGGGTCGACTCTCGGATAGTACCCACAGCATATATTGTCGATCTGCAACTCTAATCGGGCAGGCTATGAGGTCCTGTGATACCCCAGCTATCTCACAGCTATTGGCTTTGTTGAACATCCCGGGTTCCGGCCCCAGCATATTTTGTAGCTCAACAAGGGCTGGATCAGGGGCTGATTTGGGCCAGCTGGCAACACAGTCTATATGTCCTTCTTTTTTTACAGGGTATTTTAGCAGTGACGCAGAGGTGCAAGATGCCAACATTTGGCATTGCCAAGCTAGCCACCGCTGATCTACCTCAGCATGGGCCTCACCGATATTACTTAGGCTTTTAGCAACAAATCCTTTTGCCGCTTGGGTGTTAACTTCAGGGCGCGTCATGCTTTGCCTTTTTTAGAGCGTCAACAACTAGCACTAAAGTGCTAGGATGTATAGGAAATGTACCGAAATTTGGGAACTTATAAAATAGTTGGCGGGGCAAATTTTGCGTTATTTTTTGCGACGGATGGATGATTTAGAAGACATTAGTTATAACGAATATTCTATCCATCTATATAGCGTACTTTTAATTTCTTTATCTCTAGTTTTTTGTATTTATTAGGATGTATATCTATAAGCCCTTGTCAGTTTAGACAGTTTTTCATTAGGCAAACTAGCGCTATTTCCTTCAAGTTTTCATCACCTTAGACCCCTGAACTTGTCCGTATCATGGACTTTTGATCGCCCTTATTTCCCTACTTCAGCAAGTTACATTTTCCAACTACTTTTGAAAAACCCATGAAAATTCATATATTTAGGGGCGAAAAAAATTCTTGTCTGCCAAAAATTAGTTGTTTACATATAAAACACTTATGTTTAAATTAATATTGTAACGCCTAATTTAACCTGCGATTTACATTCAATGCTTCTTGAAAATTGTTCTTTCGAAGCGGCGCAGAGTTAATGCCAAAACATAATAAGAACCAGAGCATCAAAAATAGGACAGCACGATGACTTTCAAAAAGAACGCCCTAAGTTCCACCATCGCTTTACTCAGTACCGCCGTCATTAGTTACTCTAGCCAGGCCTCCGTTCTTGAGGAGGTTACTGTAACCGCTCAAAAACGTGAGCAAAGCCTTCAAGATGTCGGCATTGCCGTTACCGCATTTAGCGGTGATCAGATGTCTGCCCTTGGTGTCAGCCAAAGCCATGATATCGCCACCTTTAGCCCAGGCGTGCATATCTCAGGCAACATGGCAGGCCAAAACACCCAGTTCACTATTCGTGGCGTTACCCAGAATGACTTTAACGATATTGTTGAGGCCCCTAACGCGGTTTACCTTGATGAAGGTTACCTAGCGATTGCACAGGCGCAGACTTTCGCCGTATTTGATGTCGATCGAGTGGAAATCTTGAAAGGTCCACAGGGCACTTTATTTGGCCGCAACGCTACCGGTGGCTTGGTGCACTACATTTCACGCAAAGCCAATATGGAAGAAGTTGAAGGTTATATTGATTTAACTTTTGGTCAGTATGATACACCTGCGAACGCCAATAAGTGGACCTTAGAAGGTGCAGTAGGCGGTCCATTGACCGAAAAACTGGGGGCTCGCGTTGCCTTCAAAACTAATCAGCAAGACGGCTACCTAAAAAACCTTTACCCACAAGGCGCTAACTCAGATTTGCCAGGTGGTGGTTCCCCGGGTAATGGTGCTGGTGCAGACTTAGGTGGCGACGATACTAAAGCCGCTCGCCTTAACCTTACTTATGAAGCCAGTGACGATACCACCATAAACTTTTCCGCTAACTACGCTAGCTCAAAAAGCAGTACCGGCCCATACCAATCAAAATCCACCATTGCAGTGCTTGATGCCAATGGCGAACTAATTAACGTTATTGATACACCAGCCGGAGAAACCCGTTTAAGTATCCAAGGTGATGGCGACGGTGGTGCGGATGTTATTGATGGTGACCAGTTTATTCCTGGTGGCGCTATTGGTCTAGCAGGTCGCCCTGTACCCGGTGGTGACTTCTTCGGTTATGTCGATCAAGATGGTGCTGATTTCAGTTTCTCAGGCGACTTTGCTTTTGAAGACCAAGGCTCTACTGATACTTGGGGCTTGAACTTCAATATCGCTAAAGAAATAAACGAAAACGTCACCATGACGGCGATAACCGACTACAAAGATTATGAAAAATTATTGTTTATTGATGTCGATGCCGCACCAATAAATCAGCTAGCTAACTATGCCGGCGTTGATGCCAGCAGTTTCTCACAAGAGATTCGCTTTAATGGTGAAAGTGAAAGCAGTCGCTGGGTTGCTGGTTTGTTTTATCTGAATATCGATAACCATTCCGACAATGGCTTAAAGGCCCCCGTAAACAGCATCGTTGATGCTTTGTTTCCACCTGTAGATATCGGTGTTCAAGCGAATCTTGAAACCAACTCTTATAGCGTATTTGGTCAGGTAGAATACGATATCAGCGATCAGCTTATGTTGACCGCAGGTTTACGCGTGATGGAAGAAAAGAAAGATTACGATGTTGAAATCGGTGTTTATCTTTCTGAAGGCAATCATACGGTTAACCAAGGCTCACCAATTCCAAACGCTTTCGGCGCTGGTTCTCCATTTAACCATGATTTAGAAAGCTCTGACACGCTATGGACCGGTAAAGTGCAGTTAGATTATCGCCCAACAGATGATCTACTGATTTATGCGGGTGTTAATCGTGGCGTGAAAGCAGGTAGCTTTAATGCGCCCTTACTTGGCGCCTACTTAGGTTCTGGCGGCGAAGCTGCACTACCTTACGACGAAGAGATTCTAATGGCCTACGAGGCCGGCTTTAAGGCGACTCTAGGTGATGGCAATACCCGCCTAAACGGATCGGCTTATTACTATGATTACAGCGACTATCAAGCATTTTTGTTTGTGGGTGTAGGTGGTGTAGTTATCAATGCCGACGCCGTCAACAAAGGTATCGAGCTTGAGCTAATTACTAGCCCTGCAGATGGTTGGGATATTTTATTAAGCGCTTCATACTTGGATGCCACTGTAGAAGACGTATTGCTGCGCTCCGGCTCACCGCTACCACCGCGCGATGTTCGTCCAACTTACGCGCCGGAAGTTCAGGCTACCGCTTTAGTACGATATGAGTGGGAAGCCATGGGTGGCATGATGCATGTAGCGGCCGATGTTAGCTATTCGGACGAGTTCTATTATAACCTGCGTAATTTTGACGCAGATAAATTCGATAGTTATGTGATGACCAATGCACGTCTTGGTTGGGCAAGCGCAGACGATAAGTGGGAAGCGTCTCTTATTATGCGTAACGTCACCGACGAGCGTGCAGGTGTGCAGGGCTTCGACCTGGCAACGCTGTGTGGTTGTAACGAAGTGTCTTACCGTGACCCACGCTGGACTGGCGTTAATGTAAAATATCGTTTTTAATAAAGCTTAAATGGGGCTTAGCTACGAGCAAGCCCCATTACTTCAAACAATAATAACGTATAGCATTCTTACACTCACAGGCATTATCTGTTTTTCAGGTTAGCCTATCTAGGATGTGAGCATGAACCATGATTAAACGCCGAAAGTTTCTCCAAGCTAGTGCACTGGTATTTGGTTTCAATATTGCCGGCAGCCTCGTCAATTTAAGCTGTGCACAAGCTGCAGAGCTGAACATTCCCTATCAAGTATTTAGCGAATCCGATGCACAGGACTTAGCTCGTCTAGGAGAAGGGCTTGCAACCGGCGCAGCAAAAGCTGGGGTCGCGCACTTTATAGATCAACAATTGCAAAGAGACGGACAATCAGATTGCTTATTGATGATTCGATATCTTGGTGTAGCGCCACCTTTTAAGAATTTTTATCAGGCAGGCCTGAAAGCTGCTCAAGAGGCGTCACTTAAAATTTTTAGCAAACCCATCGTGCAGCTGAGTGATAGTGAGATAGAAAGTTTTATTTCCAAAATGGCAAGCGATGCTCTCGAAGGCTGGCAGGGACCGCCAGCCTCTTTTTTCTATTTTGTTTTGCGTGCTGATGCGGTAGATGTTGTATACGGCACCGAGCAAGGCTTTGCAAAACTCGGCGTTCCCTATATTGCCCATATAAAACCGACAACAGCCTGGTAATACTGTGAGTACAATAATTCAAAGTGATGAAGTAGATGTTTTAGTAGTTGGCTCTGGTGCCGCAGGGAGTCTATTCGCAGCGACGGCCGCTAAAGCCGGCAAGCAAGTGTTGGTTTTAGAAGCCGGTCCAGAAAAAAAATTGAGTGACTTGCAAAGCTCTCAGATTTGGGCGCGAAAGCTTAAGTGGGCCGGCAGCCCTGTTGAAGAAAGTGGCAATCATAAAATAGGGCAAAATTTTAATTCCGGCTTCGGTAGCGGCGGCAGTG
The DNA here is from genome assembly GCA_025800365.1 of Cellvibrionaceae bacterium. GTDB lineage: Bacteria > Pseudomonadota > Gammaproteobacteria > Pseudomonadales > Cellvibrionaceae > Pseudoteredinibacter. The sequence goes on along the minus strand of JAOXRT010000101.1, from coordinate 43,949 downwards.
CCGTTCACCACTATGGTGTGTGGCCACGATTGCATGAGAACGACTTCAACACTCAAAGCCAATATGGCATAGGTCTAGATTGGCCGATCGAGTACGAAGAGTTGCGTCCTTTTTACGACCGCATTCAAAAACATATCGGCATAAGCGGCGACGCTAAGGCCGAGCGTTGGCGGCCAGCCGCTGATGATTATCCTATGCCCGCGCTACCGACCCTGAATCAGGGAAACGTAATCGCCAAAGGCTTTAAAGCTAAAGGCCTGCACACCGCTCCAATACCCTACGCGGTAAATTCGGTTCCAACAGGCAATCGCCAATCCTGTATTTTTGATGGTTGGTGTGATGCTGGCTGCCCAACCGGTGCATTGGCTAACCCTCTTGTTACCACGCTGGCTGAAGCAAAGCTTTCTGGCGCAAAAGTGCTTAACAATTGCCTGGTTCGTCGAGTCTTACTCAATGAAGCGGGAGATAAAGCTACCGGCGTTGAATATCAAAACTCCAATGGCGAAATCTTTGTCCAAAAAGCACAGGTTGTTGTACTCGCAGCTTTTACCGTGCAGAACGCTCGTCTACTCTGGCTTTCGCAACACAGCAAACACCCCCAAGGTTTAGGAAATAATCACGATTTACTCGGCCGTTATTTAATGACGCACCCTGCTCATACTATTTGGGGCATATTTAAGGAAGAAACCCAGCCCCATATGGGCTTGAGTGGCGGCCAATTAATTTGCCAAGATGGTTACGCTAACAAAAAGGCGATGCCTGAAAGCTACGGCAGCTATCAGTGGCTCATCGCCAATGCCTGTAAACCTAATGACCTACTGGGTATCGCAACTTCAAGAGCAGACTTGTTTGGTAAAAAGCTTGATCGCTTTATGCAGCAGGCAAGTAAGCACTTCGGCACCATGGTGGGTATTTGTGACGATATTCCATCAGCCGAGAATCGGATAACTTTGAGTAGCAATAAAGACAGCAGTGGCTTAGCGCTCGCTAAAGCTCATCACGATATCGATCCGCGTGTTGCCAAGCTTACCGAGCATATGGTGAAAGAGGGTTTAGAAATCTTTAAAGCGGCCGGCGCCAGCGAAAGCTGGACCGGACCACGAGCCGGCATGCATATTATGGGCGGTACCATTATGGGGAAAACTGCCAAAGACTCCGTATGTAATAAATATGGGCAGCTACACGATGTAGCCAATGTATTTGTGGCCGGCCCCGGTCTGTTCCCCAGTAGCGGGGCGGTAAACCCTACCTACACAGTTACAGCCTTGAGCTTAATGGGTGCAGAGCATATGCTAAACAGCAAGAGTCAACTCAGCTAAGCAATGCGCATTCAACAAGTTGTAAAGGGGGTAGGGTGAAAGAGAGTTACCGTGGTCAAGTCGAAGAGGCTTGGATAGATCTAAATCAACATATGAACATGGGCTACTATCTAGTGGTCTTTGATCTTGCTACCGAAAACTACTATCGCGACCTGAACATTGGCGGTGTCAGCGATCTAGATGATGGTCATACCATCTTTTCTATCGAGTCCCGCCTGTGTTATCGAAAAGAATTGCGTTTAGGCGAGCGCTTTATTATCGAAACCCAGCTATTAGGTTTTGATCACAATAAGGTGCACTACCTCCACAAAATGATGACCGAAGAAACTCGGGCGCTAGTGTCACTCAATGAATGTATGGTAATCAATGTTGATCAAACAAGCCGCCGTTCAACAGCCTTTACCCAAAGCAGCTTACAAGCTTTACAGGCAGAGCAAGCTCAGGATCAAGAGCTGACAGTTGACCCCTGGGTAGGGCAAAGCATGCGCCAAATAGGCTGGCCGGATAAATAAACCCAGTTTATCGACATAAACACCCTATGAGTTCACTATAAAAGCTGCAAACATAGTGTTAATTCATAAAGAGGTGGGACCGTGCTTCGACATCGCTCATATTTATTGATTATCACCGCAGCATTCCTATTACTTGGTTGTGAGTTTCGAGATAAGGTGGTTCTCGAGCTTCTAGAAACGGCTGCCAATAAACGTATCAACTACGATCGCGCAGCTGATCTCGAAGATGGCCTACACCTCATACTTTGCGGTGCTGGCGGGCCCATGCCAGACCCAAAGCGCTCTGGTCCATGTTTGATGGTCATTGCTGGAGAAACAAGGCTCGTTATAGATGCCGGTAGCGGAGGCGCCCGAAATCTCGGGGCAATGAACTTCTCCCTCGGTAAAATCGATGCAATCCTATTAACACACTTTCACTCTGACCATATAGATGGTCTTGGGGAAATGAACTTAAACCGTTGGGTTCAGGGAGCCAACAAGTCTCCTCTTTCAGTCATTGGCCCTAGCGGCACCCAAATCGTTATAGATGGTTTTAACAAAGCCTACCAACAAGACGCCAACTACCGACAGCAACACCATACCGATGCTGTAGCCCCTCTATCTGGATCTCAAATGCGGGCAAAGGAGTTTGGTGTGCCAGAACAGGGCGAGTCAGTTACTGTTTATGAGAAAGCAGGGCTGATCGTCAAAGCCTTTCAAGTGGATCACCACCCTGTAGACGCTGCCGTGGGCTATCGCTTTGACTATAAGGGGCGCTCTATTGTTATCAGCGGTGATACGGCTAAGTCGGAAAATTTATCTCACTTTGCAAAAGGCGTCGATGTGCTGGCTCACGAAGCTCTATCTAGAGATCTCGTCCAAGTTATGCATAAAGCTGCCAAGAATAATGGCAACTCAATCATTGAGAAGATTACCCTTGATATATTGGACTATCACGCCTCCCCTATAGAAGCAGCACAAACTGCAACCCAGGCGAATGCTTCTTACTTGCTTTATTATCATATCGTCCCCGCACTACTAGTGCCTGGCATGGAGAGCATTTTCCTCCAGGGTGTTGATGAAGCGTATCAAGGCAGGGTAAGTGTTGCTGTAGACGGAAGCTATGTCAGTTTACCCGCAAACAGCAAAACTATTGTAGACGGCCATTTTCTTTAACAACGACCTGTTAAACCAAGGAGATAGCAATGACCGCTCCAATTCAACTTATTGGTAATGTTGGCTCGCCATACACCCGCAAGATGCTGTCCTTATTGCGTTATCGTCGTATCGAGCACGCGATTACCTGGGGTGATCCAAGTGCTGAATTAGACAAGCTTGGGATTCCAAAGCCCAAACTCGCCTTTATGCCTACTTTTATTTTGGATAATGAGAACGGCGAAGCAGAGGCCGTTTGTGATTCCACACCTATTCTTCGACGGCTAGAAAAACTATCTCAGGAACGCTCCGTATTACCCGACGACCCGGCACTGAACTTTATTAATTATTTGCTGGAAGACTATGCAGATGAATGGTGCACTAAATTTATGTTCCACTATCGTTGGCACTTTAGCGCGGATGCCGATAATGCCGGAACTCAGCTACCACTATCAATGGGCGTCACTTTAGCGGAAGATAGTTTGCAGCAATTCAAAGCCTTTTTTAGCGAACGCCAAATAGGGCGACTAGGATACGTCGGCTCCAATGAAATTACCGCCCCGGTAATTGATGCGAGTTTTCGTCGTTTACTGCAGCTTTTAGAGGCTCACTTTGCCCAGCTGCCGTATCTTCTTGGCAATAAGCCAAGCTCAGCCGATTTTGCTTTATTCGGCCAACTCAGCCAACTTATCGGCTTCGATCCAACCCCTCGCTCCATCGCTTATGACTTATCGCCAAGAACAGTAGCTTGGGTAAGCATAATGGAAGACCAAAGCGGTTTAGAGGCTGAGAAGCTTCAGTGGAGTAAGCTTGGTGAGCTTCCCGAAACCTTAAAAGACATTTTAAGGGAGCTGGCAAAAACCTATGTGCCCGCCTTACTGGCCAATGCTGAAGCGATCAAACATCATCATTTAGAGTGGCAGACTCAAATCGATGGCAAGCCCTGGAAGCAAGCTAGCTTTCCTTATCAAAACAAGTGCCTTCATTGGATACGAGAAGAGCAGAAAAAACTAAGCACCCAGGATCAAAATCGGCTTGCTGATTTACTTTCTGAAACTGGCTGTGACGCTTTACTGTAAATTTATCAGCAACGCGAAAAGGCGCTCATATAATAAATTGATGATAGTATGCTTTTATTATGAGTGATAACCCAAAACTTACACTAGAACTTCGCAGTTACAATAGCGAAAGCCGCAGCCACCAGCATGATTATCATCAACTGGTATTGCCAGTAGTGGGCGAGTTGGAGCTAAATGTTGGCCAGCAAGAGGGCAAGGTTAGTGAGCAAAGTATAGCCCTAGTAGCAGCCGGAAAAGAGCACGGTTTTTCCGCCACAGAAAACAATACTTTTGTTGTTGCCGATGTACCATCGATACTCGCCCCTCAACTCGAAAAGCTTCCCGCCTTTATCCCTTTAGATAGCACGCTGGCGCATTATGTCAGCTTCCTGCACAGTCACTTATCGATGAATGAGCGCAGGACAAGTAGTGAACGACAAATGTTGCTTCTGCTTATTCAATTGTTTCAGGAAAGATATGGCAACAGCTTAAGACTTGATAGGCGCCTAGAAGCCGCTCGGGAGTACCTTGATCAGCATTATCAACAAAGCCTATCCTTAAGCCAACTTGCCACCGTTGCTAATCTTAGCTCTCGACAACTGAACGAGTTATTCTGTCGAGAGATAGGAATGACTCCGCAGCAATATCTTATCGAAAAACGCATGCAGCTTGCTTGGCAACTTTTGGAAAGCACGAATCTAAGTGTGCAACAAATTGCCGAACGAGTTGCCTATTCCAATCTTTCTAGCTTTAGCAGTCGCTTCCGAAAACACTTTGGTAAGCCCCCGAGTTATTTCCGCAAATAGAACAAACAAGTCCTCCGATTTGGCAAAGCGCATTTATCGTCCAGCCTATACCCTGCATGCTCGATTCATCTTTGATTTATCTGGTATGTATTATGAACACGCAGCAAGCGGCAACTTTAATTGGCTCAATTGCCATTTTGCTATGGGGAAGCCTCGCGCTTCTAACGCAACTCGCTGGCACTCACATCCCTCCCTTTCAACTAATGGCAATGAGCTTTGCAATTGCTTTTTTGTTTATGCTCGGCCGCTGGCTTTTGCAAGGACATCTGGGCATTCACTATCTAAGAACCAACACTAAATCTTGGCTCTTAGGTGTAAGCGGCTTATTTGGATTTCATTTTTGTTATTTCCTAGCTATGGATAAATCACCGGCAGCCGAAGTCAGCTTGATTGCTTATTTATGGCCAATCTTTATCGTATTGCTGGCCTCATTGTTGCCGGGTGAGCGGTTATACAAACAACAACTAGCCGGGGCAGGGCTTGCATTGTTAGGCTGCTTTTTGTTGTTAAAAGGGGATTCCAATGGCTTCGATCAGCGCCATTTACTCGGTTATTTACTAGCCTTAGCCAGCGCCATCATTTGGGCCCTCTACTCTGTAGCGGGACGCTTGATACCTACAGTGAATAGCGAAACGATTGGCTGGTATTGTGGTGCAACCGCCGCACTTGCACTGTGCTGCCACCTATATTGGGAACAATCTCAATGGCCCCATAATCCACAGCAGTGGCTAGCCCTTATTGGTCTTGGCTTAGGCCCTGTAGGAGCAGCCTTTGTTTGCTGGGACTACGGCATAAAACACGGCCAAATACAGTTGCTTGCGGTTTTATCCTATGCCGCGCCATTAATCTCTATTGTATTGCTCACTTTAGCGGGAAGCTCCGAAATGCGCTTAGAAATAGCGCTGGCCTGCCTTCTTATTGTCGCGGGATCTCTTTGCTCGTCCCGTGTTAAAGCACCGACTGTAAAGAGCATCAACAAACAATAAAGCTATTGACACAAAATCTATTGACACACCGGCACGCATGGGAAACAATGTTTCCCATAAATATAAAAGTGAATACTAGCCGGTGGATCAGATGACAGATTTTCTATTTTACTTTGCCCTTTTTATCGCCATTGTTCTCACGATTGGTGAAACCTTAGTCCTTGTTAAAACCGATAAATACTGGCCATTGTCCGTGGACGACTATGCAGTATGTGGCTTACTAGCCTTCAGCGCATTTAATCTGGATAGTGGTTTTGGGCTCGCCTTGATGTTACTGGCTTGGTCATTTATGGCCGGCAATTTATACGCCATGCTGTTTACCCGCATGGATCCAAATGGCGGGACTCGCGAGCGCTTAGGCGCCTTGGCGGTATTAATGGTTTGCGCACTTATCGGTGCCGGCCTGACGGCTAATGAAATAACAGTCTTGATCAGCGCTTAGGAGATAACCATGAGCACTTTAAACCCCACTCAAGTCGCACAGTACAAAGAACAGGGTTATATCTGCCCGGTGACTATTCTAAACCCAGAAGAGGCCGCCCTAAGCCGCGCCAAATTGGAAGCCATGGAAGAGCTGCAGGGCAAACCTATGGATCGCATCCAGTGTAATAAAACCTATCTGCTATACGACTGGGCCGACGAGTTAGTACACCACCCCAAAGTACTGGATGCCGTAGAGGCCTTAATTGGCCCGGATATTCTCTGCTATATGAGCAATTTATTCACCAAGGAAGCGGGCACGGGCAGCTATGTGTCTATGCACCAAGATGCCGCTTACTGGGGTGTCGATGCCGATGATGTTGTTACTGCCTGGATAGCATTAAGCCCCGCTACCGCTGAATCCGGTGTAATGAAGGTAGAGCCCGGTAGTCACACTAGTGAGCGCTCTCAAGTGAATACCTATGCCAAAGACAATCTACTCACCCGCGGCCAAGCCATCCCAGAGAACGAGCTGGAGCCGGAAAAGCAGGTATATATGGAGTTAGAGCCAGGGCAAATGTCCTTACACCACTTTATGTTGGTGCATGGCTCCGACCCGAATCAAAGCGATGATCGACGTATCGGCCTAGCCATTCGCTATGTTGCAGCCAGTGCTAAAAAGATTGGTAAGCCCGAATCTGCACTGTTAGTACGTGGGCAAAATAAGGGTAATTTCCTGCTGGAAAAGCGCACTAAAGACTTTAGCAAAGGCGCCCGCACCGTTGAGCATATTCGCGCCTTACGGCGTCAGCTACACAATATTTTTGAAGCCAGTCCAGATGCCGACTGGAAAGAGCGCCTGCGACTAGGGGTCACTAAAAATGCCGCTATCGCGTTAAGCTATTTCAAAGAGCTATCGGCCAAGGTTTCTGCCTGAGTCGCACTCCTGCATTTGGCTAACTCACAAGAGCTTCTGGCTTAGCCGCTTGCTCGTTTTCAGTACGGATAGCCGGGCGCCCAGTCAGCTCGGTTTTCTTACCATCGAAACGCTCATAAAAAGCCCGATGCGCGGCAAGGGAGCAGGCATCATCCCGGTGGCCATAATCATGTATCCACTGCGTGAGCATCTCTAGATTTTTATCTTGGGATGCTTTGCTGGAGTATTTGTGGGGCTCCCAGGGGCGAGCTTGAGCATTGGCCACACAATCCTCAATAGGTAAATTTAGGAAGATCAGCTCATTGGCGTCTTCTTCTAAGAGCTCCAATAAATCCGCATAACAGCCTTCAATTACCCAGCCCTGATGCTGCTCTACAAATTCAGTAATCAAGCCCATGGATTCATCCAATGGCATGCGTTTGGGAGGCAACTCAGGCAACCAAGCGACGGTATCTAGGTCTAAATAACCCAGCCCCTCGCTAGTCGCCAAATAATTAGCTAATGTTGATTTTCCAGAACCCGAGTTTCCGGTAATGAGCACTTTTCGCAAAACAATTTCCTAAGACAAATCCAGCAAGCGGCGCGAGTATATACGAGCTTATATGACGCTTTTGTGTCGCTGAGCAAGCTTTACTTCATAAGTCGCGTAGCTCAACCAATATCGCGGAGCATTCTAATACTTCAATATAAATCAGACCTGAATTTTAGGTCTGGATTAAGATATAGAGCGACAATTCAAACCTGTCAATTTGCCCAGACAAGACAGACTCCTGCCCAGCTTATTGATATGACAACGAGGAACCCCTGAGCCACACAATCAGTACACCCTTTAGCCGTAAACACGGCTTCAAGCTATCTAGTCAACCAATTCGATATCAAAATAGTCTAGCAACCGTATGGCCTCAAAGCGGCTGAACTTTGCGCCCGATGTCGTGTTCTCACTCAAGTTAATATCGTAGTTGCTTGATTCTGTCATATCGCAGCTGCTTAGATTCGTGTGTTGAAACAAGCTCCCAGTAAAATCGCAATAACAAAGCTTGGCGTCTGTAAAATCACCTTCTCTAAAATCAACATTATGCAATTTGCTGTCTTCGATGATTAATCCAGGTAAAGACACGCCATAGAATGAGCTATCGTTTAGCACTACCTGATTAAATCTAATAGGCGATTCAAACATAATTCGAGGCCAATGCACCTTGCCCCAATTCACCCCAATGATCTTACATAAGTTAAATGTCACATCGGAAAACTTGCAGGCATCTAACTGAATCAAGCTGAGATTGCAGCTATTAAACTCACACTCTATAAAACTGGCCCTAGAAAAGTCCGCTTCACTAAAATTACAGTTTTTAAAAGTGCAATCATCAAACTCCTTCCCCTCTAAACTGATCCCTGAATAATCTTGATCTAAAAAAGTTTTAGATAAGAAGGTGCTTTCCTTTGAAAATTCCTCTACCGTCATTACAACTTACTCTTTAAAAAGTAGGCACAGCCCTTATTGTACCGCTTATAGCCATACATTAACTACGCCCCTCAACCAACAAGCTAAAGCTCTCTTCAAGGGAAGGTTCTTCAAAGAAGGAGTGCATTTTCCAGAACATATCTTCTGTATCTGTTTCAACTCGCTCAGGCTGAGCTTTACGGCGAGCAGCCAACTGATCTAAACAGTGCTGATCGGAGCGAGCCAGATAGAAGAGTTGATGCGGCGCAGCGATCTCTGCAAAGATACTTCGAAACCAATCGCGTTGATTTACGGTATTTGCCGGAAAATCTAGTACAACATCGCTTCCTGTAGTCAATATAGACTGCACTAGCTCTTTCACTATAGGCTTCAGACGTGTTGAATACTCAATGTAGCTCGATAAACAGCGTACCTGAGCAGGGTATAATTTTTCCAACCATAGATCTTCCGATATAAGTACCGCTTGGCATTGTTCTGCGATTTGTTTAGCTCGTGTAGATTTCCCTGCCGCCATCTTTCCACAGAAAAAACTCAAAGTACCTATTTGTTTAGCCATATTGCCTCCGTATATAAACCCAGGAGGCAGAAACAAAAAACCCGCCTCTTGGGCGGGTTTAAGAATTAGTTACGCACTAGCCAACCCACCATTGATTAATAATGATGGTAATAATGACGGCCTGAGTGCTAAGTATTTTGTTCATAGGCGGATATTGGTTGAGTATTAAGTAATTGTCAATCAGTTTAATGGCTATCAAAAGCCTGTAAGACATTCACTGTATTGACACCTATCTCTTGAACAGCATAGCCTCCTTCGAATACAAATATGCTGGGTAGCCTCAACTCTGCTAAAAGCTTACCAATACGCTCAAAGTCATTACTGTTTAGTTTAAAGTGGGAGATAGGATCGTTCTCATAGGTATCAACACCCAAGGATACGATCAATATATCGGGTTGATAAGTCGAAATAGCGTCCATGCTCTTATGTAAGGCTTGCTGGTATTCAGTCCAGCTAGTAGAGCTTAAAGCTAGCGGAATATTTAAATTGAAACCTTTTCCCGCACCTTCACCAAGCTCATGCTCTCTACCTGCAAAAAATGGATATTCTCGATCAGGGTCAGCATGGATAGACGTTACCAGCACATCAGGGCGATCATAAAAAATTGATTGTGTGCCATTACCATGATGATAGTCGATATCTAAAACAGCAACTTTTTTACAACCCGCCTGTAAGCAATACTGGGCCGCAACAGCTGCATTATTCACATAACAATAACCGGCCATTAATGCCTCTGATGCATGATGGCCAGCTGGACGACAGAGTGAGAATATTGATTTCTCTCCCGCCAATACTGCTTGAGCGCCACTTAAAGCTACATGAGCTGAGGACTCGATAGCATTCCATGAATTAGGACCTAAACCGGCGGTTAAATCCGCCGAATATTTTCCCAACCGGGCCTCAATGCTCTTTGGTTCTGAGGTCGACATAAAGCCCTGACGATCAAATACTGTCGCTATGGCATCTAACTCAGGGTTCATTTCAGAGGACCACTGAGCCCAGCATTCTTGTAAAAAGCTAATATAACTCTTGTCATGTACAGCAAGTATGTAATCGATTGAGAATTCATCAGCCAAGATGATTTCACCTAGGTTTCTCGATTGAATTTCCCTTTTAACAAACTCGACTCTATCCGGCTTTTCAAAACAGGGCTTGGCTTGCCCACCAGAATATTCAAAACGCAGCCAGTGATCACTGTGTTTTGGGCTATAAATTGTTTTCAAATTTGTCTCCGTTAAACAATAGTCTTTCGCTTGCTATAGGCTAATAACAGGGTGAATACAGCACATAGCAGCAGCAAGCAGAGGCATATCCATATCGCCACAGCGAAGCTATTGTTTGTAATAAGAATGGAAAATAAATAAGGCCCATAAGCAATAGCCAGTAATACAGCTGACATGCCAAACGTAGCGAGCTGACCGCGCTCATCTAGTGTCGCTTGTTCGGCTTGCATATAGGGGATTGCATAGGCCCAGAAGAAGTTGAAAATCAGCATCGAGCATAGAAAAATAAAGTAGCTACCCTCCCGGTCAGCTAGTACATGCACACTGAGCGCTGCGATAACTACTGAAATAGTTACTGGCCACAAACGCCCAAAACGATCGCCTTGCATTACCACTATGAGAGAACCTGGTATGCCGGCCAATGCGCCCCAAGCAAGCGCGCTTCCTATATCAGCAGGGGAGATTTTCCAGCTAACAGCGATCTGTTCCGCATAGGCCCAAACACCAGATGCCGCAATTTCAAAACAAACAATGGCCGATAATGCAAGAAAAGCCTGTAGTTTATTTATGCTTGGAGACTTTGATTCCTTTTGACTGGGCTCAGATAGCCGGGCATGAGAAAGCACCGATGATAGTTGATCACTTTTTTCTTGTTTCCACAGAGGCAACATACACAGCATGCAAAAAATCGCGCTCACTATTAAGACATAATAAACAGCATTAATAGCAAACTGATCGAGAAGTGCTGTAAAGCTATTGAGTAGTAAGGCACCAAGAAGAAATTGCAGGAGAATTAAAAACCCAAAACCCTGATCAGTTTTATTAGATGAAGCGATGATATTAAATCCGATGCCCGTAAATAAGCCGCCACCTATACCCGCTAAGAGCCTTAAAAAAGGGAGCCCGTTGCCAGGCTCCAAGACTGATGAAAGCAGATCTGCTGAAAGCTCGAGTAATAGTCCAACTAACAACACTGGAAGCAAAGGGAGCCTTGGCTTCCAAGATACCCACATTACCCCCAGCGCATTACCCAATAGATTTAAAGAGCATATTAAGCCTGCTTCACTCGCGGTATAGTTACCATGACTGACCAACGCCCCTAGATAAGCCGGTAAGATTGCCAGAGGCATTAATCCTACCAGCGCCCCCAAAGCAGCTAGTACAACTCGCCGTCCAGAGTGATCAAAGAGTGATAGCATCTATTTACTCCTAAAAGCCGATGGTAAAGTGTTAAGGTTTAGTCAAAACGATACACCGCCTCAATTCCAAAGCTTCTTGGTTGCTGACGATAAACAGTTCTCGCGGCTGAATTGTTAGTGAAGCTGTAGGTATCTGATATCTGATCAGCTAAATTTTTTGCCCATAGGCTCAATTCCCATGCATCACTATCATCGCGTAAGCTCAAGCGACCGCCCAAAGATTTTATAGGTCCATACTGCGCAACAGGGTCTGCCAAAGCGGCAAATTGTTTATCCGACCAACTATAATTCAACTGCGCTCTCAGGTAGTAATCGCTCAAGGACCACTCGTAAGCTGTGAGTAAATTAAAACTCCATTGTGGTGCCTGTGATAAGTCGGTTCCGGCAGGTACAGCACCGAGTAAATTTAGTCCTCGAACGTCTTCAGAGCGCAACGCTCGTTTAACTTCAGAATCGATATAAGAAACACCACCACGAATATCAAAGTTTTCACCCGGCTTCCATTGCAGCTCCAGCTCTCCACCGGTGATTGTCGACTCGGGGACGTTTGCCAGTGTTGCGACCAAGAAGAGTACTGGGTCTTCTACAATCACCAAGGATTGTCGATCTTTATAGTCGTACTGATAGATTGCACCGTTTAGACGCAAGCTGTCATCGAGAAGCTGCGTTTTAAAACCCAATTCAACAGCAGTAACCTCCTCTGGTTTTACATAGTCCAGAACGCCCTCAGCAGCACCCACGCCACCGTAGAATAAACCGCCCTTATAACTGCTAGACCAGCTGCCGTACACTAATGAGCCGTCTTCTAAATCATATTCAAAACCCAGCTTGCCAGAGAAGTTGTTCTCTGTCGCTTTTGAGTCTTGAGTAAGAACGGCTTGCCCTGCAAACGCATCGACGTTGGTATGAGCGGCTATCGCCCCCAAAAAGTCGCTTCCATCAGTACTATAGGTTCCCCCACTAAACTCCCTTTCGTCTCGCGAATATCTAAGCCCTGCAATGACACGCCAGGAATCAGCCAGTTGATATTCGTTGTGAAAGTAAGCCCCAAAAGATTCGCTTTTTTGCGTATAGGCAGTGGTAAGGTTAACACCTGCCGAATCTAACAATAGAAAATCGTCATCAACATCTACTTCATCTATTGAAAAATTGACACCCGCCACCCAACTGTAATTTTCTGCACTATCAGATGTTAAACGTAGCTCTTGTGAGTACTGTTCAAGCTCACCGCTTTGATCAAGATCCAAAAACACCGCAGCTGTACCATCATAGTTATCCACCACCTTGCGTTCATAATGCTCATATGCCGTAATACTCGTAATATCTAAGCTCTCTAGGCTGTGATTAATTGTGATGGAACCGCCGAATCCTTCTTCATCTCGGTCTAGGTTTAACGCTCCAACTCGCACACTTTTTGCGTCAGCGGGTACATCTAGCTGGCCATCAAATAAGCCGCCGAGAAATAAAGTATCGTTAGCACGCGCCTCCGAGTCGTCATTTTGCGGGGATAAGGGAAGAGATTTATCTTGGCCGTAATGAATATTAATCAAGGCATCAGTTTGATCGCTGATGGCAATAGAAAACTTTGATACTAAGGCCAAGCGATCAACTTCACCATAACGCTTACCGCTATCGATATCTTTTTGCCAACCCTTATTTTGCTTATCATAACTATAAGCTAGGCGTGCATTTACAGTATCGCTCAGGGCTCCGTTGACAAAGCCTTCTACACCATAACGTTCCCAGCTAGCTACTTTCAATCGCAGTTCAGCGGCAAACAATTCATCGGGTTTTGCGCCCACAAAGTTGATTGCCCCACCGGTGGTATTTTTCCCATAAAGTGTTCCTTGGGGGCCTTTTAATACTTCAACACGTTCGATATCCATCAGTTGAAAGCCCAACAGCATTGGGGAGCTGGCAAAGACCTCATCGACATAAACACCAACACCACTGCTGTTGTTGATATTAAAATCATCCAAGCCAATACCACGAATAGCGAAGATAGGAGTACCACCTGATGTGGCATTGGTGGTAGTAAGGCCTGGAGTCTGTGCGGCCAAATCTGTCGGCTGCTCTAATGCTAGATCCTTAATGTCGTCGCCAGCAAAGGCACTTACAGAAACCCCCAAATCCTGGGCACTCTGGGCCCGCTTACTTGCTGTAACAACAACTTCTTCAATAACAGCTGCCTGAGTACTACTCATTGCCAGCATTAACGCTAGGGCAGAACTTAAAGGGGCCTTTTTAAACTTATTCATCTCGCCGCACTCTCCACATCTTGCTAATAATTGTTAGTGTTGAATGCTAGCAATCAAAATCACAGGAAAGTTATGGGCAAAGGGGCAATTATTATGATTTTGGTGAGTCGCCGATAAATTTTGCCAACACTCTAGCTTGGTAAGCTTTGGGAGTCATACCGAAGTGCCGTTTGAATGCTGAAATGAAGTTGCTAGTATGTCGATACCCTAATTGATCGGCTATTACATCGATATTGAGTTGGTTTTCAGCCAATCTCTCTTGCGCTCGCTGCATACGTAAACCGAGTAAGAATTGCCGAATACTCATTCCGAATAAGGAGCTGAAGCCTGACTTAAGTCGCGATTCAGATAGTCTAAACCTCTCTGCCAACTCAGGCACCGATGGAACATCCCTCAAATTCGTTTCAATAAAAGCCTTTACTTCATTCAAGCTATCTATATCTTTTTGGGGAACTTGTTTCAATTGATAATTAGCTTCGAGCAGGCTGATATCTTGGAAAACTAAACATAAAAGCTCAACAGCCTTACTGCGAAGATACAATGAAAGGTGCTCCTGACGCACTCTGCGCTCAACCACAGCCTCGGCTGCCGACAATACATCTGGACCAAAGTGGTAAGCAAACTCTAGTCGCTTCTCTACACCATTCAATGCAGGCTGCAGCATACGCGGCATAGAATCTTGCTCAAACGATAAGGGCGCTTGGCTAAGCTGCTCAATATCAATAACCAGCATCACCATCAAGTAGTCATCTTGTTCACTGCTATCTTCTAGCAATGTGTCTTCATCAAAGTAATACACACCAGCCGTACTAGCATGAAGCAATAGCTCTTCGCCACCACGGCTACTAAGCTTATTGGTGCCTTTTAGCTTTAAAGCTAAAATGAGGTGTTGGCCTGCAAATTTCAAAGGCACGACACTGTGCTTAAGTACTTTTAGATTGAGAATTCGCAGGTAAAAACCGGTATGTAAGCTATACAGTTCTTCATAGCCACTTTCGGTATCATTATTGCGATAATTTACAAAGCGGGGGTAATTGTTTTTTAGTCGCACCCACTCTGAATAATCTGCGTTACGAAAGGTCTTTAGCTTGGGCAAGGGCTCTTTGGTCTCTGCTTCCATATTGTAGCCCTCTTAGAATTACTGGTTTTGACTTGGCACTCAAGCTATCCTACTAAACACGAAGTAAGTTGGGCAAGGCGATTTACTTTTTAAGCTTAGCCAAATACTTATCCAACTGATTGGCAAACGCCTGCTTTTCTTTTGGCCCCAAAGGCGGCGGGCCACCACTTTGGATACCACTGGCTCGCAGCGTGTCCATAAAGTCGCGCATATTTAACCGAGCACCAATATTGGCTTTGCTGTAAGGCTCACCTCGCGGGCTTAATGCCTTAGCGCCTTTTTCAATAACTTCAGCGGCCAGTGGAATATCGGAGGTAATGACAAGATCACCTTCGACACAGCGTTGTACGATTTCATTATCGGCAACATCAAAGCCGTGAGATACCTGAACACTGCTAAGAAACTTAGATTTAGGTACAGGGATATATTGATTGGCGATTAAGCAACAATCGGTTTCTGAGCGATTCGCGGCTCTGAATAAAATTTCTTTAATGGCTACCGGACAAGCGTCGGCGTCTACCCATATTGTCATAGTCTTTCCTAATCTGTTGGTAATTCGCCCGATTGCTTTATTTCAAAGCGATTACCCTCCGGGTCAAGATAGTAGATCCAGCGATGTCCACCATATTGACCTAATTCTGAATCGGCTTTATAGCCCATCGATTGCATACGCTCAATGGCGATATGTATATCTTCAACTTCAAAGGCTAAAACCATTGATTGCTGTTCAGTTGTTTTACGTTGCCCGCTAGCTTTGCCACCGTCAAATATCTCAAAGCAGTCGCCATTCTCAGTCTGCATTATGGCGCAGTCATCGCGGTAACTTTTCAAGGACAAGCCCAGAGCCTGCTGATAAAAACCGCTAAGCTTCTTTACATCTTCTGCAAACAAACCGACCCAAGATATCGCCAGTGATTTCATGTTTTGTATCTCTTTTTCTCTTTATTTTATTGTTCTATTTTTTCTTAGCTGACAACTTAGCTTCTAAGGCTTCAACCGCTTCATGTGCTGGGCTATTACTGAGCAGTTCGCTCAGTGAAAGGTAAGGGTAGGGCAAAGCCTCAGCCCACACTAAGAAGGGCTCTTTTGCTTCTTCATCTAAAACATTCATAGCATCAATGATAATTTCCAAGCGATCAGCCAGTAGATGCGAGCCTGAATGTGAAAACTCCCAGTGATAGTCGCCAAAACCAACGCGTACCTTGCCCGAGACCTTCTCTGTCATCACGACCAACCAGCAACAGCTCAAGCTTAGCTCGGCTTCACCAAATGTGTCGGTGATGCAATAGGTATAGATGTTTTCATATTGCTTATTAAAATCGCTCACCAATAGCTTGCTGATAGCCGCTAAGCCCTGAGTATTTGACGGAAAGCTGATGTTCTCAGTCTTCACCTGCATACTCAGCTTCGAATGCAGCGCGAAGGCCTGTTTTAATAAATGGGGCTTATTGTGATCTTTGCCCTGTATATATCGGCTAATGGCCTTTTTCATAGAAGCATTCATTGAATTAGTCATTGTGCTCTTAGCTTTGACAAATTTACACAGTCCTTATGCACTTCTCACTCTGTATTGCGCCCGCTCTATTTGAGATACTGCCTAGCTCTCATCACTGCAGCGCCTTCAATATAGATCGGTGTAAAAGGCGATTGTAAAGCTAAGGATTAGAAAATGAAAAAACTATTGGCGCTTCTGGCGGTAATAATACTAAGCGTACTCTCCCTGACCATAGTACGTACTTGGCTTCACCAAGCCGATTCACAGGACCAGCTTCCAGAGCAGTCTGCAGCGGCCACAGCAGGATTAGACGGCACGCAGCTCGATATAAAGGCTATTTCCCAACGCCTTTCCGAAGCGATCCAGATAAAAACGATTTCCTATTCTAGGGAGCATAAGCCCGGCCCCGAGTTCAATGAGTTTATCAGCTGGCTCAAACTTAACTACGCCGAGGTTTTTACACAGCTAGAGCTAACAGTCCTTAACGACTACACCCTATTACTGCGCTGGGAAGGCGAGAATAGCAACTCGCCCGTGCTCTTATCAGCGCATTATGATGTGGTTCCAGTGATTCCCGGTACCGCTAAACTCTGGCAGCAGCCGCCTTTTAGCGGACATATCGATAACACTCACATCTGGGGGCGTGGCGCGCTGGACGATAAAAGCGCTGTAATCGCTTTATTGGAAGCGACCAGCCTGATGTTAAAACAAGGTATCTCACCCAAGCGTACTGTGTACCTAGCCTTTACCCACGACGAAGAAATAGGCAGTGAAAAAGGCTCAAAAGCCATCGCTGAATATTTACAGGCGAACAATATCAAACTAGCCTGGAGCTTAGATGAAGGCTCCTTCGTATTGAGTGATATGATCGATGGCATGCCCATGCCAGTGGCCAGCATTAACGTTGCCGAAAAAGGTTATTTAAATATCGAGCTTTCTGTCCAAGGAGAGGGCGGCCATAGCTCAGTACCACCTAAACAAACCGCGATTGGTGTTTTATCGCAGGCCGTAAGCCGTGTACAAAATGCTCCAATGGAAGGTGGCCTAGAAGGTGTTAGTGCAGAAATGTTCGATGTTCTTTCACGCTATATGCCCTTTAGACAGCGATTCTTTTTTGCCAACCGCTGGTTATTTAATAGCGCTCTAGAAAAGCAGATGAGCGAAGTTTCTTTCGCCAATGCCATGCTACGCACAACTACCGCACCCACTATGATCAGCGGAGGTGTAAAAGAAAATGTCTTGCCTATTTACACCTCGGCAAACATTAATTTTCGACTGCACCCTCGTGATAGCGTAGAAAATGTAGTCGATCATGTAGAAAAGGTCATCGATGACCCAAGGGTTAAGATACAGAGCAAAGAAGCTCAGGAAGCATCACCCGTAGCCAGTACTCAGAGCGAAGGTTTTAAACTGCTTGCGAATGCCAGTAGAGAAAACTTCGGCGACGTTATTGTTACCCCTAGCATTACCGTAGGCGGCACCGACAGCAAATACTATCAACTCGTTGCCAAAGACAGCTTTCGCTTTAACCCTATGGTCATCGGCAAAGCGGATATCAGCGGCTTCCATGGCAATAACGAGCGAATTAGCATTGAAAATATGAGATTGGCAGTATTATTTTACGCTCGATTGATTCAATCCATCGAACCATAAAGAGTAGCCATAAAAGGCAGCCCATCATTTAATTCGGCAGTCGCCGCTGTGAATTCTTAGCGGCGACTACTGATACAATTCCAAAATCCTAGCGCTGCATAAGCTGCTAGCAGTGCGCTTAAAAGAGAGATCGGCGGAAAATAGGCCGGCCACTTTTCAGGGCTGATCCAAGAGCTGCACATAGGCAGCAAATGCCCCAGCAATGCCAAAGAAGCCAACATCTTAATCAGGTTGTTTAAACGCTCTGACTGTAAACGATAAAACGCATAACTACCTAAGGCGCCAGCAAGCAGCATGATGTTACCTAGCAAATTCAGTTTTGCTCCATCATAAAACTTCGCAAAATACGCTGGGTTTAGTAGGCCTATAGACAACAAAATATGCAGAATAAGGCTATGCCACGCCCAACGGCCCCACATAGCTGATTGCTTCGCTTCATATTTAGAATAAAGCTCATCGTCTGAGAAAGAACCTAGCAAACCGATTCTTTTCAAACGCCAAGAATAATAAGCTGAGGCTGCCATACAGGCAGCCACAAAAAAGCTAATACTTTTATTAACAATAAAAACAGGCCACTGCTCTATAGCAACGTCACCAAACACAATATAACGCAGGGTGGCGTAGCTTAAGCATATTAATAGAACAACAACAGGCTTCATAATCAGTGCTTACTTTTCCAGCTCAAAAGCCAACAGCACATTGCCAGGTAACTGACCAAACATACTGTAACCGGAATTAATAAAGAGCTTATCCTTACCTAGCACCGCACCATCTACATCGATAGCACCGCCATGAGCGGCTAGACCATTAACGGTTTTAAAAGGTACCGCCGTTTTACTTTGCCAAAGGATTTCACCATCTTTCATGCGATAAGCAGAGAGCTTACCATCTAGGCCAGCAGCGAAAACCAAACCAGGAACAGCACTTGGCGCGGCAGAAAGGCCGTAGTACCAAGAGCAGGCATAGCGATCTTCTAGCTTACGCCTTTTACCACTACGCACCTGCTCCAAACCTATCTTAGGTGCATACTCCATATCGAAATCACAGCCACGGCTCACCGGTTTGGCCCATTCAACTTTACCGTTATCAATATTCAAACGATACAAACCAGGCTTGGGCGTATAACCCGGAATATCACGCTCAGGGTCTGCCAACGGAACATAAACCGAATTCTTATAAACCGTCATACCCCAGTGAATACCACCATTGGTTGTACCCATACTTAAACGATTACGCCAATACAACTTACCGGTATCTGGGTTTAGCGCAAACACCTCAGAAGACTTTTGCCCGGCTAACAAAACTGGACGACCATCGCTCATCTTATGAAGAATCATCGGTGCACCAAAATCAAAATCTGGCCCCATATCCTCCGGGCAAGCTTCGCCACCGTTTAAACACGCCGCATTCCAAATATCATTGGCCAAAGCTTGAAACTTCCAACGCATCTTACCCGTAGCCATTTCCAAAGCGATAACCGAATCACTGGTATCTGTAGCAGGCTTGGACGTATTCTCACCAGTACCAATAAAAATCAAACCACGCTCAGCATCGATAGTTGGCGTCGTCCACACCACCGCACCAGACGGCCCAAACATCGGCATACCACTTTTGGTTTTACCCAAAGGCTTCGCTTGCTCAGTCGCATGCCACTGCCACTGGGTTTTACCCGTATTAGCATCAAGAGCAATCACCATACCGTGAGAACGACAGCAGGGATAACCCGGCATACCTGCAGCGGCCACTTCAAAAGAAGAAATAGGGACTATTAACTGGGAAACTTCTTCTTTTTGGCCTTTAACCTTACCTTTATAAAAAGCTGGCGTACCAGTAATCAAGGAAGTAGGAAATACACCTAAGTTTTCCTTCCAAATCTGACTACCATCTTTCGCGCGCACCGCATAAACATTGGCTAGCTCATCGGCAAAAAACAACACACGCTCACCAGCGATTTCACCCAGCACCAAACTAGAGCGCACACCCGCAGCGGTTTGCTGTTGCCACTTAATACAACCGGTTTCCGGGTCTAGCGCCATCACATGGGCACTTTTACTGCCCACATAAAGCGCATCATCGGTATACACCGGCTGATTGCGCATATCGTTAACCTTCTGAAAGCCAAAGGCCCACTTTAACTTCAGTTTATGCACATTCTCCGGCGTAATCTCACTCTGGGTCTGCAAGCGATTATTAAACTCTCCAAAACCCCAGTCCGCACTGATCACCTGACTATCAGCTTCTGTCAGCACTGGATACTTATCGCAGCGATTGGCTTCTAGCCAAGTATTATCAACCTCACCGCCACCCGATAAATACTCCGAAACCCAACTACGCTCATCCTTAGACATCGCCGCCGCCTGCGGCTGCATACGCCCAATCGAAATCGTCATCATAATTTGGCTTTGACTGAGTCGCTTTAAATCTTCCACCTTAGGCGCTTTATCCACACCTATGTCATGACACGCTGCGCAGTATTTCTTATACAACTGCTCGCCTTTTTGAGCATTACTTAAATCAGCAGCTAAAACACCACTACTCAGGCTCACACCTAGCGCCGCACTGATCGTATAGGCTAATCGGCTTATGATTTTCATTGTTCTTCTCTTTTTATTAACTGTTTTATTTATAGTGTTAATTTAATTTCAGAAATCACATTAGAAGGTTTGAAGTGGGGATGAGATTCACAGAACATTCAAAAACAAGGATGTTTTTGGAGAGCCCCCAAGGATGGGTTCACGGCGAGTTTTGTGAATCTCATCCCCACTTCAAACCGGTTTATCCAATGAAGACACTCTAGGTAACGCGTTAAATTTAATCCGGCAATGCATACGCCAAGATATAATCACCCGTCCCACGATTAAACATCTTATGCCCACCCGCAGCCAAAACCACATACTGCTTACCATCCAACTCATAAGTCATCGGCACCGCCGTCGCATCCACCGGCAACTTCGTTGTCCACAACGTACGGCCCGTTAAACTATCGTAAGCGCGAAAACGCTTATCCATCGTCGCCGCAATAAACGTCAAACCGCCAGCCGTCGTCATCGAACCACCAAGATTCGGCGTACCCCAATTAATATCAAAGGGAACAGGAAAAGGCGCCATATCATGAATCGAACCCAAAGCAGATTCCCAACGAACCTCGCCGGAGCTCATATCAATAGCTACCATCTTGCCCCAAGGCGGCTCCGTACAAGGAGCACCCAAAGGCGAGGTCACCGTATCCGTAATGACCATATAAGGAGAACCCTTCATCGTGACCTTCATCTCACTGCCGTGAGCCACAATATGATCACCAGGATTATTCGGATTAATGGGACGCAACTCGCCCTCAAAAGGCGCCGTATTTAAATTCACAAACAAAAGATTACGCTTAGGCCAAAAGCTCGCACCACCCCAGTTAGCACCACCCAAACTACCGGGCAACATCAAAGTACGCTGCAAAGACAGCGGCGTAAAAAGCCCCTCACTGTGCAAAGACTCTAAACGTTTCTCACAGGCATTTTTATCGAACCACAACATACCAAAAGCATCTTTCTTCGGATCGATATTGGCATCAATAAGGGGGCGCGGCTTCAGCGGGAAAGGCTGAGTTGGCGAACTGTACTCACCGGCAATTTTCGATTGCGGAACAGGGCGCTCTTCCTGACCAAACACAGGCTCACCGGTTTCACGATCAAAGGTAAACACCAAACCCTGCTTGGTCACCTGAATAACAACCGCGCGCTTTTTACCGCCTTGATTAATATCCACTAATACCGGAGCCGCAGGCGCATCGTAATCCCAAAGATCATGGTGCACCAACTGCTGATGCCAAACGACTTCACCTGTGGCACCACGCAATGCCACAACCGAATTGGCATAGCGGTTGTCACCCGGGCGCATACCACCGTAGAAATCTGGCGAAGGGCTACTGGTAGGAATAAAAACTAAATCGCGCTCATTATCGACAGAAAGCGGAGCCCAAGCGTTAGCACCACCAGCGAAGTCCTGTGGGCTTTTGCCATCAACACGAGGCCAATCTTTCGCCATAGGGTGGTCATTGCTTTTCGGGATTGGATCAAAGCTCCAACGAAAATCACCACTCAATGCATCGAAGGCAACAACAGTGCCTTGGGGAGCATGAGATTCGGCGAAATCAATAATCGCCGAGCCCACAACAATATTATTTCCAACCACAACAGCCGAAGAGGAATTGTTTACATAGTCTGGCTGATAGCCAGATTTTTCATTGTATAAAGGCAGTTCACCATTTTTTGCGAAACTCTTACACAAAGAACCTTCTTTGGCATCGATCGCAACTAGACGACGATCATGGGTAGCAACGTATAAACGCCGGCCGCAGTACTTCTCGCGCTCTTGCGTATTGCTATGTTGCCAATAGGTAACCGCTCGACAGCGCATAGGACGCGTGCCCGCCATATTTACCTTTGGATCGAAGGACCAACGCTGCTGCCCAGTTTTTGGATCAAGCGCAATGACCCTATTGAAAGGTGTACAAAATGCCAAGTGGCCACCAGCTTCCTTAGGCAAAAGGATTGGGGTAACTTGGGTGGAGGTGCGGCCCATATGATCTGCCATCTTCTCGCTGTCGCCGGTTCTATACTGCCAGGCTAGCTCCAGCTCATCCACATTACTACTGTTGATCTGCTTCAGGCTGGAAAACGCCGAGGCACCTTCATTAGCGCGATAGTGGAGCCACTGTTCCTCAGCCTTTTTTTCAGCTTGAGCTACTCCAGCCCAAACAAGCAGCAACGTCGCCTTAAGTGTCGCTTTAAATGCCGCTTTAATAGTTAAACAACGATACATACAAAACTCGTTCTAGTTTTCAACAGTGCTTATGGGATTTGCTTTACTATTTTTAGGCTACCAAGGCCTTTAAAGGCTTTGGTAAACTCTAAAACCCAGCCCAGTTGTTTTTCGCTGCCCATATAGCTGGCCGTGCGATTTAGGCCACCATTATCCGATTGCATCTGAAGGGCGACATCATTTGCTTGTAGGTATTGCAGTAGTTGATCATGCTCCAGCAAACGCCCCAAACTAAAATGATGTGCGCCATCGCCATAGCGGCGCAAGTAATCTCTATGGGGAGTAGGGCCAGCTACCGGCTGTAGTAGCTCGATTTGAAGATCGAACCACTGACCATAGCCCACATGCACCTCGCTATAGCCAGAGCCCGCAGCGCCCAAGTACTGGCCATTGCTAGTCATTGGTGGTTTAAAGTCTACAAAGACCCAAGGTGACAAACCTAAAAGCTCTTTCCATTGCAGAGCGGTCTTTTCAGCAGACTCAATGACAATACCAATTTGAGCAATGCTCGCAGTATTGAGCGGAGCATCTTTTTGAAGTGAATCTAAATCGGCAACACCCCAGTAGTGTTGCTTTGTTGGAGGCGCAGCTGCAAAACTTAGATTCACACCCAAAGCATCGTAACTATCCAACCATTGTTGTTGGTAGGGCTTAGCATTGGGTATATGACTAATATCTGACGATGCCTTTTCTAAAGCAGCAAGCTTGTAGGCGGCTTTATCTTCTAGGTAGTTCTGATCTACCAAGAGATGAAAAATACCTTCGCCACGCTGCTGAATAAAATCCGCAAGATTGGTTTTACCATGTAGAGGCTGCATTAAATCAACACTCTTACCTTTGAACTCACCTCTAGCCAGGCGAATAGCACCGCCTTCTACATTAAGGTCGATATACTGCCACTGCTTAATGCCCAGAATGGTTTGGTAGTGGGGTAGTTTTTCTGGGATATCGTTAACCGCAATACCAATACCCAAAAATGGAGATTCCGCTGCCCAGATAATCTGACTGAAGCACAGGCTAATCAACAATAAAACTTTTTTCATTATTCTTTATCCTATTTAAAGACTAGCCAATCACTTCACAGCAACTTCAGTTTTATTCGCAGCTACCCTTTTTCCACCCGTTGGCATAACACGAATCAAGGTTGGCTGGCCATCTTCAATCTGCCAGCTAGGGAAGTGTGAGTTGGAGGTATAAATAGAACCGTCTTCACCGACTTCGATATCACGGGTAAAGCTACGCTTGCGTGGTAGCGGATAAACCAACCATTCTTCACTATCGATATCAAAACTAAAAATCGTATCGGACTGGTTGCCGTTTACCCATACCATTTTTCTTTCACGGTCGATGTTGAGCGAGTAAGGCAGCTCATTCACTACCGGCAAATCATACATAGTGAATTTTTTCGCCTTCGGATCGTATTTAGCTAATTGCGAATCCTGGAAGGCGACAATCCAAAGATTATTATCAGCATCTACCCGTAAGCGGCGCGGCCCTTTAAAAGGCGTTTGAATCATAGAAACCTCATCGGTTTCTGGATCAATAAAGCCAATATCATCACCATACAGGCGAGCAAACCAAATTTTTCCATCCGGTGCTACGTCAATACCATAAGGCATAGGTACACCTGTCGATTTACGATCCACTTTCGGCAGTGGTCGATCTTCAACATCCATACTCAAAATAAAGGGGATGGATTTAATAATCATCCACTCCTTAAATGAGCGCGCTGGTAGATCGTAAACTTTAAATTCTATCTTGTTTCTATCCCAACTGGCCACTTGTGAAGACACGGCTAAAGTGAACCAGATACGACCTTTACCATCAGCACGGATAGTATGCGGGTAGTAACCGTCATCCATCTTGTGGGTGGTAAATTCTTTAGTATGGGGATTAAACTCGATTAAGGCTTGCTGCATAGATGGGGTGATAAAAATATGGCCATCTTTAGGGGAAACCGCGAAAGAGTGCACACCCATATAGTTGTACAACTTAGGGAACATAGCGCCGAAGCGGTTTCCTAGAATGCCACCAAGTTTGGCATCTTTTTCGTGTGGTACTACATAAACTTTGTAGTCACCCGTTTCTGGATTCACCTCATAGATGCGATCTTGCAGATTGTCTCCCACGTAGACAAAGCCATTTGGGTGTACCAAGAAATCATGCATCTGGGAGAAGGCATCCCCAATGGGATATTCAATAATCTCAACACCCGCTAGCTTATCGGACCAAGGACGAGGCTCAGCTAACTTGTCTGAATTAGCATTGAGCTTTTTATACTGTCGACTTAAAACACCGGCTAAACGCTCTTTATCTTCATCAGCCACCCGTGCGCCATATTTTTGCATGCGCTCAATAATCTCGAGCCACTGCTCCGGGCTGCGCTCAGCACGCATAAATGAAGAACCCTGCTGATGGCAGAAAGCACAATTTAGCTGAAAGTGTTTCTTCAGCTCTTTGTCACCCTCAAAGTCCATATTATTAATCCAAACATTACTTGGCTTGGATTCGGCCAATTCTTTTGGATCAACAATCGCTTCCATAGCGACGCTTAATTCAGCCTCAGCATTTTGTTGAGTCAGCAGCTGATCTTTAAATCCCGGTTTACGTACCCGGTAGCTCACCGTGCCTACATCACCAGCCAAGCTATCGAAGAGCACCTTACCGCTACTATTACTGAAGCGGTTATGTTCCAAGGCTATTTTGTTAGATACGCCATGGGGGCTGTAGCCGTTATCACTTAAATCCTGAGCTGGCTTGTTGTCCAAAATACGACTAACCATAGCGGTTGCTAGTGGCTTGCCCGCTTTATCGGTAATGGTAATTTCGGGTTTTGCTATTAATTGGGTAGGCGAAAGAGCGATACCGCTGATAGCTAGGGCGATAAGGGCTTTAGCTGTAAGGCGCATGCTGGGTTCCTTTCATTATTGTTATCAATAAGGCTTTGGCGTAATCACTGCGACAGCAATCGACAGTTTGATAGTTTTGAATCTTAAGCAAGCTAGAGTCCTTGCGTTTGACATTTAAACACTATCATTTGACAATTAAGACCATGACAACGCAAATCATCAGCCCCCTACAGGTTAGGGCCAGTAATCTATTTGGATTCGATCAAGCTGTACGTAGCTTAGGTGGGGACCACCGCCCATTATTCGAAGAAATAGGCCTAGATCCGACACTGCTAGAAAGACCGAACGATTTGTTTGCCTTTGTCGATTTTAATCGCCTACTGAACCTAGGTGCAGAGCGCTATAACTGCCCGTATTTCGGGGTTTTATGCGCTAAAATGCACGAAAATGCACCCTTCGATACGTTTCTACAAATAATAAAACGCAGCCCCAATTTGGCCGCCGCACAGGAGCTCTCCGATCGTTATAGGGGTTTGGAATCAGAGGTGACCACCTTTAAAGTGGTGGTAGAGGAGGGCCTAGCAATTGTACACAGGCTCTACAATGCGCCATTTCAATTCGACACTCGGCAGCACCGCTTTTTTACCCTAACTAGAGCTTTTGTATTGGGGCAGCTATTACTGAAAGATGCTTGGCGGCCGCAATCGGTTAGCTTTTCCTTTAGCCAGCCAGGCCCTGGGCCGTTTGAAAGGCTATTTGGGACACCGGTTTACTTTAATCGAGAAGCTGATAGCTATTGCTTTCCAGAGCAGGATTTATATAAGCCGCTACAGAGCTCGGATGAGGAGCTATTGGATATTCTGCAAAGCCACGCTGAGCAACTAAAGAAAACCTTCGAGCTAGGGGCAAAACTTCAGCCTGTTGTACGCAAATTAATCCAGCAAGGTTTGAGCAGCGGGAATGCCGATTTAGACCGAATTTCCCTATTACTTAAAATGCACCCCCGAGCACTTCAACGAGGCCTGTTAAAAGAAGGCATTAGCTTTAAAAGCTTGGTCCTCAAAACACGAATGGATATTGCTCAAGAACTACTACTAAATTCTGATATTTCACTGACTGAGATTTCCGAGTTAATTGGCTACAGTGAGTTGAGTGCTTTCTCTAGAGCCTTTAAAAAATATAACCATTGCTCGCCAGAGCAGTGGCGAAATCGATCTCATCAATAAATTCAAAAACTTCTATAAAAAGCTTTCAACGACACAAAACTAAGCCAAAAGCATTGGTTTTATTTATTCCTCCTCCCTTTTAATGTCGAGTTATTTCGACACCTTGTCTTTCTGCTTTAGTGACAAAGATTGTTTAAGCCAAACGCGTATTGCCTTTCCTTCTCTCACAATTATTCTGTGACACAAATCTAATTTTCAAAAACCATTTATCTGTTAATTTTTCTTCAGGGTGAAGCAAATGGCACGAGCAATAATAACAAAGGCATATGATAACTACGGCAGCGTTACAGGAAATGTCAATCACAAAGGTCGTAGTAATGATGAAACACTAAAACTTGTGGGCAAAGGTGACCCAGGTGAAACAGTACGAATTTATGATGGAAACAAGCTTTTAGGTACGGCGAAAGTTAATAACAAAGGTGTTTGGTCTTTCACTACCGATGAGTTAAGTCACGGCCAACATCACTTTACAGTTCGTTCTGAAGAGTCGAACAACCGTATGTCATCTGCTAGCCCTAAATTTAGGGTCCTCATTGACACCAAGGTAAATGAAGCTGATGACTTTAAAATATACGAAGGCAAAAACCTAGCGGGAGATTTAATCGGAGACGGTGATATTTCCATTCGTGGCAAGAGTGAGCGTTACGCTAAAGTAGAAGTTTTTGTAGACGGCGAAAAGGTTGCTCAGGGAAAAGCCAAAAAGAATGGTAAATTCAATGTCGATCTAGATAGCGATCTAGAAGCAGGCGCTCACAATATAACCGTGATTGTTACTGATTTGGCAGGCAATAAATCAGAGCATAGTATCGCACAAACAGTAACAGTAGCGAGTGCTGCCAATAATCCTCCTCAAGTTGCCCCTACAGTAGATAGTCTTTTACATCATCCCGCTGGCGAGCTTGTACTAACAGGTACCGCGAAAATCAACGCTGGTGACACCTTAACAGTATCGGTAAATGGGCAAGATTATACCGAAGCCAATGGCCTAACATTTGAAGGAGACCGTTGGTTTTTAAATCTCGGCGAAGTAGATTGGGCAGAAGGCTTTTATGATGTCAATGCCACCATTAGTAATATAGCAGGCAGCATAAGTGACAACAGTTCTGATGAATTACGAATCAGTACAGCTAGTTTAGGTCAAGCTGGAGTAGATACGGACGGCGATGAAATTTCAGATGATATCGACATCGACGATGATAACGACGGCATTCTTGACATTGTTGAAGGTGCTGGTGACCGCGATGGGGATGGCCTTGCAGACTATTTAGATATCGACAGCGATAACGATGGTATTGCCGATAATATCGAAGCTCAATCTACCTTTTCTTTTAAAGAGCCTACCGTATTTATGGATGCGGACCGCGATGGATTAAACGATATTTTTGATGCGAATATTGCTAGCAAAGATGCACTTCTGTCTGCCGGTTTGGATACACAGAATACTGACGGTAGCGGCTTCGCCGATTACAAAGATTTTGATAGTGATAACGATGGCATTAAAGACATAGACGAATCCGGACTAGTCTATTTCGATATCAGCCGAGATTACGCAAATCCAGCAGGTGGTATCGATCCTTTTGTTTTAGCCGATACCTTTGGTAGCGATGAGCGAGACTATCGAGAAGTAGATTTAACCATTAATCGCCCGATTGGCCCTGTAAAAGATATCGATTCAGATTTTAATCAAGTAAGCGAAGATGCAGCCATTGGTGATACCGTTGGCCTAACAGCCGAAGCTATTGATCCAGACGCCGGTGACACAGTTAGCTATGAGCTCATGCAAAACCCCGATGACATGTTTGCAATCAACGAAAACACAGGCGTCGTCACTCTTGCAGGTCAGCTTGATTTCGATACACAGAATCTCTATCAAGTTTCTATTAAAGCTACATCCAGTGATGGCAGCAGTTCTTTTAACATCTTCAATATTAATGTCATTGATGTTAACAATCCCATTGGCCCCGTTAGCGATGTTGATGGCGCTGCAAACGAAGTTAGAGAAGGCTTAGCTGCAGGCGCGGTTGTGGGGCTAACGGCCTTTGCTGAAGATCCGGATAAAGATGATACGGTTAGTTATTCTTTATTTGATGATGCCGATGGACGCTTTGAAATTGATGCCGATTCAGGTGTAGTTCGCACAACTCGAGCGCTAGATATCAGCAATGGCTCAAGCTATGACATAGTCGTTAAGGCCGAATCTAGCGATTCAACAGTAAGCAATGAAACATTTACAATTAATGTCCTAGCTAACCAACCTATCGGGCCTGTTAAAGATATTGATTCCGATAGGAATGAGGTGATGGAAAACGCCAGTAAAGGCAGCCGCGTAGGTTTAACGGCAGAGGCCATCGATCCAGATAGCGATGACACTGTTCGCTACGAACTTATTGATGATGCCGACGGTCGCTTTGCAATTAATAGCAAAACTGGTGTTGTAACTCTTAAAGGAAATCTAGACTACGATGTAGATACATCGCACACCATTAAAGTTAGGGCTAACTCTTCAGATGGCAGCTTCTCAGAAAAGAAATTTACCATTGATGTACTTGATCATAATGAGCCTATTGGCCCCGTTATCGATACTAATAATAGCAAAAATGAAGTTTCTGAATGCGCCAAAGAAGGCACTGAAGTTGGCATAACAGCCTTTGCAGAAGACCCAGATACCGCCGGCAAGGTGACCTACAAACTACTTGATGATGCTGATGGCCGATTCAAAATAAATAAGAATACCGGTGTAGTTACCACCACAGGCTCAGGTTTAGACTACGAAACCGATACACACCACGACATTTTAATTCAAGCAACCTCTCCTGATGGTTCAAAATCTGAAGAAACGATGCGTATTGATATCATTGATGAAGAGATTAGTATTCAACTGTATGGCGTACCGGGAAGCTACGACGCAGGCTACCCTCGAGATATTAGCTTATATGGTACGACCAATGCGGCGCCTGGAACCGAGATAACCATTTTCGAAAACAACTCTATGCGCTACTCAAGTGGTGTCTCTACTAACTATACCAATGTACACACTGCAATAGTTCAAGACGATGGTAGCTTTCGTTTAGATGCGTTTAGACCTCTAGCGGCGTCACTCAACCCTCACCGCTTACAGAATGGTCAAATTCACTACCCCGGCTACAGTTCATCCACCAGCTATGTCGCATACCTTGGCGATGAGCCTATGCCAGGCAACACAGAGTGCCATGCAACATCTGCTTACAGCACTATGAGAGTAACCAATACTAAAGTGATTACACCTCTAGTACTTGATTTGGATGGTGACGGAGTGGAACTGATCGCCATGAGTAACGGCGTTGATTTTGATATAAATGCCGACGGATTAATGGACACAACAGCTTGGGCGGCTAGCGATGACGGCTTGTTAGTTTTCGATCGTGATAATGACGGTTTAATTAATGATGGTTCTGAATTATTTGGCGAACATATGAGCTTAAGTAATGGCGATAATGCTGAGCACGGTTTCGCAGCCCTTGCTGATTTAGACTCCAACGGCGACGGTATTTTTGATGCTAAAGACCATGCCTTTACGCAAGTTCAAGTGTGGCAAGATAAAAATAGCGATGGTATTAGCCAAGAAGATGAGCTGTTAAACCTAGAAGATATTGGTTTAGAAGCCATTAATTTGGAAGCACAAGAAGTCGATGAAGTACACGATGCTGGCGTTACCGGTCTTCGTTCTAGCTGGACCGATACCGAAGGCAATACTCACGATATTGACGATGTATGGCTGGAAGTTGCTACCGGGATCAGCGACGAAGAAGCTCTAGCATTAGGACTTAGCGATCTTTTAAGTGATGTAAAAGCTGATGACATTAATTTAACAAGCAGCGAGGCAAGCAGTTCAAATTCTGCAGTATTTGAGCAAGACGGCACTGCCGAGATGCTGGACCTTACCCCGATCAATCCTATCGATCAGCTTGATCATGTTATTGGTTTTTACTAAGCCAACACTGTGATGTTGATACTATAAAAGTAAAAACATCACCCCCACAAAAAAGCCCGCTGAATTATCGCGGGCTTTTTTGTGGCTTGCTATCAAGCTTAGGAAACAACTAGCTTGGCTTTAACGAGTATGTAAGCCACACTCTCGATTTGCTAGAGCCTTAGTTGGATCGTAATAATTTTCTTCGTTAGGAAGATCATTTTCCTGCAGGTATTTTTCCAGCGCCTCATCGTCATAATGGAAGAATGGAGAAACCTTAATAACACCATCGCTGCTCATAGACACAATATCTAAAGTCTGACGTAAAGCGGTTTGGTGTTTACGTAAATTGGTAAACCATACTTCAGGCTGGTGCTCAGCCATTGCGCGATTAAACGGCTCTAACTTGAACTGCTCGGTAAACTCAGCATGCTCTGGCTCATCAACCATTGGGATGCCACCCATAACCGCATCGCGGCGAGCCGCGCTGACTTTAGGTGTGTAAACGTCCAAGTTTAAATCAAAGCGCTTGATCACTTTATCGGCGAATTGGTAGGTCGCTTTTAAGGCATAACCCGAATCAATCCAAACCACAGGTACTTTGGCATCCTGCTCACAAACAGCATGAATGATGGAAGCCTCACCGGGGCCAAAGTTAGTAGTTAAAATCGACTTTTTACCTAAGCCAAGTGCCCACTTAACAATCTCAGCAGGGCTTGCCGAGGCCAATTCTTGGTTGATCGCCTGAAGATCCATGATTCTCATACCTTAGTAAAACAAGGTGGAGGATGGTAAACCAAGAAAACAAGGAAACAAAATGACCTTTAACCATAAGTAAAAGGCTTTTAGCTATATAGGAAAGTAGATAGCTCCTTAAAATGAGAAACCATACACTTATACCACTAACCGTTTATATAGCGACTCTGGTAGACTTTAACCTAATTGCCACCCAGAAGAGCTGTAGATGGGGGCAGCCTGTGTTAACTAAGAAAAATGCAATAACAATATGGCTAGCCTGATCAATGTACAAAGCAAACAGCTTTGTCACCTATTACCACATCACACCTTTGGCCGCCGCGAAGATAAGGTCGATACGTTTTTAGATGCCCCACAAATTTCGAAGATTCACGCTTCGATTGAATGGGACGGCAGCCAATGGCTGTTAAAAGACATTAGCCGCAACGGCGTTTGGATTGACGGCAAAAAGATTGAAAGCCAGCAGAACTACCCAATCCAAGCAGGGCAGTTGATTCAGTTTGTTAGCAAAGAGCTGCGTTTCTTAGTTGAAGACACATCAGCACCTGACAGCTTTATCGTGCCTCAACATAGCCAAGAGGGCGCTATCCCTTTACGCGAGCTAATGCTGCTACCTAATGATGAACACCCCGAACTGGCCCTTCATCTATCACCCGATAATCATCAATGGCTATTGGAAACCCTTGATGAAAGCTCACAAGTCAAAGAGCTAAGGCATGGCGATGAAATCAGCCTAGGTGATTTGCGCTGGACTTTGCACCTCACAGATAAATCCAATTCACCTACTGTCGTTATCGATGCCGATTGGTCTGTGGATAACTTTCTATTCCGCTTCAACACCACCCAAGATGAAGAAAACACCAGCCTTGCATTAAGCAATGGCGGCAATCAGTGTGATCTTGGAGAACGCAGCCATCACTATGTTCTTCTACATCTAGCCCGCTGCCGAGCCCTCGACGAAGCCAAAGGCCTAAATGATTACGACCAAGGCTGGATCGATAATGAGCTGTTATGCCGAGAAATGGGAATGGATCTAGCCCATATCAATATTCAGCTCTATCGCCTTCGCAAGCAGCTCAGCGATACCATGCCAGACCTTATCGGCATCAATAAGCTGGTAGAACGCAAGCGCGGCAAGCTTCGCTTCGGCAAAGCTCCCTTCCAGATCTTCAAAAGTGGTGAATTACTAACCGAACTAAAACGTGCCGGTTAGCTAAAGTGTAAACTTATGTGATCTTGACTCTAAATGCCGTGATTCGTCGTCTAAAATGGGGAATCAGACATTTAAGGAGTCGACCATGTTAAAGACCACTACCACCAATATTGAAGGCCGTAACATCGATACGTATTTAGATATCGTCGTCGGCGAGGCCATCTTGGGTGCCAATATTTTCAAAGATATCTTTGGCATGGTGCGCGATGTAGTAGGCGGCCGATCTAATGCCTATGAACAGGAAATGGGTAAAGCACGCGATATCGCTTTCCAAGAAATGGAAGCCAAAGCTCGCGCTTTAGGCGCCGATGCGATTGTGGGCATTGATATCGATTACGAAGTTGTTGGCCAAGGTGGCAGCATGATGATGGTAAGCGTCAGCGGCACCGCAGTTCGTCTCAAGTAACTCCTTTCCAAAACACAGGGGTCAGATCCCTAGGGATCTGACCCCGTCTCTCACAATCTCCCTAGCCTAAGCCGTTTGCGTCATACTCAAATAACGATTTAATACTGCATCGACTATTTCCGGGCGGGCTTGTTCTGGTGTGCCAGAGTTAAAGGGAGCTTGCGGATTGTATTCCAAGGCCAGCTGCACAGCTTCGGCAACATCACGGCCAGCTATGGTATCCAGCATAGCCAAGCCAAAATCAATGCCAGCGGTAACACCGCCGCCACTGGCCACCCCATCATCAATTACATAGCGCTCTTTAATAACCTCCACGCCCATAGTGGCAAGAGCATCAAGGGCTGCCCAGTGAGTTGTCGCTCGCTTACCAGAAAGTAGGCCCGCGGCTGCCAGCACTAAGGAGCCGGTGCAAACACTGCAAACCCAGCTCGCGTTTTGTGCTTTTTGCTGTAAAAACTTTAGCACCGCTTGGTTCTCCATCAGCTCTAATGTCGGCAAGCCACCGCCGGGTACAAAGACGATATCGGGCTCGACAAAACAGTCTTCAAAACTATGGCTGGGCATAATGCCCGCTACCGTATCGGTTGAAACCACTTCCTTGCGTTGCCACACCACCTGAATATCCGCGTTAGGCCACTGCGACCACACTTGCAAAGGCCCTAAAAAATCCAGTGGTGTCATTCCTGGGTATATCAACATCAGTATCTTCATGCTGCCTTCCTTTACGTTCTTGATTTAAAGAACACCATAGCAATATGAAGGCCTGGCCGTTATGATAAACAGATGTCAAATTCTGCCAAAACAATCTATATAGCCTGTTACCCTGGTTTTCAGCTACTTGACGTCGCCGGCCCGGCTGATGTGTTTGCCCAAGCCAATGAAGAGCTTGGCTATCAGGCGTATCAGATTCGATATATTGCCGAGCAAAGCAGGCTAAGTAGCTCCTCCGGCCTAGCAATTCATTGTGAGCCCCTATCGGCTTGCCAAGCACCCATCGATTATTTGCTGATTCCGGGGGCCAACGCCGAGCCACTGCTCGCTGCGAGCGAAAACTCTAATTTCATAAACTGGATCAGCGAAAACGCAGCAAAAGCAACACGACTATGCTCGGTGTGCAGCGGTAGTCTTTTATTAGCCAAGGCAGGCTTGCTGGAAGGAAAACGGATTACCAGCCACTGGGCAGCTTTGTCTCACTTACAAAATCTTTGCCCTGATAGCACCGTGTTGGAAAACAGCCTTTATGTGAACGATGGTCATTTATGGACATCGGCGGGAGTATTAGCAGGCGTAGACATGAGCCTCGCATTGCTCACCCAAGATCACGACCGATCTTTAGCCTTAAAGGTAGCCAAAAATTTATTGGCCTTTATGTTTCGAGAAGGGCACCAACCGCAGCTTTCCATGCCGATTAGCCTGCAAGAAAAAGCCGCCAGCAGCAGCCTACTAAACCTTATAAAATGGTTACAGGAGAATTTAGCCTCAAGCATCAGCGTAGAGCAAATGGCGGATTATATGGCCACCTCTGTTCGCAGCCTACACCGCCTTTGCCAACAAAGCTTCCAGCTATCGCCAGCTCGTTTGTTTAATGAACTTCGCTTAGAACAAGCCAAGTCATTATTGGCCGACAAGGCCATCCCCATTAAACAAATTGCCAGCGAATGTGGCTTTGCCGATAGCTCGGCACTCTCAAAAGCATTTAGCCAACGGCATAAGATTTCACCTTCGCAATATCGTCATCAGCTCTATAAACCCTGATCAAAAAGCACATGTTCAAAGTTTCACTTTAAACATGTGCTGCAAGGGCTTACAGATTAGACCAAGACACTGTTAAACCATAAGTTCTTGGCAAACCAGGAAGAGGGAAGGCACCGAATGGAGCGATTTGATAATTGTGGATGTAGTATTCTTCATCCAAGGCATTATTCACCCAAGCCGCAACTTCCCATTGCTCATCTTCACTCTTATACGCTAGGCGCATATTGGTTAGCTCATAGCTCGGTATCGCTGAGTACTCGAAGTTCTCGATATCTTGATAGGCTTTATCTTTCGAGATGTACTCAATACGGCCATTAATAGCGCCGCCTATAGCAAGATCTTTTTCGTATACTGCGGCTAAGCTGAAGGCATTCTTTGGTGCATTTCGAAGATTATTGCCTTCGTATTGCGCAAGATTACCATCTAACTTTTTGTACTCAGTATCTAAGTAGGCATAGGTTGCTGACAGCTGTAAGTTATCTGTCGCTGCTAGAGTTAACTCTAGCTCTAAACCGCGAGATTCGGCTTCACCAGCATTCTTGGTAACCAGTGGAGGTACTGAGCAGCCACCACAATCGAAGGTCTGTAGAACCTGTAGGTTTTCATAATCAACATTGAACAAGGCTGCGTTCAAACGCACGCGGTCATCCAGTAACATGGATTTCAAACCGATCTCTAGGTTTAATGCTTCTTCTTCATCGAACGGTGTTTTCGCGGCAATCTCGGTTGCCACTACGCCATCAAAGCCACCACTTTTAAAGCCGGTGGCCGCACTAAAATACAGCATGCTGCTATCATTTAAGTGATAGTTAACAATAAGCTTAGGTGTAACTGCCGACCAGGTTTCTGTTTCGGCAACATTATAGGGCTCGCTAACATAAGCTGTACCTGGGGTGCCGATATTACTGAAGTCTTTTTCCTCACGGGTATAACGAAGACCTAGAGTTAAATCTAAATCTTCAGTTATGCTGTAGGTGCCTTGGGTGAAAAGCGCCACACTTGAGGTTTCATTTCTTTGATCCGCCGAAGCGGTAACTAGCGCAGCTGCAGGCAACACCGTACTAAAGAATTCTCCACCTTCTAGGCGATGGGTTTTTTCATTGTTTAGATAAACACCGGCCTGCCATTTAAGGTTATCGCTATCACCAGCAATGCGTAACTCTTGGCTGAGCATTTCGGTGTTTTCATCCATAAAGTTATTCAGCGTTAAATAACCAAAGGTTTGCGGGCCAACACCCAGTAGGTAGTTATCAAAACCAGCATTACCTTCACGATAAGCCGTGATAGACGTTAAGGTGCCGATTTCTAGATCCCAATCTACCTTCAAGGAAATACCCTTGGTATCGGAATCTTGAAACCCTGGGTCTTCCAAATGGTTTTGATGGAAACCTACTTCGGGCATGGCGGCTAAGGTTTGGCCGATTAAGCCGTATTCACGTGATGGCCTGGTGCCTACACCGGTTCTATTATCGGTCGCATAATCTAATGTCAGCATCGCTTCGAAATTGGATTCCGGTGCATAGTGAAGCTGAACTCTTACGCTATCGCTGTTAACATCCATCGTCTTTACGCTAGGATCAACGACGCTTTCCATGTATGGGTCGCGGTCTTTTTTGCTGAATGTTACTTTTGCGCGAAGGTCATCGCTTAAAGGGCCGCTGATAAGCCCGCGATAACTGCGTTGGGATAAATTGCCTACGCCTAACTCAAGATTAACGGTAAACTCGTCCGCGGGTTTTTTAGATGTTAGGTTAATTGCACCACCGATAGCGTTTTTGCCCCACAGTGTTCCCTGTGGACCACGCAATACTTCAATGCTCGCCAGATCAAATATTTCTGTAGCGGCGCCAGCACTGCGGTTGATATAAACACCATCTAGGAAAACAGCTACCGAAGATTCACCGTTGGCTGCGCCATCTCCGTTACTACCAATGCCTCGAATAAACAGCTGCGGCTGGCTCGCGGTAAAGTTACCCATGCTAAAGCCAGGCGTACGAAGAGCAATACCCTTCATATCATCGATACCAGTTTGCTTAATAAATTCTTCCGATAAGGCTGTTACGGCCACAGGCACATCTTGCAGATCTTGGCTGCGCTTTTGTGCAGTAACGATGACTTCTTCTAGGGCTTGGGCTTGTACAAACGTTGTGTTGGCTAAGGCTATTGCTGCGCTAAGGCATAGGCAGCTTGATACAGTGATGGCTTTCATTCGCGGTGCTCCACTTTATTTCTATTGTTTTAGTGGGTGGCCATTATCCAGCCAATTGACTTACGCGCTTGCGAATTTACGACAAAAAGCATTCCTAGCCCTAGCATGTTGCAAGGCGGTCTTTATACTAGGCAATATGAGCAGGAGTGTTAGCTGAGTCAGTTAAAGCTGCCTTTAGCTACCTGGGTAACGAATTAAGAACATAAAATAAAGACAATGAATAAGCACTGGACGGTACAAGTCAGTTACTTTAAAACACTGTTAAATACGGCTAATAAACTAGGGCTTGATAGCGAGGCTCTAGTTGCCCAGTGTGGTTTGAAGGAACAAGACATAGCCGATGCCGATAAACATGTGCCACTCAGTGCTTTACTCTCCTTGTTTCAGCGAATTGATCAGCAAGCGAACAATCCTAATATTGGCTTAACTTTCGGCATGAGCACCAGTCCGAGTTCATTTGGTTTGCTTGGAGTATTAGTCGGTTGCTGTGAAAGTTTTGCCCAGGCCTTTGAGACGATGATTCCAATTCGCAGAGTGCTGATGCATACCGGCACTTCTAAGGTTCAATATCACGAAGATACCACCAGCTTTGAATGGCAGCCGCTTTCGCCTGAGCTAATGCAAGATCGTTACCTTGCCGATGCCATTTTATCTGGCTGGGTGAATCTAGGGCGCAAAAGCTACCAGGATAATTTTACTCCCATCAAAGCAGAGCTCCATTACCCAGAGCCTAACAATTTAGAGGCTCTACATAAAGTTTTTGGTGAGAACATTGTTTTTAATCAGCCTAAGATAAAGCTGACCTTCCGTAACGATGATGCCTTACACACCGATAAACCTAGCAACCCTCGTTTAGTTGATCAAATATCCCAACTGGCCGAAAGCCGCCTGCGTTACAAAAAAGATTCCATGTGGAATAGCCTGCAGGTTCGTCGCTTTATCATTCAAGAGCTACCTAATGGCAACGCCAATATAAAATCAGTTGCAAAGCTGATGCATATGAATGAACGCACATTGCAACGCCACCTGCAGGCGGAAGGCAGTAGCTTTCAAAAACTACTTAATGAAGTAAGACTGGATATTTCTCAAAAACTACTTAAGAACCAGGAATTCCCAATAACCAATATCGCCTTATTATTGGGCTATCGGGAAAACAGTGGCTTTACCAATGCTTTTCGCAAATGGACCGATATTTCTCCTAGCGAATATCGCAGTAGACAGCTAGCTTAAAGTTCTAAAACGAGAGGAGCCTAGCTCTCCGAGTCATATTCCCTAAGCACCGTTGCAACTCTAATTCTATAGTATTCAAATAGCTCTTCTTTTCCTTTTTTCTGAGCGGACTGATGCTTAAGATTAGCCTTCCACTCTTTAATGGCTGATTCATTCTCCCAGTAAGATAATGAAAGATATTTCTCTGGTTCAATCAGGCTTTGGAAGCGCTCTACGGAGATAAAGCCTTCTATTCTCTCCAATGACTTCTTTAATGCTTCTGCCAGATCAAGATAGCTGGCCATAGCTCCAGCTTTTGGTTTAACTTCAAATAGTACGGCGATCATAAGGCCTAGACCTTTTTCTGAAGCTGATAGGTGGAGGGGATTACCTTTAGAAAGCTTCGCTTTTCACTAAGTATAAACTGCTCTTTACTGGCAAAATTAAAATTACTTTTGCCTGTTTCGGATTCCTTCAGTACAGTTCTATATCGCTCATAGTCCGCAAGGGAATCGAAAGATATCAAACCATAAGCAATATTATTTGTCCCTTCATGAGGGGAAAAATATCCAACTAACTCGCCTCCGCATTGTGGAATAATCTCTGACCAATTATTGGCGTAATCTTCAAAAAATTCGGTTTTGCTTGGATTTATTTGATATTCAATAAAACAGGTAATTTTCAAAACAGTTGCCTCTTTGTTAATTTTTAGGCACTTTACTTACTAAACCTAGCGAATACTTCGATAGCCATCGAACTAATAGTTGTAGAATTAATAGCTATCGAAGTGATGACCATAAGAACTAGAGATCTAAACGTGGAACCCAATATTGCAACTATAGGAAATCTCGTCGGTGATCAGGCCAGATCAAAAATGCTTATTGCATTAATGGGAGGCAAAGCTCTAACAGCAACCGAGCTTTCACTAGAGGCCGATATAAGTGCTCAAACTGCCAGCAGCCACCTAGCAAAGCTTGTTGAAGGTGGTTTGCTTGTTGTTCGTAAACAGGGTCGTCATCGATACTTTCAATTGAAAGGCGAAGAGGTAGCTGGGTTAATTGAGAATATGCTTAATATCAGCAGCTCTCTCTCTGAAGAGTCGGTCTTTACAGGCCCCAAGGATAAAAATCTGAGAGCCTCACGTATCTGCTACGACCACATGGCGGGGGAGCTCGCTACACAACTCTATGAATCATTAGTCGATAAACAATTTATAAAAGATAACATATCAGAATCAACATTGAGCGAGGAAGGAAGGCAGTTCTTTCTCTATCTCGGCGCCGATCTAAGCGAATTATCTGGCCTTAAAAGACCGCTGTGTAAACCTTGCTTAGATTGGAGCGAGCGTAAAAGTCATCTGGCCGGTAGTATTGGCAAATGGGTACTTAGCGATGTTATACAACGAAAGTGGGCCAAACGAGATTTAAACTCAAGAGCGCTACGCTTTAGCAATGATGGCCTCAAAGCGTTCAAAAAAAGATATGGGCTGTAATAAGCAGCTTACTCATTAAGCTCGCCGCTTTTTAAACGCATAAACACCTAGGTTTTTAAATACCTTCCAAGCAGCATACCACTCATTTAAATTCGCCTTTGGTGATTGGCCTTTTGCGATTCTATCAAACTGGGCCTCGTACCAGCTCATATTCAATAAAATCATCTCATCTAGTTTTTTGATTCCTGTGGAGAGAGGGCGAAGATGGATTGTGTAATTATTATCGACCATAGCTTTGTTGGGTAGATCGGGCTCTACTGCAAGAGGGCGTGCAATACCTATTAAATCACAAGCTTCTTCGGCTAGAGCTTCATTCATTGCTGATGCCGAGCGAAAACCACCCGTCAACACAACTGGACTATCAACAGATTGACGTAGCTCTTTTGCATAGTCTAAAAAGTACGCTTCGCGTTTTTTGCTGCTTTCTTTTTGTATTCCATCAGCCATAGCAGGTACCTCATAGGAGCCACCCGAAACCTCTATAAGATCGATACCCTCTTTGGATAATGCTTGGGCTACAGTAATGGAATCACCTTCACTGAAGCCGCCATTCATAAAATCAGCGGAGTTAAGCTTTACTGCCACTGGGAAGCTATCGCCCACTTCCTTTCGAATGGAGCGATAGATTTCTAGCAGAAAGCGCATTCTATTTTCTAAAGGCCCACCCCATTGATCATCACGCATATTATGACGGGGCGATAAGAACTGACTGATTAGATAACCATGGGCCGCATGGATTTGCACACCTTCAAAACCCACTTGCTTGGCTAAAGCCGCGCTATTAGCAAACTGCGCAATCACTTGCCATATTTCACCTTCCTTTAAGGCTCGTGGCTTGTTGAAGTTCAGTTGTAATGAGCCTTCTAGAGAAACAGCCGATGGGGCTACTGGAAGTTTTTGTAGAAATTTGGGTGACTGCTTGCCGGGGTGATTTAGCTGAGCCCAAAACCGAGTATCATTTGCCGAGGCTGCTTGCACCCAAGCGCGGTACTTTTCCAGATCACTATGGACATCTAAAACTGTATTACGGGGCTCACCTAGATGCTGGCGATCTACCATGATGTTGCCACTAAGAACTACAGCCGCACCGCCTTGTGCCCAAAGGTTATATAAGGTATTGAGGCCTTCACTAGGGTTATGCTCATGATCGGCCAGCTGCTCGCTCATAGCCGATTTAAAAAACCGGTTTTTTATCGTTTGTCCGCAGGGAAGTTCGAAGCTTGATGACAGTTTTATCTCACTCATTCGTTTTCACTCGCACCAGTCGCAATTTGAGCCATAAACTCTAAGTAAGCCGCCGCTACATCTTGTGGGGCTTCTACTTGGGGGTAATGGCCAATGGGCGCTAACTCTTTTAAATAGTCCAAGCGACAAGCTAGTTCTTTATAGCGCTCGACCATATGTTTGCCTGAAACGGGATCGACTGAGCCATTAATCAAGGCCAATGGGATAGCTGAATCTTGCAGAGGTTTTAACCAACGTTCGCGATGCTGCTTGCGATCATTAATATAGGTAATCAAATTATGGAAAAGGTGCTTGCCGTCATTCTCGTTGATTAGCTGCCAAAACACCTGTAACTCAAATTCACTGGGCTTGCTTTGTGGGCCATAAACGCTGCTGAAGTTTTTCTTAAAGCTAGCGTAACCATTAAAGCGATTTACAAAAGCCCCGATAGGGGAGAGCAATAGCTTTTGGGTAAGCAGTGCTCGATGGGTTTCTGGAAACAAGCCCCCATTTAGAAAACAACAGGATAAGCATTGCCCGCTACCCTTAGCTTCATATTGGCGTGCCAGCAGCTCTTGGGCCACGGTATCACCATAGTCGTGGGCCAGTATGTGATATTCCTTCAGCCCAAACTCATCGATCAACGCTTCAAACAAATCGGCTTGACCATGAATGGTATAGCGGCGTTGATTGGGCTTTTCAGAGAAGCCAAAGCCCAACATATCCAAGCTTACGAGACGGTAGTGCTTATTGAGTGCCTGCCAAATAGGCAACCAGTCCCAGCTGGAAGTAGGGAAGCCATGAATGAGAACAACGGTGGCTTTTTCAGCCTCAATGGATGGGCTATCTATAGTAAATATCTGCCTATTGCAGAGTTGGCGCAGTTGGCCTTTTTGGCGCCAACTTTCGATGGTACTTGTTATTTTTTCGTCATTTAGCTTCAAATTATCGGTTTTTATCGTCATTTTCTCGGCTTTTATGGTGTTTTAATAGTAGAGAATGTGCTGTTTTGTTTGGCCTAGTCTAAAACATAATCGAACTTGACTTCCAGTTCATGTTTTAATTAGATTAGATCTTAATACTTGCTAGAAGCTATGTGATGAAAACACTCCCCACCCAAAAACGGGCGCTCGCAAAGCGAGCCGCGCTGATACAAGCTGGCCGAGAAAGCTTTGCTCGTCGTGGTTACGAGCAGAGTACTGCCAAGGTAATAGCAGAAGACGCCGCCGTAGCGACAGGGACCTTCTATCAAAACTTTGAGAACAAAGATGAGTTGTTAAGAGTAATCGCCCAACTTAAGCGCGATGAAATCTTCCATGCCGTACCCGGTTTAGAAACAAAGCAAAGCCGCTTAGACCCTTTGGAGCATTCCACCGAACTGCTGTTTCGCAAGGTTTTGGAAATTGTTTATCACTACCATGAAAGCGAGGCAGAGTTGCACCAAGTGCTGGAGCAACGCCGATTTATCGACCCCTTGCTTGACGAGATACTCCTAAAATCTGAAGCCGTTTTGGAGGAAAAAGTACTGGCCTATGTAAAGGCCCACAACAAAGAAAACCCGGAAGCCGTGGCCTATAACCTATTTGCGATGGCAGAGGGTTTAGTCCACCGTCATGTATTCGGCCAGCCCCTAAGCAGCAAAGAAGACACTCTAGACTTAGGGGCCAAGATGCTGGCCTGTTATTTCGAGTGCGAGCACCGTTAAGCAATATCGAAATTCAATACTCTAAGCCTATTTAGCGACGACATAAAAACACTATAAAAAGAGAAATATAATGAGTGAGCAAACTCCAGCTTATGACACCCTAATACAGGGCGCGAAAGTCTTTAACGAAGGTAAAGCCCCCATCATCGAAGATGTTGCCATTAAGGATGGGCAGATTATAGAACGCGGAGCTGAACTTGATAGCAGCAAAGCCGGCACCGTCATAAATGCCGAAGGGCAGTGGTTGATGCCTGGTTTATTCGATATACACACTCATTATGATTTGGAGCTAGAGGTTGCACCTGGGCTACCAGAATCTATCCGCCACGGTACAACATCAGTGGTTATCGCCAACTGTAGCCTAGGCTTAGCCTTTGGTAATCAAAGAGACGGTCGTAACGATCCTATTGTTGATTGCTTCGCACGAGTAGAAAACCTGCCCAAATCTATATTGAAAAGCTGCGCCGATAAAGTCGACTGGGAAACACCAGAAGAATATCTAAATCATCTAGATACATTAAAACTCGGGCCTAATGTTGCAACCTTGCTACCACATTCTATGTTGCGCATTGATGCAATGGGTTTTGAAGACAGTATTAGTCGTGATCCAAGCGCTAGTGAACTTAGCGCCATGAAAAATACCTTAGCGGAGGCTGTCGATCTAGGTTATGTGGGCATGTCTACCGATGCCTTACCATTCCACTATCTAGCCAGTGCGGCACACTGTGATAAAACTATTCCTACGCAGTTTGCCAAGTATGACGAGATTAAAGAGCTCACCTCGGTACTGCGAGAAAAAGATGCGCTCTGGCAAGCCACACCGCCAAAAGATAGCGCCATAGGCACACTTAAAACCTTTATGTTGTCCAGCGCCTTTTTTCATGGCAAGCCTTTAAAAACCACTGTGGTAGCCGCACTGGATGTATTTAATAACTTCAAAATTCTAAAGTTAGGCCGTTTATTATCGCGAGGTTTAAATTCTAAGCTGCTTAAAGGTGATTTTCAT
>JAOXRT010000094.1 GCA_025800365.1 Cellvibrionaceae bacterium | reverse complement strand
TGCAGAGTGTTTTGGTAAATTTAAGGGAATAAAAACCGCTGTAAAAGTACGATCGGCACGCCGCTAGATCAGTCTTCGACTGGCAGATCGCTTCGCGCCAGAAAGAGCCAAGATGTAGGTCATCTTTTAATGCAGAGTGTTTTAGTAAATTTGAGGCATAAAAAAACCCGCCGCTCATTGAGCAACGGGTTGGTATGGGAGTCTGACGGTGAGCTACTCTCGCATAGGAAACCTACACTACCATCGCCGCAACTGCGTTTCACTTCTGA
Source organism: Cellvibrionaceae bacterium (assembly GCA_025800365.1). Lineage (GTDB taxonomy): Bacteria > Pseudomonadota > Gammaproteobacteria > Pseudomonadales > Cellvibrionaceae > Pseudoteredinibacter. The sequence continues at coordinate 548 of JAOXRT010000094.1, read as the reverse complement.
GTTCGAAATGGGGTCAGGTGGGACCACAGCGCTATGGCCATCAGACATTAAACTAGTAATGTCTTTAATAAATCGGAAAGAAATAAACTAAGGAAATAATTCTATTATCAGTGCTCAAGAACACTTAAGCGTTGTATAGTTAAGCCGCACGGGCAATTAGTATGAGTTAGCTTAACGCCTCACAGCGCTTCCACACCTCACCTATCAACGTCGTAGTCTTCAACGACCCTTTAGGAATGTTAAACATTCAGGGATGACTCATCTCGAGGCTCGCTTCCCGCTTAGATGCTTTCAGCGGTTATCGATTCCGAACGTAGCTACCGGGCAATGCGATTGGCATCACAACCCGAACACCAGCGGTTCGTCCACTCCGGTCCTCTCGTACTAGGAGCAGCCCCTCTCAATCATCCAACGCCCACGGCAGATAGGGACCGAACTGTCTCACGACGTTCTAAACCCAGCTCGCGTACCACTTTAAATGGCGAACAGCCATACCCTTGGGACCGACTTCAGCCCCAGGATGTGATGAGCCGACATCGAGGTGCCAA
>JAOXRT010000091.1 GCA_025800365.1 Cellvibrionaceae bacterium | reverse complement strand
GTCTCAGGCCGAGAGACAGCTCGTGTTGCCGGCGGTGAAAATTCCGCAGACGGGCATGTTATTTGTTAGGCCAGCGAAAGTTTAAGTGTTTGTGTTATTATTGTGGTGTTTGTCGCGAGCTTTTAGGAGATAAGTCGGAAGAAACTCAGAAAAGACACAAATGACAAACGGCAAAGGTGTGCCATTTGTGGGTCGAAATCGCTTACGGAGCATTCCGCTTGGTGTTTAAATGTAAATAAGCAAACTATGAACAGTATTTTTTTGCATAGTCGTTGTTGATGTGCAATTGGTTGCAGAAAGATCGCAGCAGCGCGTTGGCATCTGGTCCGTGGTTAATACCACGGTTCCAACACGCCGGCCCGAGCGTTCGCCATACCGGTAATCCAGCTTTCAGATTGGCAGTACGGCGAATGCTCGGGTCTGCGTTTGTTGGAAGGCACCCTGGTATTCTTCATACTAGATGCCAACTCGCCGTGCGATCTTTTCCTGCTTTGGTAGGTACCTACTTGGGCTTGGACGATGACATGCATTCTTACATAAGTAGCGCATCTGAAGGCATGTGAAAGTTAGAAATGATTTACTGGCTAACAAAAATGGCAGGCATTGGCAAAGCACCAGGGAGAAATGCCCCTGCGCCCATAGCGAAGTTCAGGGGCAACCGTGGGTATAGTTTCCTAGTCAGATGGCGAGTCCCAATCCCCCTCCCCAAGCTTGAGTCCTTCCAACTTTGGTGAGGAAGTGGACAAAATCAAAGGAGAAGGCACTCTCTTTGAGATCTAGATGGCACTTTGAGCGAGTATCTCTATCTCAGCCCCTCCCTTTAACTTCACTGGAGAAATTACATCTATGTAATTGTATATATGAGGGCAATTTTGAAAATCGCCGGCCCCAAGTTATCCAACAGCTAATACCAAGTCGGATGCTATGAAAACATTAGCGCTAGGTGACGTGGTGTTTGCTTAGACCAGCTTTCCAAAGAAATGGGCATCATGTCCGGGAACGAAAAAGTTTTATACAACAACTTAAGCAAATTAGTATGTGGCACAAGCACATGAGCGCCGGGATGCGAGTGCTTAGGGGTCGTCAGTGATCGGCACACCCGCAAGTAGCAGCGACACCGACAGCCCGGCAACCTACCAACGCCAATGAAGATTTAAACTCGGGTCCGGTGAAGAATGAATCGCACGTATGGCTGCCGAGGTGACTGTTGTTTTCCCGGCAATTTATAGGTAGGCGGCGGAACGGCGGGGACGGGGGCACCGGAGACCCGTGTCAAAGGTCATGAGAAACTCGATCGCAACACAAGATACTCATTCTTCCCCCGCCCACCTGGCTGGCCGCCGGCCGCCCGCCGCCGCATCTCGGAACGCAGGCGCCTGTAAGATGACACCGCCAGGGCACAGGGTGAAACTAACTATCGCCCTTATTGACATCCGCCCGCCGCCGGGCGCTGCACGGTTTCCTTCAAGGCTTTTGGGGG
>JAOXRT010000051.1 GCA_025800365.1 Cellvibrionaceae bacterium | reverse complement strand
GGCTGCAGAAGTTTTCTTAACATTTTAATGATCTTACAGTGCATACTTTTAAAAGCGCACTGTAAGATCTGGCTTGGCAAGGTACAAGTAAGTTAGTGTTAAGGCCTGCTGGCAGTGAATCTTCAATCGCTAGTTCTTTGCCCAGCGCACAAGATTGCTCAAAGACTTTTGCACACCGTTTAGCGGCTGAACAATGTAGTTTTCAGCCGTCAACTGACCTTCCTCATTGGCTTGCAGTTGTTGATGTAAGCCTTGTAAATCCTCAAGGCTCATGGCCATTGAGGCTTCATCTGGCTGATAAAGACTGCCAATCTTATACATCTGGCCGGCCTCTTGACTCATTTCAATGTGCGCACCCAACACATAAGAGACTGGTTTAGTTTTGGCGAACTCATAAATCTTAGCGATACTCTGTTTATAGTCAGCCCAGTTTTTTACATACAACATTCCTGGGTAGAAACTGTCGCCAGTTAGCAGCCAATTGGTATGGCTATCATAAACCGTAATCGCTTCTTCTTGGTGCCCTGGAGTTTTTAGTAGACTCAATTCACGATCGCCCAAATCGATTTTAACTTTTTGCTTGCTATAAAAGTCCTCAAAGGAATCTTTATTTGCTGACACAAGCTCAACATTAGCAAGCTTAGCAAAGGCCGAATCACCCGCGGTATGATCACTATGATGATGAGAGTGAATAACCAGCAGCTCTGAGCTATTTCCGTATTTTGACAACAGCTCTTGTACCAGCTCAGCTAACTCTTGGCCTTGTGTCGGCTCATCAGCACCGGTATCCAATAATAGATTTTTATTTTTACCCAGCATCAAATACATGATTGGCGCTTCAACATTGCTACATTTGTTCTGACGAATGATAAAGCTACGTTTGTCGTATTGATGAACTTCGTAATTGGACAAAATAGACTCTTTTATTAGGCGGGCACTACAATCCTCTTTGCCCGAGCTCCACTGTTTATTCTCTAAGTCTTGGCCGTAAGACATACGAATCACATTGGAATAGTTAAAATCTATTCCACTTAGAGATGAAGAAGATGACTCAATAGATTTGTTGGCACAGGCGGCCAAACTGACAGAACTAAACGCTATTGCTATGGCTAGAATTTTCTTCACGATTTATCCCTCATCTGGTTTATGAAAACTTAGACGAGAGATAAATCGAAACGGTTTAAAATATTTTTCGCCGGCTTTTAAATTAACAAATACTTACTTTTGCCGGTACAAATTTATGTAACGGAGTGCCAATAAATTTGTCGCGATGGAGCACACTGGTTAGCTCATTGACATAGACACCAGTATCTTCCAACTCATTGTTTTCATTTACAAAGCGCATCCCCTGGCCATTGGGAACCGAGATAGTACCTAGATGCATGCGCTCATCGAAGGCAAGCTCTACTTCCGCCTGTCCGGTTTCTGTTTCTAGCTTTACCCTAATGCCTTCTTCAAAGCCATGTTGTGCAGCATCATCTGGATGCATAGTAAGTGCCATGACAGCCTTGCCTTTCGCCCACTTTGGATCTCGAATATTGCAGTTTGCTGTATAAGCTCTGCGAACACCGGCCACTAAGGCAAAGGGAAACTCTTTGGAAGTCTGGTGCAATGGCTGCAGTTTATCTAGCTCGTCGACTTCATCCAAAAGCTCTGCAATTAACATTTGTAGCTTGTTATCGGGATGGGGAATCCTAGACCAGCTTTCTTCATAGGTAGAGATACCGATTTCTACAGCCGTTGGACTATCAACCAAAGCTTGATACAAATCCGTACCGGCACTTGGGCCGCTAAAGCCCGCCCTAGCGGCCTCGGCACTGTGCTTTAAGACGTACATCTGGCACAGCCCCCAAATTGCGGCTGTCGAAGCCTGCCCATCAGGCAGTGAAGGCCCCAGGCTGCGATATAAAACATATGGCAGGTAAGATGCTATCTTCCTATTGCTGCCCATTTGATTAAACAGCTCAGCTTGGTAGGCGGCGAATCCATCTTGTGCTGCAAGCTTCAGGCTATCGAGCTCATCACTTTCGAAAACCTCTAGCGCCTCAATTAAGCGAGCGTGCATTTCAGGTTCAGCCAAAGTATTGGGCATTGGCTCAATTAACGGCTGACGAAGATGGAAAATATTGGCTGGGAAGTTTCTTGGAAAAAATGTCGCTTCCCACTTTTCATATTGGCTCGATGCAGGCAGCACATAGTCACACTCCAGTGCTGTTTCGCTCATTACCACATCGATAGCCAGACTAAAATCCAAGTGGCGCAAGGCCTTTCTCATTCGGCCAGCATCCGATAGGGAGTGTACCGGATTTGAACTTTCTACTATCAGTGCTCGCGGACGCTTAGGATCATCATTCAGTATTTCTTCGGTGAGATAGTTAGCTGGAAACAACCCACTGACAATCGGAGCCCCAGTAACCGGAAGGGTGCGGCGCTCTGTCTCATAGCCATTTTCATCCACTGGGCCATAGTCGACTGCGATCATTTCAGCCAACTGAGTAAACATGCCGATGGTACCTGGACGGCCATAATTACCATTCATCAACATTAATAGAAAGTTGAGATAGGTTACCAGCGTCGAATGGGGTGCCATTTGCACACCAATATCTTCTTCCAGAGCAAATGATTGCGCCTTGGCAATAACTTCAGCCGTCGACTTAATTTGATCAGGGCTAATACCAGAAAACTCAGCATAGCTATCGACATCGATGTTTTTAAAACGTGCGATAACTTTTTCATAGCCATGGGCGTGCTTTGCCAACCAATCCATGGGGAGAAGATCACTTTGTACGATATGCGCCAGAATGGCCGATAAGCACCAAGCATCACGGCCTGGTCTCACCGCCAGATGAATATCAGCATGATCTGCTGTCTCACTGCGTCGGGGGTCAACTACAATTAGCGTGCGATTTGGGTCTTTCTTAATTTCCTTTAGAAACAGACGAGCACGATCTAAGCCATTACTCATAAAAGGATTTTTGCCGACAAACATCGCTACTTCTGCATGGTGCACTTCGGGATGCACTAGGCCACCAATCATGCGGCTAAATACCCATGACAGGCCGGTCTTTTCTTGTGAGATAGCGCTGCTCTTATATCGAATACCCAGAGCCTTGCGCAGGCTGGTGGCGTAAGCACCACCTAAGTGATTACCTTGGCCGCCACCACCGTAGTACAGTATTTTATCGCCACCATGTTCATCCCGAACAGCGCCTAACTTCGCCGCGATTTCGCTAATGGCGGTATCCCAATCGACGGGCTCGTAGCTGCCATCGGCTTTACGCCTCATGGGACTATTAATCCTTGCTGTACTGTTTTGGTAATAATCGATCCGAGAAGCTTTATTACAAATATAACCCTGTGATGTTGGGTGTTCTTTATCGCCACGAACTTTCAATATTTGTCGCCCGTCTTCACCCCCGAGCTTGAATTCTACGCCGCAATTTACAAAACATAGGTTACAGGCAGTGCTATGCCATTCCTCGTTAACTTGCTCTGGCTTGCTCATCTTCTCTTACCTTTAGGCTGAATTCGCTGCTGCCCTCCCCCCAGAGGTTTACATATAGAGGTGTGCACAAAGAAACTGCACATGGAGGTGTATACATAGAGCTATCTACATAGCCGCGAAGTTCTTTTTGTTATTATTCATCTCTAAGCTCACGTTCAACTGACTAACCGTAAGCCCTTGGTATCTTTTTGGAACTTACAAATCATATGGGGCTCTAGCAGGGACTGTCAAGCGCTCAGGACATTAGACGCGAGGGAAGCATGACTGAAATCTACGATCAAATTGGCGCGCAATATCGACAAGGGCGCATTAGTGACCCAGCCATTGATGGCTTTATTCAAGGCCATGCGGACATAAATAGCCGCACCTTAACCTTAAATATTGGGGCGGGAACCGGATCCTATGAATCTAGCTTTGAAGCGCTTATTGCTCTAGAGCCATCCTGGAAAATGATCCAACAACGTGCCCCAAGCGCCCACCCTGCTGTTCAAGCTTATGCTGAAGCCCTGCCCTTTGGAGATAATTCTTTCAAGCAGTGTCTTACGATTCTTTCGATGCACCATTGGCAAAACCGCTCTCTAGCCTATGAGGAGATAAAACGCGTTACCGAGCGGCGCTTTATTGCATTGAGTTGGAACCCCGATGCAACACCTTATTGGTTACTTCAAGACTATCTTCCAGAGCTCTACGACATTGATCGATGCATCTTTCCAAAGATCGATGAGCTAGAAGCCCATTTCCCCAACATTCAGATACACCCCTTGGCCATACCAGCAAATTGCCAAGACGGTTTTACGGCCGCTTACTGGGCTAGGCCAGAGGCCTATCTTGATGACAAGATAAGACAAAATATGTCGTCGTTTAGCAAGATAAAGAATGCCGATAAGGGCTTGAAAAGATTAGCCGAAGATCTCAAAAGTGGTCATTGGAACAGCAAGTATGCTAGCCTGCTGGAACAAAGCCATTTGGATGTGGGCTATTTCCTTGCTGTGTGGGAAAAGCCATTAACATGAATGTCTAACAGGCTTAATCTAGAAATGCGGCCATTAATTTAGGAGCCATCATGTCGAAATATCTTCCTTGGGGTATCGTAATCGGTTCTCTCGCCGGGCTTTTTGCCGGCATATTTTGGTTTGAAATGGGCTTAGCCTTGCTTGCAGGTACAGCTGCAGGAATTATTATTAGCGCTTTTCTTGCAGCCTTAAAACCCGGCAAACAAAGCAGTTAGATAAACGATAACTATCTAACCGCCCGCAACCTAACTGCCCGCAACTTAAACTTTAAACTGGGCGATTATGCCTGCAAGTTTATGTTCGATGTTTTGTAAATCTTGAGAAGCTTCTAAAAGCTGCTCGGCTCCTTGCGCAGAGCCTTCAGCTATTGCCGTCACTTTTTCCACATTATGCGATATCTCGGCTGTCACTGATGTTTGCTCTTCGGCCGCAGTCGCAATTTGATTATTCATACTGCTTATTTCACCCACAGAATCTGAAATGGTGAGCAAAGATTCGTTCACATGTTCGATCTGCTGAACCGTATGCTCACGTTTTGATAAGCTGTTCGCCATAACCTGTACGGCTTCTTTGGTCCCGTTCTGCAAGCCTTCGATCATTTCATGAATTTCATTGGTGCTTTGTTGGGTTCTATTTGCAAGCACGCGAACTTCATCAGCAACCACCGAAAACCCTCTACCCTGCTCACCAGCTCTGGCCGCCTCGATGGCCGCATTCAAAGCCAATAAATTAGTTTGATCAGCAATTTCATTAATGACATCCACAATATCGCTGATCTTCTCGGCATTGCTCTGCAAAGAAGTTGTTACCTCTGAAGCTTTATTGATTTCATTAGAAAGATCATTAATTGCTGCTACGGTATTGACTACGGTTTGTTTACCCGTTTCTGATTCTTGATCGGCATTTTTTGCGGAGCCCGCCGCCTCAGCCGCATTGCGTGCGACTTCTTGTGCCGCGAAAGCTAATTGCTGCACAGCGGTTGCAGCTAAGGTAGTCTCTTCTTTTTGTTGCAGAGAACTGTTTTGCGTGACTTCTACAACTTGATTAGTTTTTGCAATAGATTCACCTAAATCGTCGATACTTAGCTTCAACTCAGCGATCAAAGTTTGCATCTTATCCGCAAAGCTATTGAAGCCTTGTGATATTTTTCCTACTTCATCTTTGCTTTTAACGGGCAAGCGCAAGGTTAAATCACCTTCTCCTCGACTGATATCTTCAAGCGCTTGGGCCGTTGCTTCCAATGGTTTAACGACTCTCGAGGTTAACAAGAAGGCACATACAATCGAGATTACTACTAGTACGGCGCCAATAGCCGCAATCAGTAACATAGTATGTTTTATTTCTGCTTGGGTATTAGCACGTGTAGCTTCGACAGCCCTATCAATATCATCCACATAGAAGCCCGTCCCTATCATCCACTGCAAACTTGGGATTGATTCTGCATAACTCATCTTCGGAGCTTCTGTTTCAATTGATGGCTTTAGCCATAGGTAATCCACATAACCGCCACCACTTTTAGCCTTTGAAATTAGCTCGTAAATTAATCTAACACCGTTTTTATCTTTTAGGTTGATTAGGTTCTGCCCTTCAAGACTTCGATTAGGTGCGGTAGCAATATTGATTCCTTCATAATCGTAAACAAAGATATAGCCGTCTTTCTTTTCACCAAAACGCATAGATCTCAGGGATTCAGCAACTTTTTCTTTCAA
>JAOXRT010000046.1 GCA_025800365.1 Cellvibrionaceae bacterium | reverse complement strand
CAGCAATAGATGAACTTATCCAGACTTAAACAAGTAATGATGTCCCGACGTGGTACGATCTATTCAAAACCGACCGCTAGCTATTACAAAGTATGACTCGTCACAGATATTAGCGACCTCAAAAGCTCGATGACCTCAGTTCTGTCGTGTGTTCAATTGCACACTATTCAAACTGGCCAAAATGTTCCACGGGAGCTGATTAAGCGCTGGAATGTGACAAATAGCACGGGACTCGTACCAATTGATATATTCAAGGCTATAAATGCAGATAGCACCATCATCTGCGCCTCTTTTGCCGCAAAATCCACGGCCACTCTAGCGATAGCGATCATGGCCGGGTGGATATCATATTTTTCGCTATTCGGCACTTGGTTTGTCAGGTTTTAGTTTAAAGGTTCGATGTCGCTTTGTGTTGTTTATATTGGCTTGCAGCTTGGGCCTCTCTGGCTGGGCACGAATACTGAACAAGGTTTCAGCTGCCGCTTGTATTGTACGTGACATTGGCTGGACTCGATGTTCGGTGGAAATTTATTACTTTTGGGCCTCTCGGGCCGGGCACGAATACTGAGCT
>JAOXRT010000040.1 GCA_025800365.1 Cellvibrionaceae bacterium | reverse complement strand
TGAGCACACAGCTATTGCGATAGTTTTCATGCATTACCGTTGCCGGCAAACCAGGGGAGACGCCCGCTATGCCTTGTACTTCAGATGAGCTAATGGTCTCCACCAAGCCGATGTTTAAGGCTCGCGCAGCACCAAAGCGCTGGCTTAACTGTTGGCACAAATCTGGAATTTCGTCCTCATGTGTATCCGCAAAAGTTGCCAACAAAGATTGATCAGCTTCTTGAATATTCAACTTACCAAGGCGTAATTGATGTGGTCGCATTAAACGATTTATCTCATCCGATAAACCGCTTTTAAAGCTCTCGCTCAAGCTGCGCTGGCGAGTATTTGCACTGCGATCTAAAACTAGAATATTTACATCTACCGCCTGACTGCCTTTGACATGCTGTTTAAAAACAGCGCGCACATCCATTGCACGAGCATCGCCACCATTTGAGATAACGCGTACTTTATACTCTCCAGCTTTGAGCTGACTGTCAGGGTGATTATTGCTTGGGAGCAGCACCGCAAAATCGGCCAGATTGGCAAGCGCATCCTTACTCACATTTCCCGTCACATTAATGTTATCGCCATTTACTACAGCCGAATAAATAACTTTACCGCTGGGGTCAGTAATGCGATCGATCAACAACTCAGTGTCCGCCGATACGCTACGACCACTGAGATACATGGAGCGATCAGAGCTCAGAACATCAATTCTAAACTCTTGCCCAAATTGAACATTTGGGATTTCTACAATACGTAAGTCATCCATTCCAGCAGCCTGCGCCCACAATAAATTAGGCGATAGAATTGCTGAAAGTAAAGCTATCGATTTAATCGCTTTTCTAAACATAGGTATTCTCACTATAATCGTTCAAGTCTTAAACCATTAAACTCACACTAAGAGTCACTTAGTACTTCCTCACGCATTTGCTCTTGCTCAGAAAATATAGGATCGTGGTTCTGATGGGCTTTGATCGGCTGGGTTAATACAGGATATGTGAAAATTTCTTCTTCGCTCATCCAGTGAATGTCATCAGCTTTGGCCGCTTCCAAGGTATACCAATAGAAATCCTCACTGCCGACCATAGCCAAGTAGAAATCTCGATAAGGCTTATGCTCTAAAGCCGAGCGAGGATAATCCAGCGCCTCTTTAAATCCGTCACCCCAAGAATGAACGCCCAACTTCGCGCCAGACTCCATTTCACGATCGACCCCAGACATAAAAAGATCGACGGCCCCAGAAGCAATAACGCTGTCACTGCGCAAATAAGTAGACAAACCCTGCTGTCGAACGTAATGACACATCTGTAGGTTTGTTTCGTCATCGATGCTACCTGGCATTACCGTCAGCACGAGTGTTTTGACTTGTGGATTGTTTGAAATGACAGCTTTAAGCTGGGCATAACTTTTAGAGTTGATAATGCCCATAAGATACAATTTATCCCCTTTAACTTTGGTTTCAGTTAAGGTTTGATTATTCATCTGGAGCATAATCAACTGCTCACAGGCCGTTAAGAAAACCGACGAGAACAGTATCAGCGTAAGAGCTAGTGTTTTGGATTGGGGTAAGCGTAAGCGCCTGGCCATCGATTTTTGAGTCATTGGCAAATCTCCATAATTTTGACTCAAGCAAAGTGCCGAGTCCTGGAGATCTAATTATCAAAAAACAATAGAAGGGAGATAAGTTGCAAAGAGTATGGCTTTGTCAGGGTTTGTAATTCGGCGTTTACGTGCCTATTTCATAGGTAAGTAAAAACTAAATCGCGCACCTCCGGCAGGAGATTCACACAGCTTGACTTCACCACCGTGTAATTCTATGGCTTGACGAACAATCGCAAGCCCCAAACCATAACCCCCATATTCCTCGGTGTTTCGGCTTCTAGCAGTGTCAATTCGGTGGAAGGGGCGAAATATGGCTTCTCGCTGATCTTCAGAAACCCCTTCACCATCATCGTCAAAGTGAATCAGGATAGCTTGTCCATCGAGCTGTAGGTTAACCTCGATCAGCTCATTTGCGTATCGAAATGCATTACGAATAATGTTCTGCACCGCCCTTTGCATCAGTGCGCTATCAAAAGAGTACTGACAGCTTTCTTCGCTATGGGAATAACGAATTATAATATCCGATTCCAACTGCAAACTTTGCAGAGACTGAAACAACCAAGCCACAATTTCCCCTGGCTCACGCTGAATTCGGTACTGTGCATTTTCCATTTTGGCATGCTGCAGCAGCTCCTCAACAAGATAGCCAAGCTCTTTTACATCATCGTCAATACCTTTAATGTATTTGGCTCTAACCTCAGCACTTTCTTCGTCAGCTAGCATATCCAGCTGGCACTGCAGACGAAATATTGGCGAACGCAATTCATGGGCAATAGCATTACTTAATTGTTTGTGGCTCTCGATTAGCTTTTCGATGCGCTCGGCCATTAAGTTAAAACTTTGGTTTAGCTGCCCAACTTGTTGGCTCTTAGCTTTAGGGGCACGTGCAGCTAAATCACCCGCTGCCAGCTTCTCGGCAGCACTATTTAATGCCACCAATTTAGCGTTCAGAAAATATACCCAGGCTCCAAGCACTAATCCTAAAGCCAGGAACACAGCGATCATGGTTAAATCCGCACTCAGACTTAATTGATCTAGCAAAGGGTGGTTTTCTCGATACTGAAATCGGTAAATATTGGGATCATTTGGCATAAGGAAATAGCTAAGGGCTTCGTCGGAGTTAATTACAAGAACGCCCTTTTCCCTTAGCAATTGTAATTCTTCATCAAAGAGCTCTTCTTCCTCAGCAACACTAACTTCAGCCCCCATACCCTTGGCTAATGCTTGCATATGCTTAATTTGTTGCTGAGGATTATCCACCGAAGTGATAGCTAGCTGGCGATAGGCTTCAAACTGCTGGGAAAACAACTCATCCTGGGCATCACCCCATATGCCAAAAAATAAGGACTGCAAGGCGATTACTGCAAATACGACACTGGCAATTAAACCGAAATAGAGTTTAAAAAACTGGCTTTTCACTGGCGGTTCCGATCAACTGTTGAACTAACATCATCATTCCATATTAATTCGCCGAACGCTGCAGGATTTTTGTATGGCTTTGTATGGCTCTACCACTGATCTGGGACAAAGCGGTAACCTTTACCTCTAACGGTAATAATCCCACGTGCCTTATTGGGGTCTGCTTCTAGCTTCTTTCGCAAGCTAGCAATGCGATTGTCGATGGTTCTGTCTTGCCCATCATACTCAATGCCTCGGGCATCCATAGTGAGCGCCTCTCGGCTATAGATTTGATCGGGCTTTGATGACAGCAACCAGAGAACATCAAATTCGCCTGGCGTTAAATCAATCTCAAGGCCGGCAAGGGTACAACGGCGCAGTGAGCTATGTAGAGCCAATCGACCAAAACAGCGTTCTCGGCTTGCAGCAGAATCTAGAGGCTTGGACGAGGCCTCTGATGACTGCACTGGCCGGCGCAGTAACATTCTAATACGAGCCAATAACACACGCGGCTGCAGCGGCTTACAGACATAATCGTCAACCCCAAGCTCTAATGCAGCCACCTGATCCATATCATCGTCATTCGCCGTCAACATCAGTATCTGTCCTGCATACTGACTGCGAACCTGGCGACAGATACTTAAGCCATCCAGTCCCGGAAGCATAAGATCCAGTATCACCAGCTCAGGTGCCTCAGATAGGATCCGCTCAGGCGCCAAGGCACCATCCCCCACCCAAGACACCTTAAAGCCTTGCTTGGCCAAATATTCCTGCAGAATATCGGCCAGCTTCACATCGTCCTCAACCAAGAGGATGTGGGGCTCTGCCACTAACCTAGTCCTTGACTCATGGACTTACGTTGAATCAGCTCAATCGCATAGCCATCAGGATCGCGAACAAAAGCAATTTCGGTACTTCCGCCTTTAACTGGGCCGGGCTCTCGACTGATCTCACCACCCGCCTCACGAATAGCATCGCAGGTTGCGTAGATATCTTCAAAGCCAATCGCCAAATGACCAAAGCCCGAACCGAGGTCGTAGCTCTCGGTACCCCAGTTGTAGGTCAGCTCGACCACCGCTTGACCGCTGGATTCTTCACCGTAACCAACAAAGGCCAAGGTATAACGATACTCAGGGTTTTCAGATTTGCGTAATAGCTTCATACCTAAAATACGGGTATAAAAATCGATACTACGATCCAAATCACCAACACGAATCATAGTGTGTAATAGTTGAGGCATAATCACTCCAATAATAAAAATACTCAGTCTTAGCTAAGTTAAAAAACAAGCTGCTTGCTAGTAGCTAAGTACATTATAGCTAGAGTTAGACAGGGAATTAAGACAATAGCAATATAGGTAAATGGTCCATGGTAAAAACCTATTAACCGAAGTTGCCAGCCTTCAAGCTCTGCTCCTTCAACTTGCATCTTGCTGTAACGCGGCAATAAATAGTTAGCAAGCAGTATATCTAGCAACTCCAAAGGCAAAAGCCCCCAAAACACCAGTTTTAATTTTTGCTGTAGCCAAGGGGATTCGAACCAAGAATAATTGGCTGCCATCCAGACACCACTGCCTAGAAGTACAAGGAGAGCCACATGCTCTAGTGCAATAAGACGGTAGAAAAGTCGATACTGCTGATACAGATGCTGAGGATCTTTAATAGTCTGCTGCGCTCTGCGCAACATCAGCCAAGCCCCTAAAGGTGGGCCCAGCCAAAAAACCAAGGCCCCCAAATGCAGCACTTTGACTAAGGCGTATTCCATCTTTCTCTAAGACCCTGTGGTGCGAAACGGATATAGGCTATTACCAGCATCCAGCTAGTGCTAAGCACCATACTAGTGGCAGTGAATAACTCAGCGCCAGCCATGTAATCAATGGCTATGGACACCGACAGAGACAAACCCAATATCCAAGATGTTAAGCCCCATATAAAAACCCAGATTGGAAATATTCTCTCTCGCCAAGCTATTATCGTCAGCGCCAGCCCGCCGAGATTATACAAGCCATTACCCAAAAAGCCTGTCAAATGACTGGCAATTAATTCCAAGCTTTGCATGATATCTAGGTTTAGCTCAAGCAAGACCACCTTAGGGATAATAAAGGCATATATTACTTCAGCAATTAAGTCGGGCCCAATTCCCATCGCAACGATGGTCAAAGCGATGCGAGCTCGCATTCGAGATTTAAGCTCCCCAGCCAAGATAGAACAGAACACAAACAGACCGATAGCTGATGCCATCCAAACCATCCAAGACGTCGCCCATAATGCTTGATTTGCGACTATAAACTCTGCTCGTTCAAGCACAGTGGTATCAATTGGCAAGCCTGGTCTCATAGGTCCATTCATTAGCAGGCAAGCCAACGTGATAATGGCAACAATAATATGCAGACTAAAAAACTTGAGTTTATCTGACCGCTTTTTCAACATAAGAAGATCCCTGTGCTTTGCCCCATATCACTCATCTATCCCGCCAATCTATACCGCCGCTTACCTATATTAATCACATCTAGGCAAAATAACGCTAAAGAGCTACAACTCAATTTGTCACTGCTTGCAACTTTATCATAGACAGATAGTAAGCATCATAATAGGGTGTTCACTAAGTCATTTAAGGCGTTGTTTTCCTTGCCTCCAAGGTTGGTAATAATATTATGTGTGGTCGATTCAATATCAGTGACTCCCCAGCGGTGCAGCAGCTGTTGCTACGCTTAGGCATAGATAGTCATAACTGGCCTGTTCGCTTTAGTGATTACCATAGAGCCTGTAATACCATCAGCATTGTGCGGCATGATGGTCAAAGTACGGTGCTAGAGGACGCCACCTGGTGGCTATTGCTGGAATTTAAAGACGATCGCTTCAAACCTTCTCGTTATACATCGTTTAACACCCGCTACGACAAGCTCGACGTACCTCGCTCGGCAGGCTATCGTCCTTTTCGTCAAAGTCGCTGCATTATCCCTGCCAGTGGCTTTGGTGAAACAGAATATGAAACCATTAACGGTAAGAAAAAGCCCATGCGCTATACCAATTTTAGCGCTAAAGTAGCGATTGCTTTTGGCGGGCTTTATCGGCAGTGGCAGCACCCTTTAAGCGGCGAAATAGTTAATAGCTGTAGCATTATCACTCTCCCCCCACATCCCAAGCTTACACCCTATCACAGCAAGGCTTCCCCACTCATGTTGCCGCAAGAGGGCCCGTGGCTAGAACAGTGGCTAGATCCAGAGATAAAAGAGGTGGAGCAGTTCGCGCCGCTGCTACAGCCAGCCATCTGCCAGGACCTGGAAGCTCAGATAATTAATAAACCATCTGAGCGCCAAGCAATTGGCCAAAGCACGCTTCTTGTCGCCGACTAAATGTAAGCAATCCTGCTATCGATCCTCCCGTAGCAGGGTGAATTTGCACAGAAGCTGTCACTCTTCAACCAAAAACCTAAGAAATATAGCCAAAAGCTAAAGCGGTGCTTTTCATAGTAGTTGGCTTTATGTCATAGTTTTGGACCAATTGGTACAGAAACGATATTTAAGGTTCTTATGGCAAGACCCCTTAGTTTTGACAGAGACGCGAGTTTAGAAGCCGCAATGATTCTTTTTTGGCAGCGAGGCTATCAAGCCTGCGCCTTGCCTGATCTACTAAACGCGATGAATATCAGCCGAAGTAGCCTGTATGCAAGCTTTGGCGATAAGCGACAGCTGTTTATGGAGTGTTTAGAGTTGTTCTTTCAAAGAACCTTTAACCCGCTATGCCAGATCCAAGGTGAAAATGCGAACGGAGAATCTTCATATAGCTTGCAATCGATTGAAAACTTCTTTCGCTACACCATTTTGCAAGTACCCGAGCATCGTCGAGAATGCGGTTGCTTATTGGTCAACACGATTTTAGAAATGGCCGACCAAGATCAACAGCTTAGCCAGCTTGCCGCAGAGAAATTATCGCAGGTAGAAGCTTATTTTCAGGAGTGCTTTAAGCATGCAATCGACGAAGGTGCACTACAAGGCAAGGCTCGGGACTTAGCTCAACTTTGCATGACCTTAAACCAAGGCTTGCGAGTAGCCTGTCGACAAGGTCGCAGCTTATCTGAACTGGAAAATATCTTACAAAGTAGCTTAAGAGCTCTTGGTATCGAACAAAAAATGCATTAAAGGAGAGCGCAATGGTATTAGAACATCTATCTTTTAAAATCGATAATGGCGTCGCTAGCTTACAACTAAAACGCCGCGCACTTCACTTAGACATGGCCAAAGAGCTACTCGATGTCGCCATACATTGCCAGCATAACAAGGCCGTCCGCGCACTATTAATTTATAGTGAAGATAGCTTATTCAGCGCTGGCGGAGATCTAGCCTTCTTTGCTGCGCAAGAGGAGCAATTACCAAACGCACTAAGCGAAATGACGACTTATCTGCATGGGGCAATTTCGATATTTAATAATATGCCAGCCCCCGTTATCGCCTATGTCGATGGCACAGCAGCTGGTGCTGGCTTTAGCCTTTGTCTTGCCTGTGATTTATTGATAGCTACTGAAAAGGCCGCTTTTGTAATGGCTTATACCGCTGCGGGGCTATCTCCTGATGGTAGCTCAAGTTATTTTTTACCGCGTATTGTCGGAGACAGACGAGCAAAAGAGCTCATGTTTACAAATCGTAAGCTCAATGTAGAGGAAGCTAAGGACTGGGGCATTGTCAATCAAGTCGTCGATAGCCGTGATGGATTCGAAAACGCCCTAGTTCTCGCTCAAAGTCTCGCCCAAGGCCCTACCCGCGCTTTTGCAAGCGTAAAACAGTTAGTAAAAAGCTCAAGTACCGAAAGCCTAGATACACAAATGCAGCTGGAGACACAACATATTGTGGCCAATGCCACAGGTAACGATGGTCAGGCCGGCATCCAGGCTTTCTTAAACAAACAAAAACCAAACTTTAAAGGCGAGCAGTAATCAGCTTACCAACATATGCTTAAGGACATTAAGATGAATAAAAGAACAATTGATGTTTTAGGTAAAAAGATTGCCTATATTGATGAAGGCCAAGGCGACCCTATTGTGTTCTTGCATGGCAATCCAACCTCCTCTTATTTATGGCGCAATGTTATGCCTAAACTGGCAGGCAAAGGACGCCTGATTGCTCCAGACCTCATTGGCCAAGGTGATTCCGAAAAGCTGCCTGCAGACGAAAGTTATGGTTTCAATAGCGCTTATCGCTACCTTTCTGCGCTCTTTGATGCATTACAGCTAACAGAAAATGTCACCTTAGTTATCCACGATTGGGGAAGCGCACTGGGGTTTCATTGGGCATACCAGAATCAAAAGGCCATAAAGGGCATTGCCTATATGGAAGGCATCGTTAAGCACGTAAGCTGGGAAGATTGGCCGGAATCCGCGCGCGGCATCTTTAAAGGGTTTCGCTCAGAGAAAGGAGAAGACCTTATTTTAGATCGAAATATGTTTATCGAAGCTGTACTTCCAGGCTCAATCATTCGTAAGCTTACTGAAGAAGAGCACAATGAGTATCGTCGTCCCTTCTTAGAAAAAGAAGATCGCCGGCCAACACTGGATTGGCCGCGAGATATCCCTATTGATGGCGAACCAGCGCATATGGTTAAAGTGGTTGATGACTATTCACAATGGCTTGCTAGCAGCAATATTCCTAAGTTGTTTGTTAACGCTGAGCCTGGCTCAATTCTTATAGGCAAGCAAAGAGAGTTTTGTCGCAGTTGGCCTAATCAACAAGAGGTGACGGTAAAAGGCTTACACTTTATACAAGAGGATTCTGGCCCAGAGATAGGCCAGGCCATTGCCGATTGGCTACCTGAGTAAACAAAGGAATAGCTAGGGCACCTCTGAATAATGCAGATTAGCTCAGCGGAGCCCTAGACTGCCATGAGCGGCAGCCTATGCGTATTAATCACATAGTGCCGTTTCAACTAGCCCAATCAAACGCTCAAACTCAAAGGCCTTCGCCAGTTCCATCAACTCATTAGCTGTTTCGCTGTGCTCCGCAGGAATACTATTAATAAGTCGGTTGATATTCTCGCTATCTAGCGACTCTAAGGCTTGCTGCAACTCCATTAGCAACTCCCTATCGAGCATCAAAACTAGCTCTGAAAGATCCAAGTTCGGCAAGCCTGTTTCACATTGATCCAGTTCATCAACATAGTTGTATTCTATATTGAGGTACTCTGCCATGGTGGCAAATATTTCATCCTCCTGATAAGGCTTGAGCAACACAGCTTTGCATCCAGCATCTAAGGCCTTCTGATCTTCACCTGGTGCAATACTCGTGGTAATTGCCGCCACCACCGGAACCTTCGCACTCGCATTTGATAGAATTCTTTGGCAAGCATCGATTCCATTGACCTCAGGCATACGAATATCTAACCAGATAAAATCCGGCTGATAACTGGGTACTGCCGCAATAGCCTGCGCGCCATTGTTGACCGTAAGCACATCAAAGCCGACACGCCCTAGAAGCTTTTTCAATAAGTTACGGTTGTGCTTTTGATCTTCAGCGATCAATACTCGAATGATCTTTTGGGGATCTTTCAGGGAGGCAACTCTTCGCTGCTCCCGATTGAGTTTTTCGCTGTCATCCGCCAGCACAATTTGACTGCTAAAACTTACTGTAAAAGTGCTGCCTTTATTCGGCTCGCTGTGAACCTGAATATCGCCTCCCATTAGCTCCACGAATTTCGAGGTAATGGCCAAGCCTAAACCTGTTCCTTCAATAGCTCTACCGGAAATCTGCTCAAAGGGTTTAAAGATTTCCTGAGCCTGCTCAGGCGTCATACCCAAACCGCTATCCTTCACTTCAAAATACAGCTTTTGAAACTCTTGATCTTCTTTAGAATGTACAGGCTCAGACCATACCTTCATGATCACGCCACCAGATTCGGTATATTTAACAGCATTGCTAAGAAGATTGATAAGGATTTGGCGAATCTTAATTAAATCTGACCTTACAAATTGAGGAACATTGGGCGAGATATCAACGGTATATGAAAGCTCTTTTTCTACAGCCTTGGGCCTAATCAGCTGACCAACATCCTTTATGGTCTGTAATAGTTCCACCTCGCTTTCATCATAATCCATTCTTCCCGCTTCAATTTTAGACATGTCCAAGACATCGTTAATCAAGCGCAGCAGATGCTCTCCGCTAAATCGAATAGCTTGCAGGTCATCCAAGCTATTTTCAGAGAGGTCACTTTCCTCTTGAAGCATCTTAGAAAAACCTAAAATGGCGTTTAATGGTGTTCTTAATTCATGAGACATATTGGCCAAGAATACGCTTTTTGCCTTACTGGCCGCTTCAGCTTTTTCTTTTGCTTTGATTAGCTCTTCTTGAGCATTGATCAACAATTGATTTTCATAAATGGTTTTGAGGCTTAGCTGAATGCTCTGCTGAAACTCTCGCAGCAGCTCTTTGTACTGATCATTGTAGTGGTTCTCTTTGCCATCTAACACACAGATGGTTCCGAACACTTCGCTATTCGGCCATCTTAGGGGCATACCTAGATAGGAGATCATATTCAGTTTTACATCAGGATTATTAGCCCAAACAGGGTCTGTCAGCGCATTTGGAACAAGTAAAGTATCATTGCTGGACATGACCGTCTCGCAATATAGCCCCGTATGCAAATCAGCCAACTCATTGGGCTCATAGACATTGTCGCTATTGCTCGAAGCGATACACACCTCAATTTGCTTTTGATGCACTCGCATAATCAGGCCGGCTGGAACACCTATAGCCTGCGCCATTAAATCGATCGTTTTCTGCCAGCTTTGTTGAATATTTTCTGGAATCTGCAAATTATTGAGAATGGTGTACTTACCCGTACAATCAGCATCTAGTATCGCATTCATGACCTTGTCCCTTTAACCTAGTTTATTTGTCGTCATCCCCACGGCACTGAGCGAAACATCACCCAATTGAAAACTCGACCTAAGCTTTCTGATATTAATTTATCGAAAACACCTAATTATTTTTTTGGCGAATTAATCGTCGAAAAAATCGACCTCAATTCGGATGCCTTTATGGGCTTATAGAATTTATAACCTTGATAGTAGTCACAACCATCTCTCAATAGGTGGTCAAACTCCTCTTCTTCCTCAACGCCTTCAGCGATGGTTTCTAGCCCTAAGTTTTTTGCCATACCGATAATCGTGGAAACAATCGTTGCGGCCTGCTGATTGAGATGCACATCCGTCACAAAGGAGCGATCAATTTTCAACATATCGATGGGAAGCTTAAGTAGATACGACAAGCTAGAATAACCGGTACCAAAATCATCAATGGAAAACGACACACCTAGATTTTTCAGCTCGTTTAGCTTTGCAATGGTGGTATCTACATTGGAGAGCATTAGGCGTTCTGTCACCTCTAGCTCTAAATGCTCTGGCGACATATTAAAGTGCTCCAAGGTTTCTCTGACATTGCTAACAAACTGATCACTGGAGAAATGACGCGGGCAAATATTAATTGCCAGTCGTTTAAAGGCTTTTGGTAACAAGCCCTCTTGCTGCCAATGCATAAACTGGGAGCAGGCCGACCTAATGGCAAAGAGGTCCAAATCTACGATAAGGTTTGACTCTTCCGCCAAGGCAATAAATATATCGGGACGAACGAAGCCAAACTCCTCACTCTCCCAACGCATTAGTGTTTCTAGGCCTACAATCTCGCCGTTTTTATTAACTTGCGGCTGATAGACCATATAGAGCTCATTATTTTTGACCGCTTGCCGAAGGCCTTTTGTTAAGGCCAATCTAGATTCGGCTCGTGACTGATACTCCGGCTTGAAAAACTGAATGGCGTTTTTGCCCGTCTTCTTGGCCTGATACATAGCCGCATCGGCTTCAACGAGATAATCCTGACCTTGCTTATCGCCTTTGCCAAATAAAGTGATACCAATACTAATGGACATTTGAACTTCATGGGCATCGATGTGGAAAGGAAGGGTGATAGCTTGTCGAATTTTGTCTGATACAAAGTGTGCCCGTTCGGAAGCATTGGCCCGATCATCGCTCAACATTGGCAGCATAATAACGAATTCGTCACCGCCCCATCTGGCGCAGGAATCCGTGGAACGTAATACCTCTTGAATACGCTGTGAGGTGATTTTTAGCACCGAATCACCCACCTCGTGACCTAGGGCGTCGTTTACCAGTTTAAAGTCGTCCAAATCAAGATAAACCAATGCTCCCACCATGCCAGTACGACCAGACACATTAATTTCATGGGCGATACGATCATTCATTAAGCGGCGATTGGGTAACCCCGTTAGCTCATCATGATAAGCGAGAAATTCAATTTTCCTATCGGAAGATCGACGAGCAAGGCTGCTGCCAATCACTTCTGCTACCTGCCGGTAGTAGTCAATATCCTCTTCTCTGAATGCCTGCTCAGGTGGAATGCTAATGGCGAGTAGGCTGAGTAGAGTATTTTTAACTTTGATTGGTACAATAAGAAAGTTGGTCTTGATATCCCCCGCTGCAAGGCCAAGCGGACGTTCTTCGTTTTGCAAAACAATGCGGGTTGCTGAAAAACCTTCGTAAAGTACTATCAGCGTGTCTGCCTCCAAAAAACCCCCGAAGCCCAGCTCATTGATAATGCAGACCATCAAGCAATTCAGCTGCTGATTTAAACTTTTATCGCCTAGAGTAAAGGAATTAAAGGCATGGCTTTTTGGGTGATCATTAAAGGTAATGACTGCCGCACTGGGGTTTTGATCGTGCTTGTCCAATACTTGGCTTAAAGCTTCAAGTATTTTGTTTATGTAGCTATTGACCGCCAAATCGTCGATTGGTGTGCGTAAAATTTTGGCGAGGGCCTTCTCTCTTATACTTAGGTTTTTGTATCGACTAATTGCCTCTTCAAGCTCTTTGGTTTTTCCTTCTACCTTCGCTTCTACTTCTTGATTTGAGCGCGCAAGCTGTTTGCGCATACCACTTAAACTCAAGTGAGTATTTACTCTCGCTAGAACTTCTTCTATCTGGAAGGGTTTGACGATGTAATCTACACCACCACTTAGAAAGGCTTTAATCTTGTCATTAATGGTATCTAATGCGCTAACGAAAATAATGGGTGTATCTTCAAAGCCCTTGGTTGACTTGATCCGCTCACAGGTCTCATAACCATCCATCCCAGGCATATTTATATCGAGAAGGATTAGATCGGGCTGTACCTTTTCAAGGCTGCGCAAGGCAAGCTTGCCACTAATGGCGGGCAACACTCGATAACCTCGCGACTCCAACATGCGCTGCAATACTTGCAGGTTTTTTGAGTTGTCATCGACGATCAATACTGAAAATTCTGTCTGACATTGATCAGTCAATATTGACATTGTATTCTTAATCCTAAGGCCCAAAAACGACATTCCTTAATAGACCCTAGACCAATAACTAAGTCTCTGCCAAAGCAAATAGCGCTAACTAAAGCCCTTTTTTAGCTAATGTGAATATACCTCCCTGAGAATCGTACATACTGGACCATTTGGGTTATATACCTTGCTGATGGCCTCTGGTTAAGCTGGCAGCTTATTGCATAAACGACCAATAAAGAGAGACTAAAGTGATAGCATGACACGATGCCCTTCTTATTATTCCGCTAGCATCAACGAAGAATCCAATTATCCCACCCTAAAAGACGACCAAAACTGCGATATAGCCATCATTGGCGGCGGTTTTACAGGTGTCGCTACTGCCCTTGAACTTGCCGAAAAAGGCTTTTCAGTTAGCTTAATAGAGGCCAATAAAATTGGCTGGGGCGCCACAGGAAGAAATGGTGGACAAGTGACTGGCAGCCTCTCTGGCGATCAAGCCATGTTAAAGCAATTGAGGAAGACCATTGGAACCGATGCTGAAGATTTTGTCTGGAATTTAAGATGGCGCGGTCATGAGATCATTAAAAAGCGTGTTGCCAAATATGGTATTGAATGCGATCTAAAATTTGGCCACTTGCAGACAGCTTACAAGCCCAGCCATATGAAAGGCCTGAACGCTTTCTATCAAGAAGCTCTTAGCCGAGAAATGGGTGAGGAGCTAGAGGTCATCAGCGCGGCCGACATTCCCAATTACCTAGATAGCCCCATCTACCACGGTGGATTACTCAATCGTCGCAATATGCACCTGCACCCACTCAACCTTTGCCTTGGTGAAGCCAAAGCAGCTAGCGGATTAGGTGTTCGGATTTTCGAAAACAGCCCGGTTATTGATATCGAAGAAAACGATAAAATAATTGTTAAAACTCAACATGGCCGAGTTACGGCTGACCGAGTAATGATCGCCGGCAATGCATACCATAAATTGGGCAGACCAAAGCTCGGAGGAATGCTCTTTCCTGCGTCATTAGGCAACATGACAACCGCTCCGCTAGGCGATGAGCTGGCTAAACAAATTAACCCTCAAGATCTCGCCGTTTACGATTGTCGATTTGTTCTCGATTACTATCGACTAACCGCCGATAAACGCTTGATGTTCGGTGGCGGCACTAACTATTCGGGTAAGGATTCTAAAAGTGTTTCGGCCGAACTACGTCCTGCTATGGAGCGAACCTTTCCAGCATTAAAAGGAATCGATATTGAATTTGAATGGACTGGTATGGCCGGTATCGTGATTAACCGCATCCCCCAGCTAGGTAAGCTCAGCGATCGCATCTATTATTGCCAAGGCTATTCTGGCCATGGCGTCGCCGCCTCTCATATCATGGCAGAAATTATGGGTAATGCGATCGCGGGGCATATGGAAGACTTCGATACTTTCGCTGCCTTTAAACATATTCGAGTTCCTATTAATGACTGGCTTGGCAACCAGGCTTTAGTCTTGGGCATGTGGTATTACCAACTGCTTGAAAAATTTCGATAAGATTATTTAATCACGAGCTGTTGTTGCCGTTAAATACTGCAATAGCAGTTCGCTCAGCTTGCTACTCTTTCCATCTCCCTCTCTCCCTCTCTCCCTCTCTCATCTCTCATCTCTCACCCAGTATTAGTTTTTCGATAGCTGGCCACGCTATAGATTATGCCGAATCTTGACGAGCATGTTCGGCAATCCCAACGTAATTAACAAATAATAAACCCTGTGTTTTGTGCCGGAATATAAGCCAAACAATCTATGTAAAGAACGTCTAAAAAGCACTAGGTATTTCGCAAAATACCCATCTAGACTCAAACTATCTTGGCTGAATTTTGTACAAGATTTGTCAAAGCCTTATATAAAAAGTGGTTAAAAAATTAACAATTAACCCTTCAGAGGCTTCCCAAATGACCGTTAACTACTGATAGAGTATTCTAACTGCCGAGGTACCCATGCTGTCATTCCTAAAGCCCCGTAATAATAACGACGAAAAGACCGCAACAAAGACCGCCGAACCCACTCTTGATAGTGCAGCACAGAGCCGTGTAGACACTCAGCTTATGGAAAATATGCTTGAGCAGTCTGAGCAAGGCGTTGTCATCATCGATGGCAAGAACTGTATTACATTTATGAATTCCGCAGCCGAAAAGCTATGGGATATCAGCAAGTCCGATGTTATGGGGCAAAACGTCAAGGCCTTAGTTCCTAAAGCCATACAGGCTGATCACGACAGTTACGTAAATAACAACCGCCGAACCAATAAGAACATTATTGTTGGTACCAGCCGCGAGGTTCAGCTGGAGCGTCACGATGGCAGTACCGCATGGATAAGCCTATCACTGTCCAAAATCGATCTAAATGGCGAGCAAGGTTACGTTGGGTTCGCACGCGACGTAACTGCTGATCGACGTGCCCGTGAAGAAACCCGCCAAATCCTCGAGCAAGCTCTGGACGGTGTTATTACTATCGATAAGCACAACAATGTCACCTTTATGAACAAGTCAGCTGAAGATCTTTGGGGATATTCACGAGATGAGGTCATAGGGCAAAACATTAAGATGTTGGTTCCTAAAGAAATCCAGGCGAATCACGATAGCTACGTTAATGCCAATAGAACAACCGGAAGAAACACTATTGTAGGAACTAGCCGTGAAGTTGACGTGGTACGCAAGGACGGCAGCATCATTAACGCGGCTTTGTCACTATCTAAAGTAGAGGTAGATGGTGAAATCGGCTATACCGCCTTTGTTCGCGATATCAGCGAGGAAAAAGCCTCTAGGGAAACCATCAAGCAAACCCTATCCCAAGCTTTAGATGCGGTAGTTAGCATTGATGCTGATAATCGAGTTTCACTATTTAATGCGGCCGCCGAGGCACTATGGGGCTACTCAGCGGATGAAGTGATCGGCCAGAACGTAAAAATGCTGGTGCCCGCCAATATCAAAGACCAACACGACACCCTCGTGAATCGCAACCGAGAAACGGGCGAAAATAAAATTGTTGGTACGAGTCGAGAGGTCCCCATCTTCCGAAAAGACGGCACTCAGAAGTGGGGCAATCTATCGCTTTCTAGAATTGAAGTTGCTGGCCGAATTATGTACACGGCATTTGTAAAAGATGTCACCGCCCAAGTAGAACAACGCAATGCCATGGGTGAGATCATGAGTAAGATCACCAAATCCAGCCAAGAGATTGGTGAGATCTCTAAGGTGATTGACGGTATTGCTAGTCAAACTAATTTACTCGCGCTTAATGCGGCTATTGAAGCAGCCCGCGCCGGTGAGTATGGCCGAGGCTTTGCCGTTGTAGCGGACGAAGTTCGACAACTCGCCAGCCGCTCTTCTGAATCCGTGACTAAAATCAACAGTCTTTCAGAAGACAGCCAGCGCTTCCTCAGCGAATTAGCCGAGAACTATCAAATAAATAAAGAGGGCTAATAAAGCCAAGCCCTTACAGTAAAGACTATCAGTAGTTTGCTGTAAGGGCACTCAAGCGGTTTAATTCCTAATATCTAAGTAGCAGGGTGCCTATAGATATCCCACTTCCCGCCGCGAAAATCTATCTCTCTATCAAAACAAGCGCCAACTGCTAAAGCCAGTTTTATCGAAGCTTGGTTTTCTTTAGCGATTAAACTGATCAGTGATATTTCCGGCAGGTATTCTTTACCGATTTTTTGCAGTGCCCTTGCCGCTTCGCTGGCATAGCCCTTGCCCCAATAGGCTGGCGCCAATGCCCATTTTATTTCTGGGCTAGGCCAATCATTCGGGTACCAAAAGCCGGCCGTGCCGATTACCTTACTACTGCTTTTTTCTTCCAGAGCGTACGGACCATAGCCCCTCAATACCCAATGCCCCAACATAGCACTCATTATTCTCCAACTTTCGCCTTCACTGAATGCACGCCCTACTGTGTACCGGGTGGCCTCTTCTGAAGAATAATACTCATGAAGGTCTTTCCAATCCTCGTCTTGAAACTGACGTAGAATTAATCTTTCAGTTTCAAGTTGCTCGGGCACCTTAAATTTCATAGCTAAAAATCTTACTCAAATTCTAAACACTGAGGCAAATGACTGTCGATTGAGTACCAACTTGCTTTTTGCGACACCCAAATATGGTTCTTCTCTTTTAGTTGAAGCGAGCCTTCCATTGAATCTTCCATTGACTCATCTAAGGAACCTAAGCGAAGTACGATATGCTGGGCTGTTTTTCGCTTCGCATATATTTGTGTGCCACAGTGAGAACAAAAATGGCGAATTTTCCCGGGGGAAGACTCAAACTGACTTAAATGCTCATCCCCTAGAACTGTAAAATCATCCACTTTAACAGCCGCCACACTGGAAAACGCGGCACCATGGGCCTTACGACAAGTAATACAGTGGCAATGCACTACATCCCCAATATTGCCATTGATTTCATAGTAAACCTTTCCACACAAACAACTGCCAGCCGCCATACACCCCCCGTATTGTTACTTATCTTCTAAGTTTCGATAACGCAATAGCTCTTCGTTCAACCAATTTACACTTTTTATCGCCTTACCCTCAGCACAGTGAACCTTGTAATACTTCCCAGACATTGTGCTTTTGGTAGCGCAAAGGCGAATAAAGTCTTCTGCTGTCTTGATCTCATCGGCAAAATAACGATACTTTCTCTGTATATGTTTTACGGCCTCCTTCCCACTATGCCGCTTGCCATTGCGTTCATATTGGCAATTGGTGCTTTTCACATAGACTAACAGGTGATTTATTTCTTGTTGAGATTTAGTTGGCTCACTTGCATCAGCTGGTACCACTCCAATGGCCAAGACCATTACAAAAAGAAAGGCAATGAATTTTCGTTGCATTAAAATTTCCATAAGAAGTAGCGTTTCAGCTTCCCGAGCTATAGCTCGATCACCATATCAATACGATGCATACCCGGCCCCCAGCCATCATGCGTCTCACGAACAACCTCAGCGCCAAACTTCTGAAAGAAAGGGGCAGACTTGTGGCTTGCTGCAATTTTTAAAGCCTGAGCCCCAAGTAAACGAGCCCGGTATAGAGCCCGTGACATAAGCTCGGTTCCAATTCCACTGCCTTGCATATCGGGATCGATCAAAATCCAATTTAGCGAGGCTGCTCTTGTTGCACAACTATCATCACTAATCGCTCTCTCTTCTGCAAACACCCCAAATGCCGCTATAAGCTTGTCCGAAACACAGCAAAGCTCGTAAGCATCAGGGCTTGCTTCAAGAAAGTTTTTGTAATCTTCCCGCTCATTGGGCGCAAAGTACTCGGGGCAATTTGCATCAAATAGCTTCAAACAATCATCCAAGCTTGCCGAGACATAGGGCCGATATAAAAGATCTTTTTTCACACTAAATATCCGTCACAAGCTTGCCCCACATTGCTAACACCGCAATAAAGTTAATGGTAAAAACCACCCCGCGCAGTTTAATACTGGAATGTAAAATCTGCACCGCACTGTGCAATACCCTACCCGCCACAAAAATCCAAGCCATAAGAATGTAGAAAGTCGACGACTCAAGGTCCTTCAGGATTATCAATATACAAGCAATATGAAAGAAAAGCGGCCATTCAAATTGGTTACTTAGGTTAGCACTTATTTTGACTTGGACTAATTCATAAGGATTACTGCCATCACTACGATTTCCAATACCCCACACCTTCGGCGCTCTAGCGACGGTCAACATTGCATAAAGTGCTGAACACAGCAGGATATGGGCCGCCATAGGAATTACTATACTTTCCATACTTCAATACTCCTTTTGACTCCTACGCGATTTTTGTCTTTGGCGACGACGCTCTTTACGAATACTTGGTCCTGTAAGCTCCAACTCACAAACTTTCGCGAAGGCTAGTTCCACGAGCAAAGGACCAGCTAAAATTAATACTGCCAATGTCAAAAAGCTCTCTGTCTTTATACCAATATATACTGCGATACTAGCAATACACATTAGAAGCAAAGACAAACAGCATTTAGAGAGAGTTGTGTACTGGTAGTTATTGAAACAGCTATGACAATCCATGCAATTTGCGAAGGACAGCATTTTCAATCCAAGCTCATATTCCTTACAGTTTGGGCACTTGCGCTTCATAGCTCATTGATCCCTCTTCAACACTCACTACTCGGACGGTTATAGCGATAATCTATTGATAAGCTCTGATCAATACAAGCCCAATCCCCACTTGCCTTTACTATCTTGCATAGCCGCTCTACTTGCCTTATATTCACCCTACCAACCGGTAGGTAGACACCCTACTGATTGAATTTATGAAAGCCCAGAGCAAATGATCCCATGACCAAGCTGAAATCCGTCAAAACACCCGAACTGGATACTAAAAGCCGTATTTTGCAGGCCGCTTTAGAGGCCTTTTCCCAAAGTGGCTTCTATGGCACCAGTATTAATAGCGTTGCGGAAGCGGTAAATATCAAAAAGCCCTCATTGCTGCATCACTTCTCAAGCAAAGAGAAGCTCTATGGCGCGGTTTTGGAGTCCATCTCCACCCGTCTGTTAAGTGAACTAGAAGCGGCTATGGACAGCTCTGAAAACGAAAAACAACAGATGTTGAGCGTCATGGATAGTTTCTATCGTTGGAATAAAGAATGTCCCAACGAGACTGTCCTGTTACTGCGTGAAATGCTAGACAATCCCCAGCGCGCCGCCACGGCTCACAATTGGTATTTAGCGCCCTGGCTGGAGCGATTAGTTGAGCTCATTCGCCGCGGCCAGCAGAACGGCCGCTTCCATGAGCTGGAGCCAATGGCATTCCTCTACAACATTATTGGTGCGCAGCATTATTTCGTGGTGTCCCTACCCACCTTAAAACAAATACTCAGCGCCAGTGACTTCAAGGCCCTATTAAAACAACAACGCCAAGAGCTAAAAACACTGATCGAACTGCGCCTGTTCAAGTAAGTTTAAAAACAATTTATAGAATAATGAGAATCCTGATATGAAACATCAACGCCAAGTCGAGCTGCTGCAGCAGTGCTTAGACTATATCGATACGAAAACCACTCAGCACGAAGAAGAAGAGTATCTATCGCCGGTTTATAAGTACCACGATCAAGAGTACTTTGAACAAGAGCTTGATGCCGTATTTAAGCGTATGCCCAATATGGTGGCCCATGTCAGTGAGATAGAGCTTGGCAATGGCTTTATCACTCGGGATTTACATGGCATCAGTGTCATTATTGCTCGTCAAAACGACGGCTGTGATGATAGTAGCTTTAAGGCGATGATCAATGTCTGCAAACATCGAGGTGCTCGCTTAGAAGGTGCTGAAAGCGGCTGTAAAAACCGTTTTGTATGTCCCTATCATGGCTGGATGTTTAACAACAAAGGCGAGTTAAAAGGCGTTCCCCATCAGGAGGGTTTTCCCAAATTAATAAAAAGCGATAGTCGGCTAAATGAATTATCGCTTTGGGTACGTAACGGCTTTATTTTTGTCTTACCAAACACCGATGTAGAATTTGATTTTGATAAGTTCTGGGCACCGATCGCTGAAGATCTTAATGATTATAATATCGAAGATATGATGGTCTATCGCCCAGTGACCAAAACCTGGAACAGCAACTGGAAGATTGTATCTGGTGGTGGCTTAGAGTCTTATCACTTTCAAGTGACTCATGCGAAAACTATTGCGCCCTACTTCTTTAGCAACACATCTTACCTCGAAGCCTTTGGCCCACATTTTCGCTTAATTTTACCGCGCCAATCAATCAATAAACTGCGCGAGCAGGATCAAAGTGAATGGCAAATTCGCGATCATACCCATATGGTGTACCAGCTATTTCCCAACGTTGCTTTGCTGGTACAAGAAGACCATATCGCCATGTTTATCATGAAGCCTGTTAGTCCGAGCGAAGTCGAAATTACCTTTCAAATGTTAATACCCAAAGATGGATTCGCACAGCGAGAACAAGCTCACTGGGATAGAAATCACCAGATCACCGAGATGACACTAGATGAAGACTTTGAAATGGGCGAGTCAATCCAATCTGGCATTCTGTCTGGCGCCAACGAGCATTTGCGCTTTGGCTTGTCTGAATGGGGCTTAGCAAGGCTTGAGCAGTTTATCGATCAAGCCATTGCCGGCCAGCCTCCTGGACAATAAATAAGGCCTACTGAGTTAAAACTGTCATTTTGAGCGAAATAAACACTAAAAGGGTCACCAAATACAATTGGACTGCTTTGGCATTCTTGTCATTATTCAAGCTATACACTATAGCTTGAATAATGAGGCCTAGATATGTCCCAGAATTATGACGACTCTGAATTGGGTTTATTTCGTGAAATGGCAGTACGCTGCTTAGAACAAGAAGTTGAACCCCATTACGAAGCCTGGGAAGAAGCCCACGCAACTCCAAAAGAAATCTGGCAAACCCTTGGTGCTGCTGGCCTGCTAGGACCAGATTTACCGGAAGAATATGGTGCCGCTGCGGCCTCCTTCCGCGTTGCACAAATGATCACCTATGAAATGTCTCGCATGGGTTATGGCGGCCTAGGTAGCGGCTATAACATCCACTCAAACATCGTAATGCCTTATATCCTGAATATCGGTACCGATGAGCAAAAGCAGCAATGGCTACCGAAGATGGTAAGCGGTGAAGTACTGGGGGCTATTGCCATGACCGAACCTGGTGCTGGCAGCGACTTGGCCGGTATGAGCACCAGTGCCGTGCGCGATGGTGACGATTGGATCTTAAATGGCTCCAAGGTATTTATTACCAATGGCATCTACGCTGATCTCGTTATCGTATGCGCCAAAACCGACCCAAGCGCGGGTGCAAAAGGCATCTCTCTTTTCTTGGTAGACACCTCATTACCTGGCTTTAATCGCGGCAAATCTATTCGTAAAATTGGTCAGCATTCTAGCGATACCGCTGAGCTATTTTTCGAAAACATGCGCATTCCAGCTAATGCGTTATTAGGTGAAGAAGGTAAAGGCTTTATCTACCTAATGGAAGAATTGCCCCGCGAGCGCTTAGGCGTTGCCAGCCAGGCCGTCGGTGCTGCAGACGGAGCCATTACCCTGGCCGTTGATTACACGAAAGATCGCAAAGCCTTTGGTCAATCGATCAGCCAATTCCAAAATACTCGTTTCAAAATGGCTGAATGCCAAGCCAAAGTAGAAACAGTACGCGCCCTACTTGAAAAAAATATGGATAAGTACGAGCGCAGCGAGATGAGTGTTGAAGATGCAGCAATCCTAAAGCTAAGCTCAACAGAAATGCAGCTAGAAGTTGTCGATCAATGCCTACAAATGTTTGGTGGTTACGGCTACACCGCCGAATACCCAATCTCCCGCTTCTACGTTGATGCCCGCATTCAAACTATTTACGCAGGTACTTCGGAGATTATGAAAGAAATTATTTCTCGCGGGATGTTTAAGTAAGTCGATTATTCGTCGGGGTGATTGAGGCCTGTTTAATTGGCCTTTAAGTATCGCAACGACGGACCGATCTGCGAGCTGGAGAGGGACTGCGGGGGACACATAAATACTTCCTTGTAGCTCTTCTCCGGCATCCCTGCCTCCAAAGCCCCCACAGTCCCTCTCCAGCTCGCAGATCTACTTTTGTGACATGTTAGGCCGAGAGTTGACGATTGGCCTACTAAAGAAATCTTTATCCTTTATATCTTTTCAAGCCTGAGTATAGCTTGGTCGGGATCGACTGGCTGCCCTTGATCTACTAAAAACTCGGCAACAAACGCATTACAGGGTGCAACCAGCTCATAGCCTATAGTAGGACTATCAAATTGAGCGACAGCTTGTCCTGCTTTTACCAAATCTCCTACCTTCACGAGAAAGTGGCATTCGGGCCCACAGTGATAATCTTTGCTTGATGGTGACGGCATATCTAGCAGCTGAGGAGCACGAACAATGCCACCATCAGGCCAATGCACATTCTCGGGGTCCAATTCTTCATATTCCCCTTGCCCTAAAGCACCGTTTAACAATTTAAGAAGAAAATTTTTCATGAGATAACCATACTAAAACCTGTCGATGTTTAAAGCTAAGCCGTAAGTCTACTTTGCTTGATCGAATCCTTGTTAAAAGTAAATCAGAAAATACTTACATTGAGGATTTCAGGGCCTAAATTCGCTCCAATACAAAATACTGGTCAAGAGATTCCCTCAAATTTTAGTTAGCAATGAAATCACATCTACTTAACTGATAGTTGTAGCGGCCACCTGCATCTAAACACGAATCTACTTCAATCCAATCCAGCAATTTCAGCCCGCCAAATACAATAAAAATTACAAAAACAAATAGCATTAAAAGAAACTTGGTTTTATTGGCAAATTGCATGCTTACACCTTTTTCTCTACTTCTTAGGTACTTCTATATCTCAAAACAGGTGTAAGGACGAGCGTGGGGTAGCGCTTGTGCCACAATAAAGAGCGAGTGCCGAAGGAGCGAAAAAGACTCGCGCTTTTCAGCGAGGCTTTTTCGTGAGTGAGGGTAGCCTGGAGGGCCACCGATCGTGGCACAGGCGCTACCCCACGTTCGGCCGGTTCGGAGCCCCAAACTAAAAATCTATAAAAACTCACTCACTCGATAATAAATACACAGCCACCGCTCGACGCTGAGCCTCATCAAACGGATACACCGGCATAGGCGCATTAGGTTGCAAGAAATAATCACTTAAAGACTGCAAAGTGTAACGGCTCTTTAAAGCATCCAAAGACTTACCACCACTATTACCCTTGCCTTGCAACAAATGACAAGACGCACAAGGATACTGATTGTAGAGTTCCTCACCAACTGCCAAAGCTACCCGCATCTCTTCCGTACTTAGCTCCTCAAAAGCCTTATCCGCTACCGCATCACTAGCCAAATCGACCAAAGTATTCTGCGACTGCCCATGACAAACACGGTAAATAGAGCCCGCATAATCATCAGAAACATAAACACAACCATCCGGCCCCTCGGCAATATCTACCGGGCGCCCGATAATATCCTCATCTTTTTCAAAGCCACTCAAAAAATCTTCGCCTATCACCGAGCCATCATCTTGCCAGTGTAAGGCTACCACCTTATAACCGTCAGCCTTGCTGCGATTCCAAGAACCATGTAGTGCTACCAGAGCCGACTTTTTGTAAGCAGAAGGAAACTTAGCATCACGAATAAAGCGCATCCCCAAAGGCGCATTATGAGCAGGAAAACCAAATACCGGAGAAGTCGAGATAGACAAACGATCTTCCTGACCTGGACCGAAATCAGGATCTAAATCACCAAAGCCATTAATATAAGGCCAGCCATAAAACTGCCCTTCTTCTACCTTATTTAGCTCACACACCGGATAATCATCACCCAGTAAATCACGACCATTATCTGTCGCATACAAACTATTATCCCAAGGTGCAATATCCAAGCCTACGCTGTTACGCAAACCAGCGGCAAAAACCTCACCGTTTTTACCGTCAACATCAAACCGCATAATAGTCGCGCGACGCTTATCAGCCTCTTCACATACATTACAGGTAGAACCAATACTCAAATACAAATTACCATCATGTAAGCGAATCGATTTACTGCGATGATTACCATCATCCGGCAAGTCAGGAATAATAATTTCGTAATCACCAGAAAACTTCCCTTGCTCATGATCGAAGCGAACACGGCCAATCGCGTTGGATTCGGCGATGTATAAATAATCCTCGTAGAACTCTAAATCATTTGGTGCTTTTAAGCCTTCCATTAGGATTTCTTTGCCATCATGACGACCATCGCCATCCGCATCGGCTTTTAAACGCACTAGCTGACCATCACGAGAAAGCACCGCTAAAAGATCACCCGAACGGCTAAACTCAATAAAGCGTACCTTAGTCAAACCTTCAGCATAACGCCCAACAGAAAAACCTTCAGGGACTTTCAAACGCTGAGCAATAACACTTTGCTGGGGTGCTTCAACACTGTAAACCCCCAAGACATTAAGAATGGCCTTGGCACTGCCCAAAGATAACGGCCCGAACTGCAACAAAGCAGCAATCGCCAAAGCTAAAACCAGAAGTAGAATGACAAGCCATTTAACAAGCTTAAACAGAAAGGCCACGGGAATTTCCTTTTATTGTTATGGTTAGAGTCTTGGCAGATTATCATAATTTGCCTATATTGAGACGATAATGTTGCCTGACATGACGCAGGTCTTAATACGTACAAAATAAGCACAAAAAAACCAATTAAAGCCAATCTAGAGAGACCAGAGATGCTTGAAGCCTTAATACCCGCCATGGCTCGGGTAACTGAGAATATCGGCCAGGAAGGCTTCGCAGACAGCATGTTGGCTTTCTTTGAGTATATCTGCCCAGTGCAAAGCTTAGCCGCATTTGCTTTTCCCAAAGATGGGCGCCCTAAGCTGCTACTGGATATTTACGAAGATGGCATTATCGGCAAGCAGGCCAGCATGAATCGCTATATGTCAGGGGCCTATCTTTTAGATCCATATTTTCAAGCCTGCCAAGAGCAACAAGACAGCGGTATCTATCGTCTTGCAGAGCTTGCCGCCGATGACTTTGAGCAAAGTGAGTATTTTAAGCAGTATTTCCAATTCGCTAACTTTGCTGATGAAATTGGCTATCTATTGCAGGTCGAACAGGATTATATTCATCTATCCCTTTGCAGCACCAAGGCCTTTGATGAGGCCGCAAAAGCAAGCCTGCAGCAACTTAGCCCTTGGGTGCTGGCGATCATGTCCCAGCACTGGCGCGAATTCGGTCAAGGCAATTCGGCTCAAGAGCAAGATGATATGCACCAACGCTTGCAGCAAGCCTTTACCCTGTTCGGGCAGTCATTTTTGACCCAGCGTGAGGCAGAAATCGCACGCTTGCTGCTGCAAGGGCACTCAACCAAATCGATGGCCGAACGCTTAGGCATCTCGATGGAGACCATCAAGGTGCACAAACGCAACCTCTACAACAAGCTGGATATCAACTCCCAATCCGAGCTTTTCTCCTTATTCCTCAACTCCTTAAGCCTACTGGGGCCGCAAGATATTGGAGACCCGCTATTGGCCTACCATCAACGACCTAAAGCCACATAAAGGGCAAATTCGCGGCTGCACGCACTATTTATCACCTACACTGTCTAGCACTAACAGCTACATTGTCTAACACCTACCCTATAGGGGTATGGGCAGCAAGCTGGCTTTTGCATAGTCTTATACCCTATGTGATAAAACAAAACCGAGAGCACTATGAGCCAGAGCGAGCAATACGATAGCCAAGCCATCAATCAAATCGATAAGGATCACCATCTGCACCCTTGGCAGATCTTCGATGTATTTCGAGAAGAAGGCGCCCTAGCCATCGCCAAAGGTGAAGGCTGCTATATCTACGATACCGATGGAAAGCGTTATTTCGATTCTGTCGGCGGGCTTTGGTGCAATAATATCGGCCTCGGCCGTAAGGAAATGGCCGAAGCGATTGCGGCACAAGCTTACGAGCTATCCTACGCCAGCCCGTTTGTGGATCTCACCAATGTTCCTGCTGCAAAACTAGCGGCAAAGCTGGCTGAGTTAGCCCCTGCACCGATTAACCATGTGTTCTTTACTTGTGGTGGTTCAACCGCTGTTGATACTGCGTTTCGTATGATTCACTACTATCAGAATTGTCGCGGTAAGCACGAGAAAAAACACATTATCTCGCGCATGAATTCTTATCACGGTTCGACCTATGCTGCTATGTCGATTGGTGGCAAGCCTGGAGATCATCCGCCGGAGTTTGATTACATCAGCGATACGATTCACCATTTATCTTACCCAAACTACTACCGCTGTGCGGAAGAAGGTCAAAGCGAAGCCGACTTTGTCGATCAGCTTGTTAAAGAGTTTGAAGATAAAATAGCTGAGCTAGGTGCTGATAAAGTGGCCGCCTTTTTTGCTGAGCCTATTATGGGTGCTGGTGGCGTTATCGTAGCCCCAGAAGGCTATCTGCAACGTATGCACCAAGTTTGTAAGCAAAACGATATTTTGTTTGTTGCCGATGAGGTAGTAACGGCCTTTGGTCGTCTTGGGCACTGGTTTGCCTCAGAAAGCGAATTCGGCATCATTCCAGATATGATTACTTGTGCAAAAGGCCTAAGCTCTGGTTATCAACCGCTTGGCGCTTTGTTGTTTTCCGATGAGATTTGGGATGTCCTTAATGCCGAGGATTCAGGCCGTTGCTTTGCTCATGGTTTCACTTACTCTGGTCACCCAGTTGCCTGTGCGGCAGCGCTGAAGAACATTGAGATCCTTGAGCGCGAAAAGCTTTTAGAAAATGTCATGGAAGTTGGCCCTTACTTCGAGGAGCAACTTAAAACCTTGGAAGATCTTCCTATCGTCGGGCAGGTGCGCGGCCGTAAGTTTATGGTCTGTGTGGAATATGTTGCCGATAAAGCCACTAAAGCGCTGTTTCCTGAAGAGGAAGATATCGGTAAACGTGTATCCAACCACGCCGATGAGCTGGGTTTAATTACCCGCGCTATTGTTCATCTAAATGTTATGTCGCCGCCACTGACCATGACAAAAGAGGATGTCGATTTTATTGTAAGCACTCTACGTAAGAGTATTGAGCTTACTATCGACGATTTAAAAACCGAGGGTTTATTGTAGCTCCTGACTTTCAAATTATCCCCTTCGGCAAATAAAGCGCCCTTATAAAACAAGGGCGCTTTATTTTAAGGGTGTGTGCCCATAATTTTAGAAAGCACCGCCAGCATTGTTTCATCCGAGCCGCCACCAATTGCAGCTGCGCGGATATCACGGTATACCCTTGCTACATAGTTATCCCACATAAAGCCCATACCTCCCCAGTACTGCAAGCAATCATTAGGAATTTTCTGGGTCAATTTACCCAGTTTGAACTTAGCAATGGTAGCTAGGCGGGTTACGTCTTCACCATGCATAATTTTCTCAACGGCATCAAAGCATAGCGAGCGTAGTAGTTCGACTTCTGCTTGTAGCTCCGCCAAATGATAATGAATGGATTGATTGTGCAGTACGGGCGCACCAAAAATCTGCCGTTCACGGGTATATTCGATGGTTCTATCAATACAGTTTTCAAATACCTTCAAGCAGCTTAAGGCACACCACAAACGTTCCTCTTGAAACTGCTGCATTTGATAGAAGAAGCCTTTACCTTCTTCGCCAATACGATGGCGTACTGGAACCTTAACATTATCAAAAAAGATCTGAGCGGTATCTGAAGCATGCATACCCAGCTTTTCCAGTGGTTTAGAAAAGCTGATTCCTGGGGTATCGCTCGGCACGATAATCAAAGATTTATTTTTATGCACCGGCCCTTCAGAGGTATTGGCCAACAAGCAAATAAAATCTGACTGCGTGGAATTGGTAATCCACATTTTTGTGCCATTAATAACGTAGTCATCACCCTGTTGCTTGGCCTGGGTTTTTAGCTGGGCCACATCAGAGCCTGCGCTTGGCTCGCTAACTCCAATACAAGCAACTCTCTCACCAGCAATTGCCGGGGCTAGGAATTCTTGTTTTAAATCGTGACCGCCAAAGTTAGTTAAGGCAGGCGTTGCCATGGTGGTATGAACCCCTAAGCCCAAGGGGGAGCTCATATGATCAGCGCGCCCAATCTCCTCAGCAAATATGGCCTGAAAGCTGTAATCCAAGCCCAAGCCTCCGTATTCTTCGGGCTTGTTGATGCCCAGCAAGCCTAAGTCCGCCGCTTTCTTATACAGCTCTTTGGCCGGAAAAATACCGGCTTTTTCCCAATCATCCACGTAGGGGTTGATCTCATCACGCACAAATCGTTGTACGGTTTCTCGTAGTTGCTCATGTTCTGCGCTAAAAATCATCGCCTTCCTCCTCAAACGCTACTGATTACTGATCAATTACAGCCATTGCAGGACCTTACACTGAAGGATCATTGCCCCAATGAGCATCGCCCCAATTAAATGAGCACCACAACAATATATTGAAGCAGTGCTCACAGTCAAGTAGAGTGGCCGTATTAGCCGCTGGAATTGGGTTATACTGGCGTGCATTTCGCCCGCCCGAATGGGCAAATATTGATCAAAGATTTGACAAGAATTAAGCAATTTCAGGAATCAACATGGCTGCCACCCGTCCTAAACCGGAAAATCGCTCCCAAGAAAGAAGGGAAAAGATCCTTCAGGCCGCTATTGGCTTATTTTCCGAGCAGGGCTACCACCACAGCAGCACACGCCAAATTGCCAAGGCCGCCGGGGTTTCCGAAGGTACAGTATTTAATAATTTCGAAAGCAAGAGCGTTCTTTTAGAAGTTATTATTCAAGGCTTTTACGAACGTTTAAGAAACACTGCCCAAGAAGGGCTTGTGAATAAGCATGGTTGCAAAGAACAATTCAATTTCCTAGCGGAAAATCACATCTGCGTAATCTCAGAAGATAACTTTCTTTTAATGCGACTGCTGGCCGTGTACTTTAGCGAGCATTTTAATTTCTATTTGGATTATCGTAACTCCAGCATCTTCAAGCACAGTAAAATTTACACCAGTCTTTTTGATCAGGTGATTCGCGAAGGCATCGCCCGTAAAGAGCTAAAGGAAGATATCAAACTGAGTGCCATGCGAGATTTATTCTTTGGCAGTATGGAGTATGGTGTGCGAAGTATGCTGGCGCAGCTTGAAGCCGAAGAAACAAAATTAGACCAAGAGAAGTTAAAAGCTTACGCCCACTCTCTTTGCCAACCGATATGGCAAAGTATGGAAAACTCAGAAGATCAGTGTTCAAAAGACAATAAAAAAGAATTGGATTTGTGTGAACGTTTGGAGCGTATCGCCGATCGTTTGGAAGAGAAAATATAATACCGGAGCCTTTCAGACTCCGGCATTTAACGGTTTACAATAAGGCTATTTCATCTTGCATGATGGCATTGCTCAGCGGTGAATCTGGCATAAAGGCATCATAAACATCCGCTGCCGGAGCTTCCTCATTAAGCGGCTCCTCTGACTTAGCGCTAACAATAGTCACGACATTATCAGCAAACCAATGATCCAAGCTTTCCGCCTCTGTTGTATCCAAAATATCGCCGAAGTCTATGCCTGTTAAACCTTCAAAATTAGCTATATCTGAGTTTTCTGCAAGCAATGTAGCTGGCACAGAAGATATACCATCTGTTGCAGGGAACATCACGATATTATCTTGCTCCTCTAGTATGGATTCAGGCTCGCCTCTCTGAATTCTCAATGGGCTAGAACTGGAGCTAGCGCGCGTTACATTAAATGTTAACAGAGCATTATTTGGATCTGGTGCTGCAGGATCAGTGTTGCGGGAAACATCACCATCAACATCTAACAAGCGGAAGCCAAAATACTCACTAACATCATCAGTCACTTGATAGTTCGCCTGATAAGAATAATCACCACTCACCATATCAACAGTGAGCGCCGCACCAAGAGCCGTAGTAATGACCAGAGTTTGACCACTAATTACAGTCCCTGTTTGGGTGTTGGTAATTTCATCGGTAACACTGTTGTATCGATAGAGTACATCATCACTGCTATCATCAGGTGTATCACGACGATCAACAAATTCAAGAATAATGCCGCCATCGGCGCCGAATAACCCACCTAGATTACCCAATAAATTACCGTCCACTTCAGGAATTTCTACAGTGCTTTGTAAGGCATCATCCAGATCATTTAAGTCATCAACTTGAATAGCGTCTTTATCGACACCATTTTCGCCATCATAGGCGATAGGATTTAAGCTCGCTAAGGTTGGCCCTGTGCCCATTCCAAAAGAATAGGCATCCACATCGTTACTATTTAAAAACGCAATCCAAGCACTTTCTTCATTGGCTTGAATGCCGAAATCAGCATTACCAGGGCTGCTATTTTGATCCAAGACAGGGGAGTTAGCCAATACATTCACATCACCGTCGGCCGCGGTCGGCTCGCCATCAGATAAGAAATATAAAACATTTTTGGCATCCGCCAACATATTGCCATTGTTAGCGTCGGTATAAGCGGTCTGCGCCACCGCTAGCGCACCATCATAGTTTGTCCACCCTCCAGCACTTAACGCATCAACATCAAGTTTAGCTGCATCTGAAGATTGCCAGTAAGGCTGTTCGACACTAGCCGTCGTACTAAACCCTACAATAGTGACACGAACATCCCCATTAGCCTCATAAGTATCAATGAGGCGATTGATTGCTTCTTTCGCTAACGCGAGATTACTCCCTTGCATGCTGCCAGAAATATCTAACACAATCATTAAATTGGTTTGCGCTGGAGGCACATCGATTTGGCGTGTCACATCTTCAACCAGAGGCGAGTCATCTTCTACCGATACGGTGAAATTACTATTTGCTACCGGGTTTACACCGTCATCGATCGAGATGCCAAATTGCAGATCTAAAACATCTTCAACATTAGCTACCGGGTGATCGATACCGCGCTCAAAGGTAACGGTATAGTCCATGCTATGACTTCCCGCATTACTCGCGAGCGGATCTAAAACAACGGTCGCTACCGTAACCGGGGTACCATTGTCATCGTAGCTACCGGTTAAAGTACGGCTACCACTGTCATAATTCCACACAACGGCATTACCTGCCGAGCTTATACCACTAGGCCCCGACAAACTGATTGCAAATGGATTATTATCGCCTGCATCATCAAAACTAATTGTGCCTGTAGCACTAGCAGAGTCTGTCGTATCTGTTGGGCTACCAATCGAGTCAGGCAAACCAGCTGGAGTGATTCCTTCCTCAGATACAATTGCGGAACTAGCTTGCAGGTTGTCCGGAGTTTCATCGTCATCAAGAATAGTGCCCAAACCCGCATCAGACACAGTGCTGCCATTGCTGCTAAGTTCCGCACTTAAGGTGAAGGTTTCATCCGCCTCATCGATTAAATCACTAACCGTATCAGTTCTAACTTGAATTAACTGATTACCGCCGTCAGGTAAATCGATAATTCTATCGACGGGCACATCCAGCCATGGGCCACTGTTGCCAAGTCGGTATTGAAACAAGGCTGCA
>JAOXRT010000029.1 GCA_025800365.1 Cellvibrionaceae bacterium | reverse complement strand
GGGGACGGAGGAGGGCTAAATCTTTTGAGCAGCTTAGAGCAGCGACGTTTACACCAAGGCAGCTAGGAGCTAAGAGAGGACCTCTAATATGTGACGCACCTTGATATAGGCATTTGATAGACCCCATAAAGCGCTATTGTTCCCCTTCAGCCAGACCAGACATCTTTGACAATGACCCTTTCTCGTCTCACATAAACCTAATTATTCGTGCCGCATAATTGGTGGTTTTTTATGTTATGCCTCGAAAGAGAATCCGATATTAATACAGTTGCAAGTTTAAACCGTTCATTGCGTGCTAGCGGCGAGCTAGGTTTGATGAATGGAGACAACAACTCTGCTTGGGATTAAATTTGCCACGGATGTGGCCTTTATTTAAATGTAACACAATAATCACTTATCCGTTCACTAATGAAGTGATGACAAAAATGACCACCATTCATCAAAGGTGGGAACAGCTAAAACGCCAACTTTATTGCTGATTACATCAAGAAAAACGGGGTATAATAAGAGTAAGGGCCAATGTCAAGGATGGTAGCCATTGGGGACGGAGGAGGGCTAAATCTTTTGAGCAGCTTAGAGCAGCGACGTTTACACCAAGGC
>JAOXRT010000019.1 GCA_025800365.1 Cellvibrionaceae bacterium | reverse complement strand
TCTAAGAACGGCTGAGATTCAATATCACCCACCGTACCGCCAATTTCCACTAAGGCCACATCAACGTCTTTACCGCCTTCCATCACGCGGCGCTTAATTTCATTGGTGATATGAGGAATCACCTGCACCGTGCCACCTTGGTAATCACCACGACGCTCTTTCTTCAGCACAGTCTCGTATACACGACCAGTGGTGAAGTTATTACGCTTACTCATGCGACCACGAATAAAACGCTCGTAGTGGCCAAGGTCAAGATCGGTTTCGGCACCATCTTCGGTAACGTAAACCTCACCATGCTGAAACGGGCTCATGGTGCCCGGGTCAACGTTAATGTATGGATCCAACTTGAGGATGGTCACTTTTAGGCCGCGAGCCTCTAGGATGGCAGCTAGCGATGCCGAAGCAATGCCCTTACCCAAAGAAGAAACAACACCACCGGTGACAAATATAAAACGCGTCATGCAAAAGCCCTGAAATTTGCAGTCAGTACAGAAAAATTAGGTGGAGAATCGCTTTTGAACCGACAATAGACATGTGCCCTCGGCGATTTGGCCAAGGTCTAAAACATGTTTTATTCGGGTTTCAAGAACGCTCTCAAGATGGGACGCCAGATTACCAGAAAAGCCCCTGAGACTCAATTGAGAAGTTAAAGCTAATTGCCCTTTAAGGGCGCTAGTTTAGCGCTAAATGTCGGAGCAAAGCCGGAGGAATAAACAGCACTCAGCCCAAGTGGCGCCAAACTACACGGCAATAACGGGCTCCAGCCACAGATTGGCAATAGGCGCTAGCATCTTGCTCAACCCAGAGATCAGCCACCGCCAATAGCTGCCCCTGCCAGGCGATAAACGGCACATGAGGTCGCAACCAAGCCTCGAGCCTCACCTCCTG
The DNA here is from genome assembly GCA_025800365.1 of Cellvibrionaceae bacterium. Lineage (GTDB taxonomy): Bacteria > Pseudomonadota > Gammaproteobacteria > Pseudomonadales > Cellvibrionaceae > Pseudoteredinibacter. Next base: position 22,053 of record JAOXRT010000019.1, on the reverse strand, counting down.
CAATAACTTCTTTATGGTTTGGGAGTGTCTGCGCCCTTCTGGTTTTGCCCGCTTAAAGCTATCTCGGCGGAGCAACTCGACCGATTCTGGAAGCCATAGCCCTGACTCATCCAGCGCAACCTCTTCAGCCAGCAGTTGCCAGCCTTCCCCTAGATCTAGGGGGGTACTTGTAGCCCAAGAGGCAGGCAAAACAGTTGGCATTTCACCTTGTGGCCAATAATACAAGCGGCCTTGATGGCAAGCGAAGCTGCATGCACCCGAGTGCAATAAGGCCTCGCTATCTTCTCGCTTGGGGCGAAGCAGCTGTTCATCAAGCTCCTCTAAAAAAGCGCGGCTAGGCATGGTCAGCCCTATACGCTCTATACATGCACGAATGAGCTGAAATTGCTCCGACCGACTCAAGTCAGCTAATCGCTGCAAACATAAGCTAAAACCCAGGCGCTCAGCACGCCAATCACAGACAGCCAATTGCTTCTCTTGATAATGCTGCAACTGAGCCTCGGACTCTGCACAGAGGCGACTGCTAGCCGCCCAGCGCTCTTGAAAGCCTGGCCAACGCTCTTGCAACAGCGGCAAGACCTGATTGCGTAAAAAATTACGATCAATACGGCTATCTTGATTACTTGGGTCTTCTACCCAAGTCAGGTTTAACTCCTCTGCACACTGTTCAAGCAGACGCCTTGGTACATCCAAAAGCGGGCGCGCTAACAACCCAACAGATAAACTTCGTATTGAAGGAATACTCGCCAAACCTTTCGGGCCTGCCCCCCGCATTAAGCGTAACAACAGAGTTTCTGCCTGATCGTCTTGATGATGAGCTTGCAGCAAAATATCACCGCCAACCATAAACTGCGCAAATACTTGGTAGCGGGCAGTTCTTGCAGCGGCCTCTAAACCACCGGCCGATTTGATCGTGGCATCATCCAGGGACACCTTTTGGCTAAAAAATTCCACCCCCAGCTGCTGGCATTGTGCTTTACAGTGCTCCTGCCAACTGTCGGCTAAATCAGATAAACCATGATTAACGTGAATAGCTTTAAGAATACAGTCACCCAGTAAACCCTTATCTCTCAATTCAACCGCCGCTCGCAATAACACACTGGAATCCAAGCCTCCAGAATAAGCGATGCAAAGGTTTGCGCACTGCTGCCATTGCGCATCACTCAGTAAGGCTTGCAGCGTGTCAAAGCAATGCTGTGAAAGTTGGATGATCGAGTCTTTTGTCGACATAGGTCTATTCTGATGTAGATATATTCTATTACGGCATCTTGCACGGCCATTAAACCTGAAAGCACTGCAGAGGCCAACTGCCAGCGACAAATGTGATTATGGTTTAAGGAGGATGTACAATTCAGACAACTGGCGAAAGGCCATAAAACATTAGCGGAAGACTATGACTAAAAACACCACTAAGACCCGCGCGAGCTGCGGCAGCTGGCAATCCCCAATCAATGCCTCACTATTGGTAGCCGACAGCGTGCGCCTGAGCGAACCTAAACTCGATAGAAATTATAATTACTGGTTAGAAGGCAGGCCCCAAGAAAAAGGCCGCTCTGTTTTGGTACGCGCCCATAAAGACAAGCCCCAGGAGCGCGAAGATTTAACAGCGGCTCCGTTTAGTGTTCGCAGCAATTGCCATGAATATGGTGGCGCCAGCTATTGCCTAGCGGGTGAAGCATTGTATTTTGTGAATGCCAAGGATCAAGATGTCTACCGACTTTGCCTGCAAAGCAAAACCACCAAACGCATCACTCATGAAGAACATATTCGTTTTGCCGATTTAATCTGGGATCAAAAGCGCGACTGCCTGATTGCCGTAGCCGAAGAGCACTCAGCCAGTGACACTCATAGCGAACCTGAAAACCGCATCGTTAAAATCGAAACAGCCGCCGAGCAGCAAGGCCAATGCACAACACTGTTTAGCGGCGCCGATTTTTATTCTAACCCCTGCTTAAGCCCTAATGGTACACAACTCAGCTATTTGTGCTGGCGCCATCCCAATATGCCTTGGGATGCCACTGAATGTTATATTGCCGATCTTGATAAAACGGGAAATGTTCTAAAGCAAGAGCAGATCAGTGCGACCGATTTGAGCATCGAGCACTCAAGAGGAGAATCCATCTTTCAGCCTAGCTTTGGACCAGACGGCCATCTATATTTTGCCTCAGACACAAGCGACTGGTGGAATCTATACCGCTATGACATAAATAGCAAAGCGCTTAGCTGCCTTCACAGCCTCGATGCTGAATTTGCCACACCACAGTGGGTGTTTGGCATGAGCTGCTATAGCTTTTTAGATGCAGAAAATATTATTTGCTGCTACACCCAGCAAGGTCGTTGGCAGTTGGCGACTATCAACATCGCAAGTGGAAACCTCGAAAAGATCGAAAGCTCCGATTTAGAAAACCCCTATGACGATATATCCATGGTCAATAGCACAGCCGGTCGCAGTTTATTTTTTGCCGCCAATAGCCAATGCGCCAGTCAATTAATGCAATGGCAAAATGGCGAAATGACCGAGGTTTGTCGCAGCAGTAATAGTGAGATTGATCCTAGCTTTATCTCCACCCCCAAGGCCTTAAGCTTCGCCGCAGGCTCTGAAGTTGCGCATGGTTTTTACTATGAACCTTGTAACCCACAATTTCAGCCGCTTGCTGATGAAAAGCCGCCGTTAATTGTGCTTTGCCATGGTGGCCCTACAGGAGCAACCGAAACCGCCTTAAATGTAAAAATTCAATTTTGGACTAGCCGCGGCTTTGCAGTATTTGATGTTAACTATCGAGGTAGCACCGGCTATGGCCGCAGTTACCGTGACAGCTTGAAAGGCCAATGGGGGATAAAAGATGTCGAGGATGTTTGCGCTGCAGCTGATTATCTTGTTGAACAAGGGCTAGCCGATCCCAAACGTCTTTGTATAAAAGGGGGTAGTGCCGGTGGCTATACCGTGCTGGCCGCTTTAACCTTTGCCGATAGCTTTGCTGCTGGCGCTAGCCACTATGGCATTGGCGACTTAGAAACCCTAGCGCGTGATACCCATAAGTTTGAAGCACGCTACTTGGACTCTATGGTGGGCCCCTACCCAGAAGACAAAGACGTTTATCAGGCTCGCTCACCAATTAATTACGTCGAACAACTCAATTGCCCCGCCATCTTTTTCCAAGGCCTAGACGACAAAGTGGTGCCACCTAATCAAGCCGAAGCTATGTTAGAAGCTCTCAACAATAAAGGGGTTCCCGTCGCCTATGTTCCTTTTGCTGGCGAAGGCCACGGCTTCCGTGGCGCCGATGCCATCGTTACGGCATTAGAAGGCGAGCTGTATTTTTACAGCCAATTATTCGGTTTTGAAGTAAAGGATTTACAAGCGCAATCCATCGCTGCGGTCGATATTCTTAACCTGAGCACTGAAACACAGAGGCCAAACTAATGGGGCGCTGGCGACCACCTAGCCGCAAAGGCTCCCCCTACATCACCCGCGAAGGTGCCGATGCCTTACAAGCAGAGCTTAGTCAGCTGTGGAAAGTGGAACGCCCAGAGGTGACCAATGTGGTGCATGAAGCCGCAAAAAATGGTGATCGATCCGAGAACGGTGATTATATATACGGCAAGCGCCGCCTTAGGGAAATTGATCGCCGAGTACGTTTTTTAAGTAAACGCTTGGATGAACTTACCATTGTCGATAGAGCCCCTGCCGAACGAGACAAGGTATTCTTTGGTGCTTGGGTAACACTGGAAGATGAAGACGGCGAAGAGCAGCGCTTCCGAATTGTTGGCCCCGATGAATTTAATGTCGCCGAAGGAAAACTCAGCATGGACTCCCCTCTGGCAAAAGCCATGCTGGGGAAAAAGCTTGATGATGAAGTCGTGCTGAGAAAGCCCGAAGGCGAAGGGTTATTCTATATTGTTGCTATTGATTACGAGTAATCAATAGCCCTCAGTAAACTAACAGAAAAACAGCCTATTAAACAGGCAATTCACTCAAGGAAAAAAGAGAGAATATAAATGGAATTCGATATAAATTCACTAAAATACAAGCAGCTAAAAATTCTGTCGAAATTCGAAGCATCAGAATGTTCTTATGAATCTGTTGGGCTCAGGAATGACAACAATTGTTTTTATCTGAAAAATGTTAGCTGTAAATGCGGCAACAATCTATTGAGAGTTATTACCACCATCACCAAAAAAACAAAGAAAGGACTCTTCAAGTCAAAAGAAACAATAGAATATCTCGCCCCAATTCATTTAGAGTGCTCAAAGTGTCAAACTGGAAACCTCTTATTTGACCCGCAAGTCCATGGCTGGGATGGAGAAAGTGGAAATAGCGCAAGTTTAACTGGTGAAGATGGAGAGTTAATCTTTAACGATACGCCAGCCAGAATCTATGTAGAACTCTCTTATCAAGGAGAGGAAAACTATGGTGAGTTAGCAGAAGATGGTATTGCTAACATCCAAGATTACTTCGATACATTTGGTTTATATGTATTACCCAAAGAAGCCACAAAAGCTATCGAAGTAGTTTCCTATGAATGTGCCTGAACGGGCTAACTAGCGCTAGAACCAGGCTGTAAAACCTGTCACTTTTTTGCGTGCTTTACGAAAACGCGCTACAGCTTTGCTGGTTGCTGTAGCGCGCATTCAATTAGCGCAGAGAAGGTTAATTACCAGAGGACTTCGCTGCCTTTGCTAGATCTTTTGATTTCTGCTTAGCTTTCGACTTAGACTTTTTCTTGGTTTCTGCCTTAGCTTTGGCTAGCTCAGCTTTAGATTTCGATTTACTTTTGGCTTTGCTTTTCGCCTTGCTCTTAGCTTGACTTACCGCAGCCTCTGATTTCTTGCTGGTGGTCTTTTTAGCGTCTTTGGCAGTGGCGGAAAGCTTGCTCTTTGCTTTGCCAGCACTGGCACGGCAGTAGCCTTTCACTTGTTTGCCATCTTTACGTTTGTAGCCATCTACCCATTTGCAGCTACTGCTTTTACCACAAGCGGACTGGCTCTGGCCTTTACATTCTTTGGCATAGCCCCAAGAGCTAAGAGAAAGCGCCAAGACGGCCACCAAAGTTGTCATCAATGTTTTCATAGTTACGTTCCTTTTTGCTGTGCGCGGTTTACGGTGTGAGCAAGACTCATCATATATTGGGCCGACTACGATGCTAGAGCCATTAGTATTAACTGCAACTGAATCATACCTATGGCGCTAAGACACGAGGAATTCAAAAAGGATATTGTGGGGCAGGATGATGACTTTAGATTTGGTTTTGCGCCAATTGACTGAGAAATAGCTTATTCAAGCCCCATTGCTCGGCAAGCGCGGACCATAAATCCAAGGGCTGTTCATCGTCTTTCTCTGAGTCTGTCCCCAGCTCTTGCTGTTTGAGATCATGCTGGGAAAGACTATAAATCTGACTGGCATAAACCGCTAAGCTTAATGTGCTAGCTAAGCTGTCGTGATTGGGGTTTTTGAGCTTTGAACTATCGAGAATGTGATCACTGGGCACTTGCTGAAATTCTGCAAAAACACACAGCTGTTCTAACAACTCCGGCGGCATTGGCCAATCAGAAACAATCTCTGCATTTAAGGTGGCCGCAAAAGCTAAGCAAGCCTCTGCAATTTGAGGTTTATTTACAGCGCTATTTTTAACTTGGCTGTATTTAATAAACTCATTCGACAAAGTGATATAGCCTAAGCCCTGACACAAGCCTAACAAATAGGCTAAAAAACCATCTTGGCCATTAATGCGCGCCAATTCCTCAGCAATCATCGCTGTGCGCACACTGTATTGCCATGCCGCATTGCTTTGGTTTTGCCCAACAGCTTGGCTACGCTTTGCGATGGGTTTCAACAGTGCCTCACAGACCACACGCCGCAATCCATCCAGGCCCAAACTCACTACGGCCTGCTCAATACTTTGATCCGACATTCCGCTCGGGCGATAAACAGCGCTATTGGCAATTTGCAGCACCGAGGCCAACAAAGCCGCATCTTGTTTGATTAATGCGACACAGTCGCGAGCCGCTGTATCAGGGTCGCGCAGCGCACGCATCAGCTTAGGTAAGACGGTGGGTAGCCGGGGCACAGCAGCTTGACGATATTGCTCATTTAGCAGCTTATCTTTTAGAGGTTTTGGCACATTTGCAGACAGCTCGAGCTCTGCATCAAGCTGCAACCAAACTTTAAGAAAACGCTGTTCGATCTCTAGTTGAGTTAAGTCATCCAGTAATGCTAAGCGATGAAAAGAAGCATTATTGTCAGCAGGCTGCTGCAACTTTGGCAAAGCAAGCGATTCAGCTTCCGCCTTTGGCTCGCTAAACATGGTAAATATTTTTGCCCAAAGCCCCATTCTGCGTCCTTTCCTGCTAATGGACCCACCCTACTTTTTAAGGGCAGTCACGCTATAAACCCATTCAAACACTGGATTGACCAAGCCGTTACAGCACCGATATAGTAAGGCCCAAAATACTATAACCGCTGGTTTCGTGCCGTTTAGGCTAGTTCAAGAATTGCCATTTGGCAAAGTCGAGGGCTATATCTTTCCTCGAAAAAAGAACGAAGCTCCAGCACTGTGAGAGCACCCCATGCAATATTGGCAAGACATTCCCTTAGGCCAGAGCTATCGCGCCGGCCCTATTGTTCTTCATAAAAAGGACATTTTAGAATTTGCAGCAGAATTCGATCCGCAGCCTTTTCATCTAAGCAGCGAGGCGGCCGACGAATCTATTTTCGGTGGCCTTTGTGCCAGTGGTTGGCAGGTTTGCGCATTGATGATGCGCTTGCTGGCCGATACCCTTAACGACAATGATATTCAAGCCCTAGGCTCACCCGGCGTTGAACAGTTGCGCTGGTTAAAACCCGTATACGCTGATGATGAGCTTTCCGCCGATATTAAAGTTAGCGGCAAAACAGAGCATGCCGAATACGGTGATTTGCTCTGCGAGATCAGTGTCTTTAATCAAGATGAAAAATGCGTAATGAGTTTAAGCAGCCCAATCATGGTGGCTTTTAATCCAGCAGGAGGCCAGCAATGAGCGAGCAATTAGTCTTTCGCAGCCGTTGGTTTGAAGATATCCCCGTTGGCGAATTCCATGTCTTTGGCAGCCATACTTTTGGTGAAAAAGAAATTATCGACTTTGGCAGGCGCTATGCGCCACAGCCCTACCACACCGACCCCGAAGCCGCTTTAGATACACGCTACAGAGGTTTAGTCGCCTCCGGCTGGCACATCAGTGCGATATGGATGAAGCTGATGGTGAGCTATATGGAACGCTTCGCCACAGGCGTTCGAGACGGCCGCCGTAATGGTGCCGGGGTAGGATTTCAGAATATGAAATGGATAAAGCCAGTGCGGCCAGGCCATACCTTAACCTACACCTATGAGATTACTGAAAAACTCGACAAGGTGGTGCGGGGACAGTGGGGAATTATTCGTAGCCGCAACGAAGCCTACAATCAATATGGCGAACTAGTCTTCACCTTCGAAATCGACATACTAGCCGAACTCAACCCCGAAAACAGAAGCTAACAACACCAGGGTCAGAACCCACGGGTTCTGACCCCATTCGAAGCCCAAATACTATCGTACCGCACTGGCCTTAAACTCCACCAAAGCAAAACCTCAGCGGCAAAAACCATCACCGTGCAGAAACCCGGGGTCAGAAACCGCGGGTCCTGACCCTATTCGAAGCCGAATTACTATCCTTCCCCCACAGGCCTTAAACTCCACCAAAGCAAAACCCCAGCAGCAAAACTCAACACCGTGCAGGAACCGGGGTCAGAACCCAAGGGTTCTGACCCCATTCGAAGCCACTAAGCCTTACATCACCTCGCCGCCAGCCACAGCAATGGCCTGCCCAGTAATAGAGGCACTGCTTGCCTGACACAACCACAGCACCGTATCCGCCACCTCTTCAGGCTGAATCAAACGGCCTTGCGGATTGCTCTTAGCTAATTCAGCGCGAGCCTCATCTTCACTGCGCCCAGTCTTATCCATAATGGTCCTAATGGAATCACGAACCAGCTCAGTTTCCGTATAACCAGGACAAACAGCATTCACAGTAATACCATGCTGAGCCGTCTCTAGCGCCAAAGCGCGAGTCAGCCCCAACACCCCATGCTTAGCTGCCACATAGGCTGAAACATAACCATAACCCTTCAATGCCGCCGTACTGGCGATATTGATGATACGCCCAGCTTTGGCCGGGCGCATATCGGCTATAGCCTCCTGACAACAGAAAAATACACTATCAAGGTTCACCCCCATCATCTGGCGCCAAGTCTCATGATCCATCTTATGAAAAGGCGCCGTGGCCGCCTGCCCCGCATTATTGATGAGCACATCGATGGCTCCAAAGCCTTCACGCGCTTTCGCAAAACCCGCACTCACGGCCTCAGGGTCCATAACATCAACCGCCACACACTGCGCCAGCGCAAGACCTTTAGCCTTTTGCTCTAGCCCAGCAAGGCTGCGTCCCATTAGGGTAATCTTGGCGCCCTCAGCGGCCAAAGCGTCGACGATAGCGGCACCAATACCTTTCGATGCCCCAGTCACTACTACATGCTTATCTTTTAAACTCATAATGCCTTCTACAGTATTTCTAAATGCGTCGATATTTGTGCCTTTTAGCGAACAAGATTGCTCTTTTATCGTGGCTTTTTCGCCCGCTTCCGATATTTAAGCCCTTGCTTTGCGGCAATTGAGCTCAAATCACCCTAATTACTGACAATTTCAACCAATCTTGCCCCAGGCTCTTGATTAAAACCATACAAACTATTACTTTACTTGTAAATATCTTCCATATTAATTTATTCCGCTCAACTGCCTTACATAGAAAGCCATAACAGCGATAAGTCAGCGAGCTGCAATAACGAAACGTATTAGAGAGGGCACTATGATTCGAGACGCCAACCGCTTTGATCCAAGCCAATACCAGCCAGAGCACTTCCTTTGGAGTTATAGCGAAGGCGTAGCCACCATCACCCTGAATATCCCTGACCGTAAAAACCCGCTGACCTTTCAGTCCTATGCCGAGCTGCGCGATCTGTTTCGCGATCTGGTCTATGTCGATGATGTTAAAGCCGTGGTGATGACCGGTGCTGGGGAAAACTTCTGCTCTGGCGGTGATGTACACGACATCATTGGCCCACTGACCAAAATGGATATGCGTGGCCTGCTAGATTTCACCCGTATGACCGGTGATCTCGTTAAAGCCATGCGCGCCTGCCCGCAGCCGATTATTGCTGCTATCGATGGTATTTGCGTGGGTGCTGGCGCCATTATCGCCATGTCTTCTGATTTCCGTTACGGCACCGAGCGCACCAAAACCGGCTTCCTATTTACCCGCGTTGGCCTTGCCGGCTGCGACATGGGTGCCTGTGCGATTTTGCCGCGTATTATCGGCCAAGGTCGCGCAGCCGATCTTCTATACACCGGTCGCATGATGAGCGCCGACGAAGGTGAGCGTTGGGGTTTCTTTAATCGCTTAGTTGCACCAGAAGAGGTTTTGCAAACCGCCCAAGATATGGCACACAGCCTCTTACAGGGCCCAACCTTTGCACATGGTATTACCAAAACCATGCTGCATCAGGAATGGAATATGAGCATTGATCAAGCCATCGAGGCTGAAGCTCAGGCGCAAGCGATTTGTATGCAAACCGAAGATTTCACCCGCGCTTACAACGCTTTTGTTGCAAAAGAAAAGCCGGTATTTGAAGGCAATTAAAATAAAAATGCAGCTCTAAAACTCAACGGCTACAAACAATTAGCAACACTGAAGCTAGTAAGTGTTTGAAGTAAATAGAGCTGCCTTTAGGAGTAAACCATGAGTGATAAATCCTATTTAAACTGGCCCTTTTTAGAGCCAAAGCATCGCGAGCTGGCTGAAACCCTAGATGCTTGGGCGGCGGAAAATATCGATAGCAACCCGCACCCAGGACCAGATGTTGATGACGAATGTAAAGAGCTGGTACAAAAGCTGGCTGAGGGTGGCTGGTTAAATTACGCCGTTGCGCTGCGCAGTGAAGGTCAGAAACTTGATGTACGTTCGCTGTGTTTAATTCGTGAAACTCTGGGCCGCTATTCTGGCTTAGCGGATTTTGCTTTCGCCATGCAAGGCCTTGGTAGTGGGTCAATCAGCCTATTCGGTAGTGATGCCCTTCAGCAAGAATATTTAAGCGCTGTACGTGAAGGTAAAAAGATCGCCGCTTTTGCACTTACAGAGCCAGACGCTGGCTCCGATGTTGCCGCTATGAGTACCACTGCCGAAGACGCTGGCGATCACTACATCGTTAACGGTGAAAAAACCTTTATCTCCAATGGCGGCATTGCCGATTACTATGTGCTATTTGCACGTACCGGAGATGCCGGTGCCAAAGGCATCAGCGCGATGATTCTCGATGCTGATACCGAAGGTCTTGAAATTGCCGAGCGCATTCAAGTCTGCGCACCGCACCCTCTCGCCCGCCTCAAAATGACGAATTGTAAAATTCCTAAGAGCAAGTTACTGGGTAATGAAGGTGAAGGCTTTAAGATCTCGATGGCTACCCTTGATGTATTCCGCTCTACTGTAGGTGCCGCATCCTTAGGTTTTGCTCGTCGTGCTTTAGATGAAGCGATTGCTCGCACCACTAGCCGAGAATTGTTTGGTGCCCCAATGGCCGACTTGCAGCTAGTACAAACCCAGCTGGCCGAAATGGCATTGGATATTGATGCCTCTGCGCTACTGATTTACCGCGCCGCTTGGACCAAAGACTGCGTTGCCGAACGAGTAACCCGCGAAGCCGCCATGGCCAAGCTATACGCCACAGAAGCTTCGCAAAAAGCGATCGACACCGCGGTTCAATTATTCGGCGGCTTAGGTGTCACCGTCGGCATGCCAGTCGAAGAGCTTTATCGTGAAGTGCGCGCACTGCGTATCTACGAAGGCGCATCGGAAGTGCAAAAGCTCATCATCGCCAAACAGACATTAATGAACGAAGGCCACTAAGGCTCAAAATAATTACAAATAGGTATCCATATGGAATTTTTACAGCCAGAAAATTGGGTTAAACCTAAAGGTTATGCCAATGGTGTTGCCGCCCAAGGCCGCATGGTGTTTACCGGTGGTTTAATTGGTTGGGATGAAAATGAAAACTTCCCCAGCGACAACTTTGCCGAGCAGGTTCACCAAACCTTTAAAAATATCGTAGCGGTTTTGGCCGAAGCCGATGCCAAGCCAAGCGATATTACCCGCTTAACTTGGTATATCACCGATAAGCAGGCTTATCTTTCTTCATTAAAAGAGATTGGTGCCGCCTATCGCGATTGCTTCGGCCGTCATTTCCCAGCCATGGCCGTGGTGCAAGTCGCAGCGCTTATGGAAGATGAAGCCATGGTGGAAATCGAAGCCACCGCCGTGGTTGAAGGCTAACGTTTTATTTGCAAAACCCTCAATAATCTAAGATTTCTAGCACTCTTCGCAGCGGCCTAAAAGGGATTTAGGCCGCCTTTTTACTCCGATTCAATTCTTTTTTCTGAGTTCAAACCTAGTCTTTTATCAACTATTCAAAACTGAATGGGTATAGACTTAAGCCACTCAATCGGTTTCAATATTATTTGGCCTTCAAAGGAGTGTTTAGGGCATGCCGTTTCTTATTTTAACCGTCTTGATTCAAGTTGCTTTCGTTATTCATGTCGTTAAGACTGGACGCAACACCACCTGGATTTGGATTGTGCTCATGCTGCCCATTGCCGGCGCACTAGCTTATCTCATTTTGGAAGTTCTACCTGATGCTGGTAATACCCGTACTGGGCGCAGAGCCAAACAAAAAGTGAGTCAAGCACTCAACCCGGATAAAGACCTGAATCAAGCAACACGAGCTTACCAACGTGCGGATACTGTAGAGAATGCCATGAACCTGGCTAATGCCTGTTTAGACAAAGGTTTATATCAAGAAGCTCAAAAACTCTTCGACAAAGCCCTCCAAGGCCCGCTGGCCGACGACCCACACCTTATGTTTGGGGCGGCCAAGGCCGAATTTGGCTTAGGCAATCTATCCAAAACCAAAGAGCTCTTAGATAAACTCATTGAGTCTAATCCTGATTTTAAAGATCAAGATGCCCACCTACTCTACGCCAGATCCCTTGATGGGCTCCAGCAGATTAATGCAGCCCAACATGAATACGAAGCCTTATACAATTACTACATGGGCCCTGACGCCATGTTCTACTTTGCCGAGTTCTTAGCCGCAAATAACAATGCCGATCAAGCCCAATCTATTTATTCTGAGATCGTAACGGCTGCAGCAGATCAAAATCGACATTATCGTGAACTACACGCGGATATCATTAGGAAAGCAAGATTAAAACTGCATTAAGCATTTGTTTAAACATGCTACAAACCAAAGTCTTCTGTCAGACAAGCTACAAGGCGGGACGAGATGGGTAACATTATTGGCCTCATTTTCGGGCTAGCAATTATCTTGCATCCCGTCTTGTTCCCCTCAGCCAAAGACATCAATCAGTTGCTTATTATTGATAGTGCCATTGACGATAAGGAGATTGTCCAACGTCGAATGAACCGGACGGTGGTTTACCAACTGAATCTACTAAGCCGCGATCAACAATGGCTATTTTTAAATTTCCCGGACATCTCACAAGCGCAATATTGGTACAAACAAATCAGGCTCGGCACGAGCTATCGTTTCTATGTTGACGACAACTCACCACCGCGCGTGGAAGCTATACAAGATAGCAACACTTCGAAGTTCTTAATGCCCTTCGAAGACAAGACCGAAATAGAAAAGGGAGGCAGCTTTGCAGGTTTTTTGGTTTTCTTAATCTTTGCTATTAGGCTCGCTATGGGCAAGCCTAAATCACCATCTACTATATAAGCTACGAATCAAAGCCATTACTAGGGCCAAATGACTTAGTTCGATCGGCAAATTTTCCATAAATCTGGACAAGTAAGACTTTTCTTCGCCTGGGACAAGCTCGAGGAGAATTCTTCAGCCGACAAAATGCGAACACTGTGCCCGGCCGCAAATCTATCGATTATTACACCCTTATCTTTTAGCCAAGTAGCTAAAGAAAAGTGACGGGCTTCAGCTTCTGGAACACCGCTAGCCTCCAAGGAAAAATATAGATCTTCAGCAAATAGAATCTTGTCTTTGGGCAATAACGTTACAATATGATTTGCCACATGGGGGTTTTCAAACTCAGCTAATAATAGCTTACCTTCAGCGACTGATTTTTGTTCAACAAATGATTGGTAACGCGATTTGGGGAGCTTACTACTGAGTAGAGAATCAACTACCTCTAAAGCTTTTGCTGAGCCAATAAATGTCGCACCAAGATCAGCGGCCTCCTGCATGCCACCAAGGTGGTCATAGTGATGGTGACTTACAATTTGATAGGCAAGCGGTTTATCGCTTTTCAGCTTCGCCTGTAGGGCTTTAAAACGTTCGCCCAGCCCTTGGTAGCCACCTACTCCATAAAAGCTATCGCCTACCTCTACAAATAGAGAGAAACCAACAGATTTACCAACATGGTAAACCCCTTCTGCAAGCTTCTGTATTTGCATTTCTTGTGGCATAACTTGCGCAACAGCTTTTGCAGCTTTGTAGGAAGTTGGCAATTCAAATACCTCATCCGGTACTTTGGCTGCTAACAGCTCTCGTTTCACCGAGACATTACGAATATTGCCGCCCGCAACGACCAGTAATTGCTCCGCAAATCTTAAGCCATGGGTAATTTGGTGGTGATCAAACTGAAACTGCTGCTTACGGCCGTCAACCGTCAGACTTACAATGTCCCCTGCTAAGCTGATATTAAAGCTCAAGCCTGAGAAGCCCGCGGCTGCAAAATTGGCTTGGTAGCCATCTTTGGCATAGTAGCTTTGCTCTTGAATATTACTCAATTTATCAGGGTACAAACTAATAAGCTTGGCCCAAAATATATCCATACGATAAGGAAGGCCACCGGCGATATTGCTAAAGCCTCTTTTGATAACGCTAAACTCCTTGGTGTTATCATCTAGGGAATAAGCACCCTTTTCATTCAACAATTGATGCTGATAAAAAGCCTGCTGGTCGTGCTCTCCTTGATAACGCAAAGCCATCTTCTGTTGCTGAAAATCAATCAGCAACTCGGCGTCATTATTCTTTGCCTCTTCAATACCGGGATAAAAGCTCTGCTCTTTGTCGATCCGAATATAGCGATCGCGCAACCAAAGCTGATTAAGTTGCACAAGCTTATCGCCGCCGTATCGCTTGGTGACCAACTCAGAAAGTGCTTCGGAATCGATGCTGGCATAACTTGAATTGCTGAAGTTAGCCGCAAGCAAAGCTGCGGCTAACAAAAATCTGTGAATCATAATGCGTCTCCTAAAGTTAACAAAGACGCTAAACCAGCCTGCCGAAAGATGCATTACTTAGAAGGCAAAATATCGATCAACTGAAGAAAATCTGCGGTTAATTTTAAGGAAGGCTAATCGATCAATTTATGTTCGAATTAATCGATTAATTTTAAGCAAGAAAAGCACAGTTTTCTGGGATAAGCACAGTTTTTTGAAAGCAAAGCAACACATCAAAAATCAAGCTGCCACTCAGCTTCAGCAACTTGCAATTGGAACATAACATTCCTGGCGAAGAACTCGGCGATTTTGATTCATCGCATTATGCAAAGAGGCCTTATTAGAAGCATCGATATAACCGCAGACTAGCTGGCAGTCTTCTATACGGCTCGCCAAAAAACCTCGCTGTAATGATGAGGCAAAACCCTTACCTCGATACTTATCTGCAATAAAAATATCGCTTATTAAGATGCCCTGATAGCCAAGTTCAGAAGATACTTCAGCCATCACCATACCTAAGCGCTCGCCCTTGAGCATGGCGATATCACATAGCCTTTCCTCACAAGCCTCTGCGATATCATCTTTTTCAGTCATTGGAACAATATCGCTAAAACGGGGGTTTTCTTGTAGGAACTGTTGGTACTCACGCTCATACCATTTCCAATCTTGCTCAACGGAAAAGGCCCTAAAGCTCAAGTCGTAATTCATGATCAATGGCACATCAAGCATATGAGTAGCCAAAAAACTGTCTGCTAAATAGCTTCCAGAAGTAGACAAAATAGACTTAGCGGCCTCACTGCCCACCTTAGGCCAGCATACAATATACTTTGCCTTAGCCCATGAAAAAAAGTTGTTGAGAAACTTTGCCCAGCGCTCTACAAATACTCGGTCGCAAACCTCTGTAGTGAAGATTTCAATCAAGGTATCATCTGCATCATTACGGCAGACATTCGCCAATAGCAGGCCATTATTTTCAATCTCAAATACCCTAGCCAAAAGCTGTTCATCTTGAATCTCAGGGCCCAAACCACGGCGTTCACGTAAGGCTTGCAAGCTCTCTGGGTCTTCATCTTCAGTCAAAGCCCACAGGTCACGGGCTTCATTTTTCAGAGCCTTTTGGTAAGAAAATTGATAGAGATCTTGGTAACTGTAGCTTTCTAAAACAGAAGCCGCTAGGCGATCCAAATTACTTTGACTGATTTGCTTGAGGGGGTAATGTTGCACAATACTTCATTCCAACAAAGGCGACTCATACAATATTGAGTCGCCTTTGCAGAATTTAAAGTCTTATTTTACTAAAGTCGATAAAGTTTTGTGTAGACGAATATTAAGCAAAATGGCGCTCACCGTGATACCCACCATAAACCCCGCCCAATAGCCATAAACACCATAAGCTTGGCCCCACAGATCAGTAGCACCTAGGCTGTAACCCAGCGGGAAGCCCAAACACCAATAGCCAAATACCTGAAACAACATCGGCACCTTGGTATCCTCAAAGCCACGCAAAATTTGCGCTACGCTAACTTGAGCAGAATCTATTAGCAAAAATATTGGTGCAAACACCAACATACTTAGAGAGATCTGGGCAATACTGTTTTCTTGGGTAAATAGACGAATAACAGCAGCCGGCTGCCAAGCTATAAGCAAGCCAAAAACTAGGGCATAACTGACACATAGAACTCGTCCAATTTGAGCTTGCTTTAAGGCCAGTGGCGCTTTGCCCGCTCCAATACTGTTTGATAAACGGATTGACGTCGCCTGCCCTAAACCGAGGCTTAACATTAATACCAAGGCTACAATCTGCAAGGTAATTTGATGGGCCCCCAAAGGCTCGGTACCGATTGGCGCAATCAATAATGCCGTTACACTAAAGAACCCCTCTTCAGCCAGCAGCGATAAACTGATCGGCAAGCCTAAAACAAATATCGCTCGCCAGCGTGCAAAATCTAAACGCGGCCAACTGCGGAATATTTTTAGCGCTTTAAATTCAGCGCGATATTCAATATAGGCCACCCCCATTAAGGCCCAAAGAAAGTAGATGCTTAGGGTGGTTAATGCGCAACCTACAGCCCCCAGTGCCGGCATTCCGAACTTACCGAATACAAAGATATAATCGAGCACGGCATTTAACGCTAGCACGATCAGGCTAGAGCCCATCGAAAAGCGAATATCGCCACAACCTTCACACAGACACAGCATCACCCAGATAACACCACTAGCCGGCATGCCCCAAGCGATAATGCCCAAATATGATTTTGCTATCGCGGTTACTTCAGCACTTGTTCCCAAGTGATCCAACAGCGGAATAATCGACCAAATCAGTAACATGGCCAAGGTGCCAATCGTAAGCGCCATCAAAATGGCTTGCTGAGCTTCGTGTCGAATCTCTGTTGGCTTATTGGCGCCTTTCAAACGAGCGAAACGTGGCGTAGTGGCGCTGATCCAGCCTCCCATAAACAGCTCGATGACCAGCCAGATATTGGCACCCACCGCTAACCCGGCCAGCTCAGTACTACTGACCTGCCCCGCCATCATGGTGTCGACAACTTCCAAACCCACCATCGCCACGTGGGCAATCATCAAAGGAATGCCCAAACGCATTATGTGCAGGGCTTCACGCCCATAAAAAGACAAAGAGTTATTTGCAAACATACTTCAACGCTCGAAAAATCGATCAATAATTGAGGCTGTGACGTTTAGGATAGCTACAAATGGTGAACAGCATTTAATAACTAACAAGGCGCTGCTAAATAGATACTAATGAATAGACAGTAAGCTCAAACGCCCTGCAAAGCACAACCCCACCCGAGATTGAAGTCAGCTATTCAGGAGGCCAGCAATCGATTTCTAAATTGCGGCGAGTATGGGAATACCCAGCCCACATAGCAGCAAAGCTACGCGGATAGAAATTGCGGCAGGCCGCCACTTGTTTCACTGGGATAAACATGAAAAAAGCCTCAAGGGCAAAAGTTGAATAATTATTTGAATACTAGCGAGAGCAAATAGCTTTTGCAAGCCAGCTTAAAAGATTCAGGGGGTCAGATCCTCTGTGGAGCAAAGGGGTCAGATCCCAAGGGATCTGACCCCGATTCGAAGCCAAGATGTATCAGTCTTCCAAAGACTCCACCGGAATATCCAACTCAAATTCCGCCGCAATCTGCTCACACCAGCGATTTAAACGGGCAGCCGTCATCTCTTCTTGCTGATCTTCATCAATCGCCAAACCCATAAAAAGGTTCTGGCCTTCGATCAGTGCCTTAGAAGCCTCAAAGTCATAGCCCTCAGTTGGCCAATAGCCCACAAGCTGAGCGCCTTTTGCCTTAATAACATCGTGCAACATGCCCATGGCATCTAAAAAGTAATCGCCATAGCCAAACTGATCACCTAAGCCAAACAGCGCCACTCGCTTATTACTGAAATCGACTTCAGCAACATCATCCCAAAACTCTTCCCAATCGGACTGGATCTGCCCAAAGTCCCATGTCGGGATACCCAGAATAATGCGATCGTAATCGGCAAACTCAAGCTGGGTGATGTCGGCAACATCCATAACATCGACAAAATCTTCACCTAAGCGCTGCTGGATGCGGTATGCCACAGCCTCAGTATTACCTTCATCGCTGCCGAAAATTAAGCCAATCGCTGCCGTCATTGATGTCTTTCTCCTAGCTTTGACCCTAATTTACTGTTGGGCCGATAAATCGAGCTGCGGATTTTGGCAGCTAACGGCGATGGGTGCAAACAAAGCTATTGCGGGCTGGGGCTATTGCGCAATTTTGTTAAAATTGACCCTTTTTAAGAAACATTAAAATTCCTAGGATATACGCCCCATGCGGCCTAGCGCTATGTTAAGAAGAGTAATAGGCACTGACGAAGCAGGGCTACTCAGGCAAACTAGCGGCCAGTGATTAGAACGATAGCGGGAAACCCAATGGCAAAACTGTTACTTGTGGACGATGATCAGGAGCTTTGCTCCCTACTTGGTGAATTTTTATCCACCGAAGGCTTTGAAACTACTATGGTACACGATGGCCAAGCGGCCCTCGATGCCACTGCTGAAGGTAGCTATGATCTCATTGTTCTCGACGTAATGCTGCCTATCTATACCGGCTTTGAAGTACTGCGCAAACTGCGTGACTACTGCCAAACCCCAGTATTGATGCTCACCGCCAAAGGCGAAGACGTAGATCGCATTGTAGGCCTAGAGATGGGCGCCGATGACTACCTTCCAAAGCCTTGTAACCCTCGCGAGCTTGTTGCCCGCATACGTGCCATCTTGCGTCGAGTAGATCAAGCCCAACCAGAAGAGCCAAGCGATTTAATTACGGTCGATCAGCTAGAACTACAAATCAGTGCTCACTCTGCCAGCTACAGCAATAAACCTCTTACCCTTACCGGTGCCGAGTTCACCGTACTTGAGCTATTAATGCGCTCTGCCGGCCAGGTCATCAGTAAAGAAGCCCTCACCGAGCAAGCCTTGGGCAGGAAGCTTACCCCTTATGATCGCAGTATTGATGTGCATGTAAGTAATCTGCGCAAAAAGCTGGCTGAAAAAGGCGCCTCTAAAGAGCTAATCATCAATATTCGTGGCGCCGGCTATATGCTTACCGTCAGCGGCAAGCTCAACGCTTAATTAAAGCTATGACCAAAGTTTACGTAAAACTGTTTATTGGCTTTTGGTGCATAACCATCTTAATGATTGTTGGCACCGGCTTAGCTACCCACTGGTTAGATTTACGCCCAGACAAACATCTTTCCTCAAATCCTGAGCTGGAGCAAACCACAGCCGCGGCGCGTTTGCTGAGAGAAGTGGTGCGCGAGGCGGTCAACTATAGTTTGGATGACATTCGCGCGGGCATGCAATCCATGCAGGAAAACGCCACCCGCCTGGTTTATGTCATCGACCAATATGATGAAGATTTACTCCACCGCCCTATCCCAGAAGGCGGCCAAAGAATTCTAGAGCAACTTAGCCCAGAACAACCCTTTGCCCATTACAGCAAAGACGGCAGTTCTTTTGTCGGGCGCCAAGTATTGCTGCCCGACGGCGACTGGGTAAAGATTCTGACTTACGATACACCAGACGATACCGGCCTGTGGTGGCAATTGTATTTTTACAATATTTGGCTGCCCCTGCTGATCTCTATTGTTATCTCAGGTACCGCTTGTTTTATTTTGGCCAAACGCATGAGCCGCGGTATCGACATTATGCGTGATGCGACAAGACGAATCGCGGCCGGCGATTTAAGTGTTCGCATTGCCCAAGAATTTACCAACTGCAAAGTTAAAAACCGCGATGAGATTGCCGAACTCAGTTTAGAGTTCGACCACATGACCGCGCGCTTAGATAAATCCATGCAGGAGCAGCAGCGTCTTATCAAAGACGTGTCCCATGAGCTACGCTCGCCACTGGCACGCTTGCAGTTTGCTTTAGCTATCGCCCAGTCTCGCTGCTGTGGTTCAGACATCGATAAAGAGCTGGTAAAGATTAAAGAGTCGGCCGACTATCTGAATGAGATCATCTCAGACATTCTTTCCATGCCGATGACGGATACCGCAGCATGGGAGTTGTGCGACACCATTGATTTGAAGATCCTGCTAGAAACTCTAGTCGAGGAATATCGCAACCCCGCCAGCGAGAAAGAAGTCACCCTAGCGCTAGAAACCCCCATTCAAGATGCTTTGGTGGCTACTCACGGTAACAGCCTAATTGGCGTATTCGAAAACATTGTTCGTAATGCCCTGCACTACACGCCTAAATCTACCACTGTGGGCGTAGAGCTTGATGACAGCCACAACAAATACTACAAAATCACGGTAAGAGATCAGGGCCGCGGCGTGCCGGCGGAAAACCTTGATGATATTTTCAAGCCGTTTTTCCGTACCGATGAAGCTCGCGCACGCAGCAGCGGTGGCTATGGCTTAGGCCTCGCTATCAGTAAGCGCACCGTTGAGCTGCATGATGGCTCCATACGCGCCTACAATCACGCTAATGGCGGCTTGTGCATTGAGGTTAGACTCAAGCGCGGGAAGTTTTAAGACAAAGCAGCAAATTACCAGTTTGTTCCTAGTGAAAGGGTTGCTATTTAATAGCAGCCCTTTTTTTTGCCTTGTCAGCATCCATCGGCTCTTCCTGCAAGCTTTTGATAAACAAGACCAGCGACTGCACATCGATAGCTGTAAATTGATCACCCCAGGCAGGCATTTGCTCAGAGCGATTTACCCCAGCGCCCCCTTTGCGAATAATCTCTGCTAGCGCCTTATTATCTAACTGGCTTTTCCTAAGATTAGCAGGCGCGGTTTGCAGCAGCTTCGCCATCCGGCCATCGCCTTTGCCCTGCTGGCCATGACAAAGAAAACAAAAATTGGCGAACAATTCTTGGCCACGATTAACGTTGGGCTCCACAGCATTTGCCTGGGCCAAGCTTGCGAGCCCCGCCCAGAAAAACACGATTAGCAAACAGCTATTCGACATTGACCGTCATTTTCATATCAGGGTGAATTGCACACTCGACTTCGACCACACCTTTTTGATCGAAGGTTACCGAGCGGGAATCACCTTTAGGATAAGAGCCTAAATCAAATAACTTGGCATCCGACAAGCTAAATACATTGTGAAAAATTTCATCATTGTTCACAAAGTTAACTTTATCCCCCACTTTCACTGAGATGGATTTTTTGGTGAATTGCTTATCCTTTTGCCCTACCTCATGCTCAGCAGCCATCGTCACTGCGCTAAATGAGCAGGCTAGGCTAAACAGCGTTAACGGTAAAATTAATGTTCTCATAGAGTAATCCTTCTATTGCGCCCTAGTTATTCGTTTTGCAGCCAATCGTTACTGAGGTAACTCAGGCATACTAATCGCCGGCATCGGGCTAGTTAATGCTTCCATAAATGTCACGATATCAGCCTTCTCTTGAGCACTTAGTGTTAGCGCCTTCATATTGGGTGATAGATTCGAAGTCACCACACCACCAAGCGCGTAATGATCGACAACTGCGGCCAAATCCGGCGCACTACCATCATGGAAATAAGGTGCCGTACGGCTGACATCACGTAAAGTTGGTGTTTTAAAGGCCCCTTTCATCAAGCGCAAAGGCCTCTCTGAAAAGCGCCCAAGATCAGGCTCATTGTCAGCGAATGAAGCCAAGCCTAAGTTATGGAAGCCGTTATCGGTAAAGTTGGCACCACTGTGGCAAGCGGCGCAGTTACCTTTATCTTTGTCCATAAACAATTTGAAGCCGTTGATTGCCGCGGCGCTCATTGCTTTTTTATCGCCCTTAACCCAGCGATCAAAGGGCGATTGATTACTTATCACGGTGCGTTCAAAACTTGCAATTGCTCGGGTTAGTGTTGAGCGGCCTATCTCCTCACCGGGATAGGCTTTTTCAAACATCGCCTGATAGCCTTTGCTGGAGCGTAGAAACTTAAACATCTTTTCTATATCCGTTGCCATTTCATCACCGGATTCCATCGGGCCAATGGCCTGGTCTTCTAGAGTTTTCTTGCGGCCATCCCACATTTGAATCGAGTTAAAAGCGGTGTTGATAACCGTAGGTGAGGCCCTCCCTAATGGCTTACCATCGTGACCTACAGATGTCGGCAAGCCATCACTCCAACCCAAGCTCGGGTTGTGGCATGTGGCGCAAGACATATTGCCTTTTTGGGACAAACGCGGATCAAAAAAGAGTGCTTTGCCAAGCGCGATTCGATCCTCGTTTAATCGGTTATCCTCT
>JAOXRT010000002.1 GCA_025800365.1 Cellvibrionaceae bacterium | reverse complement strand
TAAAGGGCCACAAGCACAAGATTACCTACGCTACCTACTGGCGAATGATGTTGCCAAACTCACGGTGAAAGGCAAAGCCCTGTATTCAGGCATGCTCAATGAGGAAGGCGGCGTGGTGGATGATCTGATTGTCTACTACTTCGATGAAACCGACTATCGCCTAGTGGTTAACTCCGCCACACGAGAGAAAGATCTCAATTGGCTCAACCGTAATGCACAAGGGTTTGATGTGCAGATCACCGAATGCCCTCAATTCGCCATGATTGCAGTACAAGGCCCACAAGCCAAATTAAAAGCCGAAACTGTTTTTTCAGCCGCGCAACGTGAAGCGGTTGCGGGCATGAAGCCCTTCTTTGGCGTGCAAGCAGAAGATCTCTTTATTGCAACCACAGGGTATACCGGTGAAGTCGGTTACGAAATCATGGTGCCTGAAACACAAGCCCCTCAACTGTGGCAACAGCTATTAGAGGCTGGTGTGAAACCGTGTGGGCTGGGCGCGCGTGATACGCTGCGGCTTGAAGCTGGAATGAACCTCTACGGGCAAGATATGGATGAAACCACCTCACCGCTTGCTGCAAATATGGGCTGGACCATTACATGGGAGCCTACAGAGCGCGACTTTGTTGGCCGGAGCGCACTAACGCAGCAAAAAGCACAAGGCACTGAAAAACTAATTGGCTTGCTGCTTGAAGAGAAAGGCGTACTGCGCGCGGGGCAAGCCATTCGCATGGTCAACCAAGCAGGGGAAACCATCACCGGTGTGATCACCAGTGGCACCTTCTCTCCCACATTAGGCAAGGGCATCGCAATGGCTCGAATTGCCCCTACGGATGCCGATACCGCTGAAGTGGAAATGCGTAAAAAGTGGGTTACAGTCAAAGTGGTCAAGCCCTCCTTTGTGCGTAACGGCAAAGCCGTGATTTAACCGAATTTTTCATAAGGAACAATACGATGAGCACTATTCCAAGCGAATTGAAATACACCTCTTCTCATGAGTGGCTGCGCGTAGAAGGCGATGGCAGTGTCACCATTGGTATCTCCGAGCATGCGCAAGAGCTATTAGGTGATATGGTTTTTGTTGAATTGCCTGAAGTGGGCGATGCTATTGCGGCCGGTGATGATGTGGCCGTTGCTGAATCGGTTAAGGCCGCATCTGACGTGTACACCCCCATTACAGGTGAAGTTGTTGCCATTAACGAAGAGTTAGAAGACGCTCCTGAGCTGGTTAACTCTGATCCCTATGGCGATGGCTGGCTCTTCCGCGTCAAACTTGCTGACTTGGCAGAATTAGATGATCTGATGGATGCCGAGAGTTACGCCAACAGCATCGACGAAGAGTAAACTACCCTTTTTAACGGGCATTCCTTCCTTGTCCCCAATTTCAGGAGGGGGTGCCCCGCTCATTCCAACCCAACAACGAGAATCTCATGACGTCGCAAAGCCTCGCACAACTGGAACAGAAACAAGATTTTATTCGCAGACACATTGGCCCCAGTGCCGATGAGCAGCAACAGATGTTGCATTCGCTGGGAGTCAATTCGCAGGATGAGCTGATCCAGCAAACTGTGCCAGAGGCGATTCGCCTACCTCAGCCACTAGCCATTGGTGAGGCAACCACCGAGGCCGACGCACTCGCCACACTCAAAAATATCGCTAAACAAAACCACGTGTTTACCAGCTATATTGGTGCAGGCTATTACGGTACACACACGCCGAATGTGATCCTCCGAAATGTGCTCGAAAACCCCGGTTGGTATACCGCCTATACGCCTTACCAGCCAGAGGTAGCGCAAGGGCGGCTAGAGATGCTGCTAAACTACCAGCAGATGACCATGGATCTCACTGGCCTTGATTTAGCCAGTGCCTCATTGCTGGATGAAGGCACGGCGGCAGCCGAAGCCATGGCGCTTTCACGTCGAGTCTCTAAAAACAAAAAAGCTTATGCTTACTTTGTAGCCGATCATGTCCACCCACAAACGTTAGATGTTGTGAAAACCCGTGCCGATGCATTTGGGTTTGAAGTGATTGTTGGCCCGTGGCATGAGGCGGCTCAGCATAATCTATTTGGAGCCTTGCTCCAGTACCCCACAACGGAAGGTGAGATCCTTGACTTGCGTGAGGTGATTGAAGCACTGCATGCCCAAAAAGCCATTGTCAGTGTGGCCGCTGATATATTGGCGTTGACCTTGCTCACCCCTCCGGGTGAAATGGGGGCCGATGTGGTGTTAGGGAGCAGCCAACGCTTTGGTGTTCCAATGGGCTATGGTGGCCCCCATGCGGCATTTTTTGCCACCAAAGATGCTTATAAACGCTCTTTGCCGGGACGGATTATTGGTGTGTCGAAAGATCGCTCTGGCCAACCTGCACTGCGCATGGCAATGCAAACACGAGAGCAACATATCCGCCGCGAAAAAGCGAACTCAAACATCTGCACGGCTCAAGTATTGTTGGCGAATATGGCGGCACTCTATGCCATCTATCATGGCCCTGAAGGGCTGAAAAACATTGCTAACCGTGTTCATCGGTTAACCAATATTCTCGCCCTTGCCTTGCAAAATAAAGGCATGCAGCTCAAACACACAAGCTGGTTTGACACCCTATTGGTTGAAGTGACCAATCAAGCCGCTGTAGTTGAATTGGCAAAAGCGAAGGAAATAAACCTACGCACAGATATTGACGGCTATGTGGGAATATCGTTCGATGAAACCACCACGCGAGAGCAAGTGGAAGTGCTTTATGCGGTACTCACGGGGGATACGCTCAATATTGAGCTGCTCGACCAACAAGTGCAGCAGCAACAATTCAGTGGTGTGCCACAAGCATTAATGCGCACCACCGCTTTTCTCACGCATCCTAACTTTAACCGCTACCACTCAGAAACCGAGTTGCTACGTTATATCAAGCGGTTAGAAAATAAAGACTTGGCACTAAACCATTCAATGATCTCACTTGGCTCATGCACCATGAAGCTCAATGCCACTGTTGAGATGATCCCAATTACATGGCCTGAATTTGCTCACCTGCACCCATTCTGCCCAGCAGAACAAGCGCA
This sequence comes from Cellvibrionaceae bacterium, assembly GCA_025800365.1. Classification (GTDB taxonomy): domain Bacteria; phylum Pseudomonadota; class Gammaproteobacteria; order Pseudomonadales; family Cellvibrionaceae; genus Pseudoteredinibacter. Next base: position 17,620 of record JAOXRT010000002.1, on the reverse strand, counting down.
AGGCTATCAGGAACTCATTCAGCAACTCGGTGATTGGTTAGTCACTATTACCGGCTACGATGCCGTGAGCTTTCAACCCAATTCGGGGGCGCAAGGGGAATATGCAGGCCTACTGGCGATTCGCAACTACCACCATAGCCGCGATGACGGGCACCGTAATATCTGCCTGATCCCCGCATCGGCCCACGGTACCAACCCCGCCTCAGCACAAATGGCAGGGATGAAAGTTGTGGTCGTCGCGTGTGATAAGCAGGGCAACATCGACTTAGATGATTTGCAGACCAAGGCCGAACAAATGGCCGATGCCCTTTCCTGCATCATGGTTACATACCCCTCAACACATGGCGTATACGAAGAAACGATCCGCCAAGTGTGCGATATTGTTCACCAATATGGCGGACAAGTGTACCTAGATGGTGCCAATATGAATGCCCAAGTGGGGTTGACCTCACCAGGGTATATTGGTGCCGATGTTTCTCACCTTAACTTGCACAAAACATTCTGCATTCCACATGGCGGTGGCGGCCCCGGTGTTGGCCCCATTGGTGTAAAAAGCCACCTCGCACCGTTTGTACCGGGGCATGTTATTGGGCTGGCGCGTAGCAATGGTGCGGTATCTTCTGCGCCTTATGGCTCAGCCTCCATACTGCCTATATCGTGGGCCTACATTAAATTGATGGGTGGAGTAGGGCTTACACAAGCAACCGAAGTTGCCATTCTCAACGCAAACTACCTCACGGCAAAACTAGCATCTCACTTCCCTATTCTCTACCGTGGCCGTAACGAGCGCATTGCTCACGAATGTATCGTGGATTTACGCCCGCTAAAAGAGCAAAGCGGCATTAGCGAAATGGACGTAGCCAAACGCCTGATTGACTATGGGTTTCATGCCCCGACTATGAGCTTCCCCGTTGCGGGCACCCTCATGATTGAACCCACAGAAAGCGAAAGCAAAGCCGAGCTAGACCGATTCGCCGATGCCATGATCAGCATCCGCAAAGAAATTGCCAACGTTGAACAAGGCGTATGGACACTAGAAGATAACCCTCTGGTGTTTGCCCCTCATACACAAGCCGATATAGTGGGTGAATGGCAACACAGCTACAGCCGCGAAACCGCCGTATTCCCAACCGAAGCCGCCAAACACAACAAATTTTGGCCCTCCGTCAACCGCATTGACGATGTCTTTGGCGACAGAAACCTAGTGTGTAGCTGCATACCAACCTCCGAATACGCAGAGTAAGAGGGGAGCGATGAGGATCATTAATTAAGTTGGTTAACTGAGACGATTGCTTCATTCTGGTTGTATCGAAGGGGCCATTCAGTAGTGATTCACTATTGACGGTCCCTTTTCTATATTTGAATGAACGAGAAATACGAGTAGGTGGATTTGCTTTGAAAGAGCAGCTAACTGACAAGGTTGTTGACTGGTATAAGGAGAGGTATCCACAAGTTCAGAATAATCGCCCCTCAGCAGAGAGCTACAAAGCGATTTCCTTGCTAGTCGATACAATCCTTCTGCCAGTATGGTCCAATTTTGGTGAAGTGCATATCACTTATGGTTTCACGTCTCCTCAACTGCTGAGGTCAATTCAAAAGCAAAGCCCTTCTGGCATCGCTCCTTCTCTAGATCAACATGCGTCATGTGAAAGTCGAAGAAGTGGAAAACTAATATCCCCCCGCCTCGGGGCAGCGGTTGACTTTAAGGTTACTGGATACGAGTTGAGAATGGATCAAATTGCCCGCTGGGTGCATGGAAATTTACCTTTTGACCGAATGTACTTCTATGGCAAAAGTCGTCCTCTGCATGTGAGTGTTGGGCCGGAACAAAGCCGGTTTGTGCAGATTATGGCGGAATCGCCTTCTGGAAAACGCTATCCAAGCAAAAGAGCAACGGGCAGTTTGGGCATCGAAATTTGGGATGATTTGCAATGAATCCAAATGAGTTCCAGGCTCTGGTTAAGTCTCTCCCTACAGGAAAATCTACACCTAAAGCCATCTATGTCCACGAGTCCGCAATTCATGAGAATAAGTTGTTAGTATTTTTGGAAACTATTCTTTCAGCATTGAAGCAAAATGATTTGAAATGGAATGTAGCCAAATTTGCAAAAGGCAGCTTTCAGCTCTCTTACCTGTTTTATCCAGAGTTCGAAACAACAGCGTATCCGTCACTAGAACATAGTCTTTATGTGGACTTAGACAAAAATAGCTTCAAACTAAACGACTACAGCAAGGCGACTAATCCCCCAATATTGCATCGAAAAGAGCAAATGGTCCTCCCTGAGCACCCTAACTTTGAAGACTTCAAACTCACAACAGAGGAAGGAGTATCAGCAGGCTTATATGAAAATGGTGCTGCGATTGGTTTTAAGCTTGGTTGGCTATCGATCATTGAAGCGGCAGGCTATGAGCTGGTGGATGGAAGACTGTTTCGCTCCAGTATGGTGACCCCAGCTAAAGGTTCTATTGATAGGCACAAAACTGCAATTAGCCGCCAGTCTCTCAGTTCCCCAATGAAGCTACTACAAAGGTATGGTTACCTTGAAGGACAGTTCAGCATTTTTGACTATGGCTGTGGTCTTGGCGATGATCTAGCTGAACTGCAAGCAAATGGCATTAATGCCAATGGTTGGGACCCCAACTTCCTGCCCAACGAGGACCTGGTTTCTGCGGATATCGTAAATTTGGGGTTTGTGCTCAATGTTATCGAAGATGTTGCTGAGAGAGTGAATGCACTGCAACGTGCTTTCGATCTTGCAGAAAAGCTCATCGTGATTTCTTGCATGCTTGCTAGTGAATCGTTCATTGCTGGGTTCAAGCCTTTTAAAGATGGCGTCATTACTTCAAACAATACGTTCCAAAAATATTTCACTCAAACCGAGCTAAAAACGTTTGTGCAGGATGTTCTTGAGGACGAGCCCATTACTTTGGGAAGCGGTATTGTCGTGGTTTTTAAGTGCAAGGAAGAGCAGCAACAATTCCTTCTTGGAAAGCACAGAAGGATTAGGTCATGGTCGAGTTCCACTATGAGAACTCCCAGAAAGAGCAAACTAGATAGATTACTTGAAGACAACGATTTGCTAGTTCAAGAGTTCACAAAAGCCGCCATAGAATTAGGGCGCTGCCCCGCTGATGATGAGTTTTCTGATTCAGCGTTAGTGAAGGAGGTTTTTGGTAGTTTCAAAAAGCTTTTCAATCTGATCTGTAAGGGAGAGGGAGGTGACAGAATTGAGGATTCTGCGAAGGCGAAGCGGGAGGACTATTTAGTTTACCTTGCACTGGAGAAGTTTAGTCAGCGCAAGAAATACAAGTCGTTACCAGAGGAGCATAAGCGAGATATCAAAGTGTTTTTTCAGACATACACCAACGCATGCCTCCAAGCTGAGAGCCTGCTCTTTGATATTGCAAATCCAGAACTGATTCGCCGTGCAGCCGAGGAAGCTTATGCGGCCCTTCCTGCCTCCATGTTCGATGGTGATTGCCTGATAATGATGAGTTGTTATGTGTCTTTACTCCCTAGCTTGCTAAGGGTTTATGTGGGAGCTGCATCCCACATGTTTGGTGATTGGGAGGAGGCGGACTTAGTCAAGGTTCACTTAGACTCTGGGAAGGTTTCATTCCTAGTCTATGACGATTTTTCAGCTCCTGTCCCACACTTGAAAGAACGGATAAAGGTTCGGCTGGCCGAGCAAGAGATAGATTACTTTGACTATGTGAATACTCGACGCCGTCCACCACTGTTGGGGCGTTCGCAGTATCTTGAGTCAAATTTTGACAATTATGATAAGCAGCTAGGGTTAGATCGGCGGCTTGCTGCTCTGGGTATGTTGAAGTTTCAAACGGAGAACTTAACTTCCAGAGGGGAATGGGAGTCATTTCTTGATAGAAATAACATAACAATAAGAGGTTTTAGAATTTTTCGCGTATAAGCTGCCTGAAAGTATGTATGTTTTGACATACTGGTGCTATCATTTCGGCAGTAAACTTATGTTAAGTCCGAACTATGGAACATACAAACACATACTGCTACTCCTTTCCCGCAGTCAGGGGCCAACAAGCTGGTCGACCCTTCTATATCGCGACTTGTCCACTGCGTCTGATTCCTAAGATTTTCGTTTTTGACGAAGAGGAAGTACCGCCCGAGCTGCGAGCTCAACGCGAGCTTAACAAGCAGCGAATTCCTGAGATGGCCAGGTATTTGGTCGACAATCCACAGGACTATATCTTTTCGGCGATAACTGCATCGGTAGACACTGATGTTGAGTTCGAAGCATCTGGCAAAAACTCTGACTTAGGCACGCTCCGTGTGCAGATGGACTCGAATATTCTGATCAACGATGGACAACATCGAAGAAAAGCGATTGAGGAGGCCATTAAGGACTCGCCAGAATTGGGGCAAGACAACATCGCAGTTGTGTTTTTTATTGATGAAGGGCTGAAGCGCAGTCAGCAAATGTTCGCTGATTTGAACAAGTACGCTATTCGCCCGAGCTCGTCACTTAACGTTCTCTACGACCATAGAGATGCGTGTTCTGGCATTGCTCGCTACCTATCATCCAATGTAAAGCCGTTTGTTGGATATACCGAAATGGAACGTTCATCGATTGCGCCTAAGAGCCCAAAACTCTTTGCGCTTAGCAGTATCAAACTTGCTACTAGAGCCTTGCTAGGGAAGGGATCAAAAGATTCTTACGAGGAGCAAGATCAGAGTGTTGCTACACAATTTTGGGCTGCTTTGAACGAGCATGTTCCAGAGTGGAAGCTCGTTCAGCGTAAAGAGTTATCACCGACTCAAATGCGGCAAGAGTTTATCCATGCGCATGGAATTGGGCTGCATGCGTTGGGGGTCGCGGGGCACGATTTGATCGCGGCACATCCAGATGATTGGGAGAAAAAGCTCTCAGCTTTGAAGGGGATCGATTGGAGGAAGGCTAATCCGACCTGGAACAACCGTGCTTTGCATAACGGCAAACTTTCTAAGTCATCAACCAACATTAAATTAACGGCTAACGTAATCAAACAAGCCCTTGGCTTGGCATTATCGCCAGACGAAGAAAAACTAGAGAAGCAGTTCAGTAAATGAATTTCACCTTAAATCAGTACGAAGATCTCGATGATTACATCGATTTTATTGAAGAACAGGATATTGCCGGTAGGAGTTTTTCCGATCGAATTGCAGAAGTCCAATATTTATATCAGCGCGAAAACCAACCTTGGGTTATTGCGTTTAGTGGTGGTAAAGACTCTCATGCGCTTCTTACACTTATCTATTTCGCAATGCTGGGTTTAAGCCCTGAACAACGTACTCAACCTGTCTACGTAGTATTTTGCGATACATTAGCAGAGGCTCCTCCTTATCTGAAGAAGGTCATGACGGTAATCAATGCGGTAGGAAACCAAGCTAAAAGGGATGAACTTCCTATTCACACCAAGGTGATAAAACCACGCCCAACCGATACCTTTTGGGCTCGACTTTTGGGTAGAGGGTACCCAGCTCCAAACCTCAAAACTAACCGTTGGTGTACCGATAAAATCAAGCTGCAACCATTTCGGGATTTTGTCAAAGGTTTCTTCAATAACGGTGAGGATCCTATTGTAGTGATTGGATCTCGTTCCGAAGAGAGCAAGAATCGAGAGCAAATCATTGAGAAGTACCACAGTTCCGATAGCTACTTTGATGCCTCAGATCCAAATTATCGTCGATATGCACCTATCAAGGATTGGAGTGTGCAAAACGTTTGGCAAGTTCTTGGGCAGCACATTGCACCAGGGCAGTATGATTTTCTTGGGCCGTGGGGCTCTCCTTGGGGAACATCGAACATCAGCTTAGTGGAGCTGTATGACAGCACCAATAGTACTAGCGGCGAATGTCCTTTAGTGCAAACCAATACTACGCCCGGATGCGGTAAGTCGCGGTTTGGCTGCTGGTCTTGCACTGTCGTTACCAAGGACAAAGCTATTGATGGTTTGATTGCTAATGGAGATAAATGGCTAGAGCCTCTTGCGGAGTTTCGAAATAAGTTGCATGGAACAACGGATCCGGCAGTAAAAGCAAAGTATAGAAATGATCGACGCAGGGATGGCTATGTAAAAGCAAAGACAGTGATCGCCAGCTCTGATGCTAAAGAGGACCTAGATGCAGACCTTGAGTTTGTGCAGGGCCCTTATAAAATGGATTACCGAAAAGCCTGGTTAACTGAACTACTTCAGATGGAAAAAAAGCTCAACGACGACGGACATGATGTTGTTCTGATTTCAGAAGATGAGCTTCACGAAATTCGCTTTCAATGGCGCACGGACCCCTTAGAGCCGGATTGGAAAGATGAGCTGCCTTCAATCCATGATTCCGTATATGGGAAAGGCCGGGTTTACTGGAAGTACGATGACAATAATGGCTTTGGCGAATTGGAAAATTCGCTGATCAATGAGCTCTCTCAAGTGCACTATGTTAATGCTGAATTAGTCAAAAAGCTGATTGAACTTGAGCTAGGAATGGCAGGGTTAAACAAACGTCACGGCATATTCACCAAGATCGAGCGGATCCTGAGACAAGATTGGGGAACAATCGAGCAAGCTAAAGAAAAAAGAGAATCAGAGACGGCATCTACGAGAGTCTATAAGCGCGAGCTAGAAGACGTTGAGAAAAGACTGGCCGAAGTAAATGCGCTTTTAGAGCGAGAGGCCTAAGAATCATGATTATTGACAGTATTACATTAGAGAACTTTCGGGTTTTCAAAGGCTCACACCAGATAAATCTGGCTCCATCTCCAGAAAAGAGTATCGTGCTTTTCGGTGGGCTTAATGGTGCAGGTAAAACCAGCATCTTGACAGCAATTAGATTTGCTTTACTTGGGCGAGTAGCAATCCCCAATGCATCAACCAATGCGGCCTATATTGAGCGTCTATCAGAGTTGGTGCATGGCAAAGACCCTAGTTTGACAACGACCATAACCATAGAGTTCTTGTACCAAAGAGATGGTAAGGCCATTAATTATAAGGTTTGTCGTCAATGGCGGGTCGGCCATGCAGACAAACTGGATATATTAGAGGATGGAGACTCTATTAAGGCTAATTACGAGCAGTCTCAGGCATTTTTGCTAGAGCTCGTTCCTCCCGGGATCGCAGATCTGGTCTTCTTCGATGGTGAAAAAATAGCAGATCTCGCTGAAGACACTTCAGGTGTAGTTCTTAAGCAAGCAGTAAAGCGCCTCTTAGGGTTAGATACAATCAGTCGTCTTAAGGATGACTTAGCTATCTATCTTAAGAAATCCAGCGTGAACGTTGCCGGAGTTAAGGTAAGAGAGGCAATTCAATCTCTCGAGGTAGAGAAAGAAACCTGCTTTCTTGAAGCTGAGGAGCAATCTGATCTAGCGGATAAGGAAGCTCGGATCCTGAGTGAGCTAAACACCAAGATAGCCCATGCTGAACAAGAAGTGTTATCCGGTGGCGGGGCTTGGGCCGATGATAAAGAGAAAGCTAAGGCCAAAGTTGAAGCGCTGATCAAGCTCAAGGCTGAAAAAGAAGGAGCCTTGTTGCGAGAGTTGGATGGCCCTTACGCATTGTCTCTAGCGCCAAAAACCATGACTGCTTTGATGGAGAATATGGCGTTAGAGCAGGAGGTAAATGACAAGCGAGCATTTGCCAAGGGATTTGAGCAGATACTGCCTGGTATTGCTGCTGATATTGGTGAAGATGATGATACCCTCAAATTGATTAAGGCCAGGGTTTCTTCGCACGCCGTTGTTGATACTCAGAATTTCGTGGAGTTTGGCTTCTCTCGGAGTCACTTTGAAGTGCTAAAGGCACAGGCTACTTCTCAATCAGAAGCTTCTGCGGAAACGGTGAAAACCCTGAAGGGTGAGATAGAGAAGCTTGCGAGTCAAATTGAGCAAGCGGCGATACATATTCAGCGAGCTCCAGAGAAAGAGCAGCTTCAGGAAGCGTTCGAGAAGCTCAAGTCTCTTGAACACGAACAAAAGATACATCAGGCCAGTTATCGAAAGCATCTGGAGTTGCAAAAAGAACAACTGACTAAAGCTCAGGTAGCGACAACGCGATTGATAAAGTTGCAATCAGACCTCCATAAGTCGAAAGCTCACACGGAGATCACTGACAGAGCTGAAGGCTCGATAGAGTTACTAGATGATTTTTCTGGCAAGCTAATTAACCTTCGTTTGGAGCAGTTGGAAGAAGAATTCATCAAGAGTTACAAGAAGCTTGCGCGGAAGGAAGACTTAGATCTTAGCGCTAAAATTGATCACAAATCATTTGACGTGGAGCTTTGTGATGAACATGGCCGCTCGGTAAACAGAGAGTCTTTATCAGCAGGCGAAAAGCAAATCTACGCCATCAGCATGCTAGATGCACTAGCAAAAGTTTCTGGTCGCCGCCTACCTGTGGTAATCGATACGCCATTGGGGCGCTTGGACAGTCACCATCGCCACAAGCTAGTTGAAAACTACTTCCCCAAAGCCGCAGAGCAAGTTGTGATCTTATCGACTGATACAGAGATTGATGAGGCCTTCTTCCAAGGTATGGAAGAACATATTGCCCATGCCTATGAGATTTGCTTTGACGGTGCTTCACGCTCTTCAAGCGTGCGAGAAGGTTACTTTTGGAAGAATCAAACTATTAAGGCGGTGTCGTGATGCTACCTGCTAGAAACCTGAAAATACCTAAAGAGACAGAAAGCCACCTTGAGCGCTTAGAATTGCGTACCAGGGTTACCCCGAACGTTTCATCGAGAATTGCATTTTTTACCTCAGTAGAAAGCGGGTATCGTTATGATGGTGGTTATATCGCTCTTGACAGCAAACGTAACCTGGACAAAGTGACTTGGTTGGGTGAACTCTCAAACGCCGTAGATGCGACATTAACGCTGCTCTATCCAGAGTTGAATGGCGATGGCATTAAGAGAGCGTGGGCAGATCATGTGAGAGATGGGGTTACTAGGATGAGAGCTGCCGAAAGCATACAAGAGTTAATCTGATGCCAGATACCAAAGAGCGACATACAGCGAAAGCGATACAAACAGAAGTGAGTAAAAAGCCACCACTATTGACCCCTAAGCTAGATGAAATTAAGGAAAACGAAACACTCGTTAGCTCAAGAGAGCAGAGTTACTGTATGGCGGAGGTAGTACTTAAATCTAACAAGAGCGAAGAAAAATCAGCGCTAGATACATTTGTATCGGTCATCCCGGTGATCATATCGTTAGCGTTGCTAGCTTTTACCGTATACAAGTATTTTTCTGATAGAGCAGATCAAAGAAGACAGGAAAAAAACGAGAAATCTAAACGACGAATCGAATCTATACAAAGTGCTATTCAGGAGTTTTACTTACCCTTCCAACAGCTTCGAGAGCAGTCATCGATTCTATACGGCATATTTGCCGTAAGAGAGAAGCAGGCTGCCAAAGATAATAAAACCACCTTTAGAACCTTAAAGCACCTCTGCTCCGGAGAGGCGCTATCAGATCCTGACAAGGCTATTCTGAAAGAGATATCAGATGTATCTAAGAAAACTCTGTCGTTGATTGATGAACGTGGACACATGGTTGATGAAGCGGCTGTTAGCTCGTTATTGGGAAAGTTGGCTGCTCATATAAGGCTGCTTATAGTTGCTGCGAAAGGAAAGCTAAATGGTAAGGAACAAGAAGCGAGGAATCTAGTATTCCCATTAGAAATAGATGGTGCTATTCACTCTAACTTAATGCGTTTAAAAGAGCGTATTGATCAATTGGAAAACCCTGGCAAGCCTGCCGCAAATGTTTCGAACAAAAGTATCATTTTTTATAATGAGAATGCCATTTCTTATGCAGCAAGCTCAAATAAAGTAGATATGAATGAAGTCTATCGAAGAGTATTTGGCTTACTGAGGCTGTATGACAAGCAGTATGGGTATGTTTTGGATGCAGGATGCGGAGCAGGCAGAGATACAAAGTATTTCGTTAGGCAAGGGTGTAAGGTGACATCTTTCGATGCATCAGAAGCACTTGTTAGCATTTGCAAAAAATACACTTACTCATTTTGTAAACTAGACACCTTTGATACATTTAGCTGTACATATGACTATGACTTAGTTTGGGCTAATGCTTCTCTTTTGCATCTAAAAGAGGAAGAGTTTTACGCAGCATTAAAAAAACTTTCTTCTCTTATGTCTCCTGCCCACTACTCAAGCAATAGAAACAATCTTAAGAGTGCTGGCATTCTGTATTTTTCGATTAAAAATATTTCTGTTAATTCTATCTGCAATCCTGGCGAAAGAGATTTTTATCAATACCCATCAGTAGATGTTGAGAAATACCTAGATGAAGTTCTTGACCTTGAGAAAGTAGATGTTTGGGATAGCGAAGGTGGACGAACTGAAGACCCAAGTAGTTTCAAAAATTACCTCTATAGGAAAAGGTAGAACACACCCTAAACATGAAATTATGTAAAGGGTGCCTATTTTTATTGGTCTATCTTTAAGTTTGAAAGCTTAAACTCTGCCATATTTATAGAGCTTTCAACTGACTTGTTCGTGAGAAGAGTCGAAAATAACTGAATGTAGGATCTTTCGATTGCTAACCTATATCTACTCAACTCATCAGGAAGACAAAAAAATGAGTACATATCCCACTCGTTAATTTCTTTATGACCTTGATTAAATCTTTTAATCAAGTCTTTAGCTTCGCCTATATATAAAAGCCCATTGCTGGAGTCCTGTAAAAAATAAATTACGTTAAATGCGCCTATTTCCTTCTTGTATTCAGAGCACGACTTCCATATTTGGAAGGGAAATTTTCTGTCATTCTTACCACGAATGTCATTTTCAACGCGAGAGAATGGTGCCGAAGAAACAAGCTCGTAAAATAAGTTAGGGAACTGTGGGGACTGAGTATAGTGCGCTGTGAATATAAAGCTCTTTTTATCCTTGTTAAATTCAATGTCTAAGAACTCCCAGAAAGGGATGCTCACTTCAACTTCTCTGTGAGAGGAGCTTTTGTCCTTTACTCGAACAAGGTCTGCTTCAATTTTTCGCATATAAGAAGCTAAGAATGTCAGCTGCAACTCTCTTACGCAGCTAGCTTCTATACGAAGCCAAAATTTATTATCTTTCAATTTGTGAGTGACATTGGCGCGGTAAAACCGGCCCTTAAACTCCACGGTGGTGTGCGAGCGTTTATGTCTTTTAGTGGTTACTCCCGAAAAGATTTCCTGTACATTCCAGACTTCATGTAACCATTTAGGAATAGGAGTTTCCCCCCGAGTTAGAAGGCTCGAGTCAACCTTTTTTCTCCAGAGGGGGAAATCTACATCGTTACGCTCAAGCATTTAGATTATCAACAAATAGTAGCTTCACAGTAGCCTTAACATAGTCATTGACTTCCTTCTCAATGACGTCAGAAGATAGCTCATCAAATCGCTCTGAGCCATGAAAGATCTTCTTTCCATTCTTGCCATGGAAAGCATGAAATAGAGCTTTATTTGCTTCTGAACATCCTGCCCATTCCGGAGAGTTTCTTTTGCTTCTCATGAATTGAAAAGCTTGCGGATAAGTAATTGAACCACAGTTAAAAGAGTAGTGCCTGCTTATGTAGTAGCCGAGCTTAATAATTGCTTTTAGATTCTCTAGCGTAGTCTTGTTTACCTTTATCTTCCCATCGCCAGGGTTAGTTGCAATGAAAGCCCAAACTGGAAAATTCAAACTCTCATCTTCAGCTTCGACTATCAATATGCCCTTTTCTTCTACCCTGTTTAGGTAGTCAATGAAGGTATCGACCGTGCCGAGATTTAAGTTTTCGTTGCTATGGGTGAATGCAATTTCACTGGCCAATTCAACGATAGCTTTCTGGAAAATTGCTTTGTAAGCCCAATACTGATTTTTCCCAGATATTTTGAATTCTTCAATAACATCAATGTGATTTTGAATTGTTTCTAGGTACCAATTCTCATTTTCTGCCTGGAATTTCTTTCGTAATTGGGCTTGATGATTCTTGGTTTGTGAGAAAAACTTACCAAAGCTCCCTTCTATTAGATCGTTCTCACGAGAGTACTCGATCAATCTTTTGTAAGGATGGAACTCTGTTAGTACTTTTATTAAGTATGGCTTGTGATGCATTTCAAAGCCATTGACTGCGGCATCAAGAAAGCTAGCAGGTAACCTTTTTAAGGGCATTATCACTTCATCACCATCAACGTACTCGCTCTCAAGGTGCTCGCTCAGCGATATGTGATCTTTATTATTTAAAGATCTAGAACCAGAGCTGTTACTACAACCTAAATTCTGATTGATACTATCAACAAAAGACTTGACATCTTTATAGTCTGTAGGGTCGACAGGGTAGTCAATATTAAGAATTGAGGTCAGTATTTGATCTAAGTGAACTAATGAATTAAGGTAATATCCACTATCAAATCTAATAACAGAATCCTGCCATCTAATAAGTGATAAAGGAATTAAATCTAAGCTATCTTTTGCAGTCTCTTCGGTCAGTAATGTTCTAATGCATTTAGCATTAATGCTCCAGTCATCAAGAACTAATTCTCTTGCTTTATCTACTTCTTTCGCATTTTTGTTTAGATCCGTAAATATTTCTCTAGCCATGCTTCTAATAGATTGGCTTGCATTATCGTTCTTTGCAACAAAACCAGCTTTTTCGGATATCAGTACGAATATTACGGGAATCTTAGTTTGTTTTATTTTTGTAGTGAAAGCAGTCATTGTGTTTTTGTATTCTTTTAATGACTGCAATCGATGTTGTCCATCTACAACGACTGCATGCACGCTATTTTCATCCCATCTAAGGCGTGCCTGATCGCCATAGCGTACAAACTGGACGCCACCAAAGTTAACTTTTTCTGCTTCAGTACTGTTCCAAAGGCTATCTGTGGGGTCATTCCCATCGTAAGGGATTGGCGGATCTCCTGCGGTGCTGTCTTCGAACTTATCAACAATTTTCTCTTCTTCGCTTTTCGGCAAAAGAACAACAGTTAGTGCATTAAAGAACTTGAGTTTGTTAGGATCACTTAGATAACCTGCAACCATGTCGGCTTTGACACGCTCCCTGTCAACTTCTCTTTGATACAATTCGGTAAGCGCCCATTTGTTTTCAAGGTCTGCGGGGTATTCTTCTGCAATTTTTAGTTCATCCATAACTCGTTCAATTGAGACTGATGAGACAAAGTATGGAAGTTCTACACCTTCGGAAAGGGTATATTTACCAACATTTCCATATATCGGTTTTATATATTTCTCAGATGATTGTGTACCTGTGAAAAGCATTAGCCATATCTCCTTGTAAATCCTGGGCAAAATAGTCTAGATAAACAGTCTTCAATAAGTTCTGCGTTCTTGCTCTGCTCATCAATTTTGTCAATATTTGGTTCGTCATCAGTGATTATGAAAAGAACGGAACATCCACTGATACTAATTCCTGACTCTAATAAGTCATTCTTTAAGTTTGTATCTCCTTCTAGGTGTTCTTTTATTCTCTTTTTAATATTTATAGACTTCCCAACATATAGCGGTGTTTGGAAGATGAATGAGTTGTTGAATACCTGTTGGAAAATATCTTTGTAAGGTTGCTGAGATACGGTTTCCGTTAATAGGCCTCTCTTCTTTTCTGACAAACTGCGCTCAGAGCTGATTGTTACGTTGTAAAGCGGAGCCACTCTGGAAGATCGCGATAGCATGTGAGGCTGAGAAATCTTCTCAAGAATGTATTCTGAGTTACAAGCTGAATCATCTTTCGATGGCAAGTCGTAATGACCGAAAAAGGCGTAGACACCAGCTACTTCATCTGGAATTTCAGATGTAAGTTTGTCTGTGCCACCATTTAACTTGCTTAGCTCAGTGATGAAAATATTTTCAGATATTCGCCTCATTCAACGGCCTTGTTTCTTAGATGCAACATGTTTAGCTTCACTATAAAAAGTTCAATTACTCGAATCTTCTCTAGCTACGTTCTACCGGTTCTACTCGTCGATAGTTTTGGTGAAAGGGTTAGCAAAGGTAGCTGAGTGGTTCTCTGCTACCAATGTATCCGAGACTATACCACCCCTTTAATCTTACTCATTAGCGTATCAACAAACTGCCCCCAGTATGCTGTAAGATCATCATATTGATGAGGATTTTGTTCCATACTTTGAGCTTTCGCATATGCTGCAAGCATCAAAGTTAATCCTTCAACTGCTCTACGGGCCGTTCTTACGGCATCCGTACCGTTAACACTGCCTGCATCCTTCTCTGCAATTTCATTTAGCGGTTGCCACATCTCTCGGTAGAAGCGGTGGCGCGTATTGATGCGAATGATCGTTTGGTTACTCAAATGGCGGATATCTATAAAACTCTTTCCTGGATACGATACGTTTTCTATTACGAAAGGTAGTCCTCGTTTCGAGTCTTTGTAGCTCTCTTTTTCCTCCTTACTGGAATCACTACCCGTATCTTCGGCGAGATTTTCAAGTTCTTGGTCTTGTTCTTTTTCCTGCTCTTTAGGGGGGAGTTCGTCACGTTTGGGAGGCTTAGGCATCGATTTGGTGGCTTCTGCGAGCTCCTCTTCCATGCGTGAGTGTTCGCCTGAATGAGCTTTTGTTTGCTGGGCAATTTGGTTCCAGCTTTCTTCCAGCAGTTTTCTGGCTGTTTCCAAGTAGTTCTTGAGCTCGTCACGGATCTTGTTCCGCAAATCGTTGAACGGCTCTACGCCACGCTTCACATTGCGTACCCCGAAGTATTCATCGAACACCGGTGGGAAGCTTACTTCAATACCAATGAAACGGTCTGCTTCTGCTACTCCTCGGCCAAAGATACGAGGCACGTTGGTGTAGGCAATTTCTCTACCGAGGCGCATAAAACTAAGTGAGCCTTGGTTTTCAGGTACACGCAGTTTCTTAGCAAGGGTGTCACCACCCATGCCTCGCGCACGTGTCACTTCACGCGGGTACAGCGTTAAAGTCAGCGTTGCTTCTTTACCATCTACCGTCATGATTGGAACTCTATCTGCAATGACGGTGGCTCCAAAGTGCTTGTTTCCTTTTTTTGGTGATTGCTCAGGAGCTGTTTTCTTAAGTTCTTTAGTGAGTAATTGATCTGCCCAAGAGTCGTCCATTAAAAACAATGGGTCATGATGAACGATCTTCTTGTTGTTAAGCTTGATGTTTATACCGTCGTTGATGAATACACGGAAAATCCTACCAAGCTCTTTTGTTAGCTCTGCGATAAGGTCATTTACGCTTGCGGCGGCTCTGCCATTTTCTAGTCGGTCAACCTTGCTCCACACGATCAGTGTGCCGGTCTCTCCACTAAGGAGATCGCGATACTCTTCCGGGATCTCTTGCTCTGTAGGTGCGTTTACGCCGACTTGCTCGGCTTTTCCGCTCTGTTCGAAATCGAGTGCTTCTTGTAGGTCAAAACAAACGTATTGCCACGCTTCATTGCTGGAGGTTCTGCTCCAGGCTTCTATCTTTAACGCAAAGTTCAGCGCAGCTAACTTTGCACCCACACCGTACTTACCGATTGTGTCCTTTTTCATCCACCGAGTTGAATGGCCAATAACCATATACCGGTGAAGAACATCAATAGGCATGCCATAGCCATCGTCAGCGATAGCAACTCGCTCAACATGCTTCTTTTTGTTGCCGTTGATGCTTTCAAACAACTTCACGTTAATGTTGTTTGCATCGGCTTCGAGAGAGTTGTCAATGACCTCTGCAATTGCAGTTGGGAAGCTGTAGCCAGAGTCACGAAGTGACATAAGCGCCTGGCCTGGCTGAATGATAGAAATAAGTTGATTACTCATGGTGTTGTTCCTGTATTTTGGCCATTCGCATTGTCGCTATGCGGCATAAGGGGTTAAAAAGCAGTTTTGGGTATTCGGCATGTGGATAACTAAATCGTCCAGTTCTAGCTTGGTGCATGAAGCCTTAGGTCGTGCTGGAGATATCTGGTTTAGAAAGCCTGGTTTTTCTTTTGCCCAGTCGTACCAGAAGCACTCATAGTGATATGCCTGCTCAGGGTTATTGGCTATCTGCCAAGTAGCATGGGTTGCTAGTGTTCTGTAGTCGTGACTAAGCAACCTACGCTTCAGGCACGTGTCAGAGCGTCCTACATAAATGGGCTGCTCATCTTTATACAAAACGTATGCGCCGGGAATTCCGTTCGGGATCAGCTCTGATATCCATTCTGTGCACAGGGGAATAGCTACACTATCGTGCTCAATAAATTCTATTTGCAGGTCTTCAAAGCCGTTCATTGCTCACCTCCATGTGTCAGGGCGAGCAGTTCTTTCTTGAAGCGCTGTCGGGTTTTCTTGATGGCTGCTACCGAGGTGTTCAGTAGTTGTGCTGAGTCTTCGCAACTATGGCCAAGCATCCATCCTTCGATGCAAGCGCATGTGGAAGGGCTCTTCGCCTTTGCTTGGGAAAGAACGAAGTCTACCAATTCAGATTTCGCAGCATGACCTTCAACTGTTTCGGTCGTTGAAAGTTGGTCTTGTTGTTCGTGATAAGGTTCATGCGGGAGCTGTTGTTGCTTGCTACGGAGTACATGCGTTTTGGCATGCCTGTAACTGTTATGCGCTAAGTATGGGGATTCGGGTTCAGCTATCCGATTGAGTGCGATATCGAGAGACTTCTCGTAAATATCACTATCACCAGACATAGGGATGGAGTTCATCAGCTTTCGCTGAAGTCGTGCGACTTGCGCCCATGAGGACGGAGTTATACTCATGATCGTTTTCCTTACATTTTCGCAAGCTACCAACTGTTGGGCAGCCCACTTAAGGTCATTAATCAAAACCAGATTGTTTTTTCGCACTCAATGGCCACCGCTCACCAAGTACGTTCACTTTTTAAACTAACAGCAGCTGTGCTGTTATTCAATAAGTCGCACAAGAAAGAAAAAAGGAGACTTTTTTCGATGAATTTTGATTTCAAACTTTGTGAGAACCTCAGCAGCAAAAACGACATTTAAAGTCATTACCTCAATAGTAAGTCTCGAGTTCAAAATCGGGAATGTTCGGGGAGTCAAAGGCTTAGAAATTGTGACAAAAAACGGGTGTTTTTTTGATGGTGTCAGAAGTGCTCGCTACTGACATTAATAGAATTTTCTAAATAATATATTCTTTTTTATATCATATGGTTAGGTGGTTTTGTTGACTGCCAATTTCTGTTTTTGGGTGGTATAAAGCCATTTTTAGTGAACAGGAATTGAGCAATGAAAAATGTAACCCTCCTAAACCTAAGTAGCCCCTCCGATTGGACCTCCTTTTCATGAGCTGCGCGAATGGCCCACTCATGGTGAGACTCTGATTATGAGAGTGAAGGTTAACTGGGCCACCCAAATAATCCACAAGTGGCTGGTTCCATTTTCCAGAGGTGAATATAGTACAGCAAACAATCCGGGAATCTGTCCACCAAAGCTTGGAAAGAAAGGTGAACTGATAAAATGACTAGAACTTGTTTGCGAGTCTTAAATCTCCCAAAATCTCAGACATCTCCCAATTTCAAAGTACATTGGTGAACAATCTCATCGTGGTCCCATCGCGTCCAGCAAAAAATCTGTCCCCCTAACAATGTCTGCCTCTGCTTTCTTCGTTGGATTCTTGCTTCCTCCTACTCATTCATAAAACCCATTTTCC
>JAOXRT010000287.1 GCA_025800365.1 Cellvibrionaceae bacterium | reverse complement strand
AGATGGTATCCTGGCCTTCATCAACGGTGACATCACCAGTGCCGGTATTTGGTTGCCCAACATTTACGGTAGGCTCATTGGTGTCGTTAATAGTGCCGGTAGCCGTATCGCTTACATCCGTACCATTGCTATTTAAGTCCGCAGTTAAAATGAAGGTTTCAGAGTTTTCATCAAGATCATCAACCAATGTATTGGTGCGAACATCTAAGGTTTGATTACCACCGCTGGTTAAGGTGATTTCACCATTTGCTGGAACATCAATCCAAGTTGTTGTTCCTGCTTCGCGGTATTGGAAGTCACCCGTATTGTAATCAAGAGGGCTGTTCGCTGTGCCTTCAGTAAGCGACAAAGTTAGAGTCGCCCCTTGCGCGGCGTCGCTAACTACAACACCAAAGACGGTATCCTGGCCTTCATCAACGGTAACATCACCAGTGCCGGTACCAGGCTGCCCTACATTAACGGTAGGTTCATTGGTGTCATTGATAGTACCGGTTGCATTATCACTAACATCCGTACCGTTACTGTTTAAATCTGCTGTAAGCGTAAAGGTTTCAGAATTCTCGTCGAGATCATCAACAAGCGTGTTAGTACGAACATCGAGCGTTTGATTACCACCATTGGTTAACGTGATCTCGCCGTTGGCAGGAACATCAATCCAAGTAGTCGTGCCCGCTTCGCGATATTGGAAATCACCACTGTTGTAATCCAGCGGACTGTTCGCACTACCATCGGTAAGTGAAAGCGTAAGAGTAGAGCCAGCAGCGGCGTTACCGACTACAACACCGAAGACAGTATCTTGTCCTTCGTCCACAGCAACATCACCGGTGCCGGTATTGGGTTGGCCAACATTAACCGTAGGCTCATTGGTGTCGTTAATAGTGCCCGTAGCATTATCACCAACATCGGTACCGTTACTATTTAAATCTGCTGTAAGTGTAAAGGTCTCAGAGTTTTCATCAAGATCATCGACCAATGTGTTGGTGCGAACATCTAAGGTTTGATTACCACCATTGGTTAACGTGATTTCGCCATTAGCTGGGACATCAATCCAAGTGGTCGAGCCCGCTTCACGGTATTGGAAATCACCACTGTTGTAATCCAGTGGACTGTTCGCGCTACCATCGGTAAGTGAAAGCGTTAGCGTAGAGCCAGCAGCGGCGTTACCAACTACCACACCAAAGACCGTATCTTGGCCTTCGTCAACGGTAACATCACCAGTGCCGGTATTGGGTTGACCAACGTTTACCGTTGGTTCATTGGTATCATTGATAGTACCGGTTGCATTATCACTAACATCCGTGCCGTTACTATTTAGATCTGCGGTTAAAGTAAATGTCTCGGAATTTTCATCAAGATCATCAACAAGCGTGTTAGTACGAACATCGAGCGTTTGATTGCCACCATTGGTTAAAGTGATTTCTCCATTAGCCGGAACATCAATCCAAGTAGTCGTACCGGCTTCGCGATACTGAAAATCACCACTGTTGTAATCCAGTGGACTGTTCGCGCTACCATCAGTAAGTGAAAGTGTTAGCGTAGAGCCAGCAGCGGCATTACCAACTACCACCCCAAAGACCGTATCTTGGCCCTCATCCACTGTAACATCACCAGTGCCAGTGTTCGGTTGGCCAACATTGACGGTAGGCTCATTGGTGTCATTGATAGTACCGGTTGCATTATCACTAACATCAGTGCCGTTACTATTTAAGTCTGCTGTAAGCGTAAAGGTTTCGGAATTCTCGTCGAGATCATCAACAAGCGTGTTAGTACGCACATCGAGTGTTTGATTACCGCCGTTAGTTAACGTGATCTCACCATTGGCAGGAACATCAATCCAAGTTGTTGTTCCTGCTTCGCGGTATTGGAAGTCACCACTGTTGTAATCCAGTGGGCTGTTCGCACTGCCATCGGCAAGTGAAAGCGTTAGCGTAGAACCAGCAGCGGCGTTACCCACTACCACACCAAAGACAGTGTCTTGGCCTTCATCAACGGTCACATCATCGGTACCAGTATTCGGTTGGCCAACATTAACCGATGGTGCGTTAGTATCGCGAATAAACCCGTTGCCAACGTCGCTAACATCAGTGCCATTACTATTTAGGTCTGCGCTTAAAGTAAATTGCTCTGTAGGCTCATCAAGAGCGTCGGTTAAAGTATTGGTGCGAACATCAAGAGTTTGATTACCACCATTGCTTAAGGTGATCTCACCATTCGCTGGAACGTCTATCCAAGTCGTAGTTCCTGCTTCGCGATATTGGAAATCACCACTATTGTAATCCAGCGGACTGTTCGCGCTACCATCGATAAGAGATAAGGTCAGCGTAGAGCCTGCTGCGGCATTGCCAACCACGACACCGAAAATCGCATCCTGCCCTTCATCAACGGTCACATCACCCGTGCCTGTGTTGGGTTGCCCTACATTTACCGTCGGTTCATTAAGATCAAGGATAAAACCATTACCACTATCACTGACATTACTTGCATTACTGCTGAGGTCAGCCGTCAGCGTAAACTGCTCTGTAACTTCATCCAAAGAATCGATCACAGTATTGGTGCGAACATCTAAAGTTTGATTACCGCCGTTAGTTAAAGTGATAAGACCATTGGCCGGAACGTCAATCCAAGTTGTAGTGCCTGCCTCACGATATTGAAAATCGCCCGTGTTGTAATCCAAAGGACTGTTTGCACTACCATCGCTGAGACTTAGTGTAACCGTTGCTCCGATAGCCGCATTTCCAATGAGCACACCAAAGATCGCATCCTCACCCTCGTTTACGGTGACGTCGCCTGTACCAGTATTGATTTGGCCGGCATTAATGGTCGGCGTATTGGTATCGGCAATAAAGCCTTGCGCCGAGTCATTACTCAAGGCTCCATTGCTATTAAGCTCAGCCGATAAACTTAGATTTTCTAAATTTTCGTCGAGGCTATCGACTACCGTATTGGTTTGAACAAATATGGTTTGGTTGCCGCCAGCAGCCAAGGTAATCACGCCATTTACAGGAACATCTTGCCAAGGATCATTTACAGAAAGGCGATATTGATACAGGCCAGAATTAAAATCGACACCTTGCACAGCGGCATCAGCACCACTGCCATCAGCCAACTGCAAAGTTACGCTGCTATTGATCGCTGAGTTTTGCACATCGACTTGAAACTGTAGATTAGTTCCTTCGTTTACGGTTTGTCCTGAAACTGCAATATTAGCTTGATCGCCATCAAGAATAGTTGCCTGCGCACTGCGATCAACAACATCACTGCCACTGCTTAAACTCACATTTAAATCAAACAGTTCGTTGTTTTCATCTAAGTTGTCAATGACCGTATCGGTGCGCAACAGAATTAGTGGGCTACCACCGGCAGGCAGATCAACATCACCACTTGCCGGTAATGCCGTCCAATTAAGCCCGTTGTCCAAACTGTACTCAATCAATCCAGCTTGATAATCAAAAGGGGCGTTTGCTCCATCCGGTCCAGCTCCATCTTGCAAGCCTAAGTTGATAACACTACCCGGCTCAGCATTACTTACTTGGATTGAAAATACTGCATCGTCGCCTTCATTGACGGAGATATCCTCAACAGTAACGTTAACTTGGTAATTCACGCTGACTTGAGCACTAGCTGACAAGCCATCATCATCATTTACCGTATAAGTAATTGGATCTGGGTTATCGATGAAACCCACTTCCGGGGTAAAGCTTATTTCTCCAGCTGGAGTTACTTGCCAAGTACCTTGACCGGCCACATCCAGGGTTTTCCCATCACCCGGCGCACCACTAATCACTACCGTAGAAGGAATTAAAGTCCCATCAGGGTCGCTGTCATTAGATAAAACCGACACCACAACGGTGCTACCCGGTACGGCGCTGCTGACGATATCTGAAATTGCAACAGGAGGCACAAGGGGGTCAATTACCGTGAGATTTAAGGTCGAGTCGACTTCGTTTAAGCCGTCGCTCACGGTATAACTTATGGGTGGAACAGTTCCGTCAAAAGTTGGTACGGGGGTAAATATATATGCACCATCTGCGGCAATTGTAATGGCCCCAATTCCCGCGAGGGTAGCCGTATCGCCCGCAGCATATTCTGTTGCATCACCAGGTACAGTAAAGCCCTGCACAATCGCATCTTCTGGGCCATCAGGATTTGCACTATTATCTAAAACATTACCCGCTATGGTTTCACCCTGCAGACCACTCACGGTTTCGTCAGCATCAGCTAAAGTATTCGCCGCATCAACATTGATCGTTAGCGTTGCGCTATTGGTGCTGCCATCAGCATCACTCAACAGGTAAGTAAAAACATCCTCACCAAAAACTCCTGGGTTCGCCGTATATGTGTAGCTCCCGTCGGCCTGTAAAATCAGAGTGCCTTTATCACTAACTAAGGGTACGGCTACTCCACCGCTTTCGACCGCCTGATCACCGACAGCCACTGACTGAATAAAGCCCGGATCATCAGCACCAACAATATCAGCCACGCCATCAGTATCATTGGCATCCCCAGCAGGGATATCAACGGCACTTAGAACATTACCCGTTGCTTGCAAAGTTTCATCAATGCTGTCTTCTTGAGAGTTTGCGATTGGCTCATCGTCAATAATTCGAATGACTAAATCATCCGTGACATCATCAAGAGCGTTACCATCAGCATCGCTTACAACAACAGAAAACACTTCCGAAACCGGGCCTGCGCTGTGGTCGACCGCATCACTTAAGGTGTAGCTGTAATTAATTTCTGTACTGCTAACACTGTTAATTTGCAACACACCAAAACTACCAGTAATTGTGGTGGCCTGTTGCACACCATCAAGCGCCACAGTTACACCAGCGATAGAAACCGTAGCTTGGCCGTCACCTTCAAAATAGCTGATGACGCCACTGGTCTGCTCACGCCCATCGCTATTGTTTGTGCCGTCACCATCAGCTAACTCACCGGTACCATCGCTTAGACCAGCTTCAAAAACCGCCGTGCCTTGCGCATTTGCCAACGCGTTACCTTCTGGGGTATCTGGATTATCGGAGGGCGGGAGCTGCAAATCTGGAGTAGCATCGATTTGGATGGTCAAGGTGGCACTGGAAAGATCATCATCATTATCGACGATTGTATAAGTGAATACGTCTTCACCTGTAGCAGTGCGATTAGGCGTGTAACTATAACTGCCGTCACTATTTAATAGCAGAACACCTTTATCAGAACTGACGCTAACACCCACACCAGAGCCATCACTTAAATCCGATTGCGTATCCCCGCTTGCAACACCGACAACGATAATGTCGGCAAAGCCATTCGCACCAGAATCATCGATGACACCGTCAAGCGTATTCGCATCACCGCCGGTATCTATTCCAGTTACAACATTGCCCGTCGCGATGGTTAAACTACTAACCTGATCTATATCGTCCTGCGCTTCAGGTGCGGTATCCGTAATATCATTTTCGGGCTGCTGGTTATCAAGTCCGTTTCCGAAGGTACCTGTTTCAAAACCTGCATTGGGAAGAGTTTCGTCACCGGTTAAGGTAAAACGCACACCGGTTCCCGCCGAGCTGCCATTGCCGCCACCACCGGCGCCTGGGACACCACCTGCAGCTGTCGCTGGTAGAAGTTCCTCTAGATTAAGGCCTTGCTCCAAGCCTTCTTCCAGTTTTGCAAAATCTATATCTTCTTCTGTTTCTTCCGCGACTTGCTGTACATTATCGCTTTGCAGCATTCGTAGCATTGCCGCATCGATTTTGGCACTCTGCTCATGCCCAAGCGTTAATAAGGAACCGTTTGCGAAGCGAATAACAACCGCGGCATCCATACCGGTTTGAATACTGTCGCCGAGAGAAATGGCATCGCCATTATTGAGCAGCGCCGATGGCCCCTCTCCACTTCGCTGAATAGAAACTTCACCTTTTACACCTATAACTACGGCATCTTCAGATGCAGTGTAATTGCCGCCGGTGCTATTTGTAGGCGCACCCCAAAGGTTTGTGTTGTTGCTATCATTACCAGCCATGTCCAAGTCCTGTAGTCTCGGGAGCAATATCCATTGCTCTAGTCATAATTCGCCAAAGCGATTTATCGCTTTGGATGAATAAACTCATGGTCTCTAAGCAGGGTTTCCCTGCCGTGTTGGGATACAACAAGCACCTATTCAATATTCGATATCTATGGCCACTCAAAGCGAAAGGCTAATACAGACTCAAATAACGCATTGATATATCTACGGGCTGATTCTCAACATTCCCCTTAATATTTTTATTAATTAATTATTTAGTTAGATCTTTCTATTGATTTTAGGCCAAAAGAAGCAGGCCTTCTCATTCTTTGTTTTGAGAATACTCTCACAAGAAATACCACTATTTTGATAACAGTGTCACAAAATTTATTTGACGCCATTACCTTTGATATGGAAGCAATTTTTCAAAATTTATTGACTAATCACTTAAACCTTTTAAAAACACCTTTAAAATCAACATAGCCACGGGTTATATGGCGCCCTAAATATCGCATTGATAGAGTTTTAAGCGACTTTAATTGACTAGTCCGCTATCGACCATGCAAAGGTAAATGTGAAGTGGTTTCCCGTAAAACGGGAATTAGAACTTTAAAACAAAGCGACGAATGGTAAGACACCAAACCTATAAGATCTTCAATTTCTTGGCTTGACCTGTCTATAGCTCTACAGTTTAAGATGGTTTCTTTTCTTACTAGAGGCATGGGAATGCATCAAATATCCGATGTTGCAAAACGCCTTGGAGTCTCTCGAAGCACTCTACTCTATTACGAAAAAATAGGGCTTATTAGCGCCGAACGGCGCGACAATAACTACCGAAGCTATAGCGAACACGATATAGAAAAACTCATCTTTATTCTGCAACTGAAGGATTCCGGTTTATCACTCCAGGAATCCTTAGATGTATTTGAACAAAAGCTAAGGCCCGATCTATTGCAAGAAAAACTCGTTCTACTGGATAAAGACATAGCCAAAAAGCAGCAGGCACGAGAGCTGCTCGCAGCACTAATCGGCCAGCAAAGCTTACGGGATTTTCATATTCAATCTGAAAGCAATGCGCCAAAGGCACACCAAGTATGGCTGCAATCTCAAGGTTTAAGCAGCAAAGACAGCCAAAGGCTGCGCTGGTTATCGAAAGACATTAATCAACATGAGAGCTATATGAGCGAATTTAATCACATTTTCAATTCACTAGAGCGCTGGGCCCCGGGCTCTGAAAATGAAACTTTAGCCGCATTAAAGCTAATTCCAGGCAATATAAAATCCATATTGGAAATAGGCTGCGGCCACGGTATTGCCACGCTTCCATTGGCCCAACATAGTAAGGCCTCCATTACCGCCATCGACAATGAAGCAAACGCGCTAGACTATTTAGCATCGAAAATTGCCGATAAAAAACAGCAAGACAAAATCCAACTTCTAAATGCCGACATGTCTGATCTACCATTTAAGGAAGAACGCTTCGACCTTATCTGGTCAGAAGGCAGCGCTTATATCATGGGTTTCGAAAACGCCCTTCGTTACTGGAAAGATTTTTTAAAACCAGGTGCCTTTATTGTTATTAGCGAATTAATTTGGAGCACAGACACAGCCTCAGAAAAAGCGAAAAAGTACTGGGATCGCAATTATCCAGACATGCAGGATAGAGCCACAAGGCTAGCGCAAGCTAAGCAGTTAGGCCTTAAACTTATCGGCGATTTTTCTTTAAGCGATCAAGCTTGGAATAATTATTACCAGCCGTTAAAAGCGGCTATCGATAAAAGCCGAAGCAAGCTTGGGCAATCTGAAGTTTTGAATGATATTGACGAAGAGATCGCGATTGCAGAAATACGTAATAGCGAATTTGATTATCAGTTTTTTATTTTTCAGCTGTAAGACCTGAAGCGATAAAAAGCAGACACAAAAAAGCCCCGACAAACGGGGCTTTTTTATTAAGTTCGCGAGGATAGCGAACTTTGATTTGGTGCCTAAGGCGGGACTTGAACCCGCACGAGCGTTAGCTCACCACCCCCTCAAGATGGCGTGTCTACCAATTCCACCACTTAGGCTAAAAACTTATTGAGGTTTGTTTTCCTCAATTTTTTGCTCAGCAGCTTCTACGGCCTCTGCAGCATTTTCTTGTAGATCTTGAGCGGCGGCTTCGGCAGATTCAGCAGCTTGATCCAATACGGCATTTGCGGCATCGCTAATGTCGTTAGCTGCAGCTTCAGTTGTTGCGGCTGCTTCATCAGCAACGTCTTGCAAGCTTGGCAAATCGGAATCAGAGATTTCGTCGCTAGCGGCTGCAGGAACATCAGACTCTGGCTCAACCTGTAAAGTAGGAATACCATCATCGACGCTTACACCAGCATTTTGCTTAGCAACAATAGCCAAACCAAAACT
Organism: Cellvibrionaceae bacterium; assembly: GCA_025800365.1. Classification (GTDB taxonomy): domain Bacteria; phylum Pseudomonadota; class Gammaproteobacteria; order Pseudomonadales; family Cellvibrionaceae; genus Pseudoteredinibacter. Next base: position 41,417 of record JAOXRT010000287.1, on the reverse strand, counting down.
GGTTACGAAAAATACCGTAGCCAAAATAGCGGTGGCGCGGGTAAAAAAGTTACCGCCACCAGAGCTACCAAATACGGTTTGCGAAGCACCGCCACCAAAGGAAGCACCAGCTTCAGCACCTTTACCTTGCTGTAGCAAGATAAGGCCAATAATGCCTAGTGCTGTCAGCATGTGTACGATCAGAATAATCTTATCCATATTACGCTCTTGCGTTTCTTGTTTGTGAGTTTCTAGCGAACTGCTGCTTTAGCAATCGCTAAAAAGTCGTCAGCCTTGAGTGAGGCACCGCCTACCAAAGCACCGTCGATATCGGGCTTGGTAAATAATTCGCCGGCATTATCGGGTTTGACACTGCCGCCGTATAAAATCTGTACTGTCTGCGCCACATCGCCCAACTGAGAGCGGATAAAGGCGTGAACTTCTTGCGCTTGCTCCGGGCTAGCACTTAAACCGGTACCAATCGCCCAAACGGGTTCATAGGCCACTACGGCATTGCTCATAGCCTCTAGACCTAAATGGTTTATCACGGTCATTAATTGACGTTCGATAACCGCTAGAGTTTCGCCAGCCTCACGCTCTGCCTGGCTTTCGCCAATGCACAATACCGGCACTAGGCCAGCCTTTAAGGCGGCAGCACATTTACGCGCTACGAGCTCATCGCTTTCGGCATGATATTGGCGACGCTCAGAGTGCCCCAAGATCACATATTGGCAACCTAACTCGCTCAACATTGCCGGAGCAATCTCACCAGTGTAGGCACCACTTTCATGTTCACTCATATCTTGGCCACCCCAAGCGACATCACTACCGTTTAGCACCACTTGGCACTGAGGTAGATAAATAGCGGGAGGGCAAACACCTAAAGAGACCTTACTGGCATCCCAGTTGCGCAAACCTTTCAGCAATTCGGCATTGGCGGGAATTGACCCGTTCATTTTCCAATTACCTAGCACTAGGGGTTTTGCCATAGCGTCTTCTTAGCCTGATTCCGTGAATAAAAGTGATCGATTTTATGCAGCGAAAGCCATAGCTTTGCCATGCTGCCCAAAAGCGGGCGCCAATGGTATATGAGTGCAGCGAAACTTGCAAACAAAACAAGGGCTTAATGGCATTATTTGAGCAGTCTCCAGGAAGCCGCTAAATGACGCCATGAAGCCTTGTTTTAAGGCTTAAAAAGCATGACTTAGGCGACTTCTTTTTCTACCACCTGAGCTAATTCTTGCGCCAATTCAGAAACTAACTGACTATCTTCACCTTCAGCCATCACCCGAATCACAGGCTCAGTACCCGAGGGGCGCAATAAGACGCGGCCGCGACCGTCCATAGCGGTTTCAGCGGCGGCAATAGCTTTTTGAATCGGCAGGTTTTCGGCCAGATCAATCTGGCGATTGCGGCGCACATTGATCATGGTTTGCGGAAGCTTATTCATGCCGTTTTTAAGCTCATGCAAGCTTTTACCCTGCTCCACCACGGCAAGCAAAACCTGCAAAGCTGCTACAATCCCGTCGCCGGTAGTAGTGACATCACTGCATACGATATGACCAGAGGACTCGCCGCCAAGCAGCCATTGATTCTTCTTCATGGCTTCGATCACATAGCGATCACCCACCTTGGCACGTACAAAAGGAACGCCCATATCTTTTAGGGCCAGCTCAAAACCAAAGTTACTCATCAAGGTGCCTACAACGCCATTGCAGCCGTGCTCACCGGCTGCACGATGGGCCGCGATAATATAAAGCAGCTCATCGCCATCAATAACATCACCATGGCCATCGACAAACAGCACACGATCACCATCACCATCGAAGGCAATGCCCAAATCTGCACCGGTCTCGACTACTTTATCGCGTAGCATTTCAGGGTGAGTAGAGCCGCAGCCACGGTTAATGTTTAAACCATCGGGCTCAACGGCAATGCTAATGACTTTAGCGCCAAGCTCTTGGAATACCGCTGGCGCAACATGGTAGGTAGCTCCATTGGCGCAATCCAATACAATGGTCATACCCTGCAAGCTAAAGCCCCAAGGCATGGTGCCTTTACAGAATTCCACATAGCGACCTGCTGCATCTGAAATACGTATTGCCTTGCCCAGCTTGCCATCGGTGGTCACCATAGGCTTATCAATTTCAGCCTCAATCGCTAGCTCTATCTCATCACTAAGCTTGGTGCCCTGACGGCTGAAAAACTTAATGCCGTTATCATAGTAAGGATTATGAGAAGCACTGATCACAATACCTGCGGTAGCCTGAAAGGTACGGGTTAGATAGGCAATGGCCGGAGTGGGCATTGGACCCAACAAGCCCACATCGATACCGGCGTTAATCAAACCAGCTTCCAAGGCTGATTCAAACATATAGCCAGAGATGCGAGTGTCTTTACCAATTAAGATTTGATTGCGTCCGCCAGAAGCCTTGATGCTTTCCGCCAAGGCGCGGCCAGCCGCCCAACCTAATTTTAAAACAAAGTCTGGAGTGATTGGCTGCTCTCCAACCTTGCCACGGATACCATCGGTACCAAAATACTGTCTACTCATATTTCACCCCCATCCTGGTTTTTATTTTCCCTGTTCTCTTTGAACGCTAATTGAATTTATAAATGTCTTATTAACTTACAAAATCTAATCATCTAGAAAACCATATCCAGACCTTCTACATCTGGCCTGCATCAATCTGCCAATACAGCTCCAAAATATCTCGGCTTGGCGCCACATCGTGCACCCGTAAAATAGCCGCGCCCTGCTGCAATGCCAGCATTGCTACACCAAGACTTCCCGCCAGACGCTGATCGACAGAGCGACCCAATAAACCCTGCAACATAGACTTGCGTGACAGCCCAGCCAACACTGGGTGACCCATCGCCTTAAATGCCGACATCTGACGCAATAGCTCTACATTATGCTCTAGGGTCTTACCAAAGCCAAAGCCTGGATCAAGAATGATTTGAGCTCTATCAACACCTGCTGCAACACAGGCATCGATGCGCTCAGATAAAAAGGCTTTTACTTCACTAAGGACATTGTCATATTGCGGTTTATCTTGCATCGAATCGGGCTGCCCTTGCATATGCATTAAACACACAGGCAATTTTAGCTCTGCCGCCATCTCGGCTGCGCCCTCGCGCTGCAAAGCGCGAACATCGTTGATCAAACCTGCGCCTACAGCCGCTGCTTCTTTCATTAAAACTGGACTACTGCTATCCACAGAAATAATGACATCAAGTTCCTTTGCGATGCGCTCGACAACGGGCACAACACGATCCATTTCTTCTTGTGCACTCACCTTGGCCGCGCCCGGGCGGGTCGACTCTCCGCCTACATCAATAATACTGGCGCCTTCTTTCTGCATTTGTTCTGCACGTTGCAAGGCTAGATCCAAATCGAGGCTACCTTGCTGATAACTATTACCACCATCAGAAAAGGAATCGGGGGTGGTATTTAAAATACCCATGATTTTAGGTTTTTGCAGATCCAGCAATTTGCCGGCGCAGTTAAGGACAGGGTGAGACATGGCAGATTCACTCAATGTGTTGAGCTTTAAAACAAAAATGGCCGCAGTGTCAGAATGCTCTGTCACTGCGGCCATAGATACTACAAAACGGTTAGCTTTCGTTTGCTGGACCACCAATCGGGCCGGCTGGCTTATCGTCTTTTTTGTCGCTAGCTTTCGAATCAGAGTCATCTGATTTGATATGACTATTAAAGTCGCTGTCGTCCCAATCACGCGGTGGACGCACTTGGCGACGATTCATCAAGTCTTCCACTTGCTCGGAATCAATCGTCTCGTATTCCATCAAGGCATCTTTCATAGCCTCTAGAATATCGCGATTTTCTTCCAGTAGGTCTTCAGCCACTTTGTAACGGTCATCGATAATGCTACGCACTTCTTCGTCGATCACTTTTGAGGTGGCGCCAGAATAGTTCGGTGCTGACATGCCAGGGTACTGGCCCTCGTCTTCGCCATAAGCTAGCGGGCCCAGCTTTTCAGACAAGCCCCACTTCATCACCATACCACGAGCGATCTTGGTAGCGCGGTCGATATCGCTAGAAGCCCCTGTGGAAACCGCATCTGCACCACCGGTCATTTCTTCGGCAATACGACCACCATACAAGGTAGAAATCTGACCCAATAAATAACGACGGCTGTGACTGTATTTATCATCTTCAGGCAAGAACTGGGTTACACCCAAAGCACCACCACGAGGAATAATCGTCACCTTGTGCACAGGGTCGTGCTCTGGCATTAAGTAACCGACAATCGCGTGACCAGCTTCGTGATAGGCCGTCATGATCTTATCGTCTTCGCTCATCACCATGGACTTACGTTCGGCGCCCATCATGATCTTGTCGCGCGCTTTTTCAAAATCTTCCATGCTCACCGTGCGCTTATTCGCACGAGCAGCAAACAATGCGGCTTCGTTGACTAGGTTCATCAAGTCAGCACCTGAGAAACCAGGGGTACCACGGGCGATAACAGAAGCTTTTACCGCATCGTCCATAGGCACTTTACGCATATGTACTTTTAGGATTTGCTCACGACCACGAATATCTGGCAAACCAACGTGTACTTGACGGTCGAAACGACCTGGACGCATTAAGGCTTTATCCAACACATCAGCTCGGTTGGTAGCCGCCATAACGATCACGCCTTCATTACCTTCGAAACCGTCCATCTCAACCAACAACTGGTTTAGGGTTTGCTCACGCTCGTCATGACCACCGCCATGACCGCCGCCACGATGACGACCTACCGCATCGATCTCATCAATAAAGATAATACACGGAGCCTGCTTCTTAGCCTGATCGAACATGTCCCGAACACGGCTAGCACCCACACCAACAAACATCTCTACGAAATCGGAACCAGAGATAGAAAAGAAGGGTACCTTGGCTTCACCGGCAATGGCTTTTGCCAATAGGGTCTTACCAGTACCTGGAGGACCCGCCATCAAAACACCGCGAGGGATTTGACCACCTAGGCGCTGAAATTTGGAAGGGTCGCGTAGGTACTCTACCAGCTCTTGCACTTCTTCTTTGGCTTCATCAACACCTGCCACATCAGCAAATGTAGTTTTAACCTGATCTTCACCCAGTAGGCGCGCCTTGCTCTTGCCGAAGCTCATTGGGCCACCACGGCCACCGGCGCCACCTTGCATCTGGCGCATGAAGAACATGAAGATCACGAGAATAATGAGTATCGGGAAGCTGGCAACCAGCAGCTGCTGCCAAATACTTGGCTTTTCTGGCAGCTTACCTTCAACCTGTACCTTATGATTGTACAGATCATCCATTAACTTGCCGTCTTGAACTTGCGGACGAACCACCTGGAAGGTCGAGCCATCTCGGCGCTCACCCATAATGATCAGGCCATCGACCACAACCTTTTGAACCTGTCCCGAGCGAACCTCGGCAATAAAGTCAGAGTAAACCAGTGGCTTTTGCTTGGTCTGACCATTGATGTTTTGGAACACAGCAAACAACACTGCTGCTATGACCAACCACAATACTAGGTTTTTCGACATATCGTTCAAAGCGATTTCCTCTTGGCGCCAGCTGATCTAAAAGCTGGCCTACTACGTTGACCTGATCGGGGTAAAACCTCTCCCATATACAGGTTGGGTGGGCCATTGTAGCCCTATTTCTGCCTTACAGCGCACTTAGATAGCACGCTTTAGCGGTTCTTTACAGTCTAATTAGACAAGGCTGAGCAATTTTCAGACGTTTTATTTGCGACGCCCTTTCTATTGCTATCAAGCCATAATAAATGAGACAACAATTTCGCTCTTTTGGTTTAAAGGGAAATTTCTTTGCCTAAGCCTGCGTATTCAAACAAACGATAGCAATGCGACCTATTAAATTTAGCCCTTAAACTGCTTAGCGACCAGATAAACTTCTCTGGAGCGAGCTCTAGAGGCATCTGGTTTGCGAGTCAGGACCTTCTTAAAGCTACTGCGGCTATCAGCCAATAGCTCATCAAACCCTTCCCCTTGAAATACCTTAGCGACAAATACCCCGCCTGGCTTTAATACTTGGCGGGCCATGTCCAGCGCCAGCTCCACTAAGTACATGGATCTGGGCTGATCTACGTCGGCCATACCAGACATATTGGGGGCCATATCCGAAATTACAAGGTCTGCTTGAGCGCCGCCCATTAGATCCATCAATTCGTTGAATACCGACTCTTCGGTAAAGTCACCTTGAATGAATTCGACACCTGCCATGCCATCCATTGGCAAAATATCCGAGGCAAATACCCGCCCCTTGCTATCACCACTGGCGTTTACACGCTCTGCAGCCACCTGGCTCCAGCCACCGGGAGCCGCCCCCAGGTCGACAACCGTCATTCCCGTGCGGAACAACTTATCCTTTTCATCTAGCTCAATCAGCTTATAACTAGCGCGCGAACGATAGCCATCCTGCTGGGATTGCTTAACATATTGATCGTTAAAGTGTTCTTGCAGCCAGCGGCCACTACTTTTGGAACGAGCCAAGGGAATTACCTCAGTGTTGGCCTGCCGCCAGATATCGACAGAGCCCTAAAATTAAAGACATCAGAGCGCATGGCGGGTAGAATACGCCACCTTTTTAAGGCTTTGGCGAATTATTGACCAAGGCTGATGTGTAACAAGCACCCTATTTGCGTAAGCCCAAACCTTAGGGCCCATACTCATTTTACACCGCTTTTTGACCCTATTAGCCAAGCGGACCACGCAAAGGGAAATACCTAGAGACTATTGTATGACGTTAAGTGCAGATCGCAAAAAACAATATCGCAGTTTAGGCCATAGTCTAAAGCCTGTAGTAACCATTGCCGGTAACGGCCTCAGTGAAAACGTAATGATGGAGCTGGACCGTGCACTGGAAGATCACGAACTGATCAAGGTAAAACTGGTTGTGGCCGATCGTGAGCTACGTAAGCAGGTTATTGAAGAAGTATGCCAGCAGTCGCGCAGCGAGCTAGTCCAGGAGATTGGTAAAGTGGCGCTAATCTATCGCGCCGCGAAGAAGCCTAACGCCAAGCTGTCTAATATCTCTCGCGTATAAACCTGTACAAACGGGGTCAGAGCCCTATCGGCTCTGACCCCACATCGAAGCCCTGCGCTTTAAATCCCCAGCTAAAATATCGAAGCTCAAAAAGCAATCGTTTATTTAACACCCGCTTTCTAACTTCCTTAGATTTATTGCCAGTTTATATATCTCGGCTTCGAGAGGGGTCAGAACCCGCGGGTTCTGACCCCGGTGTTCGCCAACTCCACAAATACTCCATTCACCGCATCTATAAACCAGCATCACCTATTAAAAGTGTAAAGCCGTTTCAAATATGCGGGATAACCCTTACACTCGATAAAAATATAATAACGAGTGGCACAGAACTGAGTACTTTTCCAAGTTAGCTCAGCGAATCTTTGCCGCGGTGACCAAGGTATACTTATGTCGAACCCTACTGCGTCCAACCCCGCTGCGAGCTCTGGCCGCTGGCCCCATTACACTTTAGTCCTACTCAGTATCGTCTACGTTTTTAACTTTATCGATCGACAAATTTTGGTGATTTTGCAGGAATCCATCAAGGCCGATATGGGCTTATCAGATTCCCAGCTTGGCTTAATGACGGGCTTCACCTTCGCGATTTTCTATGTATCTGCTGGTATCCCCATCGCTCGCTGGGCTGATCGATCCAATCGCCGCAATATTGTCGCTTGGGCTATCGCTATTTGGAGCGGCATGACCGCCCTTTCTGGCTTAGCACAAAACTTCTGGCAAATGCTGCTGGCCAGAATTGGCGTGGGTATCGGTGAAGCCGGTGGCAGCCCCCCGGCGCATTCAATGATTTCCGATATCTACCCTGCCCATCAACGTGGTACCGCACTGGCATTTTATACCGCTGCCATCTATGTGGGAATCATGGTGGGTTATTTGGTCGGCGGTTGGGTCGATCAAAACTACGGCTGGCGTATCGCCTTCTTTGTCGTAGGTATTCCTGGGATATTCGTTGCCTTACTCGTTCGCTATAGCATCAAAGAGCCACCACGCGGGCAGCACGACAGCGCACCAGTGAGTGATAGCGTTAGCCTTAAAGAAACACTGAAAACGCTCAAATCCATGCGTTCTTTTGTTTTTCTTGCTATTGGCTCAGGACTAGCCTCCTTCTCAAGTTATGGTTCAGGTAACTTTATGCCAAGCTTTCTGTTCCGCTCGCACGGCATGGAGCCCGCAGACATCGGCATACTGCTAGCATTCGGTGCAGGCATCGGTGGTGGTATCGGTGCATTTTTCGCAGGCTGGTTCGCCGATAGAATCGGCAAAGAAAATAAACGCTGGTACGCCTGGATCGCCTGCATAGGTCAGATTATGGCGATACCGCTAGGCCTACTTGCGCTGTACTCCGACAATATGACTCTTATTGCACTAGGCATTGGAGGCTCAACATTCTTCGGCATTTGGTATCTAGGGCCAGTTTTAGCCATGGCGCAAACCTTAGTAGCGCCAAACATGCGCGCCATGACTTCAGCTATTTTGTTTTTTATATTGAATCTAATTGGCCTAGGTGGCGGCCCATTAGTGGCCGGCATAATGAGTGATATGCTCGCCAGCACTTATGGTACAGAATCCTTGCGCTACTCTTTAACGGTCATGGCCTTTAGTAGCATCTTTGCTGCATTCTGCTTTTGGATGGGGGCTAAGTATTTGATGGAAGACCTGAAAAAACAAAGCTAAAAATTATCAATAAAAAAGCCGGCTAATATGCCGGCTTTTTTATTGATAATGCACAATCGACTAAATATGTTTTACCACATCGATTTCAAATTCAACTTCACCACCAGGTGTTTGCACTACAACCTCATCACCTTCTGATTTACCAACCAATGCTCTAGCAATCGGCGAATTCACCGATATTTTATTGGCCTTAACGTCTGACTCATCATCACCAACAATCTGATAACTCACTGTATCGTCGGTATCCAAGTTAATTAGATCAACCGTTGTCCCAAAGATAACTTTCCCAGAGTGAGGGATTTTTGTCACGTCAATAATTTGTGCGTTAGAAAGTTTGCCTTCGATATCTTGAATACGACCTTCACAAAAGCCTTGCTGCTCTCGTGCAGCGTGATACTCAGCGTTCTCTTTTAAATCGCCATGCTCTCGAGCTTCAGCAATAGCTTGAACAATGCGTGGGCGATCTACCTTTTTTAGCTGCTCCAGCTCTTCACGCAGGGCATCGGCACCAGCTTGGGTCATGGGTACTTTATCTAACATAATACAATCCATTCTCTCGCGACATTTTGCGAGGCCTTTTATCTTTTTTGTAATTACCTTGGCGACAACACATGGCCGCCAAGACTTTCTCAAATAACGGCCTGAAATGTTTACTAGGCCTAAAACGAAAAATGTAAGATTAAGTTGCGAGGCCACCAGCCTTGCAACTTAATCTTACATTATTTAAGGGTGTTGCCTTAAAAAGAAGCCGTATTAACCAGTAATACGAGCATGCAGTTCTTGTACAGAACGCACCTTGTGCTCATCGGCAAACTCAAGCGCTACCGCTACCGCTTCGGCTGAAGCCAAAGTAGTAGTGTAGTACACACCATGCTGCTCAGCACTGCGGCGAATCGAAGCTGAATCCTTAATCGCCTGCTTGCCTTCAGTAGTATTCACTACCATGGCAATTTCGTCGTTCTTAATAGCATCGACGATGTGCGGACGACCTTCCTCAACCTTGTTCACCAACTCAACGCTAATGCCAGCGTCTTCCAGTACTTTCGCTGTGCCGCGAGTCGCTACCAATTCGAATCCGAGCTTCTGTAGATCACGACCAACAGATACCACGCCGCCCTTATCGAAATCGCGTACACTGATGAACACTTTTCCAGAAGTCGGTATGGCATCGCCCGCACCCATTTGAGACTTACTATAAGCCTCTGCAAAGGTATCAGCAACACCCATCACCTCACCCGTGGACTTCATCTCAGGGCCTAGAATCGGGTCAACTGCTGGGAATTTGTTAAATGGGAATACCGCTTCTTTAACGCTGAAGTAATCTGGAACGATTTCTTCAGTGAAGCCCTGTTCTTCTAGAGTCATGCCCGCCTGACAGCGCGCAGCAACTTTGGCCAATGAAGTGCCAATGCACTTAGAAACAAATGGTACAGTTCGTGATGCGCGAGGGTTAACTTCGATCACATATGTCTTGCCATCTTGGTAAGCCAACTGAGTATTCATCAAGCCAATAACGCCCAATTCAAGCGCCATTTTCTTAACTTGCTCGCGCATCAAATCTTGTACGTCGGCTGGCAAATTATACGGCGGCAGTGAACAAGCCGAATCACCAGAGTGAACTCCACACTGCTCGATATGCTGCATAATGGCACCGATCACTACCTGCTTACCATCACTCACAGCATCGATATCCACTTCAATCGCGGAGTTCAAGAAGTGGTCTAGCAATACTGGCGCATCTTCAGAAACCTGTACGGCCTCGCGCATATAGGTGCGTAGCTCTTTTTCGTTGTAGACGATTTCCATCGCACGACCACCCAGCACATAAGATGGACGAACAACCAGAGGATAGCCAACATTTTCAGCTTCACGTACCGCTTCTTCCGTAGAGCGAACAATGGCGTTTGAAGGCTGCAACAAGCCCAAGCGCTCGATCATTTGCTGGAAACGCTCACGGTCTTCAGCACGGTCAATCGCTTCTGGAGCGGTACCAATAATCGGCACACCGGCCGACTCTAGGGCACGCGCTAATTTCAGTGGTGTCTGACCGCCAAACTGAACGATCACACCTTCTGGCTGCTCCTTATGAACAATTTCCAATACGTCTTCTAAGGTAACGGGCTCAAAGTACAAGCGATCAGAAGTATCGTAATCGGTGGAAACTGTTTCTGGGTTACAGTTCACCATAATGGTTTCGTAACCGTCTTCGCGCATCGCTAAGGCTGCGTGTACACAGCAGTAATCGAACTCAATACCTTGACCAATACGGTTTGGACCGCCGCCCAAGACCATAATTTTGCGCTTATCGCTTGGCTGAGCTTCACACTCTTCTTCATAAGTCGAGTACATATAAGCTGTTGAGGTAGAAAATTCTGCCGCACAGGTATCAACGCGCTTGTAAACCGGGTGAATACCCAAGGCATGACGATGAGCACGAACTTTACGCTGACTCACACCTAGCAAATCAGATAAACGTAAATCAGAGAAACCTTTACGCTTTAAGCGGAACATTAAATCCGCATCGATATCGGAAATTGGCATTGACTGCAGCGCCATTTCTGTATCGATAATGTCTTTAATCTGCACCAAGAACCAAGGGTCGATGGCGGAGACCTCATAAACTTCGTCAACTGACATACCGGCGCGGAAAGCGTCACCCACAAACCAAATACGCTCAGCGCCTGGCGTGGATAGATCGCGACGAATTTTGCTCATGGCATCTTCTGCACTGAGGTCAACTTTCGCTTCAAAACCTGCAGAGCCTACTTCCAAACCACGCAGGGCTTTTTGCATGGATTCTTGGAAGGTACGACCAATCGCCATTACCTCACCTACAGATTTCATCTGGGTGGTTAGGCGCGCATCGGCATCACCGAACTTTTCAAAAGTGAAGCGAGGAATTTTAGTAACTACATAATCAATCGATGGCTCGAAAGATGCTGGCGTTGCACCGCCGGTAATATCGTTTTGTAGCTCATCTAGTGTGTAGCCAACCGCTAATTTGGCAGCCACTTTCGCAATTGGGAAACCAGTAGCTTTTGAAGCCAAGGCGGAAGAGCGAGATACACGCGGGTTCATTTCGATAACCACTAAGCGGCCATCTTCTGGATTTACCGCAAACTGTACGTTAGAACCACCGGTTTCAACACCGATCTCGCGCAATACCGCAATCGATGCATTACGCATGATTTGCAGTTCTTTATCAGTTAGCGTCTGGGCAGGCGCCACAGTAATAGAGTCACCGGTGTGAACACCCATTGGATCGAAGTTTTCGATGGAGCAAATGATAATACAGTTATCATTTTTATCGCGCACCACTTACATCTCATACTCTTTCCAGCCGAGTAGAGATTCGTCGATCAACAACTCATTGGTTGGCGAGAGATCCAAGCCGCGAGCACAAATTTCCTCAAACTCTTCCCAGTTGTAGGCGATACCACCACCGGAACCACCCATAGTAAATGACGGGCGAATAATCACAGGGAAGCCAAACATTTCTGGAACTTTTTTGGCTTCATCCATTGAATGAACAATTTCCGCGCGCGCACATTCTAAGCCAATTTTTTTCATCGCCTTGTCGAACAAGTCGCGATCTTCAGCTTTATGAATGGCCTCTTGTTTTGCACCGATCAGCTCAACGCCGTATTTTTCCAATACGCCATTATCGTGCAGCGCCAGGGCACAGTTCAGTGCGGTCTGACCACCCATGGTAGGCAGTACAGCATCAGGGCGTTCTTTCTCAATAATTTTGGCAACGGTTTCCCAAGTAATTGGCTCGATATAAGTGGCATCGGCCATGGCTGGGTCAGTCATAATGGTCGCCGGGTTCGAGTTCACCAAGATAACTCGGTAACCTTCTTCACGCAGAGCTTTACAAGCTTGGGCGCCAGAGTAGTCAAATTCACAGGCCTGACCAATAACGATGGGGCCAGCACCTATAATCAGAATACTTTCAATGTCGGTTCTTTTTGGCATCTTTCTTCTTACCTAAGTAATAGCGTTCTAGCTTAAGCAGGCCCTTATTGGGCGGCTTCCATCAATTCAATAAAGTGGTCAAACAATGGCGCTGCATCGTGCGGACCAGGGCTCGCCTCAGGGTGACCCTGGAAGCTAAATGCCGGCTTATCGGTACGGTGGATGCCCTGCAAAGTGCCATCAAACAAGGATTTGTGAGTCGCACGTAGATTTTCAGGCAAGCTGTCTTCGTCAACCGCAAAACCGTGGTTTTGACTGGTAATCAACACTGTCTGATCATCTATGTTTTGTACTGGGTGGTTGCCACCGTGATGGCCATGGCCCATTTTCACGGTTTTAGCACCAGAGGCCAAAGCTAACAACTGATGACCTAAACAGATACCAAATACTGGAATTTCAGTCTGTAAGATTTCCTGGATAGCTTCGATCGCATAATCACACGGCTCTGGATCACCTGGGCCATTAGAAAGGAAAACACCATCTGGATTCATGGCCAATACTTCGCTCGCCGGCGTTTTAGCCGGTACTACAGTTAGATCACAACCGCGATCAGCCAGCATACGAAGAATATTGCGCTTCACTCCGTAGTCATAAGCCACAACTTTAAAGCGCTTCTCGGTCTGCTCTACATGGCCCTTACCCAACTGCCAACTGCCTTCATTCCAAGCGTAGCTTTCAGCTGTGGTTACTTCTTTGGCGAGATCCAAACCCTTCAAGCCAGAGAAGTCTTTGGCGGCGGCCAGGGCAGCTTCTTCATTAAGCTCGCCCGCCATAATGCAGCCTTTTAAAGAACCTTTGTCGCGCAGCAAGCGAGTCAAGCGACGAGTATCGATATCGGCAATACCTAGAATATTGTGGCGCTTAAGGTAAGCATCCAAATCTTCTTCTTTGCGGAAATTAGAGGCCAACAAAGGAAGGTCGCGAATCACTAGGCCTGTCGCCCAAATTTTGTCGCACTCTTCGTCTTCTTTAGTTACACCCACACTACCAATATGAGGGTAGGTTAAGGTAACAATTTGCTTAGCGTAGGAAGGATCGGTAAGGATCTCTTGGTAGCCCGTGATAGCAGTGTTAAACACCACCTCACCGACTGCTTGTCCATCAGCGCCAATGGCACTGCCGCGAAAGATACTGCCATCTTCTAAAACAAGAATGGCGGGCCGAGAATTATTGCGCAATAAAGGGCTCATTAAACAGGCAGCCTCCAGTAGGGGGTAATCACATAGCTCAGCAATCAACCAAGAGCGCAGCAACCTTCACTGAATACCACCAATAAGTGTCTACTTGCCAGTAATCACTAGACCGAGGGCTAGCGCTGCGCATCCTTGGGTGCACAGTGAGTGGCGTGAGCCACTGTCTTACAAACATGACGTGAAATGTGGTTTTTTGCCTGGCGTAAGTCGCAAAAAAGCGAGATGAAACAGTTGGTCTCATCTCGCTTTTTATTAAAATTCGCCATCGCTTTTCCAGCGGGTTGTGGGCCAATGGCCTATTGCAATCTAACTGTGCATTCTACGGCAAAGCCCCCCTATTTGTCCATTCCGTTAACAGCGAATTAACAAGCTTTTTAGATTTTAAACTGACCGAGCGTAGACTTCATAGCAGCCGCCATTTCAGCCAGCTCATCAATACTGGATGAGATAGCCGCTGAGCCCGAGGCCGCCTGTCTAGAGACCACCGCAATATTCTCCATATTGCGTTCGATCTCGTTATTGGCGGCACCCTGCTCTTCGGTGGCGCTGGCTATTTGATCGGTTTTGGAGCGAATAGACGCTACGCCACCCGTAATCGATACCAGAGACTCGCTGGCCGCTTCAGAATGCTTAACTGCTTCAGCAGCCTGCTTACGCCCCTGCTCCATGCGTTGTACCGCCTCGCGAGCACCACCTTGCAGGCGCTCGATCATGTCCTGAATCTCTTCAGTAGAGGACTGGGTTCTAGAGGCCAAGGTGCGCACCTCATCCGCAACTACTGCGAATCCGCGCCCTTGCTCGCCGGCTCGTGCTGCCTCAATAGCGGCATTTAGCGCCAGCAAATTGGTTTGCTCGGCAATACCCCGAATCACATCCAATACAGTACCGATATCTTCCGTGCCTTGACGCAGCTGATCGATAACCTCAGCGGCACCATGAATATCTTGAGCCAAGCGCTCGATTTGAACTTTTGTATCGCCAACGACCTCACGACCACTCGTCGATTCTTGATCTGCTGAATGGGCATTCTCGGCTGCCTCGGTAACGTTACGAGCCACATCGTCTACTACCGAGGACATCTCACGCACCGCATCAACTACCTGGTTGATATCCGCTTGTTGGTTGGCCACTCCTTTCTCAGTCTCGCGAGCCAACTGAGACACCTGGTTCGCATGGCGATCCAGCTCCATGGCGTTATTTGAGAAGCCCGAAATCGTGCCATGCAAGCGCTCAATAAAGGTATTGAAGTTGGTACAAAGAGTACCAATCTCATCACGCCCGTCATCCGGCAAACGTAGGGTTAAATCGCCATTACCTTCTGCCATATCTTGCAATGCGTCAGATACACCCACTACTGGGCGTACAATAGCTCTAGAAATAAACAGTGAAACAATCGCCGCTAAGACTGAGATAATCAGCACCGAAAGGCCTGCACTCTGAACAGCCTCATCTTTGGCGACAGTCACCTCGTCGCGACTCACCGCAATATAAATAAAGCCGAGCTTTTCGCCATCGGCCTCAATCGGCTCGGCCATACGAAATTCGTGGGCCGTTTCGTGATCAACAAAGGCCGTATTTAAAGAAGTTGGCGCACCACTCGGTATCGCTTTACCCTTGGTGCCCTTGCCCTTTTCAAACCAAGCAAATGGCATCCCATCGCCGCCATATATCACCGAAGAGTTAATGCGATCACTCTTGCTTAGATTGTTCAAAATCTCGCGGGTAGTCGCTTTATCATCAAATGCTAAGGCTCCTGAGGCACTACCTCCCACTACCATTTCGATGGTTTCTGCAAAACGTTCTAATTCTTCTTCAATATGAGCAATCTGAGTAATCACCGACACAGCACTCACTACAATCACTGCAGCCATGCTGGTTAATGTCACACCCAGAAGCACCTTCCACTTGAGCGATAAACTTTTCATTCTAGACTCCATCAATAGGCCCAGGTCTACCTGGCTACCCACAGGTATCACCGATTACGCATAAGCAACCGCTAACTTACTTAAAAGCAAAGCAGCAAATTGCCAAGGCAAATTTTGCGCGTGCAAGTATTAATATCTACAGACCGAAGGAAAACTTTAGTAGTAATTAGCAATTGAGGGCTAAATCTGCCCAATGGTTATCAAAGAACGAAAAGATGAATGAGGCGCAATAGCTAGATTTTGTGCTTAGCATTTATATCGTACACACGGCATAATATTAGCGCCACATGCAGCAGCTAACTTAGCTGATACTAATAAATCAACCTCGATGGCCTGATCTCAGATGAAGTTATACAAAGTTGTAACAGCATTCCTATTGCTTATATTAGGGTCCTACTCTCACGCTCAAGTTGTTATTAATTCCGCAACCCTTTCTAGCCCGATTATTGCAGGGCAGCCGGTGCAGTTAACGGTAATCTTGGAAAACCAGGATATTAGCCCTCAGATTGCGGCCGTAGACTTTATTCACATCAGCGGCCCGAGCATTCCAGATTGGCAAACCAGCGACCCGAACTGTACATTCGTGCCATTCGATGGTGAAAGAGAGGGACAAGGCCAACCAGGAGACCCAACACCTACCGGCGGTTATGACTGTGGCTCAGTTGACGGGAATAGTGGCTCACCACTCAAAAAACGCACTAACTCCAAAAGAAACATCCCAGGAATCGACTTTATTACATCGCAAGCTTCAGTCCCAGGCGGTGGAAGCAACCAATCACAGTTTGTGTTTAGCTTTACTCCTGTTGCAGGCAGCTACGAAATGGTGGTCAGCTCAGTTTTCTGTCTTAGCGACCCTAGCTGCGACGTTGTATTAAACTTTACCGCTGATGAGCTGGACCCCGAGATCAATGCCAATTTACAAACCTCGGTCGATGAAAACGCAGGGCAAGCTACATTAAACTTTTCCCTAAGCCAAGCCGGCAACAGCGATATAGCACTTGAAGTAAACACTCTTGATGGCAGTGCGAAATCTGGGGAAGATTATCAGGCTGTTAGCCAAACTGTAGTTTGGCCTGCCGGTGATAGCAGTCAAAAAACGGTTGTCATCCCAATTATTGACGATAAAAAATTTGAAGGTGATGAGACATTTCAAGTCGAACTTACCCAGCTTGACGTCGACATTCCAGTGAATGCACCTTTGACATTTCAAATAACTATTAATGAAGACGACCCTGAACCCCCCGGAACTATTCAGTGGACTCAATCTCAACTAAGCCTTACTGAGGACAGTGGAACCATAACACTCAAAGCTCAACGCAGCGATGGAGCAGCGGGTGACATCAGCGTCAGCTATCAAACCCTAGCCGATACCGCCTCCGCGGACCTCGATTTTCAAAGTAGCCAAGGTATATTGAGCTGGGGCGATGGCGATAGCCAAGACAAAACTGTCTCAATCACCATCAAAAAAGATCTACTGCAAGAAGAAACCGAATCCTTTTTTGTAGAGCTAAGTAATCCCACCGGTGGGGCTCTACTTGGCAATCAAAAATCCGTCGAGCTAAAAATTGCTGATGTTCGAGACCCACAAGCTCCGAATGTGGACGTAGGGGCTGACATTGAAGTTACCGACTTTGATGGCGATGGTGAGGTTGAGGTCAATCTCGACGCTTCCAACTCCAGCTCACTCAATAGCGAGATCGATACCGTTGAATGGATATTCGACGGTGAAGTGATCGCCAACGGCATCAAAACAAGCGCATTGCTACCTGTCGGCAACAACCAAGTGACGGCACGAATCACCAACAAAGCCGGCTTGATTTCAGAAAAAATCTTAAATGTATTGGTTAAAGAACAACAGAGTGCCAACCAAGATAAACTGGCAACAACGCCCGGCATTGACCGCAACGAGCGCAGCTTAGCGGAAAGCCTCGACAACCTTTGTCCTAGGCTCGCAGAAGCTGATCAGTTAAACCCATTGTCTGGCGCCCAGAAAAATTTGCTCACCCGCTGTAATGGATTATTGGACCCCGATCTTAGTGATGAAGATCAGGCTGCTGCTTTGCAAGCTATTGCCGGTGAAGAGGTTGCCGCACTACTGTCTACATCGACCGATTTTGCCAGTGTACAACAAAGCAATATCCGCACTCGCTTAACCCAATTACGTCGCGGCGGCAGCGGTATCGACCTTAGCGGTTTAAATATTCAAACCGACAGTGGCACATTGAATGGTAATCTACTCGCTAGCGCTCTAAGCAGCAAACTCGGTGGCGCAGCCAGTGGCGATGAAGACACTTACCTATTAGAAAGCTCACGCTGGGGGGTTTTCTTAAATGGTAATATTCTCTACGGCGATAAAGACAAAACCGATGCGCAGAATGGTTATGACCTAGATGTAAAAGGTTTAACCATGGGTATGGATTATCGCATTACCGATAATGCAGTCGCCGGGCTAGCAATTGGCTTCGCTGATACCGATTTAGACTACAAACAAAATGGCGGCACCATGGATGCCGAAAGCCAATTTATAACCGCTTATGGCTCTTATTATGATGATAAGAACTACTATATCGATGTCAGTGTTACCCGTGGCAACAGCGATTACGATATGCTGCGCCGCGTCGAATACAAGGATATGTTTGGCCAGGTTAATGCCCAAATCGATTCCAGCACCAGCGGCCGCCAGTTATTGGCCACCTTCGATGCAGGCTACGATTTTATAAAAGGCCCATTCATTATTGGTCCAAATCTTGGTGTTTCTTACAACAAAACCAACATCGATCAATTTAATGAGCGTGGCAGCAGCGGCTTAGAGCTAGCTTACGGCAGGCAAGAAGCCAGCGTACAAAGTGCCAGCTTAGGTTGGCATAGCTCATACACTATGCTGCGCGACTGGGGTGTTTTAACTGCGCAATTTAATGGCAATTATTATCGTGATATTAAAAACGATGAAAACCAAGTCATTGCCGCATTTGTGCACGATCCCTTTGGCGACAGCAATAGCCCACTTGCTCCTATGGTGGTAAGAACCGATGCAATCGATAAAAGCTACATGAGCTTTAACGTGGCCTTAGCCGCTCAATTCCAGCACGGCCTTTCAGGTTTTGTTGATTATCGCTACTTAGCAGGTGCCAGCAATATTAGCTCCGCCGAGCTAAGTTTTGGTATGCGTTACGAGTTAAAGTTTTAAGGTCAATTTGTAAGAACTTTATAAGCCGCCCAATGGGCGGCTTTTTTATTGTTCGCATTAGCAGTCTGATTTAAACTGC
Source organism: Cellvibrionaceae bacterium (assembly GCA_025800365.1). Classification (GTDB taxonomy): domain Bacteria; phylum Pseudomonadota; class Gammaproteobacteria; order Pseudomonadales; family Cellvibrionaceae; genus Pseudoteredinibacter. Next base: position 22,348 of record JAOXRT010000287.1, on the reverse strand, counting down.
CACTCCCAATCGATCAGCAGTGAAACCATGAGTACGGATTTATTATCTCGCTATAGACTAAGCCCAGCGCTCTCTAGCCCTACTCTGTGGCCTTTGCTGGAAGATATCGGGCAAGAGAGAAACGTCAGTGCTGGCACCCAGCTTTTGGCCGCAAACAGCAAACCTCAATTCTGCTACATCATTCTAAAAGGCTTATTAAGACAATATTATCCAAGCGCTCAAGGACGCGAGAGAAATAAGAACTTTTTTAGGGAAGGACAACTGGCTGGATCTCTAAGCGCATGGCTCAATCAAGGTGAATGCCCCTATGAGATCCAAGCCCTTGAAGATAGTCTGCTCTGGGAAATGCCCATCAGCGCTCTGCGCAAAATTGAGAATAATCCTAGCATTCAAGAAATGCTCGACCACACGACTCGTGAGCTTTTTTTGCGTAACGAACAACGCGAAGCTGTATTGTTAACAAAGTCGGGCGAAGAACGCTATCAATGGCTGCTAAGCAATGAGTCATGGATTACCGAACGCCTCGCGCAATACCATATCGCCAGCTACCTTGGCATGGACGCGGTTAGCTTGTCGCGAATAAAGGCGAAGCTAAAAAGCTAGCAGCAACCTTCTTTTTTAACATCTCTATTAAGATCCTTGCAAAAGTCTTTTTAAAATCCTTGCAAAGTCTCGGCTAGTTTTTGAGGCAGAAAAGGCAATTCTTGGATGCCCTTTGTGTACCCCTTTCAAAAACGGCTATACACAAAGGGCTCTCTAAAGCTCTATTACAGCTTTATATTTAATTCATCGGCCAATTTTAATGCCGATGCCTGCTGCTCATCTGATAAGCTTTCAACAAAGGTCAACTTCACCTCACCACTGTCTAAAATAAGGGCCTTGGCGGCTGGTAATTCGGGCAACAATTCAGACACTGTTCGCTCGATTGCTGCGGCACGCAGGCTCGGCTTATGCACCTTACCGACAGCAGTTACCGGCAAGGCTTCTAAAATTTCAATAAACTTAGGGCAAGCTGGGCGCTCGGCAATATGCTCCATGGCAAACTCCATCAGCTCTTTTTCGCTAACCTCGTGGCCATCATAAAGCTGCACATAAGCTACCGGCAACTCACCAGCATAAGCATCTGGACGCCCTACCGCCGCGGCTAAAGATACAGCTGGATGTTGCTCCAAACAGTTTTCGATCAATGCTGGGTCGATGTTATGACCACTGCGAATAATCAAATCTTTTGCGCGCCCCGTAATGAACAAATAACCATCTTCATCAATATGACCGAGATCTCCGGTGTGCAACCAGCCCTGATCCAGCGGATCTTCATCCCGACCCAAGTAGCCCGAAAATACCACTTCGCCACGAACCAGCAGCTCGCCACTGTCACCAGCTTTTTGTGCACCATTGATTTTTAAATCAATGAGTTCACTAACATAGCCTGCACTTCCAGGCACGGTAGGTTTATCAACCATCGGCATGGCGATAGCACCGGCACACTCGGTCATACCATAAATTTGATAAAGCTCTAACCCGAGTTTATTTTTGACATCATGGCAAAGCGCCGCAGGAACCGGGGAGCCGCCCGAGATTAGATATTTTAAGGAGCTAATATCCGCATCTACAGGTACATTCACCATAGAAGCTACCGAGGTGGGAATGCCACCACTGACACTAACCCGATATTTTTCAACCATGCGCCAGTGTGCTTGAACAACGTTAGGATCACGAAATCCTGCTATGGTCGGCAGGACAATCTCGATACCAGCACATAAACAAGACAAGCCATTAATCATCGAACCCGCAACATGAAACAGCGGCAGACCGCTCATCACCACATCACCTGGCTGCAATTCCATACTCTCATGGTGTAGGGCCACACAGGCGAGCTGATTACGCTGAGAGTTTTGAGCCAGCTTTGGCGTGCCTGTGGTGCCACCAGTGTGAAAATAAGAGGCGATATCATCTAAGCATGGTAATTCCTCTTCACTCAGCTCAGTCGCATCATAGTGCGCTAGTTGCTGTTCGAACAACTCGTACGATTCGGCAGGAAACAGCACTGGAATCAGCTTGACGGGCTTAGACAAGCGCTTAGCAACGGATTCCGCTTTTTGCCAGATATCACTCACCGGGTTTGGCCCCAATGCAATTAAAACATCAGTTTGGGCTGCCTCCATTAGCTGTAACAAGGCATCTTCGTTAAGCAAAGGGTTAAGCGGATTGGCCACACCAACGCTTTCAGCCCCCCACATGATGGCATGAGCTTGGGGTATATTTGGCAACAAGAAGGAGCAGACAGGACGCTGAGCTTGGCTATTCGCCTTTAGTAATCTAGCAACCCGGCGCATATTATCCAGCAACTCTTGATAACTCCACGACATATCTTGAAAGCCGTCGTTGAGGTCTGTCACTAAGCGTAAGGCCGTCGCTTCAGGACGCTGCTGAGCCACTGCATTTAGATAGTGGTAAATAGAGGAGTGGGGGAATTCTATAGCCATACATCACCGCATCATTTTTGTTTTTAATGGTGCGAGATTTTGGCGCAGGCATCAATTAAGCTGCAATAGCATTTGTTAATAGATACCCTACAAAAGCATCAGATTTCCATCTAATGAACACATTTTATGAGCTCTTGGGAGGCCATTTTAGGGCCTGGCGACCCTAAAATGCTTTGGATATGAGCGTATACCTAGTTGAGCCCTAAAACATCTCTCATATCATAAAAACCAGCTTGCTGACCGGCCATCCAAGCCGCGGCCCTAACGGCCCCGCGAGCGAAAGCCATGCGGCTAGACGCCTTGTGACTTATTTCTATGCGCTCACCATCGGCCATAAACATCACGGTATGATCACCTACGACATCTCCACCGCGAACCGTAGCGAAACCAATGGTTTCCTTATCTCTAGCCCCGGTCTGCCCTTCGCGTCCGTATACGGCAACCTTTTCAAGATCACGCCCTAAACTATCTGCAACCGCCTCCCCCATAGCTAATGCGGTTCCTGATGGGGCATCAACTTTATGGCGATGATGAGCTTCATAGATCTCAACATCATATTCATCGCCAAGAATCGCCGCCGCCTGCTCAAGTAGCTTTAAACAAACATTTACACCGGTACTGTAGTTAGCTGCGATACACAGAGCCAATTTATCTTGCATAGCTTGCAGCTCGGCTTTTTGCTGGGTATCAAAGCCAGTTGTACCCACAACCAAGGCCTTAGAATATTGCGAACATAAGGCGGCGTTTGCCAAGGTAGCTTCTGGAGCCGTGAAATCGATAACGGTGTCTACCTGCTCAAGAACCTTGGTCAAATCATCAACAATAATAATGCCGTTTTTACCTAAACCAGCAAGCTCTCCAGCATCACAGCCAATCATGCTGCTGCTGGGATGCTCTACCGCCGCAGTCAATACCGCCTGATCACTTTGACTAATCGCTTCTATCAGCATTCGGCCCATACGCCCTGCTGCACCGGTTACGGCTATTCTTGCACTCATATTCGATCCTGCTATGGATTTAGTTTATTTATATAAAGGACAAGAATTATATAGATTTAGCCCTAGATGGCCAGCGACTAAGTCTTTTTTGACCTTTTGGCGACCCGTCATTTATTACTATCCTGCAAGCATGAAATAAGCACTTTCTAACTAATTAAATAATCGATTAATTCAATCTTTATAGGTATTCCAAATACCCAGCTTAAACCTTTAGTTTGCGCACAAAAATCCATGCTGAAATTCCACACTTGAAATTTTTAAACATATAAATCAAACACTTAGAACTCCCCACCCACGATATAGAAAAAAACATTCTCCTCAAAAGCTAAACCTTCAGCGGCCTAGCCGACAGCAAAGACACAGCAATATTGCCTTGGCAACTGCTGATATCTCTCTTATGCCAGTGGTTAGAAATATGAATGGTTTAAATTTTCTATCAATTAAAATGAAACTGATGCTCCCTCCCATCATTGCATTGATTGGGCTAAGTGCAGTATTGAGCTATCAATACACAGTTTCCAATAACAACATTGACCGGCTCAACACTCTGCGTGATCAACAGCTTCCTGCAATGCTAATTGCCAGCAGCCAACAAAGTCAGCTGGAACGCTTGCAAGATATCTACAACTCAGCCGTCACCATGGCCGACCAAGATATTTTGGCTAATGCCGACAATTTGCATAAATCCATGCAAGAAGGCTTGGCGCAACAAGCTCAACTACAAAAGCAAAACAGCAAAGCCATTGCTCAGCAGCGGGAGCAGCTGCAGTTATTTGTGAATGCCAATAACAATCTTGCCCAAGCGTTGATTGGTGGCGATTTTGACCCACAAAACCTCCCAGCTTTGGTAAGCAACAAAGAAAAGCTCTACAAAGAGCTAAACAGCGCCTTTCAAAGTGGACAAGAAGAAGCCCTGAGTAGCTTCAATCAACAGATCAGTCAGGCCAATAGCAATGCTGAATCCTCTTCTCAAATCGGCGTACTCGCTGGCATCGCTCTAGTGATTTTTTTGAGCTTAGTCACGGGCTTTAGCACTTGGACAATCACCTCACAAATCAACAATGTTTCAAACTCTTTAAAAGAAATTGCTGAGGGAGATGGCGACTTAACCTTGCGACTGACCCAACAAGGCAATGACGAAATTGGGCAATTGGTGAATTGGTTTAATATCTTTATCGCGAAGCTGCACAGCACCGTTGGCGATATGATTAAACTCGACGCACCCATGAACCAGCTTGCCGATCGCCTCAAGCAGTTAGCGGGAACTTCCCTGAACGACTGCCAGCAGCAACAAGATGCATCTTGCGAGTTGGTTCAAGCCATGGACGAACTTATCCAGAGCACCGAAAACATCGCCGGATCAGCAGCCACGGCAGCCGAGGCGACTTCCGAAGCTGATCAAGATGCCAAGGCAGAAACCGAGAACATCAGCAAAACCAGCTTATCGATTCGCAATTTATCCAGCGATATTACAGCAGCTGCGAATGTGATTAGCTCACTACAGCAGGATGTTGAAAACGTCAGCGGTATTCTCGATGTTATTAAGGTGATAGCCGAACAAACCAATCTACTCGCACTGAATGCCGCTATTGAGGCTGCACGCGCCGGTGAACAAGGGCGAGGCTTTGCCGTTGTTGCTGATGAGGTAAGAACACTCGCCTCAAAAACTCAGGATTCTACCCAAGAAATCCAACAACTTATCGAAAAGCTGGAACTGGCTTCTAACGAAGCCGTGAATGTTATGTCGAGCAGCCAACAACAAGTTGGACTCAATGCCGACCAAGTACAAGAAACTGGCGTAACCCTGCAAACTATTTCTGGAAGCGTGGCTTCTATTGCCAGTATGAACCACCAGATTGCTGCGGCAACCGAGCAGCAAGACAGCAGCGGCCGCGCCATTCAAAGTAATGTTTCTGCTCTTACCGAAGCCACTCAACGCGTTGCCCAAAGCGCTGAGAATCTCTCAGACATGAGCAAAGATTTGAGCCAATTCTCAGATCAACTCAGCGCTGTATCGGCGCAATTTAAAGTATAAAACCTCGATTTAGATTAGATGTACACAGGTGCCCCATGAAAAAGAAACTTATCACCTTAGCCATTTTAAGCAGCCTGCCTTGGCAAGCTGCCACGGCGGATCAGAATGACATTCTACAGAGACTGGAACAACTTGAACGTAAGAGCGCTCAAGATCAAAAAACCATTTCTGAATTAACGTCAAAACTAAACGCATTGAGCCAACAAAGCTCAGGCAGTGACTCGGTTAAACTGGAACAACGGCTAGTTAAACTGGAAAAGAAAACTCAAAGACAAACAAAATCCTTAAAGCGAAAAATCGAATCCCAGAAAGATCGCTTAAGCATTAAGGGGTTTGCGTCTGTTTACGCTACCAAGGCCAATGTTAAAGGCGTAACACTAGAAGCTGGTGTCGATACCCATTGGGATTTTTCTCCCGATACCATTGCAGGCTTGCAGTTTGACTACAAAGTCAGTGATAGCATCGACGCGGTAATACAGCTAACCGCCAAAGGAAAAAACGACTTTGATATGGAAGCTGAATGGGCCTTCTTACGCTTCAATGTTAACGATAGCCTAGCTTTACGTGGTGGCCGAATGCGCCTACCTTGGTATATGTACTCTGAATCCATTGAAGTTGGCTATGCCTACCCTTGGGTTAGGCCACCCGCTGAAGTTTATGTCACCAGCTTTACCACCTATGAAGGTGTCGATGCGACTTATAGCCACCCGATTGGTAGCTGGAACACCGACACTAAAATTTACTATGGTACAGCGGGCACTGATGTAGCCGAGGCCGAAGCAGTCAGCGGTATAGCCTTTACCGCAGAAAAAGAGTCGCTCACATTACGAGCCTCTTACAACCAGATAGACACTATTTCTATCACTGGATTCCCTCTATCTGACGATATCGACTATTACTCAGCCAGCGCCCGTTACGATAACGGTAAATGGTTTGCCATGCTGGAAGGCGCCGAAGCTGACATCGGCAAGAAGCTACCATTTTTAGGCAATATCGCTATGTCAGGCACCTTGGGTTATCAATTCGAAAAGTGGATGCCCTATATGAGCTTATCCAAAACCTATTCGGATGCCTCCCATGAAAGCAATGCCGTATCGCCTGTACAAAAAGTCTCGATGGAATCCATCACTCTAGGCATGCGTTACAACCTTAACAATCAAGTGAGCTTAAAGGCAGAGATCGCCGACTACGATAACTTTGATGGCACCCTGGGTAATACCGTTATCGGAACCGAATTGGCGCTGAACCCGAACCTTGTTAATGAGCTCGATAAAGACGGTGTTCATGTTTTATCGGTGGGCTTTGATGCCGTTTTTTAAGGCGCTAGCAATTTTCAATATAGGTGTAATATGTTTAAGAAACTCTCATTAATAACCGCCACTATTGCTGCGCTATCAAGCTCAGCTTGCTTTGCCGATCTTGCGGTAATTACTCATCCAAGCGCCAGCATCAATGCATCCAAAGCGGAAGTGTCAGCATTGTTTTTAGGGAAAAGCAAAAGTCTGGGAGGACAAAAGCTCACCCCAATTGATCAAGAGGAAGGCAGCCCTAGCCGCGATCAGTTTTATCAGCTACTTAGCAATAAGAACCCTAGCCAGCTAAATGCTTATTGGGCGCGTATTGTTTTCACAGGGAAAGGCCAACCACCTAAAGCACTAATGGATGATAGTGAAGTGAAAGAGTTTGTTGCCAGCAACACTGACTCCATTGCTTATATCGACAGCAGTGAAGTCGATGACAGCGTCAAAGTTATTATGACGGTAAAGTAGTTTTGTTGTTCTGCTGAGCACAAAAAAGCCCGCTACGGCGGGCTTCCTTTTTCAGATTTGCAAACTTACTTAGTTAAAGAAGTTTTTCATCCCTTCAAACCAAGAGCTTTGCTTAGGCGAGTTTTTATCACCCTTCATGCTTGCTTGCAGCTCGCGCAGCAAGTCTTTCTGCTTACTGGAAAGATTAACCGGTGTTTCCAAGACAACACGGCACAGCAAATCACCTGCCGAACCACCGCGAACAGGAACCACACCTTTACCACGTAGGCGGAACAACTTACCCGTTTGTGTTTCAGAAGGAACCTTAAGCTTAACTCGGCCATCTAGCGTAGGCACTTCAAGCTCACCGCCTAATGCAGCATCAACAATGCTAATAGGAACTTCGCAATACAGGTTTTTACCTTCGCGCTGGAAGATCTCATGCTCTTTTACGGAGACCTGTACATACAGGTCACCAGGAGGACCGCCAGCTTCACCAGCCTCACCTTCACCACTTAGGCGAATTCGATCACCGGTATCAACACCTGCAGGCACTTTAACGGAAAGCGTTTTGGTTTCTTCAACACGTCCCTGGCCACCACAATCATTACATGGGTCGGAGATGATCTGGCCTTTACCATGACAATTCGGACAAGTTTGCTGAACCGAGAAGAAGCCCTGAGTCATGCGAACCTGACCCATACCACCACAGGTGCCACAGGTGACTGGCTTGCTGCCTTCTTTTGCACCCGAGCCATCACAAGTTCCACAGTGAACTAGAGTTGGAACCTTAATTTTAACCGAGGTGCCTTGTACGGCTTTTTCCAAATCGAGCTCTAAGGTGTAACGTAAATCGGCTCCGCGAGCTGGGCCACCACGACCTCGACCGCCACCACCAGCGCCACCGAAGATATCACCAAAGACATCACCAAAAATATCGCTGAAGTTACCAAAGCCTTGGCCGCCACCCATGCCGCCTTGGCTTGGGTCTACGCCTGCGTGACCATATTGATCATAAGCCGCACGCTTTTGCGCATCCGACAAAATTTCATAGGCCTCACTGGCCTCTTTAAATTTTTCTTCGGCTTCTTTGTCGTCTGGGTTACGGTCGGGGTGATATTTCATTGCCACACGACGGTAAGCTTTTTTCAGGTCTTTTTCTGAAATACCGCGGTCAACACCCAGCACTTCATAATAATCACGTTTTGACATAGTGACTCTTCATTTTGAATAAAACGGTAGATGTAAAAAGTGAGACGTAAAAGGTGAGACGTGAGATGTAGAATCCGAGGCATCAGTTAACTACCCAAGTTCAGTAACTCTCGTATCTCATCTCTCGTCTAACGTCTAACTTCTTACGTCTCACCTCTTACATCTAACGTCTTACATTTAATTTTAAGTAAAACGGGAGGCAAGCCTCCCGTTTTAGCGAAGTAATTAAGAATTACTTCTTATCGTCTTTCACTTCTTCAAACTCAGCTTCGACAACACCGTCGTCTTCTGGCTGTGCTTGTGCGCCTGCTTCAGGGCCGGCACCGGCCGCTTCAGCTTGCGCGGCCTGCTCGGCGTACAACTTCTGCGCTAGTGAACTTGAAGCTTCCGTTAGCTTGTTGGTTGCAGCTTCCATGGCCTCTTTGTCGTCGCCTTTAACAGCTTCTTCGGCTTCCGCAACCGCAGCTTCGATAGCCGCCTTCTCTTCGTCAGTGGCCTTATCGCCAGCTTCTTCAACAGTTTTCTTGCTTGCATGAATCAAACCTTCCAAAGTGTTGCGTGCGGTGACCAACTCTTCGAACTGCTTATCCGCTTCGGCATTCGCTTCAGCATCATTTACCATTTGATCGATTTCTTCATCGCTCAAACCGGAAGAGGCTTTAATGACGATGGACTGCTCTTTACCAGTCGCCTTGTCTTTAGCACTTACATTCAAGATACCGTTAGCATCGATATCAAAAGTTACCTCAATTTGTGGCATACCACGCTGTGCAGGTGGAATGTCTGCTAAGTCAAAGCGGCCCAGAGACTTGTTCTGAGAAGCTTGCTTACGCTCACCCTGTACTACATGAATGGTAACCGCAGTTTGGTTGTCTTCAGCAGTAGAGAACACCTGAGACTTTTTCGTCGGGATAGTGGTGTTCTTCTCGATTAACGGAGTTGCCACACCGCCCATGGTTTCAATACCTAGAGTTAGCGGAGATACGTCCAACAACAATACGTCTTTAACGTCACCAGCCAATACCGCACCTTGAATCGCAGCGCCCATGGCAACCGCTTCATCAGGGTTTACATCTTTACGTGGCTCTTTGCCAAAGAACTCAGCAACCTTTTCCTGTACCAATGGCATACGGGTCTGACCGCCCACCAAGATAACATCATCGATTTCACCAACCGATAGATCGGCATCATCCAAAGCCGTTTTTACTGGCTTCAAAGAGTTAACCACAAGATCTTCTACCAAAGACTCCAACTTGGCACGTGTCATTTTCACAACCAAGTGCTTAGGACCTGTCGCATCAGCGGTGATGTAGGGTAGGTTTACTTCGGTCTGCTGAGAAGAAGACAGCTCGATCTTGGCTTTTTCAGCGGCTTCTTTTAAGCGCTGTAGAGCCAGTGGATCATTGTGCAAATCGATGCCGTTTTCTTTCTTAAACTCATCGGCCAAGTACTCGATCAAACGTAAATCGAAATCTTCACCACCCAAGAAGGTATCACCATTGGTGGCCAACACTTCAAACTGGTGCTCGCCGTCTACGTCGGCAATTTCAATAATAGAGATATCGAAAGTACCACCACCCAAGTCGTATACCGCAATAGTACGATCGCCTTCGGCTTTATCCATACCGTAGGCCAAAGCCGCTGCGGTTGGCTCGTTGATGATACGCTTAACATCTAGACCCGCGATCTTACCGGCATCTTTGGTTGCCTGACGCTGGGAATCGTTAAAGTAAGCTGGAACGGTAACAACCGCTTCAGTTACTGTTTCGCCCAAATAATCTTCGGCGGTTTTCTTCATTTTTTTCAGAACTTCAGCAGAAATCTGTGGTGGTGCCTTCGCATCACCTTTGGCTTCTACCCAAGCATCGCCATTGTCGGCAGCAACGATTTTGTAAGGCACCATAGAGATGTCTTTTTGTACAACATCATCTTTAAATTTACGGCCGATCAAACGCTTAACCGCAAACAAAGTATTTGTTGGATTGGTCACCGACTGGCGCTTAGCGCTCTGGCCAACCAGGACTTCACCATCGTCAGTAAACGCTACGATGGATGGGGTGGTGCGATCGCCTTCGGCATTCTCGATAACCTTAGACTTGTCACCTTCTAGTACGGATACACAAGAGTTGGTGGTACCCAAATCAATTCCGATAATTTTTCCCATGGAATTTCTCCAATATCTTTGGCGGCAGCCCGCCTTAATCAATTCAAATGTTCTGGTGAGAGCTCTAGGCTCTGCTTCATTGGCCTTGCTAGCTATATGGGTTCATATTTTGCTAGTTCAAGGCCTTTTGCTTAATTTTGCTCAGCTTTTCATCGACAAAGTCGTGAATTAAGGGGCTTTAGCAACCACCACCATTGCTGGGCGAACTAAGCGGCCGTGTAAGGTGTAACCCTTTTGGAATACATCCATCACCGTATTCGGCTCAAGATCTGGATTTGGCACCATAGTCATTGCCTGATGAAACTCTGGATCAAAAGGCTCACCCGCCGGATCAATCGCTTCTACACTGTGGCGTTTGAGGCCATCCTGCATGGATTTCAAGGTCAGCTCGATACCTTCACGAGCCGCTTTCAAGGCTTCATCTTCGGCATCCATAGACGCCAAAGCACGCTCCAAGTTATCGATAACGGTCAGCATATCGCCGACAAATTTCTCAACACCGAACTTATGGGCCTTCTCGACATCCTGCTCAGCGCGGCGACGTACATTGTGCATCTCCGCCTGGGTGCGCAGCTCCTGGTCTTTTAACTTAGCAATCTCGGCCTGCAAGCCTTCGATTTGCAGTACAAGCTCCGCAGGATTCACATCCTCAACTCGTTCTTCAGCTCCCTCTTGGGCCTCCGGGGCCATCTCAGGGGCTTCACTGGTAGCTTCGGCATCTACATTTGGGTTTTGCTCTTCAGAGGACACAGCTATCTCCATCTATTACTGGCTAGCCGGGCTAGACCTTTTGGCTCAGCCCCAGCTTTGATTTCGTTCTGAATGCTTATATGGGGTCACTTTTGGTGGCTTCAACAGCTCAATAGGGCCGATTTATGCACTATTTTCCCTGAGAATATTGGCAGGCTGGAAAAACTACTGTATAAAAGCACAGTGCAGTATCAGACATTAACAACGTTAGCAACAACAGCAACAACATAAGCCGGCCACATTCACGCCAGGAGGAGCGGGATATGCTCACCCAGCTCAGCATTAACAACATCACCCTCGTCGATCAGCTAAACCTAGAGCTAGACACGGGACTGACAGCTATCACCGGCGAGACTGGAGCCGGTAAATCCATACTGCTCAATGCCTTAGGCCTGGCTATTGGTGAACGCGCTGATGCTGACAAGGTGCGCAAAGGAGCTGCCAAAGCAGATGTCTATGCCAGCTTCGATATTGCCGATATCCCCGCCGCGCAGAAGTGGCTACAGCAGCAAGAGCTGGAAAATGCTGATGAGGAATGCCTGCTGCGCAGGGTTCTATCAGCTGAAGGACGCAGCCGAGCTTTTATTAATGGTAAGCCAGTAACTTTGCAACAGCTCAAAAGCCTGGGCGAATTACTGATAGATATTCACGGCCAACACGAGCATCAATCCCTACTCAAAAAAGAACAGCACCGCCGCCTTCTGGATAACTTTGGCGCTTTAAAACCACTTTTGGAAAAACTAAAACAAGCCTTTAAAGATTATCGCCACTCCCAGCAGCGCTTTATTGAAAGACGCGATAATGCCGAAGAAATAAGCGCTCGCCACCAGCTATTAAGCTACCAAGTATCGGAGCTCGATGAACTGGATTTACAAGAAGGCGAGCTAGAGAAAATTGAACAGGAACAACAGCAACTCGCGAGCGCTGAAGACACTTTGCATAAATGCCAGCAAGTTGCTGATTTATGTGAAGGTGAAAGCGAATATAGCCTACGCCAAGGCTTAAACCAGTGCCTGCATTTACTCGGCGAGATTCAAAGCAAAAGCTCGTCTCTTAACGAAGCAGAATCCATGTTAAGCCAAGCATTGATTCAACTTGAAGAGGCCAATGGGGAAATCCAGCGCCACGTCGATAGCTTCGAAGCGGATCCAGAACGCTTATACGAATTAGAAAATCGCCTGAGCCGCGTTTACGACATTGCCCGCAAACATCGAATCGACCCATCTGAATTATGCCAGCTGCACCAGCAGCTGAGCCTAGAATTAGCTGAGCTAGGCAATGTCGATGAAGATTTGGACCAATTGCAACAGCAAGCGGAAGCTGCTCTTTCACACTATCAAGTATTAGCCGGAAAGTTAAAACAAAAACGCCAAGCTGCCGCTAAAAAGTTGCAACAAGACGTTAATAAACAACTGCAAAATTTGGCAATGAGCAACGCCACTTTTGAAGTTGCGCTTATCGCATTGGAAGAACCGAGTAGCAAGGGCAGCGAAGAAATAGAATTTTTAATAGCCACCAACCCAGGTCAAGAACCTAAGCCGTTAGGCAAAATTGCCTCCGGTGGTGAGCTATCTAGAATCAGCTTAGCGATTCAAGTTGTAACTGCCCAAACCAGCGCTGCTTCAAGCTTAGTCTTTGACGAAGTTGATGTCGGTATCGGCGGCGCTACTGCCAATGTGGTTGGGCAGATGCTACGCCAACTTGGCGAGCGCGGTCAGGTACTATGTGTTACCCATTTGCCACAAGTGGCCAGCAAAGCTCATCAACATTTACAAGTTGTAAAAACCACCGATAAAGCCGGTGCGGCTTCTTCCTTAAGCAAGCTCGCCGAGGATGAAAGAGTTTCCGAGATTGCACGAATGCTAGGAGGTGAAGCGAATAGTGAACAAGCCGTAGCTCACGCCAAAGAAATGCTTTCCGTTGTGCATTAATATTCTTAAAACACGGTCGGCAGCCATAAAAAAGCCCGGTATTAACCGGGCTTTTTTATGGCTGATATATGCTGAATCAATTTCAATTAAGAATTCGCCTCAGCCTCACTATCAGAGGCTTGCATATCACGAATCTCTTCATATTGATTCGGATCTAAATACATAAGTTTTACGGCAATGCCTAATTTGCGCTCTCGCTCTTTTACTGGCTCTATCGCCATCACCATCACGTTGTAACGGCCATCTTGTTCAGTCACACCTGGCAAATGAATCAAAGCACTACCTGTGCCCTCTTCAGTTAGAATATTTAAATCGCCTTTGGCATCTAAAGTTTGGCCAATCAAACTGATAGTGGCTCGTACAGAAGCCTCGAATGAAGGGAAGTTAAATGGACCGCGAAACTCGCTGTAATCCAATTTTATCTTCATTGGCAGATCAAGCTTTTCTTCAGCGCCGGTGTCTTTATGGGTAACCGTTAAGGTCAAGGTTCCCACGCTCAAGCCTTTACCTGACTTTAGATCTTTAAGTGCCATCTTGGCCTTATCTTTCGCCTGCACCACAAATGTTTGATACAAAATTCGGCAAGCCAAGTCGCTTATTTGAACCAAATTCAGTTGGAAATTGCGAGCCGGGGCCGCTGCTTTTTGTTCTTCTGCCATAACAATCTGCTCTAATTCACTTCTTTGCTAGGTATCACTTAGCTGCATTCAGCTAGCCTAAGTAAAACCATAAAACCAAAAATGGGGCCTCAATCGCCCCATTTTTCTCAAACCAAGGCCTTCATTTAATCCTTTGGTTTAACATACAACACTAAGCTGTGACCAACAATCTCATAGCCATGCTCTTCGGCAATAGCATCTTGTAGGCGCTCAATCTCTTCATTGTGGAACTCTATCACTGTGCCGGTGTCCGTACAAACCATGTGGTCATGATGATCACCACGAGCTAATTCAAACACTGAGTGACCGCCATCAAAATTATGACGAACTACCAAGCCAGCACCCTCAAACTGAGTGAGAACTCGATATACAGTGGCCAAACCAACGTCTTCTCCCGCCTCCATAAGCGACTTATAGACGTCTTCAGCGCTCATGTGATGCTGTTCCGAGGATTCAAGAATTTGCAGGATTTTAACCCTAGGCAAGGTTACTTTTAGTCCAGCCTTGCGTAATTCCTGGTTTTCAACAGCCATTTTTCCCCCAAGAGTCTTCTCAGTATTGAATAAGTTCAGGTATTATCTCCTATTAGTCTAACGAAGTGGAAGCCCTTCATGCAAAAAGCAGTAAAGCTCAGTTTCGCAGCCGCCTGTCTGGTCTTAGTCAGCGCCTGTTCATACCTTAAATTTCCTGGGGTTTATAGCCTCGATATCCAGCAGGGTAATATCATTACTCAGGATATGGTTGATCAGCTAAAGCCTGGCATGACCAAGCGCCAAGTACGCTTTGTTCTGGGCACTCCATTGATTGCCGATACCTTTACACCAGACCGCTGGGACTACTACTACAGCTTAAAAGACGCTAAAGGTAAGGTGACTAAGGAACGACTAACTGTATTCTTTGAAGAAGATAAGTTAGCACGCTTCTCTGGCGATTTCCGCGCGGATGGTACTGGCAGCTAGAAAGTGCCGGGATTCAAATAGTACTGATAGATAGACAGTACTGAGAATTAGTCGCACTGGGAATTAATGACATTCTCAGTTTAGCTGACAAAGTGCTCGGCGAAGCAAATCTCATTTTTGAGAGGCGCTTCGCAAAGTTGCTTCCTAAAGCAAGCCGCCTCTCATTAAGTAGCTAGATTATTCAGCCGCCTTCGCCGCTCGGCGTCTGCGAACCTCCTTAGGGTCGGCAATAAGCGGGCGGTAAATTTCCACCCGATCACCTTCCTTAAGTTGATGCTCATGGGCTTTTAACAAACCTTTTGTGCCCAAGCTTTGGCCGAAGATACCCATTTTGGCGGTATCGGGGTCAATCTCTGGAAAGATCTCACTGATGCCAGATTTCTTCACGGCTTGCAAAGCAGTCGTGCCGGGTTCCACCAATAGAGATACAATTTTTTGTTTATCCGCTAAGGCATAAGCCACTTCAACGGAAATAGTTTCAATATCACTCATCGTTACATTTAACTCTTTCTTTTTGAGTCACTTGGGTCACATGGCTCATAATAGTTTCGCCGCTAGATAAATCGCAAAACTGTATTTCGCGAGCTACAACTCACTCAGTACCATGAGTTCACTATTAGCTTATAGTTTGCTCGGCCCATAAACTTGCTCGGCCCTCTGACATAGTGCCGCCACTTGTTGATTGGCTGATTTTTCAAATAGCTTTCCAGCGGCTAATTTTAACACGGCATTATCAAAGCCAAACCGCAAACTCAGCTCCACTTTGCAGGCATTTTCTGCCAGCGGAATAAATCGCCACTCACCCGATAATTCAGAAAATGGGCCCGCTACCAAACTCATTAACATCTTGCTGGGCCGCTCTAAAACATTGCGAGTCGTAAACTGCTGCTTAATACCGGCCTGGGAAAGATACAAGCTGGCCTCTACAAAATCTTCACCCTGCTGATGAATTTCTGCCGCCACACAGCCAGGCATAAATTGCGGGTAGGATTCGATATCCCCGACCAACTCAAACATTTGCTCTTGGGAATAAGCCACTAGGGCGCTACGCTCAATTTCAGTGGCCATTTATATGTCCGTTAACTAAATACACTAGGCTGCTAATTATCGATTAAAAAGAACTTATAAAAAATGGAGAATCCTTAGCGACCACTATTTTGACCATCAATTCAGCCAAGCCTGCAGCATAGGCATAATAAAAATCGCATAGATCAATAGAGGCGCGCCGTATTTTAACAAGAACAACCAAGCTTGGAAGCGCCATTTTGAATCCTGCTGAAAGGCTTCGCGGGCTTTTTCGATTGGCAGCAACCAACCAACAATAACCGCCATAATCATTCCCACAATAGGCATTAGGGCATTTGCCGTCACATAATCCAATAGCTGTGAAAAATTCATGCCATCTAAGAGCTCGACTTGCTGCCATTGATTGAAGGACATGACTACACCCAGCCCGATGGTCCAGCAAACCGTACCCGCAAAAATAGCGCCTTGATAGCGTGGCCAACCACGATCAACCATATGAGCGACTAAGGGCTCCATCAGCGGCACCATAGAACTTAAAGCAACGGCAACTACGACGATATAAAACCAATTGGCCAGTGAGAAGCCGCCTTCCAAAGAGCCAAATACTGCCGGTAAAGACACAAACAAAGACTCAGGCCCCGCTGCTGGTGCCTGCTCAGGAATCGACATTAATAAAGGCAAAGCAACTAGGCCTGCCAATACAGCAATAAGCAGATCTAGAGCACTAATACGCAGCACTAAACGCCCCATCTGACTGTTCTTTGGTAAATAGCCGCTGTAGGTCATCATAACGCCCAGCCCCACCCCCAAAGTGAGGAAACCATGACCTAGTGCTAATAGAAGTGAATTCCAACTGAAGTCTTCAGGCCTAAAGGAGAACATCCAAGCGAGGGCATAACTAAAATCATCCAATGAGGACAACTGCATCACCAAGAGCAGCATAATGATAAACATGCCCGGCACCAGTATCTTCAGAACCCAGGCCAAAACCCTTATACCTGCCGCAACCAAAAGTACGGCCGCCAGCATCAAGGCCGAATGCCAAGCCAGCATCGACGTCTGATCGAGCAAAAAGCGGTCAAATTCAGCTTTACTGGTCGCAAAGCTAATTCCTTCAAAGCGATGCTCTAGGCTCATGTTGAGGTATTCCAGCCCCCAGCCTCCCATAACGCTGTATATCGGTAAAATCAAAAGGCTCGCCGCAATAACCAGGTAACCGACTAGTCGCCACATACTCGATATGCCCGACAAGCGACTGACATTGGCCACTGCCAATACTGGGTTGCCACGCCCCAAGCGCCCAATCAATACTTCGGCCAGCATAATAGGGACGGCTAAGACGATGACACAAAACAGGTAAACCAGCAGGAACAGGCCGCCGCCGTGCTCGCCCACCAAATATGGGAAACGCCAGAGATTAATTAAGCTTACCGCTGCACCTGTCGCCCCCCAAACAAAGGGCCAATATCCCAACCAACGAGTCTCCGTTTCAGCGCTAGCCTCTCTGGTGGGATGCGCAACTGTATTTTCATAAACCTTATCCATAGCCGAAATGCTACCACTAGCCTCGAGATCCAGCTATAAGCGTGACGCATAATTGTAGGGCCTGCTAACACTAATACAGCCATCACTGCCGTTCTTATTTCATCGCTTCGGCAAGGCAGAGTGAGCGTATTGTGCTTTTTCCACTGTGGCGAGCCCTAAGGTAGCTGAACGGCCCCTTTGGCTTAGGCCAAAATCGCCTTACTCTGTGTTGCTCGTTGCTTATTTGGAATGACCAAACTACGCGCCTCGCGCCTTGATTAAGACGATTTTGGCTCTAACAGTGATAGCTGTAATAGTATTAACAGGCCCTAGGTTTTCCTTACACTTACCTTTATAATCCGCCGCCATGGCAAAGAAGCAAAAGAAAACCAGTCCCAATACCATCGCCCAAAATAAACGCGCCCGATTCGACTATCACATCAGTGATACGGTTGAGGCTGGCCTAGAGCTTATGGGCTGGGAAGTTAAAAGCCTGCGCGAAGGCAAAGGCCAACTCACCGACAGCTATGTATTTTTCAAAAACGGCGAAGCATTTTTATTAAATGCCCAGATTCAGCCATTGATCAGCGCATCAACTCACTTTGTAACCGAGCCCACCCGCTCTAGACGACTACTGCTGCACAAAAAAGAGATCGCCAAATTGCGCCAAGCCGCCGAGCAGCAGGGTTATAGTGTGATCGCACTTTCTCTTTACTGGAAAAACCACCTAGTAAAATGCCAGATCGGATTAGGTAAAGGTAAGCAGCAACACGATAAGCGTGAAACGGAAAAACAGCGCGATTGGAACCGTCAAAAGCAACGTTTGATGCAGACCAAATAGCATCCCATTAGAAATATTGCCAATTTCTGGCTTTTTAGCCAATTTCTCGCATCATTCCACAAATTACGGCAAAATCAGCTTGTACCGAGTATGATTTGCCGTCTTTCAAGAACAAGAACGCGGCAGCGTCTACCCAACTAGAATAATGAGACGTAGATTATGAGCAGCCCTAGGGGACAATTCTCTTCCAAAACTGGATTTATCATGGCCGCCGCCGGCTCCGCCGTAGGCCTAGGTAATATCTGGGGTTTTCCAACCCAAACCGCAAGTAATGGTGGCGCCGCCTTTGTATTAGCTTATTTAGTGCTGGCATTCTGTTTGGCCTATCCTGCGCTAATGGCCGAGCTTACTTTAGGCCGACACTCACGTTCCAACACTGTTGATGGCCTGGCTTCCGTAGCACCCAGCCCCTTAAGCAAATTCTTTGGTCGCTTTGTAGGCTGGTATGGCATTGTGGTGGCCAGCTTAATCTTAAGCTTCTATACCATTATTGCTGGCTGGATGGTGGCCTACCTCTTCGCCCCAGTTACCGACATGCTCAGCATGGAGGCCGCTACCACTTGGCTTAGCGAACAAAGCAACAGTCGCAACTTAATCTTCGGCGGCTTATTTGCTGGCCTTACGATGGCAATTATCGCCAGTGGCGTTGAATCAGGTATTGAGCGCTGGTCTAGCCGCTTAATGCCAGCACTGATTATCTTGCTGATCCTACTGATCGTTTATGTACTGATGCAAGAAGGTGCTGCCGAGGGTTTAAAACTCTATTTATTACCAGACCTTAGCCAGCTATCTGATCCGCAACTGATCGTTAACGCCATGGGCCAAGCATTCTTCTCGCTCTCTTTAGGTGTTGGCACCATGATGATCTACGGCTCTTACCTGAGCAAAGATGACAGCCTGCCTCGCCTAGGTGCCATTGTGACAACCGTGGATGTCGGTATTGCATTTACTGCAGGTCTACTGATTATTCCTGCCATGTTTGTTGCGCAACACCATGGCGCTACCATCTACAGTGAAAGTGGCGAGCTATTGGCAGGCCCTGACTTGATTTTCCAGGTGCTGCCAGTGCTATTTGATTCCATGGGAGCTGCTGGCCCTTGGGTAGCTATCGCCTTCTTCGGCCTGATGACTATTGCCTCGCTTACTTCATCCATCTCAATGCTTGAGGTTCCTGTAGCCAGAGCAGTAGAGCGCAGCAATGCTTCTCGCCCGGTGGTCACAATGATTATCGGTGGAATTATTTTTGCGGTTAGCGCTGTGATTATTTTGAATTTTGCTAGCCTATTTGGCCTAGTCGTGGATTTCACCACCAAGTACAGCCAACCAATTCTTGGCATTTTGCTGTGTATTTTTGCAGGCTGGATTATGCATCGCGACCGCTTGCTAGCTGAACTCAAAGAAGGTCATGAAGATATTGAAGATAGCCTGTTCTGGAAGATATGGCCGATCTATGTACGCTTCTTCTGCCCGGCGCTAATTTTACTCAGCTTCTGGCAGAGCCTATAGGCCTGCCATCTGAAGCTACTAGCGACTTAAAACTACTATCTATATAAAGCGACTATCATGGAGCTGATCGACAGTCATTGCCACCTGGACTTTCCCGAGTTCAGTAATGTCGATCAGCTCTGGCAACAATGCCAAGATCATCATATTTCCCAGCTCATCATCCCGGCCACCGAGCCGAAACAATGGCCCAAAATCCAAGCTTTGTGTAATAAACTCGATGGCTGTTATTGGGCGGTAGGCTTACACCCTTGGTGGGTCGATGAAGAGAACTTTCATGCTCTAAAGAACGAGCTTGAGCAAGCCTTGCAAGATCCAAACTGTATTGCGATCGGTGAATGCGGCTTAGATGGCAGCAAAGGAATCACGCCACTGCATATCGAAGCTCTGCAGTGGCAGCTCCAGCAGGCCAGGGAGCGCAACTTACCCGTTATTCTGCATGCTCACAAAGCACAACAAGAACTGCTCCCTATGCTCAAACAGCAGCAGCCTCTGCGTGGAGTTGTGCATGGCTATAGCGGTAGTATTGAGCTTGCCCAAAACTACATCGACCAAGGCATGTTAATTGGAATTGGCGGCAGCATCAGCTATCCACGAGCACAAAAGACTCGCCGTATGGCTAGCGAACTACAGTTATCTAAAATTGTACTGGAAACCGATGCCCCTTCCATGCCTTTATTCGGAAAACAGGGTCAGAGTAATAGCCCATTGCATCTATTAGAAATAGCCCAGTGCCTAGCCGATCTGCGCCAGCAAGATATTCACCATATTGCTGAGCAAAGCAGCGCTAACAGCCGTGCATTGTTTGGCCTTAAATAAGCCGGCGAATCTGTGAGACAATTGCGCTTTAACTCAAGCAAAGCGCGAGAATAAGACCTGCAGCAGCTATGAAGAAAACAGATTTTGACCCGCAGGCTTTCAAAAGCCACTTCCCAGCCCTTCGCGATGAATCCATTCATTACTTGGATAACGCTGCAACCACTCAAAAGCCCGCCTCGGTTATTGAGGCAATCTCGGCCTATTATTCGTCTACGGTTGGCAATGCCCATCGCGGCAGCCACCGTTTTAGCCGAGCCGCGACAGAGACCATAGAAAGCTGCCGACATCATTGTGCAGAATTTATTAACGCCGAAAATGCTAACAATATAGTCTTCACCCAAAGTTGCACGGCCGCACTAAACACTTTGGCCAAAGGCTTGGCAACAAAGCTGCAAGCGGGTGATGAAATTGTTCTCTCCTTGCTAGAGCATCATGCCAATTTAATCCCCTGGCAGGAGATAGCCCAGCAAAAACAACTGACGCTAAAATTCCTACCTATAAAAAATGGTCAGCTGGATTGGCAAGCGGCAAAGCAGCTGATTAGCGAAAAAACTCGCATTGTCAGCGTCACCGCCTGTTCGAATACCTTAGGCTGCAGTAGCCAACTTGGCGAACTTAAAAATCTTCTGCCCAAGCGCTGCACCTTTATTGTGGATGCAGCGCAGGCCATCGCACATCAGCAGATTGATGTACAAGAATTAGAATGTGACTTCCTCTGTTTTTCTGCCCATAAAATGTTTGGTCCCGAAGGGCTGGGAATTTTCTATGGCAAGCAGGAAAAACTTAATGACCTGCCCCCGTTGCTCAGCGGTGGTGGGATGATTCAGCAAGTCAGCCTGCAAAATAGCAGCTATTTAAATGCCCCCCATCGCTTTGAAGCAGGCAGCCCGGCAACGGCCAATGTCGCCGCGTTTGATGCTGCGCTGCAGTTCTTTCAGCAGTGGCCACTTGTACAAATGCAACAACACATTAAGGCTCTATGCGAACAAGCCCATCAAAGATTATCTGAGTTTTCAGGACTTACGCTTTTTAGTCAGCCAGATAATCCAGCGGCGATCATTTGTTTTAGCCTGCAGCAACAAGAACTTAATATCGAGCTTGCTGATTACCTCGACCAACAGGGCATTGCCGTACGCCATGGGCATCATTGCACCCAACCATTGCTGCAAGAGCTAGAGCAAAGCAGCTTATTGCGCGCCTCGATCGCCCCTTACAACAAGCTTAGCGACATCGAAGCTTTAGTAAATGCCTGCGCTGAGTTCTTTAACGCTCAAGAACAAATTAAAAACGAAAGCAAGCCAAGCTCGAATGAACTCGACAGTAAGCGTGCGAAAGAAATCAAACAAGCAAAAAGCTGGCAGCAGCGGCAAAAGCAATTAATCCTCTGGGGTAAACAGGTAAGTACTAAAAAAGATATTCAACAAGCCCATTTATTAATTCCTGGATGCGAATCGGCCTTGTGGCTAGAAGCTAAGCAACATAATGGGCGTTGGCATTTTCGTCACGACAGTGATGCCCGCCTGATCAGAGGGATTAGCGCCCTTATATTAAGTTGGGTGGAAGGCGCCAGTAGCCAAGAAATTGCTAATTTTGATTTCACTAAAGCGATCGATGAGCTACAGCTTAAAAATTATCTCAGCCCATCTCGTAGCAACGGCGTTTACAGTTTAGTTGAGCATCTTCAAAGCTTAGC
>JAOXRT010000271.1 GCA_025800365.1 Cellvibrionaceae bacterium | reverse complement strand
GCGGCTAAGGCGTAGTGTATCTGCCCTTGGATAAATAAACTGGCGGTAATAACGCTGATGAAAAATAAATAGCCAAGACCGCTGCTGGTACCGCCACTGCTATAACATAGTAAGCTAATAAAAATTAAGTCAACAACAGTGCTTGCAAAGACCTGTTCGGTTCTGGCGGCAGGAGCTCGCAGCCATAAGCGAAGCAAGTTGACAGAACTAAGAAAGCAGTAGGCGGCTGCTGTATAGAAAAATAAATTGGGCTCATAAGAGCCAAAAATATCCCGGCTAAAGCCACTACTGAACATGGTCAGTAGCAGAGCACTCAAGGCAAAGCGATAATAACTGTAGACTCGCAGTATACGAAGACTGGATTCAGGCAGTTGAGTCGAGCCGGCGGCGGTGGCCATTGTAATTAGCCTTCTACATCGTAAACCGTAGGAATAGCTTCTCGCTTATGCTGTGTGCGCAGATAGATTTGAATGAGTTTATCTTCCACATCCGGATCTTGGTTTTTCGCTTCGAGAAAGTCGTCTATTTGGTCATAACTTAGCCCTAACGCGGCCTCATCAGCTTTTTGCGGCTCTAAACACTCAAGGTCTGCCGTTGGTGTTTTCTGTACCAGCTGTTCTGGTGCACCAAGGTGTGCGGCCAATTGGCGAACTTGTCTTTTACTTAGG
>JAOXRT010000258.1 GCA_025800365.1 Cellvibrionaceae bacterium | reverse complement strand
GGGGATATGACGTATATCCACATCATAACCCTGCAGGACCGCCAGCCATTTCCAGACTCTGCTGTTGACAGCAGTCTGGCTCGGTAAATGCCGGAGCGGGGCGTGATCCGTTTGTATAACTATTGGGTGATTGGTCTGGAAATAATGTTTCCATTGACCTATCGCCCATACAATCCCAAGTAACTCTCTTTCATACGCTGAATAGCGTATTTCAGTGGAGTTTAGCTTTCTGCTAGAGAACGCTATTGGTTGTAGGCCTAACCCGAAGTCTTGTTCGAGTATTGCCCCAATTGCAACGTCACTCGCGTCTGTCGTGATAATGAACTGGCGTTCAAAATCCGGCAGGCGCAAGATCGGTGCAGTAGCTATTGCGACCTTTAGCGCTCTAAAGCTGCTTTCCTGGGATTCACCCCAACTCCAGGACACTTTGTCCCGAGTCAAATCTGTCAGTGGCTTTGCCAGCTGAGAGAATCCTTTCATGAATTTCCGATAATAACTAGCTAACCCCACAAACGACCTAATATCATGCACAGATTGCGGCCGGGGCCAGTCCAAAATTGCCCTCACCTTTTCAGGTGAGGTGCGAATTCCATCATGGCCTACCTCAAAGCCGAGGTAGTCCACCTTATTTTTAATGAATTCGCATTTATGCAAACGGCCATATAATCTGGCCCGGCGCAGCTTATCTAATGCACATCTCAGGTGATCCC
>JAOXRT010000255.1 GCA_025800365.1 Cellvibrionaceae bacterium | reverse complement strand
GATCGAGCTGTTAGTTACTCTTCTGAGCTGCTTAGTTGAGGTTTACTATGATGAGGGTGAGAGATGACAATTGGATACGCTACTGTGTTGATTTAACTGCTGTAGTTGGCTGTTCGAAAGCTAACTCTTTTAGTTGAATTTGTATTCCAGTCTTTGAGTTTATGCTGTCTGGAACTTTATTATTATTTTTTCGCTTCTATCCCGTCTTTTTCTAATCCTTTATTCTGTATTACCTTTTCCCTTGGGTTAATTGCTTGCCACTTTCTTTTCAATAAGCTTAAGTTTAAGGGTGTAAGCCCAAAATAGTTTGTTCATTCCAATGACTTAGGGGTGGCGGCGCTTACCCTGATTTGGCCGTTGAGTCATTCTTCGCTTAAAAACCTGAATGCTGGATTGCGAGATGAGTTTTTATCTTTCTAGGCAGATTTTTTGTCTGCTACTTGCCCTTTTCTTATCGTTGCCGTCAATGGCTGAGGATTTGTCGGAAGTTATCGTTCGCTTGGAGGCAAAGCGCCTTGATATGAGCTTTGAGGATGAAGAACGGGTTTTACTTGAGTCGTACAGCGATCAGTACGAATTGCTTCCCATTAGAGAGCAGTTGAATTATCTAGTCCTCTTGCAAGATGCCCAAGCCCGCTCCAGCAAAGTTTCTGAATCGTTGAATACCCGTGAGCTCTTTAAGCAGAAAAGCATAGGCGTGGAAGGTGTAGACCATTTAAAACGCTATAGCTTACATTGCGAGACGATAGCCTATGGATATTTACAGCAGATTGATAAAACCATACTACTAGTCAATCAGCTAATTCAAATCTCTCGAGATCAGGGGGACCCTTTATTAGAATTTCACGCATTGCTAAAGCTTGGAGATAGTTATGCAGGAGAAGGAAAGTTTAGTAAAGCCTTGCAGCAATTTTCACAGGCGAAGGAGGTTTACAGTAAGCAACTTTCGTCGACATTAAGTGAGCGACATCGGAATAGTAAAGGTGGTGAGTTAAGTTATCGAGTGGGCCATATTTATGGCCGCATGTTGCGTCATCAAGAGGCTATCGAATATATAAAAGAGGCTCTGCGTTTTGACACCCTAGCAGGGAATCAAAGGAATATACGCTTTGACTACTTTCGTCTAGGTGAGGAGTATTATTTTCTCGGGGAGTTTGAGCTTTCACGCTATTACTTTAATAAGCTCATAAAGGCGTCTACTAGCTTAGTAGAGACCGATGTCTATAAGTTGTTTGCGGCAAGGGTGGGGTTGGCGAGAGTTTATATTGCTGAGCAAGATTACGACTCGGCTCAGAAATATTTGGATTTAGCCACACAAGAACTCAGTAAAATTGAAGATCGAACTTGGTTGATGCGCTACTACTTGGCGATGGCTAAGTTGGCCTTAAGTAAAGAGGATTTCAA
Organism: Cellvibrionaceae bacterium; assembly: GCA_025800365.1. Taxonomy (GTDB): domain Bacteria; phylum Pseudomonadota; class Gammaproteobacteria; order Pseudomonadales; family Cellvibrionaceae; genus Pseudoteredinibacter. Next base: position 17,850 of record JAOXRT010000255.1, on the reverse strand, counting down.
CGAGGCTCTGTCTCAAACAAGTCATTTGGATGCGTTAAGTGAGTCTATATATTGGTTTAGTATTGGTGCCAAACGTCGTGAGATAGAGGCGAAAGCCTATGCTGGCTTGGGGTTGCATGAAGAATCGGCACAAGCTTATCGAAAGGTCGTTGAGTTGGAGAGGCAGAGAAATGACTACTTTCGATTAATCACTGCAGAAGTTGAGAAGACTCGATTTGATTTTGAACTGACGTCACTTAAAGTTGAAAACCTATCAAGGAAAAGCCAGTTAGCCGAGTTAAAGCTTGAAGCTACTGAGGCTCGAGCTTCAAAATCGAGGGATCGTTTAATTACGGCAATGTTGTTGATTGCATCGCTTTTATTGATTGTGTTGATTCTGATTGTAGGCCGAAGAAGATTGCGCCACCTAGCTGATTACGATGTTTTAACAAAGGTGCATAATAGACGCGCGATATTACAGCTCGCTGACGAGGCTATTGCCAAGTTTGATGTGCTAAGCGTATTAATAGTAGATGTGGACTTTTTTAAATTGATCAACGATAAATACGGCCATAGCCAAGGAGATAAAGTCCTCTTGGAGGTCGCCGCCATTGCGAATAAACACTGCGGTAAAGAACAATATTTTGGTCGCATTGGAGGCGAGGAATTCCTTTTTATTTTGCCGAAACTTGCCTTAGTGGAAGCCTCTTCTTTTGCTCAAGAGTTTTCAGAAAAACTTAGTCAAATTAACTTGCCTGATGGTGGTAAAGTGACGGTTAGCGTGGGAGTGTCGCAGTCTGAAGGGCGGGGTGATAATTATCCTAGGCTGCTAGAGCAAGCCGATATAGCGCTTTATCGAGCAAAAGAAATGGGCCGCAATCAAGTGTGTATTCAGCGCAGCCCAAATCAGCCGACATTCGTGTCGGCTGTGTGATGCAGTGCTAAATAAGTTTGTTATCGCTTTCTGGTAAACGTATACCAAGCTCATCCCACATGGCATCCACCTTATCTTTCACCGCTTGATCCATGGTAATGGTAACGCCCCATTCACGATCGGTTTCACCGGGCCATTTATTGGTCGCATCCATACCCATTTTTGAACCTAAACCTGAAACTGGTGAGGCAAAGTCCAAATAATCAATCGGCGTGTTTTCAACCATAGTGGTATCACGCATAGGGTCCATACGAGTGGTCATCGCCCAAATTACATCTTTCCAATCGCGAGCGTTCACATCATCATCAGTAACGATCACAAACTTGGTGTACATGAATTGCCGTAAGAAAGACCAAACCCCCATCATCACTCTCTTGGCATGACCGGGGTATTGCTTCTTCATAGTCACTACCGCAAGACGATAAGAGCAGCCTTCGGGTGGTAAATAGAAGTCGACTATTTCTGGAAACTGTTTTTGCAAAATAGGTACAAAAACTTCGTTCAGCGCCACACCTAAAACGGCCGGCTCATCGGGTGGACGGCCGGTGTAAGTGCTGTGGTAAATCGGATCTTTACGATGAGTGATCGTTTCTACCGTAAATACCGGGAAGCGATCGACTTCATTGTAATAACCCGTATGATCACCGTAGGGCCCTTCGTCGGCCATATCGTCGGGGTAGATAAACCCTTCAAGCACATATTCAGCACTGGCGGGAACCTGCAAATCATTACTGATGGATTTACAAACCTCGGTTTTATCATCTCGCAGCAATCCAGCAAATGCATATTCACTCAAAGTATCCGGCACCGGCGTCACAGCACCAAGAATCGTCGCCGGGTCGGCACCGAGAGCTACACTGACCGGGTAAGGCTCGCCCGGGTGCTTCTCTTGCCACTCGCGAAAATCCAAAGCGCCACCACGATGGCTCAACCAACGCATAATCAAACGGTTTTTACCTAGCTTCTGCATGCGGTAAATACCTAGGTTCTGACGCTCTTTATTGGGGCCACGGGTAATCACCAAAGGCCAAGTAATTAAGGGCGCCGCATCGCCAGGCCAGCATGTTTGAATAGGAATCTCGTCAAGATTAACCTCATCACCTTGCTTAACAACTTGCTGGCAAGCGGCCTTGCTCAACACCTTCGGCCCCATATTGAGCACCTTTTTGAAGATGGGCATCTTGCTCCAAGCATCTTTCAAGCCTTTGGGTGGCTCGGGCTCTTTCAAAAAGGCAAGCAACTTACCGACTTCTCTAAGGGCTTCCACACTTTCCTCGCCCATCCCCAAAGCAACCCGCTCAGGAGTGCCAAATAGATTGGCCAAAACCGGAGTATCAAAACCTACCGGGTTTTCAAAAAGCAGAGCTGGACCACCGGCTCGCAAAGTGCGATCGCAAATCTCAGTCATTTCCAGATTAGGGTCTACCGGCGTTTGAATGCGCTTAAGCTCGCCGCGTTTCTCCAGCAGCTTGATAAAATCGCGCAGGTCTTTGTATTTCATGGTGTTACCGCAGTTGATAGGCGTTAAGAGGCCAATAAAAAGCTAACTTTAACATGAAAGGCGCCTCTGTTAAGGTTTGTAGACTCTTTGCTGCACTGTCTTCTTGCAAGCACAGTGGTGGTCAGCAGGGCCTATGCAAACAATAACAACAAAGGTAACTCTGCGATGAAAAAAGTCCTAATGGCCAGTGTCGTAGCTGGCATCATCATGTTCTTCTGGGGTTTCGTATCCTGGACCGTACTCAGCTGGCACCAAGATGCCTCCCATCGCTTTAGCGACGAAGCCGCCATGGAAGCCAGCATCAAAGCCCAAGCGCCAGAGGCTGGAATCTACTTCCTACCCTTCGAAGAAGAAGGCTTCAAAGAAGGCGGCGCCTCAATGTTTGCCAGCATCGTGCCCGAATACCACCTCAACATGCCTGTCACCTTAGGCGTTGGCCTACTGTGCTACATAGTCTCAGCCATTCTTGTTTGCCTAGCCCTAAACATGACCTCAGGCCTCAGCTACGGACAACGACTCGGCTACATCTGCCTAATAGGTCTAATCATCGGTTTCGTTGGTCACTTTCCGTACTGGAACTGGATGAATTTCTCCACCCCTTATGTACTGGTCATGATTGTCGATTCGGTAATCAGTTGGCTACTGGCTGGGCTGGTGATAGCTAAGTGGGTCGAGGGTAGGGTTCAAGAATAAGTCGGATTGGAGCTTTTCGTTCACTAAATTGTGTTTAATAAATGTACCTCGATGCAGATTTCACCCCGCACGGTAGCGAGTCAGGAACCGTAGAGCGACATGGACGTCGCGAAGTCGAGCGCCCTCGGATGGTTTTAGCGCGTTCCAGACTCGCTACCGTGCGGGGTGAAAGCGGTCAGTTTGCTACGGTATTTAGATATGGCTAGTTATTTCGTTCGCTTTAGCTGTAGTGATTCCAAATAACGACTATTCACCACCAAACTTGCCGAAGACGGCAGCAACAATCACAATAGAGGGCTAAACAAAACAAACATAAAGTAAGCATTGGAGTTTACATGAAGCCCGAAACCATAGCATTGCACGGCGGATACGAAGGCGATCCAACCACCAACTCAGCCACCACCCCAATTTACCAAACAACCTCATACACCTTCGACAGCACCCAACACGGTGCCGACCTATTCGACCTGAAGGTACCGGGTAACATCTACACCCGCATCATGAACCCAACCACCGACGTCCTAGAAAAGCGCCTGGCGGCACTAGAAGGTGGAATTGGCGCATTGGCCGTAGCATCCGGCATGGCTGCCATCCGCTACGCCATCGAAGCGATAGCCGAAGTGGGCAGCAACATCATAAGTACCTCACAGCTGTATGGCGGCACCTACAACCTATTCGCCCACACCTTCCCACGCCAAGGAATCGAAACCCGATTCGTTGATGCCGACGACTTCGACGCAATAGCAGACCTAATCGACGAAAACACCAAAGCACTGTTTTGCGAATCCATCGGCAACCCGGCTGGTAACGTCGTAAACCTAAAGCGCTGGGCCGAAATTGCCGAAGCCCACGGCGTACCACTGATTGTCGATAACACCGTAGCGAGCCCAAGCCTGTGTCGCCCATTCGAACTGGGTGCCCATATCGTCGTACACTCATTAACCAAATATATTGGTGGCCACGGAACAACCATTGGTGGTGCCATTATCGATTCTGGTAAATTTGATTGGGCCAAGCACAAAGATCGCTTTCCAGTCATGAACACGCCTGATCCTTCATACCACGGCGTGGTTTACACCGAGGCCCTAGGTGAAGCCGCTTATATCGGCCGCTGTCGCGTAGTGCCATTGCGCAACACAGGCGCAGCCATCTCCCCGCACAGCGCCTTCCTGATTATGCAGGGCTTAGAAACTTTATCCCTGCGTATGGAACGCCACTGTGAAAATGCCCAAAAAGCGGCCGAGTTTTTACAGCAGCACCCATCTGTAAGCTGGGTAAACTATGCCGGCCTAGCTGATAGCCCACACCATGCAAACTGCCAAGAAATTTGTGGCGGTCGTGCATCAGGCATCCTAAGCTTTGGAATTAAAGGCGGCAGCGAAGCGGGCGGCAAATTTATCGATGCCCTACAAATGATATTGCGCCTAGTAAATATCGGTGATGCTAAATCACTGGCTTGTCACCCAGCCAGTACTACTCATCGCCAGCTATCCCCGGAAGAATTAAAATCGGCCGGAGTGAGTGAAGAAATGGTTCGCTTATCCATTGGTATTGAGCATATCGACGATATTATTGCCGATATCGATCAGGCCCTAAAAGCGGCCAGCTAAGCTAAAACGGCTAAAAGATAGCAACACAGTTATATGGACATGTTATGGAAAAACTGCAATCACTTTTAGCCGAAATACCTGGCTTGCTATTACCACTGCTGCCGCTCTTGGCGGTAGTGGCTTTCGCAAGCTTGATCTTATATTACCTTAGCAAAAAAGGACGCGAACCTTCAGAGGGTGCTCGTTACCGCAGCCAGTGGATGACACTGCTGGTAGTGTTAGTAGCCCTATGTGCCGTTATTATCGTGTTGCCGGTAAGCGATAGCCTGCAAGGTAATCTTCTTACCATGTTGGGTTTATTACTCACCGCCATTATTACCTTGTCTTCCACCACCATTGCAGCCAATGCGATGGCGGGCTTAATGATTCGCTCATTAGAAAACTTTAAACCAGGTGATTTTATTCAAGTGAATAATCACTTTGGGCGTGTTACCGAGCAAGACTTATTTCATATCGAAATCCAAACCGAAGATCGCGATCTGCTCACCTTACCCAATGTTTATGTAGCCGCTAATCCTGTAAAAGTGGTGCATGCCAGTGGCACCGTGGTTACTGCTGAAGTGACATTGGGTTATGAGCTTGATCACCATGATATTGAGAAGTTACTTAAGCAAGCGGCGGAAGACGCCGGGCTATCAGAACCTTTCGTGTATGTAATGGACCTAGGTGATTTTTCAGTGTGCTATCGCGTGGCAGGCTTCTTAGAAAATGTTCGCACGCTATTATCGGCTCGTAGTAAATTACGCCGCCATATGTTGGATAAGCTACACGGTGCTGATGTAGAAATTGTATCGCCAAATTTTATGAATCAGCGTCAAGTTGCTGATCAAACTTTTATCCCTCAGCCACAATATCGCCCGAGACTAGCTGAAGAGAAGGCGCCAGAAGCTATTGTTTTTGATAAGGCGGAAAAAGCACAATCGCTGCAAGAGCTAAAAGATGATTATGAAGAGCTTAAGCAAGAAGTTACCAAGCTAGAGGCCGAGAAGGACGCTGACAATAAAGCCAAGATTGAAAAAAAGCGCCGCAGTCAGAAGGCTATTCGCCTAATGATACAGCGCTTAGAAGAGCGCAAAGAATCTTAAGTTCTTACAGCTTTAGTAGATTGGCCAGTAGTAAAGTCATTGCATAGCCTGCAGTATAAGCAATGGCCAAAGCAGGGAAATAACGCAGATAACTTACAAAGCTCAAACTCTGTACTTTACTCATAGCAATAATGCCCGCCGCTGATCCAATTGCCAGCAGCGAACCACCCACACCGACCGCATAGGTTAAGCCCAACCAGTTCTCGGTATTTAACTCAGGTGATGCTTTTAGAAGCGCTGCCGTTAGCGGTACATTATCCAGTAAAGCCGAGCCAGCACCGGCCACATAATTGGCATAGCGTGGGTCAAACTCGCGATAAAGTTGGGCCAAATCTTTTAGTACGCCAACTTCTTGCAGCATTCCAACTAATAGTAGGATGCCTAAGAAGAACAGCAGGGTGTCGTATTCGATCTCGCGGATATATTCCAAAATACGAGTCTGCTCAGCATCTGTTTTAATGCTGCGGCCAACTAAAAACATAAGCGAGAGACCGCTAAGAAAAGTCAGCACTGGCGGTACGCCATAAAATAAATTCAGCAGCATGGTTGCGCCAATCGTAGCGAAGAATATGACGGCAATAATAATGTCGATATTGTGAAAGCTGGCGGCTACGGGGCTGGCGGAAACTCGACCCTTAGCCCCAATGCTTAGAAGCATTGCTAGCAATAAAACGCTTAAGCTCGCTGGCAGTAACAGAGTAATAAGCTGCTGCATGCTCAGGTGGCCATCAAGAAAGATCATTAGCGTGGTTACATCACCGGTAATTAATGCTACACCGCCAGAGTTCACAGAAAATACTACCAAGGCAGCCAGCTTAATCTGTTGTTTGGCTTCGAGCTTAAACGCCTGTAATAAGCCAAGGCTGACTAAAGTGGCCGTTACATTATCGCAGATGGCTGAGAGCAATAGTGCAAACAAAGCCACGATAAACATCAAGGCGCGTAAGCTTAATTCTTGGGGCACGATCTTTTGCACCACGTTTTGAATTAAACCCTTGGCGTTTAGGTACGCCACAAAAGTCATGGTGGACATCAAAAACAACCAGAGCGTGGCTATTTCTAGCAGGTTTTCATTAAGCTGTTCTTGAACTTGATGGGAGGCTTCTTTTGAATCGGCTGCGATAAATAAAATTAGCCAAGAAAGGCAGCCAAAAAACAAAGTGGTTTTGGCCTTGTTAACGTGAATAACTTCTTCAAACACAATACCCAATAGGGCGAGCAGGGCAAGCGCCAGCAGGCAGTACTCCAGCATGTCGATCTCTCAATAGTCGGTGAAATGGGGGAGGTGTTTATAGACTATTGTTGTACCTCGGCTGGCGCGCATAAGACCACAGATTGAAGAGGGGTGCAATTACCTATTTGTAGTGCCTGTTGATGTTTAGCATTTTGAATCTGGTTGTGAAAGTTAGTGGCTTCGATCCGCAGCTTGTGTGTTGGGTATGCTTTCTCTGGGGTGCAGTGATTGTAGGTTAAAGGTAGGTAGAGGCTTGTGAAACAATAAAGAGCGAGCGCCGAATGAGTAAAAAAGACAAGCGTCTGTTTGCTTGGCTTTTTTAGGATTGAGGGAAGCCTGGAGGGCCGCCGATCGTTTCACAAGCCTCTACCTGCCTTTAACCGGTCTAAAAGCACTGAATTGAAGGATTCTATAGGAATAGCTGGGAAAGCGAATGAGAAAAGAGGAAGAAAAAAGAGCTTAAAAGGGAAGAGTAGAGGGCTGCAAATACAGCCCCCGGAGAATACTTAGTCTACCTTGTGCAAATGTACATCTTGCTGTGGGTAAGGGATAGAGATCTTCTTCGCATCGAAGGTCTTCTTCACGGTTTCCTGCATGGCAAAGAACACGCCCCAGTAGTCAGCAGAGTTCACCCAAACACGAACGGTGAAGTTCACAGAGCTGTCAGCCAACTCAGCAACCACAATCAAATGAGCTGGATCTTTCAAAATACGATCATCAGCAGCAATGATTTCTTCCAAAGCATCACGAGCGGCATCGATATCGTCGTCGTAGCCAATACCAAAGCTCATGTCCACACGGCGAGTATCTTCCGTGGAGTAGTTGGTGATGCTGCCATTTGAGATAGGGCCATTAGGAATAATGATGGTCTTATTGTCGCCAGTCTTCATTACGGTATTGAAGATCTGAATAGACTGAACCACACCGGCATGGCCTTGGGCTTCAATAAAATCGCCAACCTTATAAGGCTTGAACAAAATAAGTAGAACGCCACCGGCGAAGTTTGAAAGACTGCCTTGCAAAGCCAAACCGACAGCTAAGCCAGCAGCACCCAAAACAGCTACAAATGAGGTGGTCGCAATGCCTACCATAGAAGCCACGCTGATAATCAACAGGGCTTTTAAACCGATACCGATAATGCTGCTCAAAAAGCGCTGTAGAGTGACGTCTAGTTCATTCTTCTCCATCGCTTTTACGGTTAGGTTTACCACCTTACCGATTAGCCACCAGCCAATAACAAGAACAACAATCGCCATACCCACTTGTGGGGCCCAGGCAGTAATAAACTCGGAAACAGCGTCCATAAAAATCTCCTAAAATGGTCAAACAAAATGCACCGAATCTCTAGCATAGCGCTAACTTAAAGGGCTAGCTAGGTTTGCGGGGGAGTATATGGAAAAAGGCTGTACCCAAGCTTAAGCTTGGGTACTTTTGAGAGGGGAACTCAGAGTGAGTGCTGTGTTATTTGCTCAGAAATTCAGCACGGTAGCCAGTATCATTCTTAAAACAGCCACCCAGCGCCAAGGTGCTGGTTTGTGAGCTGCTATCCATCACACCGCGAGATTTCACACAGTAGTGAGTGGCTTGCATGCTTACTGCAACATTGTCTGTTTCGAGTAGAGTCTGCAAGGCTAATAGAACCTGCTGGGTTAAGCGCTCTTGTACCTGGGGGCGCTTAGCAAAGAAGCGCACAATACGATTGATTTTAGAAAGACCGATAATCTTCTTATTAGGTATGTAAGCAACCTTGGCGGTGCCGTCGATGGTTACAAAGTGATGCTCGCAGGTACTGGTCATATCGATATCACTGACCTTGATCATCTCGTCCACGGCCATTTTGTTTTCGATTAGGGCGATCTTAGGGAAACTGCTGTAATCCAAGCCGGAAAAAACTTCATGGACATACATCTTAGCGATGCGATGTGGAGTCTCAGCGAGGCTGTCGTCCGTTAGATCGAGCCCAAGAGTGCTGATGACTTCTTCCATAAGCCCTTGAATTCGCAGGTACTTTTCTTCATTGCTTAGCTGAGTGTCCTGCATAGGCGTTTCTAGGCCTGCAGCCAATAAAGCGGCCTTTACGCGCTGAGCTTCTGGGCTGATGGTATTTTCTTTTTTAATGGGTGATATCGCTTTGTTCATGGTGTTTCCTAAGGTCTATGGTAGCACAAGCTTAGGGCCACCGAATCGGCGAAGCGCAAAGCGTGGGGTTTATCAATGCAGACTTCAGCATAATCAATGCTGGGGTGCTCACTGCATAATTCCAGTACATCACTAACGAGCTTTTCGAGCAACAAAAACTGACCTTGTTCCACATGCTGAATAATGGCCTTGCAGATAGTTTTGTAATTCAAAGCGCTATCGACATCATCGCTGGCAATGGCTGGATTGGCTTGGTAGTGAATCTCGGCATTGATCACTACGTCTTGGTGTTTTTCTCGCTCCTCGGGGTTAAACCCAATCAAGGTGCGTAATCGTAAATTGCGGATATGTATCTTGGCTAAACGTGTATTCATTGTTGTCCTTATCATAAGCCCTAAAGCTTCTTACGTTTTGCGTCGCAAATTAGATTGCTAGGGCAGCTCTGAATAATGCAGGTTTTGCTCAGCGGAGCCCTGAATCGCTTAGCTACTAGGCGCGCTTCTCCGGCAGTGGCCGTAGTCCTTGGCAAGAAGCGCCTCGATTACGACATTGACGTGAAGCCTGAGCTAATCTGCATTACTCAGAGGTGCCCAAGTCGCCTAATTTATATACCCACTCAGCTATTGGGGCTTTGCTATTGCGAATACAAAAACGGCACCAATTAAGGTGCCGCTCGCTCGCTACTTAAAGAGAAGCGCTTATTTGCGCTTCATCGATAAGAAGAATTCATCATTGGTCTTAAAGTCTTTCAGGCGATCAACCAAGAATTCAGTTGCGGCAATGTCTTCCATATCGTGCAGTAGTTTACGCAAAATCCACACGCGCTGCATTTCGTCTTCTTTCATCAGCAAGTCTTCGCGACGGGTGCCAGAGCGACGAACATTGATTGCAGGGTAAACGCGCTTTTCGGCCACTTTACGATCCAAGTGCAGTTCCTGGTTACCCGTACCTTTAAACTCTTCGTAAATAACTTCGTCCATTTTTGAGCCGGTATCGATCAAAGCGGTAGCGACGATAGACAAGCTGCCACCTTCTTCGATGTTACGTGCAGCACCAAAGAAGCGCTTTGGACGCTCAAGAGCATGGGCATCAACACCACCGGTAAGTACTTTACCAGAGCTTGGAATTACGGTGTTGTAAGCACGAGCTAGACGAGTAATGGAGTCCAATAGGATCACTACGTCTTTTTTGTGCTCTACCAAGCGCTTGGCTTTTTCGATTACCATCTCGGCCACTTGTACGTGACGCGAAGGCGGCTCATCAAAGGTAGAGGCAACCACTTCACCGCGCACCGAGCGCTGCATCTCGGTTACTTCTTCCGGACGCTCATCGATCAAAAGAACGATCAAGTGTACTTCTGGGTTGTTGCGGGTAATCGCCTGAGCAATGTTCTGCATCATGATGGTCTTACCAGCCTTAGGTGGTGCAACGATCAAGCCGCGCTGACCTTTACCGATTGGGGCAACCAAATCGATGATTCGACCGGTTAAATCTTCGGTAGAACCATTACCGGCTTCCAAGTGCAAACGCTCGTCTGGGAATAGCGGGGTAAGGTTTTCAAACAGAATTTTGTTTTTAGAGTTTTCAGGCTTATCAAAGTTGATCTGGCCTACTTTTAACAGAGCAAAGTAACGCTCGCCTTCCTTAGGTGGGCGAATCTTACCGGCAATGGTGTCACCCGTGCGCAAGTTAAAGCGACGAATCTGGCTAGGTGATACATAAATATCATCTGGGCCGGCTAAGTAAGAAGAGTCTGCGGAGCGCAGGAAACCGAAACCATCTTGTAAGATCTCAAGTACGCCATCGCCGTAAATATCTTCACCGCTTTTAGCGTGACGCTTAAGAATGTTAAAAATAATGTCCTGCTTACGTGAGCGACCAACATTGTCTAGGCCGACTTCTTTGGCAATATTAAGCAGTTCTTCAATAGGTTTCGTTTTTAGGTCTGTTAAATTCATAGAATTAGAATTAGAAAATTTGGCCGGGAAGGAATGGCCAGTGGTGAGTGAACGTTATGTTTAGATCAATATAACTGTAAATTTTAACCTTCGAGCTAAGTTGCCGCTCAAAATAAAGGAAATTGGATTGCAGGCTTTGGCGCTTATTGTTGGCTTTGCCGCTACCTGCTAGCGCAGGCCTTTTGGAGGCAATGGCAAAATCTACCTAGTCAGCACAGAAATATCGAAAGGAACAATAGCAATTGCTAAGTTGATTCTAATGGATAGCTGTGGAGATTAATCTATTGGGAAGATTTAGCCGCGAAACGCGCTTAACTGACAGGATTATAGCGTACTTTTTGCACCATGCAAGGCTTGGGCGGCCAAGAAGGCCGCCGTTTGGCCAAATTATAGGCTGCTGTTGATGAACTCAACCAATTGAGTCTTAGACAAGGCGCCAACCTTCATGGCGTCCATATTGCCGCCTTTGAAGATCATAAGGGTTGGAATGCCGCGGATGTTGAACTTGGCTGGAGTTTCTTTGTTGCCATCAACGTCCATTTTGCAGATCTTGATCTTGTCGCCGTAGTCGTTAGCTAGCTCATCCAAAACTGGAGCGATCATTTTACAAGGGCCACACCATTCTGCCCAAAAATCAACCAGTACAGGGCCTTCGGCTTGTAATACGTCAGCCTCAAAGCTGCTATCGGTTACGTGAACAATGCTACTCATGGGTATTCTCCAGAATGTCAGGCGGCAGCTGACTGCCAAAAAAATTTAGCGTAATGATAAGGATTGGCTGGCTATGAAACAAGGGCTGTAAGCGTCCTGCTGAGTCAATTGCGGCATAAGCTTAGTTCTACAGCTACTCGCTAGCCTCTGATTAGCACGGCTTCCATCAGCCCAATTAGGCCAACTTAAAGCTGACCTAATGTCTCCAGAAGCACTTGCTGTTGTGGCTTATCATCAGGGCTTTGCTTTGCAGCGGGGGCAATATAATTACCTTCAGCGTTAAGCTCCCAGCGCCCCTGCGGACAATCTAAATAGCCGTGTAGCTCAGCAATCACGCGTTTTGCTAGATTGGATTTGGCAATTGGGAAGCAAGTCTCTACCCGGCGGTTAAGGTTGCGTTCCATTAAATCGGCGCTAGCACAGTAAACCTGGGCCTTAGCATTGGCGAAGTAATAGGCGCGGGTATGCTCCAAGAAGCGGCCGATAATGGAATACACCCGAATATTCTCAGAGATACCTTCAACGCCGGGGCGCAAGCTACACATACCACGAATGATCAGGTCTACTTTCACCCCTGCCTGTGAAGCGCGATACAAAGCCTGAATGACTTTGGGCTCAGTAAGGCCGTTGGTTTTAAGGATGATATGGGCTTCCTTACCTTTGGCAGAGGCATCGATTTCATCGTCGATCAGCTTTAACAGCTGCTTCTTTAAGGTAAAGGGCGCATGCAACAAATGATTTGAGCGCTCGGTTTTTCCCATGCCGGTTAGCATCTGAAAGACCTTGTGAACATCTTCGGCCAGTTCTGGGTTGGCTGATAGCAGCGAGTAATCGGTATACAGGCGAGCATTACCGCTGTGGTAGTTACCAGTGCCGAGGTGAATATAGCGCTTAAGCTTATCGCCTTCCTTACGGACGATAAGCAGCATCTTGGCGTGGGTTTTATAGCCCACTACACCGTAGACCACCACCGCGCCTGCCTCCTGTAAACGGCTGGCGAGTTCTAAGTTTTCTTCTTCATCAAAGCGAGCGCGCAACTCCACCACAGCCGTTACTTCTTTGCCGTGGCGCGCTGCTTCAATTAGCGCATCCACCATAGGGCTTTGGTCGCCGGTGCGATAGAGGGTCTGCTTGATGGCGACAACATTGGGGTCTTTAGCGGCTTGACGCAGTAGGTCGACTACCGGATTGAAGGATTCAAAAGGGTGCAGTAGCAGCTGATCTTTGCTGGCTAGGGCATCAAACAAATTGTCTTTGCGGGTAAGCCCTTTGGGTAAGCCCGGCGCAAAGTCTGGATACATCAGGTCAGGTCGATTGACCATGCCTGGCACACTCATCATGCGCTTAAGGTTTACTGGGCCATTTACGCGGTAGAGTTCGTCGTCACTTAGGCCAACTTCTTTTTGGAGGAAATCCACCATTTCATCAGGGCAGTTATCGGCGACTTCTAAGCGCACAGCATTACCAAAGCGGCGTGAATGTAATTCGCCACGTAGAGCTCGAGCCAGGTCTTCCACACCTTCGGTATCAACATCCAAATCGGCATTTCGAGTTATTCGGAACTGATAGCAGCCCTTTACCTGCATACCTGGGAAGAGCTCTTCAGCGTGCGCATGAATCATTGAAGAAAGAAAAACAAAGTTATCGCCGGGTTCGCAAAGCTCGTCGGGTAAACGCACCAAGCGAGGTAGTGAGCGCGGTGCCGGCACAATCGCTAAGCCAGATTCACGGCCAAAGGCGTCTTTGCCATCTAACTCAACAATAAAGTTAAGGCTTTTATTGACTAGCCTTGGAAATGGGTGAGCATGGTCCAAGCCAATCGGGCTTACCACCGGCAATACTTGCTTGTGAACAAAATCGGAGATCCACTCTGCCTGCGGCTCTGTCCATTGATGGCGGCGTAAGAAACGAATGTTCTCCTGTTCCATAGCCGGAATCAAAATATCATTGAGTGTGTCGTACTGCAGCTGCACGGTCTCATGACACTCTTGCGCCAACTGATCGAGGATCTGCTGCGGCAATAAGCCATCTGGGCCGGGATTGTCGCGGCCGAGTTTAAGGCGCTGGTGCAGGCCGGCCACTCGAATCTCGAAAAACTCATCCAAATTTGAGCTGAATATTAGTAAAAACTTTAAGCGCTCAAGCAGTGGGTGGCTATCATCCAATGCCTGTGCCAGCACTCGCTGATTAAACTTCAAATGACTCAATTCGCGATTGATGTAATACTCAGCGGCACTTACATCGATATCTTTTGAGCTGTCTATTTGGCTCTCTTCATTACTATTGCTAGGCATAGGTCTTCTTTCTTAACTTGGTCTCTGTGGCCAATGGCGCTGTAAATCAGCGTATGGAGTATAGCCTTGGGAGTGATTGTTACAATAATATGCGATGTCTGTGACACTTTTATGTGATTTAAAAAGTAGGCTAATGGTTCGATAAACTCTATGTTGATCGTTAGATGTTGGTGGTAAATTGCCCTTAGCATAGAGAAAAAGTATTTAAGGATTTAAAAATGGTTAAAAAGATAGCTATTTTGGCGGTATTGGCCACAGCTATTGCAGTGTTCTATCTAAACGGTGGTGCGCAGTATCTATCATTGGAGTTTTTCCAGCAGATGGTATCTGAGAAGCCCCTGGTTGCCGGCTTATTGTTCTTTCTTATCTATGTAGGAGTGACTGCCGCGTCTTTGCCGGGTGCCGCTTTAATGACATTGATTGCTGGCGCCGTTTTTGGTTTCTCTTGGGGCCTACTGTTGGTTTCTTTCGCGAGCAGTATTGGTGCAACTCTGGCTTTCTTAATTGCTCGCAGTTTGTTGGGTGATTGGGTGCAGAGTAAATTTGGCGATCAACTGCAGACGGTCAATGATGGTTTAGAGAAGGAAGGTGGTTTTTATTTGTTCACCTTGCGCCTGATCCCAGTAATTCCATTTTTTGTAATTAATTTGGTTTTTGGTTTAAGCCGAATTAAAGCTTGGACTTTCTATTGGGTTAGTCAGCTAGGCATGCTGGCAGGCACGGCGGTATACGTTAATGCCGGCGCGCAGTTGGCAAACGTTGAAGAGCTGAGCGTCTCTGGTGTATTAACTCCACAAATTATATTGGCCTTTGTTTTACTAGGTGCTTTCCCGTGGCTGGCGAAGTTCTTGCTGAAAGCCATGGGCAAGGGAAGTTCCGAGCAAGAAGATTCTTAAACACCAGCGTAAATAAGAGAGTTAAACAGTATGTTTTCAAGTAAAAAATACGATACTAATTTGCTGGTGATTGGTGCTGGCAGTGCCGGCTTAATCTCGGCCAATATTGCCGCGACCCTTAAAGCGAAGGTGACTTTGATTGAGCGCCATAAAATGGGTGGCGATTGTTTAAATACCGGTTGTGTACCCAGTAAAACTCTATTGCGCTCGGCAAAAATTCGTCATCTTATGAATGACTCAGAGCGCTATGGTTTAAAAGCTGCGGAAGTGGCTGTGGATTTCCCTGCCGTAATGGGGCGGGTACAATCGGTCATTAAGCATATTGAGCCCAATGATTCTGTCGAGCGATATACTTCATTGGGGGTGGATTGCGTCAGTGGTGATGCCAAGTTGATTTCGCCCAATGAAGTTTTGGTAAACGGAGAAACAATTTCCGCTCGTCATATCATTCTGGCAATGGGCGCAAGACCATTTATTCCTGAAATTCCAGGATTGGACTCCATAGATTATTTGACGTCGGATAATATCTGGCAGCTAGAAGACTTGCCTAAGTCGATGTTGGTCATGGGGTCTGGTGCCATTGCCTGTGAAATGAGCCAGGCCTTCTCGCGCTTGGGTTCTGAGGTAACCATGGTGCAACGCTCTTCCTCTATTTTGAATAAAGAGGAGCCAGAAGTTGGCGAGTTTATGCTGAAAGCTTTTGAGCAAGAAGGCATTGAGGTAAAACTCAATAGCAAGATTAGCGAAGTGAGAAAAGCCGAAGGTGGTGGTATTGAAGTTTGCTTGCAAAATGAAAGTGGCGAGCAAATCTGGCAGTGGTATGAGCATATTTTATTGGCGGTGGGCCGCAAGGCAAATACCGATGGAATGGGTTTAGAAGAAGTTGGTGTTGAGCTTAATGCTGACGGCACGGTGAAAGTTGATGAATATCTACGCAGCAGCAGTCATCAAAACATTTTAGCCTGTGGTGACGTTGCTGGCCCATATCAGTTTACCCATATGGCATCGCATCAAGCTTGGTATGCCACGGTTAACTCGCTGTTTGGTTTTGTGAAAAAGTTCAAGGTTGATTATCGAATTGTGCCGAAAGCGGTTTTTACAGACCCTGAAATTGCCAGTGTTGGTAAATTGGAATCTGAGTTAAAAGCTGAGGGCGTAGCTTTTGAAGTCGTACACTTCCCGCTAGATGATATGGATCGTGCTTTAGCTGAAGGTGAGGCTAAGGGTTTTATCAAGGTGTTGCTCAAAGATGGCAGTGATAAAATTCTAGGTGTGACGATTGTGGGGGCTCATGCCGCTGAATTAATCACCGAGTTTATTCACGTGATGAAAATGGGCAAAGGCCTGAATCACATTTTGGGTACTATTCACATCTACCCAAGTTTCAGCGAAGCTAATAAATATTTGGCCGGGCAGTGGAAGCGTAAGCATGCGCCTCAGTGGGCACTCAAAATACTTCAGAAGCTACACGCCTGGCGCCGTTAAAAAGTAGCCAGCATATTGCTGGCTACTCACTATTGCTCATCTCTTGTATGCCGATACGATTAAAGAGCTCTGCGAAGGCCTTAATTGTAAGGGGTTTGCTCAGGTGATCGTTAATCCCAGCGGTATACGCATTGTCGGTGTGTTCACCTTTTTCATGAGCTGTTAAGGCGATGATTTGACAGGCTCGGAGCTCATTTTCAGATTCAAACTCCCGAATAATGTGGGTGGCTTTAATGCCATCCATAACCGGCATCTCTATGTCCATTAGAATCAAAGGAAACTTGCCTGGGTAGCGTTCGAAGAGCTCCACAGCTTCCAGGCCGTTGTTGGCAATGACGGGCTCGATATTAAATTTGGCAAGAATCTTTTGCGCGACAATAATGTTGACATTATTGTCATCGACCAGCATTACATTTAAACCTTCCTCGGCTTGGGGCAAGCTCGCTGGCAAGTCAGCATCGAGCTTTTCACCACTACCATTGTTGGGTAAGGCTTCTTTTTCATCTTCCTGTAGTTGTAATTGAAAGGTAAACCAAAAGGTAGAGCCTTCTCCGGGTTCACTTTCTACTCCAATATCACCATGGGCAATTTGCACAAGGCGTTTACAAATTGCCAGGCCTAAACCCGAGCCGCCGTAGCGGCGTGTGGTGCTGGTATCAGCCTGTTTGAAAGGTTCAAAAAGATTGGCGATTGAGCTTTCGGTAATGCCAATGCCTGTGTCGCTGACCGTAAAGCGAATCAATACATGCTGATCGTCTGTATTTTCAAGGCGAGCCGATAATATGACTTGACCTCTATCGGTAAATTTTACGGAGTTGCTTAAAAGATTGACGATGACTTGTCGTAAGCGGGTTGGGTCACCAATAACTTTGTTGGGAACAGAAGGGTGCCGTGCCGTACGGAAATTTAAATCTTTTTGCTGGGCTTGGCGGGTGTAGATTTGGCTGCAGTCATCTAATAGATCATGCAAGTTAAAGGGGTAATTCTCAAACACTACTTTGTTGGCTTCGATCTTCGAGTAGTCCAATACATCATTTAGAATATGCATCAGGGAATCACCCGAGCGACGCATGATGTTGACATAGTGTTGTTGAGTCTCGTCAAGCTCGGTGTCGCCCAGCAATTCGGTCATGCCAATGATGCCATTCATTGGTGTGCGAATCTCATGACTCATGGCAGCTAAGAAGAAACTTTTAGCTTGGCTAGCGCTTTCGGCTTCTTGCTGTTGTTTAATAAAGTCGAGTTTTTGTTGTTGCTCATGCACCAGCTGTTGGGACATGCTGCGACGCATCTCGATGTCTCGCAGTAGGCTGGTGCGCATGATATTAAAA
>JAOXRT010000224.1 GCA_025800365.1 Cellvibrionaceae bacterium | reverse complement strand
TGAAACCGTGTACGTACAAGCAGTGGGAGCAGACTTGTTCTGTGACTGCGTACCTTTTGTATAATGGGTCAGCGACTTAATTTCAGTAGCAAGGTTAACCATTTAGGGGAGCCGTAGGGAAACCGAGTCTTAATAGGGCGTCCAGTCGCTAGGAGTAGACCCGAAACCGAGTGATCTATCCATGGGCAGGTTGAAGATGCGGTAACACGCATTGGAGGACCGAACCGACTGTCGTTGAAAAGCCAGCGGATGACTTGTGGATAGGAGTGAAAGGCTAATCAAACTCGGAGATAGCTGGTTCTCCTCGAAAGCTATTTAGGTAGCGCCTCGTGTATCACCATAGGGGGTAGAGCACTGTTTGGGCTAGGGGGTCATCCCGACTTACCAACCCCATGCAAACTCCGAATACCTATGAGTGCGAGCACGGGAGACACACGGCGGGTGCTAACGTCCGTCGTGGAGAGGGCAACAACCCAGACCGCCAGCTAAGGTCCCAAATTCATAGTTAAGTGGGAAACGATGTGGGAAGGCTTAGACAGCTAGGAGGTTGGCTTAGAAGCAGCCATCCTTTAAAGAAAGCGTAATAGCTCACTAGTCGAGTCGGCCTGCGCGGAAGATTTAACGGGGCTCAAACTATGAACCGAAGCTGCGGATATCTTTTAGATATGGTAGAGGAGCGTTCTGTAAGCTGTTGAAGGTGAACCGAGAGGTTTGCTGGAGGTATCAGAAGTGCGAATGCTGACATGAGTAACGATAATGGGGGTGAAAAACCTCCACGCCGAAAGACCAAGGGTTCCTGCGCAACGTTAATCGGCGCAGGGTGAGTCGGCCCCTAAGGCGAGGCTGAGAAGCGTAGTCGATGGGAAACAGGTTAATATTCCTGTACTTCTTTATATTGCGATGGAGAGACGGAGAAAGCTAGGCCAGCATGGCGACGGTTGTCCATGTTTAAGGTTGTAGGCTGGGGACTTAGGCAAATCCGGGTCCCTAAGGCTGAGAACTGACGACGAGATCCTTTTTAAGGATTGAAGTGGTTGATGCTCTGCTTCCAGGAAAAACTTCTAAGCTTCAGATATAAAGGAACCGTACCCCAAACCGACACAGGTGGTTAGGTAGAGAATACCAAGGCGCTTGAGAGAACTCGGGTGAAGGAACTAGGCAAAATGGTACCGTAACTTCGGGAGAAGGTACGCCGACTAGGGTGAAGGACTTGCTCCGTAAGCCCCGGTTGGTCGAAGATACCAGTTGGCTGCGACTGTTTATTAAAAACACAGCACTCTGCAAACTCGAAAGAGGACGTATAGGGTGTGACACCTGCCCGGTGCCGGAAGGTTAATTGATGGGGTTAGCTTAGGCGAAGCTCTTGATCGAAGCCCCGGTAAACGGCGGCCGTAACTATAACGGTCCTAAGGTAGCGAAATTCCTTGTCGGGTAAGTTCCGACCTGCACGAATGGTGTAACGATGGCCAAGCTGTCTCCACCCGAGACTCAGTGAAATTGAAATCGCTGTTAAGATGCAGCGTATCCGCGGCTAGACGGAAAGACCCCGTGAACCTTTACTATAGCTTCACAGTGAACTTTGAGCCTACTTGTGTAGGATAG
>JAOXRT010000035.1 GCA_025800365.1 Cellvibrionaceae bacterium | reverse complement strand
CTCCCTTGAGGGATTGTGGGGCCGAAGGCTCGCGGTGTCTCACAACTCCTTAAGAGAGGGGCGCGCGCCTCCTCCGCCCCCTCAGGTACACCCCCCTGCAGTTGCTATGGTACACACTAAGGTCCCGGCCTACTTTGCGCTCCTACTGGTTTATTAGGGAGCTTTGATAAATAAATGCGTGCTCATAAGAAGCGCATTGACGGGAGCTTTAATTCAACCCTTCGTTGCATGTCTGTATCGTAAGGACGGCGGAGATATTAGTTAAAAATCATTTTTGTCGGTTTGCGTTGGGGCATACCGCCGTGATCTTGGTATCGCCTCTGCTATACGGCTCTGACGTATGCTCTGACGTATGAATGAAAGTCACGTGACTACTACGTCTGCGCACGGTACTAACACACCTAGCTCGAGGGCATGGACAAATCGCAGCTGGGGCGCGTTGCCGGGCCCGAGCGCCTCGTATTGACAGCGCGGCGCGGCGGAGCGAGGGTCGGCGCCCTCGTCATAATATAAAACTACGGCGTAATCACACTCATTCCTTGACCCCAAACTCTTGGTATTTTGGCCAAAAGGACTACGAGAGACATCTTATCATGCATATTATTGCTCTATTATTCATATGTAGCAACGCCGTCCCTATATCGTGCTGATGTGCAAGAGGGAGTTTATGACGTATATAAGTATGAGAAAAACCTTTCTGGGATGCTTCATAAAAGAAACACTGAATCAACAGCTGATGGAATTCTTATACTTTTTAGAATTCATCTAAATTAAGACTGATACCGTTAGAAATACTCACCATGATGGCATTGGGT
>JAOXRT010000292.1 GCA_025800365.1 Cellvibrionaceae bacterium | reverse complement strand
CCAGGCCAAGCTCGACATTGGCTTTCTCTAGGGCCGGGCGACCGCCACCTAGAATATCCACATCACTGGAAGGTTTTGGACTCTCATGGCGGAACAAGGCGCTAGCCTGCTCGGCTTCAGTAAATACCGTTTCAACCATACGGTCGTGCAAAATAGCCGCAATGGCATCACTGCGCTCAGCGCCAACCACATAGTAAGCGATACCCCGCTCAACGCGCTCCACATTGGCTAGACCCGCATTATGGACAATGTCTGTCGCCTTTGAAGACCAAGGGGAAATCGTTCCTGGGCGAGGCACTACCACATAGGCAACCCCAGCAGGCTCTTCCACAGCCTCACTGGGCCCGTAATGCATTAGCTTGGCCAGAACCTCTTGCTCAGCTGAAGTCAATGATTCAGAAAGCTCTGCAAAATGCATATATTCAGCATAAACCGCGCTCACTGATGAGTCTGCAGCCTGTAATTGCTGTAAAAGTTTCTGTTTACGAAAAGAAGAAAGTGCCGGAGCGCCGCGAAGGGTCAGCATAGTGTTAAATCGCCTCTTAAAACAGGGGGTTAGCCAGGGTCTCAGACCTACCTGGGCCTAGAAGATAGGCGCGGTATTGTACTAGGCTGCACAGCTTCGGTCTAGCAATGGCTGGCAATACAGACAGCATTGCAAATACCTCTTTAACAAGGCGGCCAGCAAGGCAATATCCACATCGATAAAGACAAATTCAAGGCCGCCAAGCCGCCCCAAGGTCAAATCGCCCTAACGTCTAAAAATTAAGCAACAGAACCGCCATTAATCCAGCCAAAACGCCGCTTAGCTTAAATAATATGTAGTACCTACTAAAGCCACACGGCCCATAATAACTGCGCCTTAGTTGCTAGGCGCTTAATTTCTATTAACACAATTGTACGAAATTTTGCACACTGCTGAGCGTTCTTGCACTGGTGAGCTAAGCTTTGCTTAGATACACTATAACTTTGGAAAGAGCTGATACCTGAAAGTAGGATCTAGGTTAGCAAGCTGAAGTTGGGTGCTCCTCAACTTAAACCTCTTTACCTCACTTCTAGGGTATTCACTTACGCAACAGCCAATTCGTTCATGCAAGCTTTAGACAGGAGGCGCGACGATGATTTCAATGCGAACAGCCCTCCGCCACGTTAGCCGAGGCTTGATACTGCTATTTTTCGCCAGCTGCTTATACTCCAGCCACTTTCCTTCGCAGCTCGATCGCATTAAACAGCGAGGCTACTTGGTCGCCGCAGCAAAAGGCGCACAAGACGATGGCCATGTAGCACCACATTTAGAGTTTGAAGCTGCATTATTAAAACAGTTTGCAGATTACCTTGCTGTTGACCTCAAACTAAAAAGTCCGCAAACCTTAAGCCAGTTGCAATATGGTGTCGCCAAAGAGAAATATGATATTGGCGCTGCTAACACCCGCCGTCATCTTTTCCCTGTTCGCCAGGGGGTGCCTTATCTATTCGTCAAAGAATATTTAATTTACAAAAAAGGCACAGAAAAGCCTAAAACCATCGAAGATGTCATCGGTAAATCTCTGCGCGTTGAATTTGGCAGTCACCACAGCCACAGCCTCAAGAAATTACAGCAGTTACATTCTGATTTACGCTGGGAAGAGCTCGCCGCAACCGACAATATTAATTTAATTGCCGAGGTACAGAGCGGCAAACTTGATTACGCCGTTGTTGACTCAAATATTTTTGATATTAGTCGCCATCTTTATCCAGAAGTGCGTATCGCATTTTCACTGTCTGAATCCAGCGAAATCGCGTGGAATTTTTCTAACACCGCCGACCATAGCTTATACAATGCGGCGGCAGCATTTATGCAAGATATTTATGAAAATGGCAAGCTAGAGCAACTCACCGCACAGCACTACAGTCACATTAAAAAAATGGACTATACCGATGCTGTAGCCTTTTATCGAAGAGTACAAACTCGCCTCCCTCAGTGGCGTGAGATGCTAGTAAGCACATCGAAAGAACATAATTTAGATTGGAATTTGTTAGCGGCCATTAGCTATCAAGAATCGCATTGGAATAAAAACGCCAAGTCTTACACCGGCGTGCGCGGCTTAATGATGCTCACCAAAGCAACCGCAAGAGAAATGGGCATCGAAGACAGAACTGATCCGGCTCAAAGTATTGAAGGCGGTGCGCGATATTTTAAAAGTATTTTCAAGCGGCTTCCCAAAGGCATTCAAGGTGACGACCGAACGTGGTTTGCTCTTGCCGCTTACAATGTTGGCTTTGCCCACCTAGAAGACGCGCGCGTGCTAACCCAGCGCCTAGGCGGCAACCCAAATCAATGGGAAGATGTAAAAAAACGCCTACCGCTACTGGCCCAAAAGAAATACTACAGTACCTTAAAGTATGGCTATGCTAGAGGCCGCGAGCCGGTGAAGTATGTGCAAAATATTAGACAGTATTACGACATCTTGTCTTGGCAGGATGATATTGCACAAAGCCGTCCAAACAACGCAATCAAGAAAGATATTGAAACAGTCAAGATTCAGCAGGACGAACGCGACTTGAATATGTCACTACTGTAATAGCAAGCAAACTGACGGCAGCCCTTCCAATAAACGCTATACTTTAAACACGCCCACAGTGATAGTCATCAGTTGAGGTACAGCTAAAATGAGATCTTCACACAAGCAAGACAAAAAACTACCTGCAGCTTTAGTGCTCATCTCAAGCCTTTTTGTTTCTGCAATGATTGTTAGCGCTAGTATTTCTTATAGCCAACAAAGCCATGCCGCCAAAACACAAGCTTGCATTGACCTCAATAGCGGACGATTTGAACTGGATACGCAAAGTGGTGAGGTGGAATTCGTGATTGAAGGCTGCGATGGGCAACTGCACCGCTGGGGCACGGCGCAGCAACAAGAAGATACGCGACTGTAGCGTCAATTCGCTATTTCAGCCGCGCAGAGTAGTTTGTTTTACTTAATAACAAACTTACCCTTCATGATGGCCCAGTGGCCCGGGAAAGAGCAAAAGAAGCTGTAATCGCCGCCCTTTTCTAGTTTGCTCAAATCAAACTTAACCTCAGTCTCCTCGCCACCACCAATTACCTTGGTAGCCGCCAAAACACGGGCATCACCGGCAGGTAGATAACTGTTCGCTGCGCCAGCACTCATACCCGCAGTTGCAAGCGGCGCAACGTCGGCCGTTTTGGCAAGCACCCAGTTGTGGCCCATGCTAGCAGCAGGCAATTTACCCACATGCTTCAATTTAACAGTAACCTCTTTACAAGATGCATCTACAGCCATCTCAGGCAGGTTAAAACGCATAGCATCATTGGCCTCCACCTCTAAGTTACAAGCTGCAAATGAGCTTGAAGCCAACAACATCAACGGCAAGGCAAAAATAGATTTCATAAGGTTTTCCTTAAATTAAATTGAGAATCAATATTATTGAACACCAAGCTATATAAGCTTTTCAAGGAAAAGCTGCGACAAAATGTCACACCGTTGATTTGGCACAAGAATTTGACTTTATACGTTTAAGAAATGAGCAATTAACTACTTAGACCGATTAATCTTTGAGCACAAAATTCAGTCGATAGTGCTTGCTTTATAGCCACTCATGTAATAATTTTTAGTTATGGGCGGGATAGCCCATCATTGTACCCTACTCGGCCGCCCTAAGTGCGGTCGCTTTTTATAGGCCTCCTTTCAAAAAGCCCACCAAGGCTAGCTAGAAGCAATCTTATCCTGAAACACCCTACTTGTTTACTAACTAAAATATCCTAAGCCGCTGAATCTATTAGATTTTCAATTCTAAAAACAACACTAGCCGCTGAAGCAAAAGTGTCAGCAGCTAGGTTAATCTTTGCTTAAATAAAGAACCTTGAAAGGAAACCCTTATGGATGGGCATACCGTCTCGGAAAAGTTAGTACGTCATCTACCTACCAAGCAGCTAAATGCCCTAGTAATACCCATATTCGATTTAAATCTGAACGGTGCGCCACAGACTCATGAAATCGTCAAAATGTATAAAAGCGGCCGCCTAATTCAGGTGGTATGCCGCCTAAAAGACTTTGAAGGCTTAGTAAGCTTCACCATAGACCTTCTCAGGAAGGAAGCTATCAATATTCACGCCTTTGCACTCAAAGGCCAGCAGCTAGAACTCAAACCACTAAAGATCGACATTGTTTACAAAAGACTACTGGTGAAAGGCGATAAATCCCAGGTGCATAGCAACAAGGGTAAAATAGCCATATCGGCAAGCAAGCATCATTTTAGCAGTTTCAGCGCTCAAGATATTACTGAGTAAAGCTGGCGACACATCAGCTAAAAGAACTGCGGCACAATATCAAGCAATTGCTTTTGACAAGCAGGTATCACTTCATTTATACCTACTACCAACCTTATTCGCCCAGCGATTTCAAAATGCATCAGTTCGCGACACAAGAAAAACAAAAGCAGCAGGCTCTTAGCAAGCGAACTAAAATTGAGTTTTTTGCTGTAATCGTTTTTTTAGTGCTTCTTGGTATTGGTAGTCTAATCTACAACAGCTCGATTTCGACACCCTACTTTTACATTCCCATTGCAGAGCTTAAAAAATCTGAAATGAATGTATTTTATAAGGGGCAAAACACCTACTTGGTGCTTGCACTAAATAACAGCCTTCGGGAAGAAAAAGCGACAGCCTGGCGTGTATTCGCGGTAGATTCTCGCTATGGCCATGTACTTTTGGCCTATAAAAAGCATCGATATCCTAGTGTAAATTGTCCCAACCTAAGAATTGAAAAAACAGGTTTTCACTACAATGGCCGCTACCTAGAGAGCGGGATTCGCTGCATCGACACCGTTGAACGCTGGAAGCAAGATACCTTTGTTTATGATCTACAGGGCAAAAGCCATAACAAGTTTATATCGGATTTATACCAGCCAAAAACCATACAATTAGAAAAACACCTTCGGATAAATTTGTAACATTCAAATTACCTATATTAAGCGAGACTTATTCATCAGCACACAAGCCATGGCAGGCACAACTAACTGGATACCTAAGGAAAGCGAGTACATGAAACTTTTTATTGCATTGATTTTATTGTCCACTTTTGCGCATGGACAAAGTGTTTACAAATGCACAGACAAACGTGGCAACGCAATTTACAGCGACAAGCCTTGTAAAGGTGTAAAGGGTGTCGAAGAGGAACTCTCGGTAAAAGCCCCAGCCTTAAACGGCACCCAAATAGCAGATGGTGAAAAAGTTGATGCATTGCGAGCCAAGTGGAATCGAGACAAGCTAACTTCTGGCATTCGCCAAGCAGAACGCGACATTATTAAATATCAGCGCGCGATGAGTAAAAAACTTGCAAAGCTCGAAGAAGAACAAAAGTACGCCACTAACAACTTGGCCGGAGCCCACTACCACAGCGGTTTATCCACCAAAATGCAGGCCGTAACACAAAAATACAACACCCTCATTGAAAGTAAGCGCGAGTTGATAAAACGCAACCAAGCCAAGCTTGATAAATTGGACAATAATAAAGAATAAGATAGAGCGACACAAAAATTTGTTGATCTATAAGGAATCTAGTGGTTAGAATGGCGCCATCACGCGTCTTGTCGGGGTGCCTAAGTGTTATCGATCAATATCGTTACACCATGGCTGAGATGGAAAATCCAAACCCGTTGCACCTGAACAGGTTAGTACCTGCGTAGGAAACAAGTCTTTGACCAAAGGGACCAATAGGGGTAATTCGCCCTCTCTCCGTCAGGCCGCATGTATTTTCTCTTTCTGGAGCAAAACATGTCGAAGCCGAATAGCCAAACAGCTTTTTTAAGCGAATCTGCCAGCGTTGATAAGCTATCAACCACGCCCTTACCAAACTCTAAAAAAATTTATATCCGCGGAAGCCGTGAGGGCATTCGTGTTGCCATGCGTGAAGTTTCGCAATCACCAACACACCAACAAGACGGCCGCTTAGAAGAAAATCCAGCTGTACGTGTTTACGACACTTCTGGGCCCTACACAGACCCCAATATTGAGATTGATGTTCGCAAAGGTTTGGCGCCAATACGCCACGACTGGATAAACGAGAGAGATGACTGCGAAGAATTAGCTGGATTTAGCTCTGATTATACCCAGCATAGGGCTCAACATATTGGATTAGAAGCCCTACGTTTCCACACCACCAGAAAACCTTTGCGAGCCAAAGCTGGCAAAAATGTTAGCCAGCTGCACTACGCCAAGCAAGGGATTATCACGCCTGAAATGGAATATATCGCCATTCGGGAAAATCTAGCCCTAGAAGAAGCTGCCATCGAAGAAGCCTCGAAAAGCCAACACCCCGGTGAAAACTTTGGTGCTAATACACCGAAATTTATTACCCCGGAATTTGTTCGTTCAGAAGTTGCCGCCGGCCGCGCTGTTATTCCCGCAAATATTAACCATCCCGAATCTGAGCCCATGATTATCGGGCGGAATTTTTTAGTTAAGATTAATGCCAATATTGGCAACAGCGCAGTGACCTCTTCCATCGAAGAAGAAGTTGAAAAATTAGTATGGTCTACACGTTGGGGCGGCGACACAGTGATGGATCTATCTACCGGTAAAAACATTCATGAAACCCGAGAATGGATAGTGCGTAATTCACCTGTGCCAATTGGTACCGTGCCTATTTATCAAGCCCTAGAAAAAGTCGATGGCATTGCCGAAAATCTTAGCTGGGAAGTCTTTCGCGACACCCTGATTGAGCAAGCCGAACAAGGCGTGGATTATTTTACTATTCATGCAGGCGTCCTACTTCGCTACGTTCCAATGACTGCAAAGCGAGTTACCGGCATTGTTTCTCGCGGCGGCTCTATCATGGCGAAATGGTGTCTAGCCCACCACAAAGAGAATTTCCTCTATACGCACTTTGAAGAAATTTGCGAGATTATGAAGGCTTATGATGTAACCTTTTCCTTAGGTGACGGCCTACGCCCAGGCTCTATCGCCGATGCCAATGATGAAGCCCAATTTGCTGAGCTGCGCACCTTAGGCGAGCTAACTAAAATTGCCTGGAAGCACGATGTACAAGTCTTTATCGAAGGCCCTGGCCATGTCCCTATGCACATGGTGAAAGAGAATATGGATGAGCAGTTAAAACACTGCCATGAAGCTCCCTTCTACACACTTGGCCCCTTGGTGACAGATATTTCACCAGGCTACGATCATTTCTCTTCAGGTATAGGGGCGGCCATGATCGGCTGGTATGGTTGCGCCATGCTCTGCTATGTGACACCAAAAGAACACTTGGGGCTCCCCAATCGGGACGACGTAAAAGAAGGCATCATCACCTATAAGATAGCGGCACACGCTGCTGACCTTGCGAAAGGCCACCCTGCTTCCCAGATAAGAGATAACGCCCTATCCAAAGCCCGCTTTGAATTTCGTTGGGAAGATCAATTTAACCTAAGCCTAGACCCTGATCGTGCCCGCGAGTTTCATGACGAAACCTTGCCCAAAGAATCCGCCAAGGTAGCGCATTTCTGCTCTATGTGTGGCCCCAAGTTCTGCTCGATGAAAATCACCCAAGAGGTTCGCGATTACGCCGCACAAAATCCAGAGTCACTGACATCCCCGGAAACCCATTTCGCAAACGCCGGCATGGAAGAGATGGCCGAAAAGTTTAAAGCCAGTGGCAGCGAGATTTACCAAGAGGTGTAAGTAGGCGTGGCTAATCTCGATACAAGCATTGAGCCCAAAAACTTAGCGATTGTGGGTGCCGGCATTATGGGGCGCTGCCTAGCTTGGCGCCTATCCGGCTACGGTCATCGTATCACGCTGTTTGATAAAGATAGCAAAAACCATGGCTCGGCAGCGGCCTATACCGCCGCTGGAATGCTGGCGCCTTTTAGTGAGCTGGAAGCAGCTGAAGATAATATCTTTTTACTGGGCCAGCACAGCATCGCACTATGGCGAGACTGGCTAAAGACTTGGAATGCTGAAGATTTAATGGCGGAATCAGGAACCCTAGTCTTAGCTCATCGCCAAGATATCGGCAGCTTACAAAATTTCAATCAACAGCTAGCAGAAAAATTAAATGCGCTAGCTAATCAACAGAAAGAAGCCAAACTACTAAGCAAGCAACAGCTCAACGAGCTAGAGCCAGAACTGGCACAGCACTTCGATCAAGCCAACTTTCTAAAAAGCGAAGCCTATTTAGATAACCACGCTGTAATGGATTGCATGGCCAAGCAGTTAGAGAGCGACGGTATCACATGGCGTGAAAACCGTGAGATTAGCGCTGTTAGCGACAATCAACTGGTGAGTGACAATGGCGCAGAAATATTCGACCATATTTTTGACTGCCGTGGGCTTGGCGCTCAAAACGATATTCAAAATTTAAGAGCCGTAAGAGGTGAAGTGCTAAGGGTATACAGCAAAGAGGTGCGCCTAAAGCACATGGTCAGGCTAATGCATCCGCGCTATCGGCTTTACCTTGTACCAAAGCCAAACCATGAGTATGTGCTAGGCGCTACCCAGATAGAATCAGAAGACTATAGTCCCCTTAGTGTTCGCTCAGCGTTAGAGTTGCTTTCCGCACTCTATACCATTCACCCAGGCTTTGCCGAAGCACGAATTGTAGAAACCCAAGCCAATTGCCGCCCTGCGCTGCCTGACAATCAACCTTTAATTAAACATCAAAAAGGCTTAAGCCAGATTAACGGCTTATTTAGACATGGCTTTTTACTCGCTCCGGCCCTCGCCGATATTACAGCGCGCTTATTTCATGGTGAATGTCAGGAAAACGTAGAGCTTGCCAGACTGAGCGAAGCAATCATTGATTTGCTAGATTGAACCATTAATAGAAATAACAAATTCAAAAATATTTATACAGCCCATTTAAAATTACTATGAACATCACCTTAAACGGCAAAAACACTGAAATCGCGGAGTACAAAACGCTGACTGATTTCTTTGCCAGCCTCAAAGAAGAAGATTCGGCCCTGCAGTTACCCAAGCAGTTTGCAGTCGCATTAAATGGCAATTTTATTCCCCGCGAGCAATACGATAAATCCTCATTGCAAGATGGGGATGAGCTCGAATTACTTGTGCCTATGCAGGGTGGATAAATCATGTGGAAAATTGCCGATAGAGAAGTTAATAGCCGTTTATTGATTGGTAGCGCGCTTTACCCCTCACCCGACATTATGTGCAAGGCCATTCGCGCCAGCCAAAGTGATATCGTTACCGTCTCTCTGCGCCGTCAAGCTTTTAATGGCGCCGCGGGCGAACAGTTCTGGAATTTATTAAAAGAACTGAATATCAATATCCTACCCAATACCGCAGGCTGCCATAGCGCCAAAGAGGCCATCACCACAGCGCAAATGGCTCGAGAGCTGTTCAATACCAACTGGATTAAACTCGAAGTTATTGGCGATGACTACAGTTTGCAACCCGATCCTTTTGCTCTGCTTGAAGCTACCCAGGAGTTATGCGCACAGGGCTTCGAAGTCTTCCCCTACTGCACGGATGATTTTGTGCTGTGTGAAAAACTGCTCGCCGCGGGCTGCCGGATACTCATGCCTTGGGGCGCACCAATTGGCACAGGTAAAGGCCTAATGAACCCTTACGCCTTAAAGCAACTTCGCCAACGCCTGCCAGAAGCCACCTTGATTGTAGATGCCGGGATCGGAGCCCCCTCCCACGCCAGCCAGGCCATGGAGCTAGGTTACGACGCTGTTTTGCTAAATACTGCAGTCGCTGCAGCAAATAAGCCGATTGCCATGGGTGAAGCCATGGGGCTTGCGGTACAAGCTGGGCGCCTCGCTTATGAAGCAGGAATTATTCAAGAGCAAGAAACCGCACAACCCAGCACCCCTACATTGGGCACCCCGTTTTGGCACCAAAATTCAACACCCTAATGCCTCAAACACCACAGACTAAAAGTACTAGATTACGTGATAAGACAGCCATAAAGCATGACGGATAAAAAGTTACGCCGCCCTTTAAACAGCCGAGCACAAAGTCACGCTGCGCCA
>JAOXRT010000190.1 GCA_025800365.1 Cellvibrionaceae bacterium | reverse complement strand
CATCAGGTTGAAGGGCCAGTGAAACCGCTTCACGTTTGTATTCTTCAGAATATTTTCTGCGTGCATTCGACATGTAAATACCTCGTTAAAGATAGATTATCTACTCTTAACTAGGTGTCCGACAAATCGGGGTAAAACCATATGCTGCTGTTCCCGAACTAGTTAAAAACGGTGAGCTGTCTCTTGTCGCCGCAATTGAAGTTGCTCGTCAAACTCGACACAACCCAGAGATACCTGAAGAACTAGCCTCTGAATATCATAAAGCGTTAGATGCTGCACTCCTCTCTACCCCTAGTAAGGAAGAACAGTTGCAAGGTTATTACGCAATTCATGCGTCCATAAACGGCCAACCTAAATTGGCAAAAGCTATGTATTTATTGAGTGTAGAAGAGGTGTTATCGGAGTATGAATAAACACATAACAAGGCGTTCTAGCCAGGACAAGCTGCTGTGCAGCTTGCCTCTTAGCTAAAGCGTTAAGAGCTTATGTATATCGAAGCACCGACATTAGGTATCGCAGAAGAGGCATCAGAGGATCTGATTGCTGAGATCTTGGCCAAACTTCCATATAGAGAGGATCCATTTTTGATTCTCTCAAACGGCGATCTTACATTTATGCAAACCTTGTGGGTTGAGTCTGGCTTCGTCCTTGAGTATCAAGAGGGTAGTATTGATAGTCACTATGTAACTGTTAGTGAGCAGGATGAAAAAAGTGTGAGGGAAGCTCTCATATCATACTTGCATGGGTCTGACGAGTGGATGTCCCGAATGGAGTTTGAACGTATGAAGATGAGAGGGCGTGTGTGGTCGATAGGGCATATGGCTGGTAAGTTCCTCGGCCGTATAACTCGATTTTTGCGCGGCTCTTAACAAGTCAAAGCAGGACTGCCGCTGCGTGGCTGGACAAATAAACGCGGTTACGCCGCTAAAGGCAATTTGCCTCTGTTTGAGGCGTTATGTAAGGGAAGACATCATATGAAAAAATTAGCTTTAATCTTATGTGCAGTCACTCTATTTGGCTGTACTAATGCTCAACCTATAAAAATCTCACAAAGCCTATCTGAAGCAGACTTATTTGCTCAGCTTGTAAATGATAACAAACCCATCATGTTGTCAGGAAATGTTAAGAAAAAACAATCAGATAAAGAAATTATAGTCACTACCGCCAACTATAATGACATTGGTGATTCAAGGAAAGCAGACGATGAGTTGAAATCTTTCATGAAGCTTTGCAACGCTAAGGGGTTTCTGGTAGTTAATGGTGGACAAAAAAACAAGTTTGATACCATGCTATGCAAAGGTGAAGGGAGCAGCTTTGTAATAACAACCTTAAAGGTTAAATATTTAGCTGGTAGTGATATCGGTGGTTACTCTTATGATCGCTATATTTCCCTTCTGGAAATTCGTTCTTTTGATCAAGACTCTATAAAAGAGTTAATTCAAGAAGAATATGAAGAATATAAAAAAGGTATTTTTACCAAGGGATATCCTCCTCTAGATTTCGAGACTATCACACCATCAGAGCTTAATGACTATTTGAGTTTTTTAGATGTACATAACAAGTAACAGCAGCCGATCGTCGCTGCGAGCCTCCAGCTGTGCAGGCGTTATATGTTTACAGGTAGCGAATGAACTTACCAACCTACGAAAAAGATCATTACGAACTAGACAACGGTGAGGATATCCATCGCCAATATCCTGACTCATTCTGGATTCCTGAAAAAGAAGTACGCGAGTCATTGGCGCCGGGCAATATCGTGAAGCTCATCTTTCGTATGGAAGAAACAAAAGGTTCAAACGATGTTTCCGTTGAAAGAATGTGGGTTGAAACCACGAAAATCCATCAGGGGTTCTATGAAGGCGTCCTCGATAATGACCCGGCAGGTAGCGATTGCGTTGAATGCGGTCAAACAGTCTATTTTAAGGCATGCCACGTGATAGATATCTATGAAGAAAAATACACATAACTATCAGATCAAGTTCCCCCTTTGGGCGGGATGCTTCGCAGTGAGCAGCTACGCGCACCTTACCTGGGGCGTTATGTGTGAACGTGTATGAAGCACTTCAAGTATCCGCTTTGGGCCAAAATGTACACCGTATGGGTGATGTTATTTACCTTGGTTCTACTGCTAATCCTCGATATGGTGTGGCTTAATGCATCATACATTGAAGGGTATGCTTTGATTTTTGTGGCGCTAGCTGCCCAGTACTTCATAACGGAGCGTCGTGCTAAATATTGGTCAGTGACGGTAGATGACATTGGATTATTGTTCCATGAAGGTGACATAGATCATCGTGTTTCTTGGGAGTCCATAAATTTAATTAAGGCATTCCCCACGGCTAGCTTTAAACCAGTTCCGTGGACTCAAGCAGTGTTTTCATCAGGATCAATAGTTTATACAGAGCAAGGCCAAGATTTTGTAGTTTATAAAAAGCTTAGAGGCTATGAGGAGCTACTTGATGAATGCCAAAGAAACACATAACAAGGAGTGGCAAGAGCGCCTGAAAGCGGGCTGGACTCGCTTCGCTCGCCCGTGCGCTGAGCGTTATTGCCTTGTTAAGTAATAGTACATCATGATCTATCTGACATTTGTTCTACCAGCATTAATATTTATGAGATTGATGGGGCGTCAGTCTCTTAAAGTTTGGGAGAGGTATGAGTCTGCTCACCCAGAACTTTACTCACGACTAAATGTGCAAGACAACCGCCCTAAAACAACCATTGATTGGATTGTCGCTCAATTTGTCAGGATTCCTATCGGCACTTACGTAAACCTGAAAACAGGACAAAGAGAACACATATTTCTCTTAACCAAGGACATCGAACTTGCCCAATCTACAAACGACGCTGAACTTATTCGCCTTTGCAAAATACGCCAGCGCTATTGGCAAGCCGCTGTCGCTTCCGCAGGCTTCATCCCGCTCATGGTTGTTATTTACTGGGGAGCGCTATTGCTATAACAAGGCGCTCAACACTCTGCCCAGCTCCGCTGGTCTTGGACTGCCGCCGCTACGCGGCTTCGGCCCGTTAACGAAGTGTTATGTGCCAGGGAGGGTTCAGTAGTTGGAAATAACCATATTTGTCGTTGCCGGGATTATATTAGCTTGCCTGTCAGCTGGGCCGTGTTTGCTGGTTTGGTCGCTGTCAGCTAAGTGCTTTTCAGATAGGTTCTATTTCCCTCCTTTCAAGATGACCCTGTTGTGTGTGGTTCTATCCGTGGCTACTGCATATATCGTAGATCTTGAACTCGAAGGTGGAGGCATATCTATCTTTATGGCCATTTTGTTTTTGGCCACTATATGGGCAGTTATCTTGTTACCGTTACTTTTAGGCTTCAAATTTTTACTGCAGAGCTTTGGCAATGAATCAAATACATAACAAGCGGCAGCAATTGCTCAAGTTGCTTGCCGGGATAGCCAAAACGCTGTGCTTATTAAGTCTTCCCCTGTGCCGGGTGTTATAAACCATGAGGCCTATGAAATTCTTAAAGTATGCAGCTCTTGGGGTAGCCCTACTTATATCCGGTATGTATGGCTGGTATCTCATGGCTACTGAGATAAATAGGCACTCTGACCTTGCAGCTACAGTAGTTATTGAGGACACACTCAGTTCTAGCGCAGCATATGATTTGGAGCAACTCAGAAAAATTGGGTTGAGTATAAGAGAGAATAAATTGGAATTGGCTTCAGAGTTAGTACAAACTCTGATAGAAAATAAGGAATGGCAGCTAAAAGCTTGTGTTACGAGACAGTGCGAAAACCTTGGATATAATCGCATTAAATAAGCAGCTTATAACAAGGTGTACAAGCAAGGATACAGCAGCAAAGCTGTCCCGCTTTGCTTAGCGTTAGTTTCTCAAGGAGTTTTATGAACAACGATGTGTACCGCCCTCCTAGTTCTGACTTGGAGAGGGTAACGGCCAAGAAAAAGCAACCAGTCAGCCTTTTGGGGGGAGCAATCCAGATAACGGACTTTAGATGGTTTCGTTTGTTTTGGCTCCTTTTTGCAATCCCTTATTTACTGCTTGTCTTCGATTTGGTTATAGACTCCTTTAGCTCGGAGCCAATGCTTCGAACTTTAAGCTTGGTTGTAAGCTTGTCTGTCGCATTGGCAGTACTTCCATATATTTTGGGTCTTAAGGTATTTTCTCGAAAGTTTTGGCAGTTTTTTCTGGTAGCTACCTTTATTGAAGAACACCACAATTTATTTAGTGAGCTGCAGGCTATAAGCTTGGATATAGTCATGGGCAATGTTATGGCTACTACGCCAATGTTTATAATTTTTCTGTATGCATTTACAAATAAGTCCATTTGGACTGAGATTGCGCGTGAAGAAAAAATTAATAAGGTAAGCCATTAACTCGTCGTAACGCTCCTCAGGGACAAAGGACATAGCGCGGCAAGTCGCTAGCCTTTTCGGCCTTAACACAATAAGAGAGAGCCATGAGAAATATATTTATTGTTATTCTTTTGCTTTACGTTACAGGGTGCTCTACTACGGCACCTCTGGTACCCGTTGCATACGAGAAAGCAGCATCGGTAACAACTGATCAAACAGCGACGATAAAACTCGATACAGGTACAGTTACTGGATCGTCAGGGTCTACGTTAATGTCAGCAGGTAATAACGTTTTTGTCCCGATTTATACAGGTCCGGTATATTCACTACATTTTGGCGAAGAAGATCAACTGACATTTTTAAGTTCACTGTCATCTGAACTTACTCGTATAGGTGTTTTGAATGTTTTGCAATCGGGTAAAAAGATTACTCTGGAGTCGGATCAAAAAATTCGGGTCATATTTTTGCGTACTCACCACGATCCAGAGTTTCAAGTCTATACGTTAGATGTGGCGTTTCAAATTCAGGGAAATAAGAGATCTTTCGCTAATAAATACCACATCGTGTCTCACACAAGCATCACAGAAAAGTTGTTTACTAATGCTTCACAAGGTAAGGAAAAGGCAGCCAAAAAATTAATGGTGTCTTTAGTAGAAGATATTCAAAGATACTTATCTAAACAATCAAACGCTAACGCCTCAATTCAGCGAGACACTAAAGCTTCGGCTGATTGAGGGGGTATCTGTAAAGAGTATGGAGAAATGTTACTGATAATTGAATATCTTATATTGTTTGGTCCTGCACTTATGTTTGCCGGCGTAGGGTTAGCAATGTTTCCGTTAGGTATCCTTTTAGGCAGTCAAGGTATGCTAATGGGAGCAGTTCCCATGATATTAATTGAATTGTTCTCTCTGCTGGGCCTTTACGGTTGCTTTCAATTAGTTCGCAAGCATTCAGATCCGTCCGTTCTTGTGGCAAAGCCAAAGGTTCTGCTGGTTCAGGTTCTCCTTGGTCTTTTTGCTGTGATTGCCTTTGGTCTAATGGGGGCCTTCTACGAGTTTGGGTGGCATTTATATTTACTACTCGCACCTATCATAGGTGCAGTTCATTTGGTTTACTTAAATCGGGAGTACCTGTTTGGTAATCACAGCTAACAGAGCCAGGTACAATTGCCTACTGCGTGGGCTGAATGCTCCGGCCTGTGCTGGCGGTGTTATTCAATCTATAAGCATCGAGCTATGGACTTAATCGTTGGCATTGTAATCATTCTGATGATACTAGGCGCGTTGTTATTTTTTCTGCCGCTATCAATAGTGAAACTCACGGAGTGGGAGAATGACGAGAGCCATCCCGTGTACATCACAAAGCGATATATCAACAAAATCGGGTGGTATAACGCCCAGCATCAGCAGTTATCAATCTTTTATGGCTGGGTAGCGTTGCTGTTGCTTGCAGGGAAAGGGGGATCAATAGATGTGAACGAACTAGCTATTCTTTGTGCTATTGCGATAGCTGCAGGCTACTGGTTCTTTCGCTCGTTTAAGGGGTTGTTTACTCTTTCAACAAATTGGCACGATAACTCCAAGCTTATGTCCTCAGTTTTGCTTCTTGTGCTTGTACTGCATGCAGCAATAATTATTAGCTTCTTTTTTGCTATGGTCATTGGGGGTATCGTTTCTATTTGGTGGGGCGGTAGGCTGATGATGTACAAGGCGCTCCGTGAGCAAAATGGATAACAAATCAGTGCCGCCCATTGCGTAGGTTGGGCCGCCTTCCCGCAGCTTTGCTGCTCCAAATCTGCCGCTGTTTGCGGTGTTATAAGTCGCACAGAGGAGTGAATAAGTGAAAGTGTTTTCAAGCATTTTTATAGCACTAAGCTTATTGAGTCTTGTGTTGGGGATTAGTTATTTAGTGGTCGGGCATAATCCCAGTACAGCCGATACGGTTTTTCCAAAAATTTCTGGGTATATACAAATAGCAGTTGCTCTGCTGGTTTTATTCACAGCGGTTGCATTCAAAAAAAATGGCAGCAAGTTCAAAGTAGCTTTCTTAGGTTCTGTGTTGTTGTACCCGGGTTTTATAATTTATGTCTTACAGTAGAACACTTATAACAAGACGGATAAACAAGGACGCAAAGAAGCTACATCGCTTTGCTTAACGTTATATGGTCAAGTTAACATGGATTACGCGCTACGAGTTTTACTTGAAGGCCTGATTACAGTAGCAGCGCCTTTTGAAGAGCAGCAGGAAATAATTTACAACGAAGAGTCTTTGATAGATGAGGTGTTTGACTTTATCTCAATTGCTGGGTTGGACTATCTTGTAGAAACAAACCAGCTGTCACATCAGTTAGCAACAGAAATAGAAGAATTGTACATTTCATCAGACGAAGTACTAAAAGACTATACGTGGCATGAAGAGGACAGCCTCTGGAGAGAAAGTCCACACGTAGTCACTTTGTGGCGTGAAGACGCAAACCGATTATTAAGGGAAGTTATCACATATAACAAATTTGCTAGATTAACGCCTTCGGCATCGGACGCAGCAAAACTGCGCCAGTTATAACGGCGTTATACGCATACATATCATGCCTTCAGTATTTAAAGGAACTAAATAATGTCAATGAGCTTATTTGTTGTCTTGGCTTTAGAGATGGAACCTAAGACGCATGAACTTAATGAAGTCGCATCTGCTTCAGGATATGAACTTTCTTTAAGTGAATCTATTGAAATCAATACTCACTCAGGCTTTCTTCCTGTCACATTCGAGGGACAGGAAACAGGGTTTGAGTTATATGTTTTTCCGGTATCTGAAGTACCTGAACAGCTTAAAAGTGCGATCCCTGTAAGTTTACATAGCGGCAATATGTATCAGCTCAGCTTTGGTTATAAATCGCACGAAGCTCAAGCAGCACTTGCTACCGCGATGAATATGAATATCAAATACAACGGAGTTACCATTGAGGATCAAGCGGGCACATTGCTAAGTGTGGAACAACTCAAAGCCGCAATAACTTCCTTTGGTGAAATGTGAAAGCTCATATAACCAGAAGCGGCATCCGACGCATACAGCGTCATGCTTGAGGCATTAAGAGGCTTGCTGAATAAGTGTAACAACTGCACATTATGGAAGAGAAAATTATTTCAGCAGTAAAAGACTTTGCCGACTCGATAAGTTCGGGAAGCAAAGTTGTGGCTGATATGTCGTCACTAATTGACGTAACAAATGAGTTACCACTTTCGAGCTTTGACTACTGGGAGCGGCTGATTCGCTCAGAATATTCATCTGCATTAAGAGAATTCAATCCTCCAAAGTGGAAGAGATGGTCAAAGCCTAAGGAGTTAGTAACCTGGCTAGACCTAATCAGTTGGGATGGTTACAAGCGAGAAAAAGCTCTGCAAGCCCTATCCGGGGCAGCACCAAATACTTTCTTTTTTTCTCTAGCTGTTCGCAGGCTCAACGATTGGGTGCCTCAGGTTCGTAAGGCAGCAAGAGAAAAGCTCCCTGAGATAGCAAAATCTACTGATCCTGGATATGTAGTTGAAGCACTATGTATTGCACTTTCCAATTGGAACTCGTGGGGCAGAATAGAAGAATCAGACAAGGAGGTTCTTCTGGAAATAATCTGTGAGAAGGAAATAGCAGAAGCCCTTCGGAGTAAGTTAATTTCATCAGCTTCTGGACCTATGCCATCACTCTTTTCACAGCTTGGACGCACTCCGATTCTTGATGGAAAAATTGAAGAAATAGCTAAATCTGCTATTCAGCCTTCGGTTCGCTCTAAGGCATACCGCAGCTTGTTTGAAGAGCGGGTTGTATGGATCGAAGGCCGAAAGTGGGTGTGGACTGATATAAGGTACTGTGAAGGCAAGCAAAAACCTATCGTTGGCGAGCGGAAGTTAGAAATTGAAACTCCACTAATAGACTTATTAAAAAGATCGTCTGAGGATCGTTCATCCATAGTAAGGCGCGTTTCAGCAGAGATTCTAATACGTGAGTTAGGAAATTCAGGTATAAAAGCCAGAGCATTTGCTGAACGTTTTGCTTCAGATAGCTCGCACTCTGTATCTGAAAGGGGGAAGTTTGCCTTAAAGAAATTAGAAGAAGCGGAGCATAAGGGATTAACGTCATGTATAAAAAAATCTTAGTTTTATATTTTTTGTTTGTAGCCTCACTATCCAGTGCTGATGAAATACTGGATGCTTTGAATGAAATGGATAACCTCATTATGGAAACCGGAGATCCTAAGGTTTTTGCTGAAAGCATTGTTGAAGAGATCAAGAGAGATAATTGCCGGAACCTGGTGCCGCTTATTCATAAGCAAAGTAAGTATTTCAGTGATACAGAGTATTTTTACGCTAAGTGCGTATACCAGTCGCGCCAATTAGGGAAAATTATAAGCGCTGAGTATGGTCCAATTGGATTTTCACCAGCCGGATTAAACGATAAGCCTCCTTTGCTACCATCGCAAAAAGTTTATGTTGAAATAGAGCTTAACGGGAAGGCGCATGAAAGAGGCATATTCATCAAATTTCTTCCTTTCAACGGCAAGTTTGCAATTGTTGATATCGACTTTATATTCGGAAGGGCCAGATAAGTATCTGGAAAGTACAGAGACGTTCAGCTGATTTGGCCTGGATAGTGACTACTTAAGGCTTATTAGTAAGTATAACTATGAAATACATAATTGCTTTATTAATGTCTATTGGGGTATCCCTTATGGCCAAAGCTGATGAAACCTGGTCTGTAGGCGAGGCCAGAATTCAGGGAAAACCAGTTGTTTATAAGTTCATGAATAAACTTCCAAATAAAGAACTTCGGGATAAGATGGTTTGGCTTACTGTTGTATCCTGGCAGTATGACGGCTCAATAAATAACGGGATGCCTCCTAAGGAGGTTAATGAAGCCATGATTCGTTTGGAAGATGGTTTGGAAACTATAAATGGTCGAGGGCGACTATACTTTGATGTCTACTCTGCAACAGGTAACAATCTGAAAGAGTTTGTGTTCTACATAGTTGATCGTGAAGAATTTATGAGTAATTTGAATCAAGCACTTAGGCAGCATGAGGTATACCCTTTGGAAATTAATTTTTATGAAGATAAAGGGTGGAGTGACCTTGTTAAGTTACATACGTATTTCGGAGTCGTAGCTAACAAATCAAGGTAGTAGCTGCATACGCTAACGTAGCGGTGCTTTAGTTGTGTTCATGACTAATAACCAACGGGTGGTGGACCATGAAAAGAGTGTTAATTTTATTTCTGATGTACTGCGGGGCAGTTAATGCTTCAGAAAAAACAGATATTTTGAAGATATTTGAGCATTTTACTCTGGCAAGTGCAGCAGCAAGCAAGTGTATCAAGTCTGATAAATCCGAATTAACGGCATTCTTGGCAAACTATCAAATGGTAACCTTGTTTACTTTAGAAGAAATACAGAGAAGAAAGTCAGGTATTACTGAGAAGCAAGCTCAGGAGATACTCGTAGCTGGCAGTACTAAGGCCACAAAAGCTGTCCACTCAGTAATTGCTGACGAAGGATGTGATAGTCCCAAAATACGAGATCTCATTAAACGTTTCCATATGCAGGCCAAATGGAAACCATGAGGAAGCTTACTGCTAACAAAACAGGCGTTTGACGCGCCTCTGCTGGCGGCGTTATGTATAAAATGAAGACGAAGCACCTGGTCATTACTCTTTCTTCATCGCTGGTTATGCTTTACATAGGTTTGTTCCTTGGCGACTTGGGTGGTGTCGGTGGGTATGATGGCATAGCTCCAGGATGGCTTTATGAAAAGGTTATATTTCAAAGCAGCGATACTATTTTTCAATTAGCAGGGCGCGGATCAAGAGCATCTCTGGCAATTGGATTGTTTCTGCTAGCGGCATTTATCGTTTGCTTGGTTATTTTCATAGTTCAGAGGTTTCGGCCGCATGCAAAAAACTCATAACAAGGTGAAGCATAGAGCGGCAGCGCCGCTCGGACAGCTAAAGCGTTGCTTCGTCTGTCTATGTGCATGGCGTTATAAGTCACAAGAAAGGGATAGTTGAACGTAGGATGAAAGGCTGGCTTGTTACTGCTGGAGTTATTGTATTCCTGTCGATTCTGATAGCGGGTATACCCGCAGTCATTCTTCAGATAGAAATTGATCAGTGTCTCGATAGTGGTGGCAAGTTTCTTTATGAGACTGAGGCGTGTACTTATGATCAGTCGTTATGAGTAGGATGATTACACAGCCAGTGTTCTAATCATTGGAGATGTCATGGAAGTAAGGATTCATAGTAAACAGGATATCTTAAGATCATTTATTCGTTTGCTTCCTCTGGCTTTGGTAGCAGTGGTGTTCTACGGAATGATCTTTGCGTTTGCGGCTATGTACCTTTTATCAGGCGTATTCGGGGTCGAAGAAACGCTCGCAAGACAAGCTGGTTGGATCATTGGCGTTGGACTTGCGTTGTTCTCAGCTTATTTCTATCTGGATTGGCTAACGAGGTCACTATCAGCGTATCGACTGTCGATTATTGATGAGACATTAAGTGTCAGAGGAATGGATGGTTGGAAATCCCTCAACATTGCAGTAGCTGTGGGAACTATACGAGAGATCAATGTTGGCCAAAGCGCTAATGAAGTCGGGAAGCTTTCCAGCGCTCATGGAGCAGTCCGGGATCAGATAGCTTCGAGACTTATCTTTATTCCTGTCTCGGGTAAACCTTTCAAACTGGATTTTGCTACTAAAGCTTTCGAGAGTCAGTCTCTTTATAACTTTCTTATTTTTGCTCAGAGTAAAGGAGTGCAAACTAATGTCTGCGTTTGAGCATGCTAAATCAGTGCTGCAGAATTAAATATCGAATGGCATTCTAACGTTCAGATAGAGGTAAGTAGGTTTTTATCCGCCATCTACTTACCCGATCAGGATGAGCTACTTGTTCTAATGTCTGGAGCATCACTATGAAATACGGATTTACCCGGCTAGCGACTGATTGGGATGAAAAGGATATGGATCATTTCAGTATTCGTATGATCAGAACCCCTTTGTTTTTTATTCCGCAAGCAAGCCCTGATCATGAGAAGCTTTACCCTCGTGTTTCAAAGTGGTTCATTGAAGTAGATGACAGTGGAGTACCTGTACGAGAGCTTGGGATGGATAAAGACAATGTCCCTCTATTTGGTGCTCCGGATGAGCGTAACTTCGGTTTCTGGACAGACAGCAACAAAACTTTTGAGTTGGAGGAACTGGAGCTATCAACCCAACAAGAGTTTGATGCTCTTTGGCAAAGACTCAGAACACATGTCTGATAATCTATCAGATTGGCGATATATCAGCGTTTGGAATTCTATGGGTATTAAGAATGATCTACGTATCTGATTCAGAGACTTTGGGCTTAAATGAGTTCCTTACAGAGGCTGACGCTACTGACTACTTTGAAGGGGTTGATGTTGAGGATGGAATCTATCTGTTCTGGGATACAGAGGGGGAACCACTCCAAGCTCAATTCATTTCACCAAATAAACGTGGATTATTCAGCGTAGTGAGTGGTACATATCGTTTAGTTCCGACCACTCTGTGTCATCAGGTTCATTTAGTCGATGCAATCAAAGGGCTTACTCACTTTGAATACTCAGTTACCGGTAGATCAATGAAAGAGGTCGAAGATGAAATATATTATCGGCAAACATGCATGAAAACTAGATAACGCTCTTTTTGCCTCTTAGTAACTGGCGAGAGGCTCAAAACATGGAAGATATGATGATCAGAGTACTGAAGGAAAGTTGGTTAGAATTCTTAGAGCAGTTAAAGCCCCTGCTGCTGGCAACATCGCCATGGATCATTGCAGTAATGGCTCTTGATGCTACGTATATATTGTTCAGTGAAGAATTGAATTCCTCTGTGATTCTGCTGGTTTTACTGTCAGAGATTATTCTTAAAGCAATGATTGTTTTCGCTGGTCTTCAGGTCCTTTTCAGATCCAGAGGGTGTAGCGTAGAAATGACAACAGGCAAACTCATTATTTACGGAGTTGCCGCTACTTTTACTGGTATAGCAACTGTGCTGGGCATGATGCTGTTTGTGATCCCCGGGATCGTTGTTATGGCTGCTTCATTTTTTATGCCGGTTTATATTCTGAAGGAGAATCAGGGGCCTATCGAGGCCATCGCTTCAGGGGTAATCCTCCCATTTTTAACTGATGCTAAAAGTAGAAGTTAAGCCGCCCTCAGTGGCGGCTTGCCGCCATTGGCTTTATGGGGGCGCTCATGATTGT
>JAOXRT010000166.1 GCA_025800365.1 Cellvibrionaceae bacterium | reverse complement strand
TTAGCTTTATTCTGGTGACCCATGATCAAGCTTTGGCGATGCGAATGGATAGAGTATTGAAACTGTCGACAAGAAAACTGCAGCAGGTTGAAAGTCTATGATTCGCCGATACGCACCACTGATAGGCTTGCGCTACAGTGGTAGTCAGCGAAAAGGCGCAGGCTCTGTCCTGGTGAGCTTTATCTCGCGGCTTTCGATGGCAGCAATGATTTTGGGCGTGGCGGTATTGATTGTCGTCTTGTCGTTGATGAATGGTTTTGAGGCTGAGTTGCGTCAACGTATTTTAGGTTTGGTGCCCCAAGTGTCTGTATATCAACGTGGTGGTATTGAAGATTGGCAAGGCTTGGCAAGACAGCTAAAAGATAAGCCAGAGGTGACGGCGGTAGCGCCCTTTGTGGAAATGCAGGGCTTAGCGAATCGCAAAGGTAAAACCATGCCTGTCGTGCTCTATGGTGTAGAACCAGAAAAAGAGCTAAAAGTTTCTGTTATTGGTGAGTTCATCGATGAGGTTAAATTAATGGCCTTATCCCAAGAGTCGCAGATTCCACAAGTGATTATTGGCTCGGCCTTGGCTAAAAAGCTTGA
This sequence comes from Cellvibrionaceae bacterium, assembly GCA_025800365.1. Lineage (GTDB taxonomy): Bacteria > Pseudomonadota > Gammaproteobacteria > Pseudomonadales > Cellvibrionaceae > Pseudoteredinibacter. Next base: position 7,681 of record JAOXRT010000166.1, on the reverse strand, counting down.
GCTAAAAGTCCAGCAGAGTTTTCGTTTAGTGATCCCAGCTGAGCGGCGTGGCAAAAGCGCAAAAATCGAAGTCTTGAAAGTGCTGGATATCGTTCATACAGGCACCGAGTTGGATCAGCATTTAATATTGGCTGGCTTAACACAGGCTGCCAGTTTGTCAGCACATCGCGATAAGGTTACGGGCCTGCGTTTATCCTTGAGTGATTTAGATTTGGCGCCACAGCTGCGTCTATTTTTAAGTCAGGAGCTTGGTTACAGCTACTATGTTTCAGACTGGACTCACAGTAAGGGGAATCTGTATCACGGCGTAAAAATGTCTAAGCGATTAGTGAGTCTTATCCTGTTGTTAATTATCGCTATTGCGGCATTCAATGTGATTTCAACCTTGGTGATGGTAGTTATCGAAAAGCAGGGCAGTATCGCCATCTTGCGCACTATGGGCGCAAGCACGGCGGGAATCATGACCATATTTGTTATTCAAGGGGCGGTGATTGGATTTATCGGCGCGGGTTTCGGTGCAGCGCTCGGCGCTTTATTGGCAACTTTGCTGCCCCAAATGGTTGCAGGCTTAGAGAGCTTATTGGGCTTTCAGTTTCTGCAATCGGATGTTTACCCCATCAGTTATGTGCCATCGGATTTGCGTTTAGAAGATGTCCTAACGATATCACTGAGTACCTTATTGATGAGCTTATTGGCCTCGCTTTACCCGGCTTGGAGAGCGGCGAATATTGGGCCGGCGAAGGTATTACGTTACGAATAGCCAATCAGAAAGAATTGTTAATGAGAAAGAGTAGAGGCCGCTAAGCTTATTTGCCGGCCTTTTTTCTTCTTGCTTCTTTGCGTTTTTCCCAGTTGCTTACCACATGCCAACGCCAAAACCCTTGTATAAACAGATAGCCAAGGCAGCCAAACAAAATTGCACAAAATAAAGACCCCGTAAGCAGTGGCACCCAAAGCTTTGGAAATTCATGTTGCACCCAAGCCCAAGATAGCTCGATGCTAAATTCAAGCTCTGGGGTTTGCAGCATCCAAGCACCTAAACGATAGCAGGCATAAAAAATAGGCGGAATTGTAATGGGGTTGCTAATCCAAACCAAGCCTACAGAAATAGGCAGGTTGCTGCGTAAGACAAATGCCATAAGCGCTGCCATCACCATTTGACCCGGTAGAGGAACAAAGGTGCAGAATAAACCCACAAAGAATGCGACAGATACCGAGTGGCGATTTAAGTGAAATAAATTGGGGTCGTCCAGCAGGGAGCCGAGGAGGTGCAGACCGGGTTGGCGCTTGATCTTCTCCGGATCGGGGATCCAGCGCTTTAACAACTTCTTTGGCATTCGGTCTAGCGGCCCTGTTAATTGGCTTTATGTGGTTTAGCGGTTTAAGCGAGAATTATGCCTTGTAATTGTGACAACCACTAGACTGAAATTCGGCTATCTAAGTAAAAGTTGATTTCCATTGCTCTTGATTTGCTTTTACGACGGGCGTTTTTATAGCTTTCTGGCATATTGTCGACAAAAGTAGAGTCTTCTTCGCCTTGACAGGGGCTATTTTGGCCAATAAACTGCTTTTCCATTAAAGATTGTCAACAATCTTGGGGTTGGAGCTCAACGACAGGCTTAACTGTGTGCGAAATGCTTCAATTGTCTGCAAAGTGATCAAATGGTGCGCCCTTGGAATCCATTCCACTTAGAACCATCGCGGATAAGGTCTTTCAGGATCTTGTGACCGCTATTGTAGAAGGCAGCATTCCCGCCGGCAGTAAAATCTCAGAGCCCGAGCTCGCCAAATCCCTTGGTATTTCACGTGGACCCCTGCGTGAAGCTATTGCTCGACTTGAAGCCTGTGGCTTATTAATTCGTAAGCCCAATGTAGGCGCCAGGGTCGTCACGCTGTCCGCTCAAGACATGATAGAGATCTCTGAGGTTAGAGAGCCACTCGAGGGCATGGCCTGTCGCTTGGCAGCCGAACACCGCAGCGACGAAGATCTCGCAGAGTTGCGTCGCTTGTTGGAGCAGCACATGACCATGGATGCCTTACAAAAGGGGCAGTCCTATTATCAAAAAGAAGGCGATCTGGATTTTCACTACCGTATTGTCCAGTGTTGCAAAAACCAGAAATTGATTGGCCTTCTCTGTGACGACCTTTATCACTTGGTACGCATGTATCGCTACCAATATGGCATGTCCAGCCCGCGCGCGCATCGTGCTTTTCGTGAACACACCCAGATTATTGATGCCATCGAGGATCGCGATGGTGAACTGGCCGAATTCCTAATGCGTCGCCACATTCGAGCGTCGCGTAACAATATTCAAGCTCGCCTTCTACAAGAAGCCGAAGCACAAGTTAGTACCTAAAAGGAGCCAATTATGAGCGAACGACTCTCACCGGGAGCCAAATTCCGCAAAGCCCTTGCCGACAATAAGCCGCTACAGGTTGTTGGTACCATCAATGCTTACACTGCAATGATGGCCAAGCAAAATGGACACCAAGCTATCTATCTTTCTGGCGGTGGTGTAGCCAACGCTTCATATGGCCTTCCTGATTTGGGTATGACCTCTCTAAACGATGTGATTGCGGATGTATCTCGCATTACTTCCGCCTGTGACCTTCCTTTATTGGTGGATATCGATACTGGTTGGGGTGGTGCATTTAATATCGCAAAAACCATTCGCGATATGGAAAAAGCCGGCGCAGCCGCAGTACACATTGAAGATCAGGTTGCTCAAAAGCGTTGTGGCCACCGCCCGAATAAAGAGATTGTTTCCACCGAGGAAATGGTTGACCGAATCAAGGCAGCCGTTGATGCGCGCACTGATAAAGACTTCTTCATCATGGCAAGAACAGATGCATTTGCCCAAGAAGGTTTGGAAGCAGCCCTAGAGCGTGCCAAGGCTTATGTTGCGGCCGGTGCTGATGGCATCTTTGCCGAAGCGGTTAAAACCGAAGAGCACTACCGCGCCTTTTCTGAAGCACTAGATGTACCTATCCTGGCTAATATCACCGAGTTCGGTCAAACCGAATTATGGAGCCGCGAGGAACTGGGCGAGTGGGGCGCAGGTATTGTGTTGTACCCACTATCAGCTTTCCGCGCCATGAACAAAGCCGCTGAAAATGTATACCGAGCGATCTTAGAAGATGGCCATCAGCGCAACGTTATCGACACCATGCAAACTCGCATGGAGCTTTACGATTATCTTGGTTACCACGATTACGAGCAAAAGCTAGATGCTCTTTTTGCGGAAGGTAAGAATAAGTAAAACGTTAGACGTTAGACGTTGGATGTGAGACGTTAGACGTATAGAGGTAGAAGGTGGGGTAGTGTTTGCTTTGCAATAAAGAGCGAGCGCCGAAAGAACAAAAAAGACTCGCGTCTTTTTGCGAGGCTTTTTTGTGAAAGAGGGAAGCCCGGAGGGCCGCCGCTCGCAAAGCAAACACTGCCCCAGCTTCTACCGAACTACAGGCACTTTGTATTCGAATATTCACGATATTCGGAGTTACACCATAATTGGAAGTGCCCAAACAAAATACGAAAGATCAAAGAAAATATTTGATCAAAACTTAAATCAACAGCAAGCGATTTGAAAGATAAAAGTCTGGGAGAAATATAATGGCTAAAGTACTAAGCGGTGCCGGTCTACGTGGCCAAGTAGCAGGTAAAACAGCATTATCAACCGTAGGTAAATCCGGTTCAGGCCTAACTTACCGCGGCTACGATGTAAAAGACCTAGCTGAAAAATGTGAGTTCGAAGAAGTTGCTCACTTAATCCTAAAAGGCCATCTGCCAACACAGGCCGAGCTAGACGCCTACAAAACCAAACTAAAAGGCCTGCGTGGCTTACCAGCACAGCTAAAAACCGTATTGGAAAATATTCCTAAAGAAGCTCACCCAATGGACGTAATGCGCACCGGCGTATCCATGTTGGGTAACCTAGAAACTGAAATGAGCTTCGATGAGCAAGGCGACCAAGCTGACCGTATCTTGGCAACCCTAAGCTCAATGATCTGTTACTGGTATCGTTTCAGCCACGATGGCGTACAAATCGAAACTGAAACCGACGACGATACCATTGGTGCACACTTCCTACACATGCTGCGTGGCGAAAAGCCAAACGAATTGCACGAGCGCGTAATGAACGTTTCTTTGATTTTATACGCCGAGCACGAGTTCAATGCCTCAACCTTTACTGCTCGCGTATGTGCTTCTACCTTGTCTGATATGCACAGCTGCGTTACTGGCGCAATTGGCTCACTACGTGGCCCACTGCACGGTGGTGCTAACGAAGCCGCCATGGAAATGATTGAAAACTGGAAGTCTGCCGACGAAGCCGAACGCGAAATGATGGGCATGCTAGAGCGCAAAGAAAAGATCATGGGCTTTGGTCACGCGATCTACTCTGAGTCTGACCCACGTAATGCCATCATTAAAGAGTGGTCTGAGAAATTGGCCGCTGATGTAGGTGACGACGTACTTTACCCAGTATCTGTTCGCTGTGAAGAAGTTATGTGGCGCGAGAAGAAATTGTTCTGTAATGCCGATTTCTTCCACGCATCGGCTTATCACTTTATGGATATCCCAACCAAACTGTTTACGCCAATCTTTGTGGTATCTCGTGTAACTGGTTGGGCGGCTCATGTCATGGAGCAGCGTGCGGATAACCGTATTATTCGTCCTTCGGCTGAATACACCGGTGAAGAGCTACGTGAAGTTACTCCAATCGCTGAGCGTTAATTCTAAGCGATAAAAGTTTTACCCGGTGGCTGCTGGCTTCTTGCAGTCACTGGGCTTTCTTGTATTTACCGTTTTATCCGCGTGCTTAAGCACCGGTAAAACGTCTAGAAATTTTCAAAAAGGTGTTACATGAACACTGAATTCCGTAAACCTCTACCGGGCCACGATATCGATTTTTTCGATACTCGCGCTGCGGTAGAGGCGATTAAGCCTGGTTCTTACGATAAGTTAAATTACACTTCAAAGGTCTTAGCTGAGCAGTTGGTACGCCGCTGTGAGCCAGAAACCTTGAACGATTGCCTAACTCAGATTATCGAGTGTCGCCGCGATCTGGATTTCCCTTGGTACCCAGCGCGTGTAGTATGTCACGATATTTTAGGTCAAACAGCCTTGGTGGACTTGGCTGGCCTGCGTGATGCCATTGCAGAGCAGGGTGGTGACCCATCAAAGGTTAACCCGGTTGTTCCGACGCAATTGATTGTGGATCACTCATTGGCGGTAGAAGCTCCAGGTTTCGATCCTGATGCTTTTGAAAAAAACCGTGCCATTGAGGATCGTCGTAACGAAGATCGCTTTCACTTTATTGAGTGGACTAAAACCGCCTTTAAAAACGTTGATGTAATTCCTGCCGGTAACGGCATCATGCATCAAATCAACTTGGAAAAAATGTCACCGGTTATTCAAAACCGTGATGGCGTTGCCTATCCAGATACTTGTGTCGGTACCGATTCTCACACGCCACACGTAGATGCCTTGGGTGTGATCGCTATTGGTGTTGGCGGTTTAGAGGCGGAAACTGTCATGTTAGGTCGCCCATCGATGATGCGAGTACCTGATATTGTCGGTGTTAAGCTGACCGGTAAGCGCAAGCCAGGTATTACCGCCACCGATATTGTATTGGCGATTACCGAATTCCTACGTCAGGAGCGAGTCGTTTCGGCCTATCTAGAATTCTTCGGCGATGGCGCGGCGGATCTTACCATTGGTGACCGTGCCACCATCTCCAATATGACGCCAGAATACGGCGCCTCGGCAGGTATGTTCTATATCGATGAGCAAACCATCGATTACTTAAAGCTAACCGGGCGTGAGCCAGAGCAGGTGGCTTTGGTAGAAGCCTACGCTAAAGAAACAGGTCTGTGGGCGGATCAAATGGTGGAAGCCCAATACGAACGTGTACTGGAATTCGATCTATCTTCTGTAGGCCGCAATATGGCCGGCCCGTCAAACCCGCACCGTCGCTTACCCACCTCGGCCTTGGCTGAGCGTGGTATTGCTGTTGATTTGGATAAAGCCAAAGCGGAAGAAGCAGACGGCAAAATGCCAGATGGCGCGGTTATTATTGCGGCCATCACCAGTTGCACCAATACCTCCAACCCGCGCAATGTTGTGGCGGCGGGCTTGTTAGCGCGCAAAGCTAATGAGTTAGGTTTAATTCGTAAGCCTTGGGTGAAGTCATCTTTTGCTCCAGGTTCAAAAGTAGCGCGCTTGTACTTGGAAGAAGCGGGCCTATTGCCTGAATTGGAAAAACTTGGTTTTGGTATTGTGGCTTACGCTTGCACAACTTGTAACGGTATGTCTGGTGCACTCGATCCAGTAATCCAGCAAGAAGTGATTGATCGCGACTTATATGCCACCGCGGTACTTTCTGGTAACCGTAACTTTGATGGTCGTATTCACCCCTATGCCAAGCAAGCTTTCTTGGCCTCACCTCCATTGGTTGTGGCTTATGCGATAGCGGGTACGGTTCGCTTTGATATCGAACAGGATGTATTGGGTCAAGACGCGGACGGCAAAGACATTACCCTGAAAGATATTTGGCCATCGGATGAAGAGATCGATGCGATTGTAAACAAGCATGTAAAACCTGAGCAGTTTAAACAGGTTTATATTCCAATGTTTGATTTGGGTGCGGTGGAAGAAGCTGAGTCGCCTTTGTATGACTGGCGTCCACAAAGTACTTATATCCGACGTCCGCCATATTGGGAAGGTGCATTGGCAGGCGAGCGTACGCTAAAAGGTATGCGTCCTCTTGCAGTACTTGGCGATAACATCACCACCGATCACTTATCACCTTCGAACGCGATTTTGGCCAGCAGTGCGGCCGGTGAATACCTAGCGAAAATGGGCTTGCCTGAGGAAGACTTTAACTCCTACGCAACTCACCGTGGTGATCACCTAACGGCCCAACGCGCAACCTTTGCTAACCCGAAATTGTTAAACGAAATGTGCCGTGACGATCAGGGTGAAGTGATTCAGGGTTCTTTGGCCCGCGTAGAGCCAGAAGGTAAGCAGACCCGTATGTGGGAAGCGATTGAAACCTATATGGATCGAGGCCAGAACCTTATCATTGTAGCCGGTGCGGATTACGGTCAGGGCTCTTCTCGCGATTGGGCTGCCAAGGGCGTTCGCCTGGCGGGTGTTGAAGCGATTGTCGCTGAAGGCTTCGAGCGTATTCACCGTACGAACCTAGTAGGGATGGGTGTATTACCACTTGAATTTAAAGCGGGTGATACTCGCGAAACCTACGGTATCGATGGTACTGAAACCTTTGATGTGATTGGTACTCCAGCCCCACGCGCCGACCTAACTTTGGTAATCAACCGTGCTAATGGTGAGACAGTCGAAGTGCCAGTAACCTGCCGCTTAGATACCGCCGCTGAAGTCCATGTCTACTCAGCCGGTGGCGTACTACAGCGTTTCGCCAAGGATTTCCTAGAAGGAAATACCTAAAAGGTTAGATGTGAGATGTAAGACGTGAGATATATCACGTCTCTACGTCTTACATCTCACGTCCTACATTCTATTTTTTGGAATTTATTATGGCTTTTGCTCCGCAAATGAAAATACCAGCCACCTATATTCGTGGCGGCACCAGTAAGGGTGTGTTTTTTAAACGTGATGAATTGCCGGAGGCTTGTCAGCAGCCAGGCGCTGCGCGCGATGCTA
>JAOXRT010000165.1 GCA_025800365.1 Cellvibrionaceae bacterium | reverse complement strand
CCAATCTGCGTAAATTGTATAAGACCTTGTCGTTCCCGGACATGATGCCATTTCTTTGGAACGTCCGTCTAAGCAAACACCACGTCACCTAGCGCTCATGTTTTTATTGCTTCCCACTTGTTGTTAGCTGTTTTATAGGGTAGACCGGGGCAAAGCGCACCCCTTAACGCTTGACTCGTTCTAGCGCATTAAGTAGGGGCCGATAACCAGAAACTCAGGGCTTAAATCAAGCATTGAACATTTCTCTTCACAACGCCACAGGCCAAAGTCATGTGCCATTCACCATAAGCGGACTGGATAAAAAATACCGCGGGATGTCAAGTGGTGCGCTTTGCCCCGGTACCGGGGCAACGCGCGCCACCCGACGGGGCAAAGCGCACCACATGTGATAAATGTCCTCATAAACATAAGGAAGTGAGAGTCGTTGTCTGGTGCGATATAAAGCGATGCTGTGCATATCAGGAAAGCATTACTTCTGATTATAGCCAAGCCATACCAAGATTGTGCTAGACTTAAGTGATCAGCGTCGTTCTGTTCGATTCGTTTGCTCACAACTGTCGTCCCTGTGGATCAGTCTAGTTCATAGCGGTATTAGAACACTTAAGATGCCTGAAAGGAAACAAGGGGTGTGACGGGCAGGGTCAGCGCCAACCCTGAACATTCTA
>JAOXRT010000151.1 GCA_025800365.1 Cellvibrionaceae bacterium | reverse complement strand
GGCACAACGAGCTTCACACCATCCCATCCGCCGGCTAGAAAAAATAGACCACTGGGATACCAGAGCAAGTTCAATAGCGCAAATAGGCAAGATAAAATGAATAATATTACGCAACCATATGAGATTAATAAGCGGTAAGGGCTATTAGCGCTTAAAAACATACACACACCACACTATTACAATATTCAGAAAAACTCGACTGAAACAAAAAAGGCCGCTAATAAGCGGCCTTTTTAAAACGCTTATCGTATTAACGACATTCGTTTGGTAGGAACTGGCTTTCAACCGAACCCAGTGCACGAGTAGGCATAGACTCTGCTGCCTTAAGGCCATCTGCACCCGCACAAACCCACTGTAAGGTACCTGTAGCACCAACCACAAGTGGATTCCCAGCAATGTGAGGAGTAAAGACAATAGTGTCAGCACCAGCAGCTAGACCAGTAATACCACCAGTAGCAGGGTCAAGATTAAAGGTCAAGGTAATTTGACCAGTAGCGCCATCAACGGCAACTTGCCTTACCTTGTTGGTTCTTATGTTGGCTTGATCATTAGTGATAATGGTAGAGTAACGGTTAATACCATTTAGGCCATCGTCAATAAAAGTCTCAGAAACACCGGCCTTCAAGCCAGTTGCCATGGAGAGACCTTCCATAACCTTAGCGCGAACGGTGTAATCCTGGTAAGCCGGCAAAGCAACAGCAGCCAAAATACCGATGATCGCTACAACGATCATTAATTCAATCAAAGTAAAACCTTTTTGTACGGTCTTCATTGTTTATATCTCCGAATAGTATAGAAAGTAAGTTTATACACTCACTCGATAAAGCATTGATCGTGCCAACTTTAACAAAATACCCTCAACCCCACAGGTACTGAGTACTAGAGCATCTGCCTTCAACCAGAAAAATGTGACACACTTCACACAGAGTGACAAATATTGTCAGCTTGTGGCAAAATTTGCCAGGTATTTATTGACTATACAAGCAGGTTTGTCGGCACAGGTTTATACTACAATGTATTAGCCCGCATAAATATGATGAAAATCTAGATTTCACATAGGCTTATCATATAAAGTTGAATTGTATTGTTAATATTGAGTCGAACACGAAGGCCTGCTGTTTAAGTCTTATACGAAAGCCTGCTGCAATCGTTAACCCACTACTGGAATAAACCAATGTCCGTGGACAACCCACAATTAAGTGGACTAGCTCAAAGGCTAGTTAGGGATAACCTAATATCTCTTGATGAGGCCCTAGAGGCCGTCGCTGAGAGCAAACTAGAGAAGGAACCTCTCGTTCAGTATCTGGTAAAACGTAATATCATTGAGGCCTCATCGGTCGCATCTGCTGCAGCTGATGAATTTGGCACCCCCTTGATTGACCTCGATGCCTTTGCGATTGACATTGCCCCCAGAGATGTTGTCGACAAACGCCTCATCGTTAAGCATAGCGCACTCCCCCTATATCAAAGGGGAAACCGGCTATTTTTAGCCATGGCAGACCCAACTAACATTCGAGCGCTGGACGAAATTAAGTTCAACACCGGAATGGGTACTGAAGCTATTCTCGTAGAGGCAGATAAACTGTATTTAGCCTTGGAACGCTTTGTTGCCAATGCTGAGTCAGCATTAGGAGATGCCCTTAGCGGGACGGATGACGATTTCGATGGCCTAGTTCTGGAGGACGAAGGCGATGGGGCACTTGATGATGGTGAACAAGAAGAGGTCGATGAAGCCCCTATTGTTCGTTTTATCAACAAAGTCCTTCTCGACGCTATTAAGGGCGGGGCATCTGATATACATTTCGAGCCCTATGAGAAGGCTTACAGAATTCGCTTTCGCACCGACGGTGTCTTGCACGAGGTGACCAAGCCTCCTACGGCACTATCCACACGCCTAGCTGCGCGCCTTAAAGTTATGTCTCAAATGGACATTTCTGAACGACGCGTTCCCCAAGACGGCCGTATTAAATTACGCGTATCTAAAACCAAAGCCATTGACTTCAGGGTAAACACCTTACCGACGCTATTTGGAGAAAAAATTGTTTTACGGATTTTGGACCCTAGCAGCGCCCAACTAGGCATTGACGCTCTTGGTTATGAGGACTTCCAAAAGTCTCTTTACATGGACGCCCTTAATCAACCGCAAGGTATGATACTGGTTACAGGCCCAACAGGTTCCGGGAAAACCGTTTCTTTATATACCGGCCTGAACATTTTAAATACACCTGAGCGAAATATTTCGACGGCCGAAGATCCAGTAGAAATCAACCTCGAAGGGATTAATCAAGTTCAAGTAAACAACAAAGTTGGCTTAACCTTCGCCGAAGCATTACGTTCCTTCCTTCGACAAGACCCAGATATCGTCATGGTTGGTGAGATTCGAGATCTAGAGACTGCTGAGATAGGCATCAAGGCCGCTCAAACTGGTCACTTGGTACTATCCACCCTGCACACAAACTCTGCTCCTGAAACTCTCACTAGATTACTCAATATGGGAGTTCCAGCTTTTAACGTTGCCACAACAGTGAGTCTAATTATTGCACAGCGCCTTGCAAGAAGGCTGTGCCCTGAGTGCAAGGAAGAAACTGAAATCCCTGATGACATCCTTGCGCAAGAAGGCTTTAACAATATCGGCATTGAAAAAGAAGAATTTGAGTTATACAAGGCTGTCGGTTGCTCTAAGTGCTCAAATGGATATAAGGGGCGCGTTGGTGTTTACGAAACAGTAAAGATCACGCCCAAAATTTCCTCCCTTATTATGGAAGGCGGTAATTCTTTGGAGATTGCAGATGCAGCTGCAGAAGAAGGATTTAACAATCTAAGAATTTCAGCCTTAAGAAAAGTTGCTCAAGGTCTAACCAGTCTTGAAGAAGCTAACCGCGTCACCAAAGATTAAGCCCAGGAAACAGAGATAATGGCGGATACAATATTTTTGTACAAAGGCACTGACAGGAAAGGCAAGGCAGTGCAAGGCGAGCTTAAAGGGGCTAGTACTGCACTAGTTAAAGCTCAGCTTTTAAGGCAGGGGGTTAAAGTAAAAACCGTAAGGAAAAAACCCAAGCCGCTATTTGGTGCTGGCAAAGCAATTACCCCCCAAGATATCGCGGTATTCACTCGCCAAATGGCCACTATGATGAAGGCAGGTGTACCGCTAGTGCAGAGTTTTGAGATTGTAGCTGATGGAGTGGAAAACCCTCGACTAACTGAGCTAATACTTGAAATTAAAGATGGCGTGGCCGCGGGTACAGGTTTTGCCGCCTCTTTACGTCAACATCCAAAGTATTTTGACGACCTATTTTGTAGCCTAGTTGAATCTGGTGAGCAGTCTGGTGCCCTAGAAACAATGTTAGACAGGATTGCAACTTATAAGGAAAAGACCGAGGCTCTTAAAGCGAAGATCAAAAAGGCAATGACTTACCCCATTGCGGTTTTGGTTGTTGCTCTAGTAGTAACTGGCATTTTACTTGTAAAAGTTGTACCACAATTTGCTGAAACCTTTTCGAGCTTTGGTGCCGAATTGCCTGCCTTCACACTATTCGTTATGAATATTTCGGAGGCGGTACAAGAGACTTGGTATCTAATTGTTGGCTGCTTAATCGCCCTTGTTTGGCTATTTGCTCAAGCCCGAAAAAGATCACAAAAATTTTCAGATGGTGTCGATAAACTCACGTTAAAGCTCCCTATCGTAGGAAATATTGTATACAACTCGATTATCGCAAGATTCGCTCGAACATTAGCGACAACATTCGCGGCGGGCGTTCCATTGATTGATGCGCTAACCTCTGTTTCTGGCGCCGCAGGCAATGCTCTATATAGAGACTCAATATTAAATATCCGTGACGAGGTTGCCACGGGTATGACCATGCACAGCTGCCTCAGATCAGCGGGAATTTACCCATCCATGCTAATTCAAATGACTGCGATCGGCGAAGAGTCCGGCTCGCTTGACGAAATGCTCGATAAAGTTGCGATCTTTTATGAAGACGAAGTAGATAATATGGTAGACAATCTCACAACTTTGCTAGAACCAATGATTATGGCCGTATTGGGCATATTGGTTGGCGGACTTATGATCGCTATGTACTTACCTATCTTCCAATTAGGACAGGTTGTATAAGGCCAAACCATGCTGCAAGATGTATTCAGCCAATACCCCGGCGCTCTCGTCGGGGTTGTTTGTATTTTAGGGCTGCTGGTTGGCAGTTTTTTAAATGTGGTTATCTATCGACTACCCAAAATGCTGGAGCGTGAGTGGAAGCAGTATTGTGGCGAGATCTTAGAGCTAGAAAAAACTGAACAAGAACAAAAACAAGAAGCAGCCAAAGAAGAATTTAACCTAGTTGTACCCGCATCCACTTGCCCCAGTTGCGATCATAAAATTCGCGCTTGGGAAAATATCCCCGTTATTAGCTATTTGTTTTTGCGCGGGCGCTGCAGCAACTGCAAAAGCAGTATCTCTATTCGCTACCCTATTATCGAAGCGGTGACCGCAACACTCTCGGCTGTGCTCGCGATAAAGTTCGGCTTTGGCTGGCAGCTTGCTGCTGCACTGCTATTAACCTGGGCATTGATATCACTCACCATGATTGATATCGACACTCAATTATTGCCGGATAATATCACTTTACCTTTACTGTGGCTGGGCCTAATTCTAAATAGCCAAGGTTTGTTTACTAGTCTGACAGATGCCCTATGGGGCGCTGTATTTGGCTACTTAAGTCTCTGGTCAGTGTATTGGATATTTAAGCTGCTCACCCAAAAAGAAGGCATGGGCTATGGCGATTTTAAATTGCTGGCTGCTCTTGGTGCCTGGATGGGCTGGCAGGCTTTGCCCGTTACGATATTGCTATCGTCGGTCGTAGGGGCGGTAATCGGCATCGCTGGCATTTTGATTATGGGACGCGATAAAAACATCCCGATTCCCTTTGGCCCTTATCTCGCCATTGCAGGCTGGATTTACTTTATGTGGGGCGAAACCATTGTTAACGCCTATCTAAGCCTTTATAAATAAACACTATGAAAGAAAAAAAATGGGTAGTCGGCCTTACCGGCGGTATTGGCAGTGGTAAAACCGCCGTCTCGGATCGCTTTGCTTTAAAAGGTATTGTCATTGTTGATGCCGACATTGCCTCGCGTACCATTGTCGAGCCAGGTAAGCCTGCCCTGCTGGAAATCGCCGAGCATTTTGGTGCCGATATTATCACTAAGGAAGGCCAACTGGATCGAGCAAAATTACGCGAGATCGTGTTCGCCGATCCCGCACAGCGCAGTAAGCTAGAGGCCATTACACACCCTCGCATTCGCGATGAAATTGTAAATGGCATCACTAGCGCCAGCAGCCCTTATGTAATTTTAGCTTCGCCATTGCTGATGGAAACCGACCAACATAGCATGTGCGATCGCATTTTATTGGTGGATGTTCCAGAAGCCTTGCAACTTGAGCGCGCTAGTGCTCGGGATGGCGTAAGCGTCGAGCAAATCAAAGCAATTATGGCCGCCCAAACCAGCCGCGATAAGCGTCGTGCCAGCGCCGACGACATCATTGTTAATGATCGAGATCTTGCTTGGCTAGATGATGAGGTAGAGCGCTTGCATAAGCTTTATCTAGAGCTAAGCTCAAGTCCTTGATCCTAGACTAAAGCCCCCTTAAGCTAATGGCTCAAACCGTAAATAGCTAGTCAAAACCGTACAAATGAGAGCCTACATGAGTAAAGAAATCAGCTTACAGTGCCCAACCTGCAAGAGCGAAGTGAAGTGGAATGACGATTTTCCGCAGCGCCCTTTTTGTAGTGCACGCTGTCAGTTGATTGATTTAGGCGAATGGGCAAACGAGAGCCATAAAATTGCCGGCTCGTCGATTTATGAAGACATGTTGAGTGGTGACCTTGAAGCTGCCGCCATGATGAACCCAGACGGCAAGATCGAGCACTAGGGCTTGCTAACACTCTCTACAGCAGTTGCTGCAAACGCTCTACAATGGCCACATTCGCCGCAGGGAAGGCATACTGATCTAACTCGGCCAGTGGCACCCAGCGCAGCTCTTGGCCCTCTAAGCCTTGCTCTTTCCCTGTAAAATCGTTTACCTGCCAGATATCCAATAAGACAGCTTTATCACCATAGTCATGACTTACATCCATTAAAGGGCTGGCAGCTAGAAGCTCAATATCGAGTTCTTCTTTAAGCTCGCGAGACAGGGCATCACAAGGCTCTTCGCCTTGCTCAAGTTTGCCACCGGGAAACTCCCATAAGCCACCTTGATGAAGATGGTCGGGCCTTTTGGCGAGCAGAATACTCTTAGCTTTGTCAGCCTTGCCCCAAATAACACCTACCATTACGTGCACTGTTTTTCTCATTACTTAAACGAGTCCCTTAACGGCCTATTATCACTAAGAACGATAATCAGCGTTGATCGTCACGTAATCGTGGGACAGATCACTGGTCCAAACGGTTTCAGACGCACTGCCGCGATTTAAATGAATACGAATAGCAATTTCTTCTTGATCCATTACCTTTTGCCCGGCGGCTTCGGTATAGCTTTCTGCGCGGCCGCCGTTTTCAACGATAAGCACATCATCCAAATATACCGTTACCAACTTATCATCTAAGCCTTCCACACCGGCATAACCAATAGCGGCCACAATGCGCCCCCAGTTTGGATCGCTGGCAAATAGCGCCGTTTTCACCAAAGGCGATTGCGCCACTGCATAGGCGACTTTTAAGCACTCTTCTTGATTGCCGCCACCAGCGACTTCTACAGTGACAAACTTAGTGGCACCTTCACCGTCGGAAACAATAGATTTGGCCAACTCAATTAGGATTTTCTCTATGGTGGCATACAGGGCTAATGCTGCTGAGCTTGTGGCTTCATCGATATGGGCTAAGGCTGCCGTTCCCGTTGCCATTAAAATACAGGAATCGTTAGTGGAGGTATCACCATCAACAGTAATGCGATTAAACGAAGCCTCTGCGGCTCGAGAAACCATATCTTGCAATACATTGCTGCAAACATCAGCATCCGTCGCAATATAAGCCAGCATGGTGGCCATATCAGGCCTGATCATGCCCGAACCCTTTGCAATGCCCGTGACGGTAATCGTATGGCCATCGATTTCGATCTGCTCACTGGCACCCTTAGGGCGAGTGTCCGTCGTCATTATCGCGCGTGCAGCCTGCTTCCAGGCATCTTCTTCTAAAGCAGCCATCGCCTCAGGAATACCCGCCAACAAGTTCTCCATTGGCAATAACTCACCAATTACACCTGTTGAAAATGGCAATACCTGCTCGGTTTTGGTGCCAGAAATTTCAGCAATCTTTGCGCAGCTCGCTAATGCATCCGCTAAGCCCTGCTCGCCAGTGCAGGCATTGGCATTACCGGAATTCACAATCAGATAACGAATATCGCCCGGAAGATGGTTTTTACACACCGTAACCGGGGCTGCACAAAAGGCATTTTTAGTAAATACACCAGCAACACTCGAGTTTGGACCTAGCTCCATAATGAGCAAATCGTCGCGGTCGGTGTAGCGGATATTGGCCGAAACCGATGCTAAACGAAGACCTTTAACCGGGTGCATTTTAGGGAAAGGGAAGTTGCCCACTGCCATGGTGAATCCTACTTTTAATAATTTTATCGGGTACTGCGCCGCATCCAAGCTTCGATGCGACATTTCAAATCGATCAATATAAATTGATAAAGCTAAGTCATTGTACCGTGAAGCGAAGCGCTATGCTTCAAGCAATAGTGGTAAAAAGGACTTAATTGATTAGCTTATAAACAACAAAGACGACAAATAACGAACATAAGAAATAAAAAAGGCTCGCTAAGCGAGCCTTTTAAAACAGTTATCACTTAAGCGATTAGCTCAGCTTGCCGTGGCACTGCTTATACTTCTTGCCCGAACCACAAGGACAAGGATCATTTCGGCCTACTTTTGTACCTTGACGTACAAATGGTTTTTCCACCTCATCAGGATCCATTTCAGTCTCCTGCTCTAATGCCGAAGCCGAGGCGTGCTCAAGCTCCATAGCCTGCTGCTTTAGAGCCTCTAAGCGCTGGCGCTCCATCTCTGCAACCTGCTCTTCACTCATTGGCTCTACACGGAACAATACACGCACAACCTCATGCTTCAAGTTATTCAGCATGGTTTCGAACATCTCGAAAGATTCGCGCTTGTATTCCTGTTTAGGATTCTTCTGTGCATAAGCACGCAGGCCAATACCCTGACGCAAGTGATCCATGTTAGAAAGGTGCTCTTTCCACAACACATCAAGGATCTGCAGCATTACTTGACGCTCGATATCGCGCATAGCATCGCCAACGCGCTCACACTTCTCGTCATAAACTTTTTGCAGTTCTTCAGTGATACGATCACGCAACTGCTCTTCATCCATATGGTTGTCTTCATCCAACCATTTTTGCAGCGGCAACTCTGTACCAAACTCATTATGGATATGCTGCTCTAAGCCAGGAACATCCCACTGCTCTTCCACGCTCATTGGCGGAATAAAATCGGCCGTCACATCGTGGATAACATCAGCTCGAATCGCGGTTACGGTTTCCGCGATATCTTCGGTTTCCAGCAACTCATTACGCTGGTTATAAACCACCTGACGCTGATCATTGGCAACATCGTCAAATTCTAAAAGCTGTTTACGAATATCGAAGTTACGACCTTCTACTTTTCGCTGGGCTTTTTCGATAGCATTGGTCATCATCTTATGTTCGATGGCCTCACCCTTCTCCATATCCATTGACTGCATAAAGCCACGCAGACGGTCAGATACAAAGATGCGCATCAAGTTATCTTCTAGAGAAAGATAGAAACGAGAGAAGCCAGGGTCACCCTGACGACCCGCACGACCACGCAGCTGATTGTCGATACGGCGTGATTCATGTCGCTCAGTACAAAGAATATGCAGACCGCCTGCTTCAAGCACTGTTTTATGGCGCTCTTCCCAATCTTCTTTAATCTTATCGATCTCGGCCTGAGTTGGGTTTTCAAGCTGGGCAACTTCGGCCTCCCAGTTACCACCCAACACAATATCGGTACCACGACCGGCCATATTGGTGGCGATGGTTACTTTGGCAGGACGACCAGCTTCAGCAACAATCGATGCTTCCTGCTGGTGGAACTTAGCATTAAGAACCTTGTGCTCAATGCCTGACTTTTTCAGGCGCTTAGACATTTCTTCAGAAGATTCAATCGACGCCGTACCCACCAATACTGGCGCGTTACGCTCCTGGCAGTCTTTAATATCTTCAACAATCGCGTCAAACTTCTCTTCGGTGGTCATATACACCAAATCATTAAGGTCTTTACGCTGAATTTCTTTGTTAGTTGGGATTACCACAACATCCAAGTTGTAAATCTGACGGAATTCAAAGGCTTCGGTATCGGCAGTACCGGTCATACCCGATAGCTTCTGATAGATTCGGAAATAATTCTGAAAGGTGGTCGATGCCAAAGTCTGGCTTTCCTGCTGAATGGTTACACCTTCTTTGGCCTCTAGCGCCTGATGCAAACCTTCAGATAAGCGACGACCGTGCATGGTACGACCAGTGTGCTCATCGATCAGTACCACTTCGTTTTGCTGAACAATATAGTCCACATCTTTTTGGAATAAAGTGTGGGCCTTCATAGCCGAGTGCACATGGTGCAGCAAAGCTAGGTTATTCGCGGCGTATAGGCTTTCATCTTCGGCCAGCATACGCTCACGGATCAATAAATCCTCAACCAGCTGATGACCCACTTCGGTCAGTTCAACCTGGCGAGACTTCTCATCCATGGTGTAATGGGTTTCTTCCTCTAACTGAGGAATCAATTGATTCATACGGCGATAAAGCTCAGAACTATCCTCTGCCGCACCGGAGATAATCAATGGCGTACGAGCTTCATCGATCAAGATCGAATCCACCTCATCAACTACCGCAAAGTTTAATGGGCGCTGGGCTTTATCTTCTCTACGCAAAGCCATATTGTCGCGCAAATAATCAAAGCCAAACTCATTGTTAGTACCGTAGGTAATATCCGCACGATAGGCATCGTATTTTTCTTGTGGGTCTTGTTGAGAGTGGATAACACCAACGGTTAAGCCCAAAGCTTCATACAGCGGACGCATCCAATTGGCGTCACGACCGGCAAGATAATCGTTCACTGTGACAATATGCACACCCAAACCAGATAGGGCGTTCAAGTAGGCAGGTAAGGTGGCTACTAGGGTTTTACCTTCACCGGTACGCATCTCAGCGATACGGCCTTCGTGCAAGGTAATACCACCAATCATTTGCACGTCAAAGTGACGCATTCCCATAACACGCTGGCCAGCTTCGCGAACCAAGGCAAAAGCTTCAGGCAGAATGTCGTTTAGAGTTTCACCTTTCGCAACTCGCTCTTTAAAGCTAGCGGTTTTCTCCTTAATCTCAGCATCGCTGAGTGCCTGCATGCTTTCCTCGTGGGCATTGATCTTCTTAACCAACTTACCCATACGCTTCAATTCGCGGCCGTTTTTAGTACCAAAAACCGCTCTAACCAGCTTGCCTATCATGTTATTTACCAATTCCTACGGATGTCCCCTACATATTGGGGCAAATATTGTCAGTTTAAAGCCGCGAAATGCGGTCAAATTCAAAAAGGTGCCAAGTAAACCCCAAGCAGCCTGCGGGTGCAAGCTTAGGTTCACTTAATAAGAAGAAGTGCTATCGATGTGTACGATGGATATAAGAGGCGGGGTCTACAGCGCGACCGTTTTTATAAACTTCGAAATGTACATGAGGGCCAGTGGATCGGCCCGAAGTGCCCATGGAGGCGATGATATGGCCTTTTTTCACCACATCACCAACTTTTACTTTGATCTCGCTATTATGGGCATAGCGTGTCGAGAAGCCTTCACCATGGTTAATCTCAACCAACTGGCCATAACCAGAGCGGTCGCTAGCCCAAGTGATCACACCTGCTGCTACCGAGATAACTGGGGAGCCCATCTTGCCGGCGAAATCAACGCCGTTATGCCAGGCCACCTTGCCATTAAACGGGTCTGTACGACGACCAAAACGAGATGACATCCAGCCTTTTTGCACTGGACGACCGGCCAGGAAAATGTCTTTTTCGATCTTACGCTTAGCCATCATGGCATCTAGGATTTCAAGCTGCTGCTCTCGATCTTCAATCTGCTGGCTTAGTTGGTCAATCGCATCGATAAATTCGGGAGCTTGGTAGGCATCACCCAGAGCATTGGATTCTGGACCACCCACCGCTGGGGCTCGGCTAAAATCGAATTCGCCCTTATCAAGCTTGGCGATACTGGTAAGGCGCTCGCCCAGCGCATCCAAGCGCAGCAAACGCGCTTGCAGTTCTGCCATACGCAAGGTTAAGGCAGCAACCTTTTCACGGGCATCGCGACCAGCTTCTTGGATATCTTGCTTTTGCTTTACGAGTTCTTTTTGCCAGGCACGGCGGGAATCAGAGCTTAGAAATTCATTTTCAGCGTCCATTTGGCTGGCTTGCCACAACCAAAATCCACCGACGGTTGCAGGCACGCCAAGTAGGCACAAAGACAATAGCGCAACAGACCACGCACCAACTGTAAAGCTGCGCGTGCTACCGTGATTCTTGCTGACCAGAATAACTTTCATACTTCTAAGCCGCTACGTCAAAAACAATATCTATCTATTTGTTTTACGGCCAAAAGCCGCTTTTTATTAGTGTTCAGATTAATTTTCTGAACGTCAAACAAGGCCCCTACCCGCTCTTATCGAGCAAGCTAGCGACCCAGAGACAATTAAAACCGGTGAAACCACCTTCATCGTGGGAGCATTTCCGCCACCACTTTGTAGCCGCAAAGCGATATTCTTCTATTATTGCTTGCCTGCTACTAACGGTTCATCAATCCTGCTAGCCACGAACTTATTAAGCGCGCCATGCTCAGCCGATAAACCGTCGCTATTATGGTCTAAATGGCCCAATAGCTAAAGTAAGTTTAGGCCATAAACCCCACTAAATCCTATTTGATAATAAAGAAATAGTGTTTTATGTCAAAACAGCGGGGACATCTTTACCAATAAAAGGGTCCATTGCTGTGATTTTATGCACAAAATGATTAAAACGACATTACCGGCTTCATATAGGAAATAGGAGCCGCCGTTTCATCTTCAAAGGTGACCACTTCCCAAGCATCTTCCTGCTCCATTAGCTGTCGCAAGGATTTATTGTTTAGTGCATGACCTGATTTATGAGCTTTAAACTCACCAATTAGGCTGTTGCCCAATAGGTATAGATCGCCAATGGCGTCTAGAACTTTGTGCTTAACAAATTCATCTTCGTAGCGCAGACCATCCTCATTAAGGATGCGATATTCATCAACCACAATAGCGTTATCTACACTACCGCCCTTGGCCAAGCCTTTAGAGCGTAGGTATTCAATTTCGTGCATAAAACCGAAAGTACGGGCACGGCTGACTTCTTTAACAAAAGAGGTGCTAGAGAAGTCAACGGAGGCATCAAGCGTGTGGCCTTTAAAGACCGGATGATCGAAATCGATACTAAAGGAGACCTTAAAGCCGTCAAAGGGGAGGAAACTGGCTGTCTTGTCTCCCTCAGTAACTGTTACTGGTCTTTTAATGCGAATAAACTTTTTAGCCGCTTCCTGCTCAGCCACACCAGCTGACTGCAATAGGAAGACAAATGGACCAGCACTGCCGTCCATAATCGGCACTTCTGCAGCACTTACTTCGACGATGGCATTATCAATGCCAAGGCCTGCCATCGCTGACAATAAATGCTCTACCGTGGAAACGCGCACATTATCTTTAACCAAGGTCGTCGATAAAGTGGTATCGCCTACATTTTCAGCTTTCGCTTCTATCTCTACAACTGGGTCTAAATCTACCCGTCGAAATACAATGCCGGTATCGATAGCTGCTGGTAACAAAGTTAGGAAGATTTTCTCCCCAGTATGCAATCCAACACCTGTTGCACGAATGGCATTTTTTAGCGTCCGCTGTTTGATCATATAGGTCTACCGTCTCACACTGGCCCTAAAAGGGGCGCATACTAACAGAAAACCATACTCGGCGCCATTCTTCGCCTTTCTTACAGGCGAAAACACAACGCAGCTATCAAATATGGCTACAAAGTTTATTCCCCCAAAGCGAGCCGCTCAAATTTTGAGCAGCACTTTGAGTGCACACGCTTAACTGTATTAGTCGGCCTGTCGACGCAAGAACGCTGGAATATCGAGATACTCCATATCCTTCTCTTCAGTCAAAGGGCTAGCCGATGCTGCTGTCGCCGGCTGAGCTGCAGCCTTTTGACGCATCGCAGTTGGCTTATCCAACTCTGCATAGTTTGGCTGGCCATTTGGTCGACGGGTGTTATCCACCACAACTTTCGTCTCAACAGGCTTGGCTGCTTGCGCCGCTGCACCTAAACCAGTGGCTACTACAGTTACACGCAGCTCTTCTGACATCTCTGGGTCGATAACAGTTCCCACAACCACAGTTGCATCTGCAGAAGCGAATTCTTCTACGGTGTCACCTACCTCAGTAAATTCACCCAAGGACAAATCCATGCCGGCAGTGATGTTCACCAAAATGCCGCGAGCACCCTGTAGGTTCACGTCTTCTAGTAGCGGAGAGCGAATAGCGGCCTCAGCGGCTTCGCGAGCACGATTCTCACCACTGGCGTGGCCGGTACCCATCATCGCCATGCCCATTTCAGACATTACGGTACGCACATCCGCGAAATCCACGTTGATCATACCTGGACGGATAATTAGGTCCGCAATACCTTGTACAGCGCCAAGTAGTACATCGTTGGCAGCTTTAAAGGCATCCAAAAGAGAAGTTGTGCTACCCAATACCGCTAACAGTTTTTCGTTAGGGATGGTAATTAGCGAGTCAACGCACTCTTGTAGTTCTTTAATACCCTGATCAGCAACCGTAATACGCTTGCGACCTTCGAACGGGAATGGCTTGGTAACAACCGCCACAGTTAGAATACCCAGCTCGCGGGCAACTTCAGCTACAACAGGCGCTGCACCAGTACCAGTACCACCACCCATACCAGCGGTAATGAAAACCATATCAGCACCACTGATCACATCAGCAATACGCTCACGATCTTCTACCGCGGCTTGGCGGCCCACTTCAGGGTTTGCGCCAGCACCTAGACCTTTAGTTAAACCATTGCCTAGCTGTAAAACCGTGCCGGTTTCAACATCTTTAAGGGCTTGAGCATCAGTGTTTGCACATACGAATTCCACACCATCTACATGGTTGGCAATCATATGCTTCACGGCATTACCGCCACCGCCACCTACACCTACAACTTTAATTACTGCACTTTGAGGTACACTATCCACGAGTTCAAACATATCTTTCCCCTTTGTTTTTCCTCAGTAACACTTTGAAAAATGGTCTCGCTGAAAATTCAGCATTAAAATAAATTTTTAAATTTTTCCCACATACTTGTGGGAGCTTCCTTACTACTATAATTCGCAGCTTTTCCTTCCTGCTGTTGATTAATTCCATAATTCAACAAGCCAACGCCGGTTGAATAAATAGGATTATTTACAATATCGCTTAGGCCAGTTACGTTTTGAGGCGCACCCAAGCGAACTGGCATATGAAAGATCTCTTCGGCAAGCTCGACAACACCTTCCATTTTTGATGTACCGCCAGTCAACACAATGCCGGCCGCTACCAAATCTTCATAACCACTGCGGCGCAACTCAGCTTGCACCAGCGTAAATAATTCATCGTAACGAGGCTCAACAACCTCAGCTAAAGCTTGACGAGATAAATCACGCGGTTCGCGATCGCCGACACTTGGCACTTTAATGGTTTCATCAGCACCGGTTAGCTTGGCCAGAGCACAAGCGTATTTAATTTTAATTTCTTCCGCATGTGGCGTAGGCGTACGTAATGCCATTGCTATATCGTTAGTAACCTGATCGCCGGCAATCGGAATCACACCGGTATGGCGAATAGAACCTTCGGTAAAGATGGCAATATCCGTGGTACCACCACCTATATCTACCAAACAAACACCCAACTCTTTTTCGTCATCAGTCAGCACCGAATAGGACGAGGCTAGCTGCTCTAAAATAATATCCTCAACTTCTAACCCGCAACGACGAATACACTTCTCAATATTTTGCGCAGCGTTTTGTGCGCAAGTTACCAAGTGTACTTTCGCCTCAAGGCGCACGCCCGACATACCCAAAGGCTCTTTTACACCTTCTTGCTCATCGATCAAATATTCCTGCGGCAAGATATGCAGTATTTTTTGATCGGCCGGAATCGCCACTGCCTGCGCCGCGTCGATAACGCGATCAACATCCTGACTAAACACTTCGCGATCTTTAATGGCCACAATACCGTGGGAATTCATACTGCGAATATGACTGCCCGCGATACCCGCGTATACAGAATGAATCTGGCAACCTGCCATCAGCTCAGCTTCTTCAACCGCTCGCTGGATAGACTGCACAGTCGATTCAATATTCACCACCACGCCCTTTTTCAAACCATTAGAGCGGTGAGAACCAATACCTACTACTTCCAACTGACCATCAACACCAATTTCGCCAACAATCGCGACGACTTTTGAAGTGCCGATATCCAAGCCAACAATCATTTTGTTTTCGCTTGAATTTGCCATTTATATTCCCCTGTTGGCCTAGTGGCCACTCAAATTCAACGTGAAGGCGCTGCCGCCAATTCATTTATAGGCTCGCGCCAACTAACTGAAAATCCATTTTCATAACGCAAATCAATCGCTGCAATCTGCGCCGTTTTATCTTTTAAGCTTCTTGGATACACCGCCAATAAGCGCTGTACCTTTTCAACCAATTGATCCCGCCCCAGCTTTAACAACCAACCATTGTCCAGCTTTAATTGCCAGGACATACGATCGTTAGCTGACAACTCAGTTACCGTTAGGTCGTAGCTCGACAGCAACTGATTAAACCTTTTAAAACTACTCATCACCAAAGCGGCCGATTCCTCTGGGCCATTAAGCTTTGGCAAATCCTTTAGCAGCTCGCTGGCATCTGATGCCTTAACAACCTTGCCCTGCGCGCTCAAAAAGCCGTAGTCATCCCAGCGAGCAATAGGGACTTCTTCAAATACTTTTACCGTAAGCTGATCCGGCCAATTCCGACTCAGAACGACGCGCGCCACCCAAGCCTCTTCTTCCAGCTCACTCTTGATCGCCGCCAGCTTAAGCTGCAAAAAGCTGCGATCAATTAAAGGTTTTACTCGCTCGCTCAAAACCTCTTTCTTAATAAATCTAAATTCACCTTCAATGGCCACTTTAGCCACCGGCCTATCAACCGTCTCCAGTAATGGCTGCCGGCCAAAAACCACCAATGCCGCAACTAGCGCCAACAACAAAGTCATACTGCCATAATAGCCCCAGCGAATTTCACGCTTCGGCTTTGGCTGGGCATTGGGCTTTCTTACCGCCCCTCTTTGTCGCGACTGACTCATAACTAAAATCAGCCCTTAATGGTTAATCACACTGCTATATAAAACTTGTGCAACCAGGTGCTCAAAGTCTTTACCTGCAGCCTTTGCCGCCATCGGCACCAAACTATGGCTGGTCATACCGGGTACTGTATTTACTTCGAGCACATAAAACTTACCCTGCTCATCGGCCATAACATCAACTCGGCCCCAGTCTTTACAACCCAAGCTATCAAAAGCACGCTTGGCCAGAGCTTTTAATTCTTGCTCTTTTTCTTCTGGCAAACCGCAGGGGCACAGATAGCGAGTTTCATCAGAAATATATTTAGCGTCGTAATCGTAAAACTGATTATCGGTTTCCAGTTTGATCGCCGGTAGCACCTCATCAGACAACACCGCCACCGTGAATTCTGCTCCACGAATCAAACGCTCAGCGATAACACATTTATCGTATTTCGAGGCTTCGATAAAAGCCTTTTGCAATTCATCGGCGCTGTGTGCCGGAGCCATACCAATACTGGAGCCTTCACTGGCAGGCTTGACCATGACCGAACCACCAAGGCGAGTCATAATCTCTGCCCAGTCACTGTCAGCATCAAGCTCGCAAAAATCAGCTGTACTCAGTCCCATGCCACGCCACAAATATTTACAACGCAGTTTATCCATTGCGTGGGCTGAGGCATTTACAGCACTGCCGGTATAAGGGATCCCCATATAGCCCAACAAAGCCTGTATACGACCATCTTCGCCCGCACCACCATGCAAAGCGATAAAAGCGTGATCCGGCTTTTCTTGCTCTAAAGCTTCAATAGCATTGCTGCCGATATCCATTGCAAAAGCATCCACTGATAGATTTTGCAATGCGGCTAAGATAGCGGCACCACTTTGCAAAGACACTTCGCGCTCAGCAGAATCACCACCCAACAAAACAGCCACACGCCCCATAGCGGACAGCTTTTCTGCCAGGGCGTTTTTATCGTTCAGTATGTTTTGCTCTACTTGCTTCATAATCCAACTCAATACACTCTACTGACGACCAAATTTGCTATTCGCTAAAGTCGTCGCCAAGGCCCCGACATTACCAGCACCTTGAGTAATCACGATGTCACCAGGGCGAACCAAATTCGCCAGCAACTCAGGCACTTGCTCAGGCTCCGCCGCAAATACAGGGTCTACTGCGCCGCGAGTTCGAATACTGCGACACAAACTACGACCATCAGCACCCGGCACAACGGCTTCGCCTGCGCTATAGACTTCTAACAACACCAAGGCATCAACCGCCGACAATACTTCGACAAAATCTTCGTACAAATCACGAGTACGAGAATAACGATGCGGCTGATAAACCATCAGCAATCTGCGTTCAGGCCAGCCTTCACGCACCGCCTTAATTGTGGCTGCCACTTCGGTTGGGTGATGACCATAGTCATCAACCAACATCGCTGTTCCGCTACCCACTTCGATATCGCCATAAACCTGGAAGCGTCGACCCACACCTTCAAATTGAGCAAGCCCAGTTTGAATAGCCTTATCATCAACGCCTTCATCAGTAGCAACAGCAATCGCCGCTGTTGCATTCAATACATTGTGTAGGCCTGGCATGGACACACTGACAGACAAATCTTCTTCAATTCCTGGGCGACGCACTTTAAACGTACTGCGCATCCCTTCTTGCTCTACATTATAAGCATAGAAATCATTATGCTCTGACAAACCATAGGACAGCACTGGGCGTGAAATTTCAGGCAAAATTTCATTAATTACAGGGTCGTCGCCGCACACTACAGCCAAACCATAAAAAGGCAGGTTGTGTAAAAACTCCACAAAGGTGTGCTTGAGCTTGGCAAAATCCCCTTCATAGGTATCCATATGGTCAGCTTCGATATTGGTAATAACCGAGACCATAGGTTGTAAATGTAAAAACGAAGCATCACTTTCATCAGCTTCAGCAACAAGGTATCGACTTGCACCCAACTTGGCGTTACTGCCCGCGCTATTTAACAAGCCACCAATAACAAAAGTTGGATCTTTATCGCCCGCAGCCAAAACAGAGGAGATCAAACTCGTAGTGGTTGTCTTACCGTGGGTACCCGCAACGGCAATACCATGTCGATAGCGCATCAGCTCGGCCAACATTTCAGCACGACGAACAATCGGAATACGATTCGCACGAGCCGAAATGATTTCAGGGTTTTGCTCATCAATCGCGGTGGAGTTTACCACCACATCTACGCCATCAATATTCTCTGATTTATGTCCGATAAAAATCTGTGCACCCATCGCCTGCAAGCGCACGGTATTACCAGACTCGCGAATATCGGAGCCAGAAATTTCATAATTCTGATTTAACAACACCTCCGCAATGCCGCTCATGCCAGCACCGCCTATACCGATAAAATGTATACGACGAATACGGCGCATTTCCGGTATATCAATTACATAGTCAGCCATGACCGGCCTCCACACATACATCAGCCACCCTCTCGGTAGCATTCGGGCTTGCAAGAGCACGACCCTTTGCTGCCATTTCTACTAATAGTTGAGGGTCTGATAATAATTCTTCTAATAAACTCGCCAATTTATCCGCGTCCAGCTCACTTTGCTGGATCACTTTGGCCGCACCAGCGTCTAGCAGCCACTGAGCATTTTTTGTCTGATGATCGTCAATTGCATGGGGAAATGGAACGAATACCGCTGCTACGCCAACCGCCGCAATTTCCGAAACCGTCAACGCCCCAGCACGACAAACAATAAAATCCGCCCAGCTATAAGCCGCCGCCATATCATCTATAAAGGCATCCACTCGCGCATCTACATTCGCCGATTGATACGCTTCTCGGCACGATGTTAAATGACGTTCACCACATTGATGCCATACTTGTGGTCGCTGCTCTGCGCTTAACTGTTTAAGAGCCGCTGGCATCATTTCGTTGATCGCCATTGCACCTAAACTGCCACCAAGAACCAATAAACGAGGGCTCGCGCCGCTGGCAAGTCGGGCTTCGATGCGCTTGTCATCACTCCACAACTCGCTTACCTCTTCGCGAATAGGATTGCCGGTTTGCTCAGCCCCTTTTAATGCGCCAGGAAAAGCCTGTAATTTTCTCGTTGCTGCTAGCTTTGCCAACAAGCAATTGGTTGTACCCGCAACAGCGTTTTGCTCATGAATAACCAAGGGCACGCCAGCCAAGCGGGCCGCGATACCACCAGGACCGGAAGCGAAGCCTCCCATTCCCAAAACAGCATTGGGCTGCACACGCCTAATAACTTTTGCCGCCTGGGCTATGGCCTTATTAATAAGGAAAGGTGCTTTTAATAAGCTCGCAATACCTTTGCCACGTACACCTTCGACATCTAAATAGTGCAGCTCGATACCTGCTGCAGGTACTAGTTTTGCTTCGATGCCTTTGCGTGTACCCAACCATTGAATCTCTGCACCGCGCTGTTGTAATTCCTTAGCTACAGTAAGCGCGGGAATGACATGGCCGCCGGTGCCTCCGGCCATTAATAAATAACTGTGCCCAGCTAAGCTGGCGGCTTGCGCTGTCATGCGGCCAACTCCTCTACGGCTTTTGTCTTTTTGCGGGGCATACGTTTAACTTTAGGTTTTAGTAAGGCGTTTCTACGTAATTCCCAATCCAAACGCAGGATAAAACCAATAAGCGCAAAGTTTGCAATTAAGCTACTGCCACCCCAGCTAACAAAAGGCAATGTCAAACCTTTGGTTGGCAAGAAACCAGATGCCACACCAACATTAATAAGCACCTGGGTAGAAAACATCGCTGCCACACCAAAGCACGCTAAAGCCGCAAACTTATCGTCCGCTGCCATAGCTCGGCGAGAAATCCCTAAAATACGCGCGATAAAGGCGACAAATAAGCCCAGCATTAGCAACACACCTAAGAGGCCGAATTCTTCAGCCAATATCGCAAAAATAAAATCGGTGTGAGCCTCAGGTAAATAAAACAGCTTTTGGATGCTATTCCCTAAGCCAGAGCCAAACCATTCGCCACGACCAAAAGCGATCAGCGATTGAGTTAACTGATAGCCGCCACCATACTGATCAGCCCAAGGATCTAAATAACTCACCAGGCGCTGTAATCGATAAGGTGTAGCGGTCGCCAATACAGCAAGGCCGCCAGCACCCAATAGCACCAACAATAAGAACTGGTGCAAGCGAACCCCAGCCAGAAATAACATCGACATAGCGGTTACGGTAATAACTACCGTACTACCGAAATCAGGCTCAAGAATTAATAAAGCCGCAATCAACACAACACTGGCAATGGAAATACCAAAACCTTTCCAGCCATTTAGCAAATCTTCCTGGCGTCGGCTTAAATAACTCGCAAAAAACACAATCACGCAAAACTTCACGACCTCTGAAGCCTGCACAGTGATAAAACCTAGATTAAACCAACGCTGTGAACCATTGACTCGTTTACCCAAACCAGGCACCAAAACCAAGGTCAGTAAAATCAGTGCTAGTAACAAAAACAGCGGGCCATATCGACGCCATAATTGACTCGGTAAAGCGGCGATAAAACAAGCGCCGATCATACCCAGCACAATATAAACCGTATGGCGTTTAGCGAAATGTAGGCTATCCCCAAACAAACTATCGGCAATACTCACCGATGAGGAAGCCACCAAAATAATTCCGCAAGAAACAATCGCCCACAGTAGAGTTAGCAATGGCCAATCGACACTCGCCATTGCCGGGCTAGCATAAGCACTTGCTGCTTGCTTACTGGCCTTTGGCTTGCGCTTGGCAGGAAGTTTAACGGCGGCCAACTCAGTCATGGCTCACCTCCTGTACGGCATCTTTAAATGCCTGACCTCGCGCTTCGAAGCTGGCAAACATATCGAAGCTGGCACAAGCTGGCGATAGCAGTACCGCATCACCCACCTGGGCTAAACGAAAGCCTTCTTTTACCGCGGAGGGCATATCATCGGCAAAAGCGATGTCTGCAATAGAGCCCTCCAAAGAAGCAGCAATCTTTGCGGCATCTTCACCAATGCATACAAGGGCACGGCAATATTTTTCTACAGCTGTACGTAGTTCATCAAAATTAGCACCCTTACCAACGCCACCCGCGATCAATACTAACTTTTGCTTTGGCCCAAGGCCCTCCAATGCCGCAATACTGGCGCCAGTGTTAGTGCCTTTCGAATCATTAATAAAGTCGACGCCAGCTACAGTTGCAACAAACTCACAGCGATGAGGCAAACCTGAGAAATCTTGCAGTGCGGCCAGCATGGCATCTAAAGGCAGGCCAGCGGCCTCACCCAAAGCCAAAGCGGCCAGTGCATTTTGCACATTGTGTTGCCCGGGTAACGATAAACTTGCCGCCGGTAAGAGCAGATCTAAACCTTTAGCCAAATATTCCACGCCATCACGTAAGCGGACACCGTACTGCCCTAAGTCAGGCTCATTAAGACCAAAGCTAATAGCCGAAACGCCTTGAGCCATGAGTGCTTGTGTTAGCGGATCATGGCGATTAAAAACGATATTCTGCGCACCGCGATATACTTTCTGCTTAGCTTGATGATAAGCCGCCATTCCCTCATAGCGATCTTGATGATCAGCGCTAACATTGAGAATGGTAGCGACTTTTGCATTGAGCTGAGGCGTCGCCTCTAACTGGAAACTGGAAAGCTCTAAAATGTACAAAGACTTTTTAGGCTGCTCCAGCAGCGATAGCACTGCCGTACCGATATTGCCACCAACAGCATAATCAATAGCCGCTTTTTCAGCCATATGAGCTAGCCAAGCCGTCACCGTACTCTTTGCGTTCGAGCCGGTAATGGCAACGATGTCGCCTTCACACTGCTCTGCAAACAGAGACATATCGCCATGAACTTTTATGCCAGCATCAATAGCAGCCTGCAGAGCTGAGTCAGCCATTGGAAAACCCGGGCTAAGCAAAATCTCATTGGCCGCCATCAAGCTTTCCTGGTGTAGACCGCCTAGATGCACAGCGCGTAAAAAAGCGCTGTCTACAAATTCTTCTTCGAGCTGATTCAACATAGGCGGCTGCTTACGGGTATCCATAACCACAAAAGCAATGCCTTTGGCCTCTAAGTAACGCGCATAGGACAGCCCAGTGAGTCCTAGACCCACAATCGCTATCATTTTGTCGCTACCTATTAACATACTATTCTCTGTTCAACTTTTGTTTTCTGCTGTTCTGAATCTAGCGCAGCTTTAAGGTCGCCAAACCAAACATCACCAGCATCACCGTAATAATCCAAAAGCGCACAATAACTCTTGGCTCTGGCCAGCCTTTTAATTCAAAGTGGTGATGCAATGGCGCCATTCTGAAGATCCGGCGCCCTGTCAATTTGTAGGAGCCCACTTGCAAAATTACGGAGACAGTTTCCATCACGAACACACCTCCCATAATAAAGAAGACGATCTCGTGCCTTACGATAACCGCGATTATGCCCAGCGCCGCACCAAGTGCTAGAGCGCCAACATCACCCATAAATACTTGCGCTGGATAAGTGTTGAACCATAAGAAGCCCAAGCCGGCGCCTCCCAATGCGGCACAAAAAATTACCAGCTCACCAGCACCCTCGACATAAGGTATATTCAGATACTCGGCGAAATTCGCATTACCGGCCAAATAGGCGATAACTCCCAGCGCGCCGCCCACCATGACCGTTGGCATAATGGCCAAGCCGTCAAGACCATCTGTTAAGTTAACTGCGTTACTAGAGCCGACGACCACAAAGTAGGTCAGCACTATGTAGAAGATACCTAGATCCAATACAGCATGCTTGAAAAACGGAAAAATCAGTTGCGTTTCAACAGGGCTGATCGCAGTGCTATACAAAAAGTACGCTGCCCCTAAACCACCAATTGACTGCCAGAAATATTTCCAGCGAGCAGGCAAGCCACGAGAATTATTCTCCACTACCTTGCGATAGTCATCGACCCAACCAACGGCGCCAAAAATGGCCGTTACAGCTAAAACAACCCATACATAACGATTACTCAAATCCGACCAAAGCAGTGCTGAAATAAAGATACTGGCCAAAATTAAAGTACCACCCATTGTTGGGGTACCACTTTTGCTTAGGTGAGATTCGGGCCCATCATCACGCACAGCCTGCCCAATTTGCAGACTGTTTAAACGACGAATCATCCAAGGACCTAACCACAAGGATAAACCTAGGGCTGTCATCACCCCCAAGATTGCCCGCATCGTTAGATACTGAATAACAGCGAAACCACTCACATATTGCTGCAGGTACTCAGCCAACCAAACTAACATGACACCCCCGGGGTTTTATTATCTTCGGCATCAGACATTAAAGCCTGTACAACCTCTTCCATTGCCGCACTACGCGAACCTTTAACAAGCACTGTGCATGAGCCCGACAATTCTGATTTTAATTCTTCAATCAAACTGCGCTTATCTTGAAAATGCTTTCCGGCACTACATTTGCTGGCAGCATGCTTTGACAAATCGCCAACACAGAACAAAGCTGAGATAGCCTTATCCTGTGCATACTGACCAATCTTTCTATGAAGTTTTTTCTCTTCAGATCCCAACTCGCCCATATCACCCAAAACCAAAATCGTTCTACCTTCCTGATCGGCTAGCATATCGATGGCTGCCTGAACTGATCCTGGATTGGCGTTATAGCTATCATCAATAATTTGAGCGCCCGTCGAATGCTCAAAGCGCTGCATTCTGCCAGCAGCATTTTTCGCCGAGGACAAACCTTGCACGATAGTTTCCAGCGACACAGAGCAAGCATAAGCACAGCTTGCCGCCGCCAAAGCGTTGGCAACATTGTGACGACCAGGCATTGCCAGCTGCACTCTTTGTGTTGCAATGGGAGTTGTTAAATCAAAGGCGTAACAAGCATCGGCTAACAATTCGATATTGCTCGCGTAGATATCAGCTTGCACAGAATCAGTACTGTAACGAACGATCTGTGACTCTGCTAAACCACCTGCCCAGCGATCGGCGTATTCACAATCTTCATTGATGATCGCCTTAGCAGACTCAGCTAAGCCTTGGTAAATTTCACCTTTGGCCATCGCCACACCGTCCAGACTACCAAAGCCTTCAAGATGGGCTGCCATAACATTGTTCACCATCACAACAGTGGGCTTAGCAATTGAGCTGAGATACGCAATTTCACCAGGGCCGCTTGCACCCATTTCAATAACTGCATACTCAGTGTCGGTCTGCAGGTCAAATAGTGTTAAAGGCACACCGATATGGTTATTCAGATTACCCTTGGTTGCCAAAGTCGGCCCTAGCAATGAAAAGATGCTAGCCAACATTTGTTTGACAGTGGTCTTTCCGCTGCTGCCAGTTATACCGACTACCGGACCGCGAAAAGACTGACGAAACATTTGCGCAATTGACGCCAGGGCAGCATAGCAATCTGGAACCACTAGCTGGGGAATCTCAATATCAGCCTGCTGCTCTTCAACTATGGCTGCAGTGGCACCTTGCGCCTGAGCTTTTGCCAAAAATTTATGACCATCAAAATTCTCACCCTTAAGGGCAACGAAGATTTCTCCGGCGGACACTTTACGGCTATCTGTGCTCAAGCCTTCAATTGAAATTTCACTATCAATATCCAAGGCCAAAGCAGCCGCTATCTTTTGTAAGCTAAGAGGAAACATTACTGCACTCCTCCTTGCTGAAACTGTTTCTCTTGCAGAAATTTCTCGGCAATGACTCGGTCATCAAACCATAGCTTTTCGCCCTTAACGATTTGATAGTCTTCATGACCCTTGCCTGCAATAAGGATGCAATCACCATCAACGGCACCAGCGATGGCCTGTTCGATGGCAGACTTTCGGTCAACAGCCATTTGCGACTCGATTGCTGAGGTATCGATGCCCGCCTGAATATCATCTAGGATTCGCTGAGGATCTTCATTGCGCGGGTTGTCACTGGTCACCCAAATAGAGTCAGCCAATCGAGCTGCAATAGCTCCCATTTGTGGACGCTTGCCTCTATCTCGATCACCACCGCAACCAAATACACACTGCAGTCGACCACTACAATGCTGACGAACTCCTAACAGGGCTTTCTCAAGAGCATCTGGGGTGTGGGCATAATCTACGACCACAGTAATGCCGGCATGATTAAAAGTTTCTAAACGACCTTTAACAGCACACAACTCAGGCAATAACTCACACAAGCTTTCCCAGCTATAACCCTTAGCAATTGCAGCAGCCATCACCGCCAATAGATTGCTCACATTAAAGCCGCCCAACAACTGAGTTTTTAATTCAGCTCTACCCCAAGGACTAATGAGCCTTAATGTCATGCCTTCGGAGTGATATTCAGCCGACTCACAATAAATGTCGGCAAATTGATTGGTACAGCTATAAGTTAGGGTTTTTAGACCAGAAGCTTTTAATACATGCGCAAAGATTTCACCGTATTCATCATCAAGGTTTAATACCGCGGCCGACAAGCCCTTGAAAGCAAACAGCTTCGCTTTAGCCTTGGCGTAAGCTGCCATGCTGCCGTGATAATCAAGATGATCGCGACTGAGATTGGTAAACACCGCAATATCAAAATCTACAGCAGCAACACGCCCCTGCATCAAACTGTGTGATGAAACCTCCATAGCGACCGACTGCATTCCAGACTCACGCAGCTCTGCCAAAATCGCTTGGGCTCGAATAGCATCAGGGGTGGTCATACCCGTGTCTTGCAAAGTCATTTTGGCCTTGCGATCAACTTCGCCATAACCCATAGTCCCTAGCATCGCGGCGCGCTGACCCAGCAATGCCT
Organism: Cellvibrionaceae bacterium; assembly: GCA_025800365.1. Classification (GTDB taxonomy): domain Bacteria; phylum Pseudomonadota; class Gammaproteobacteria; order Pseudomonadales; family Cellvibrionaceae; genus Pseudoteredinibacter. Next base: position 223 of record JAOXRT010000151.1, on the reverse strand, counting down.
GCAACTGTGCAAAAAGCTGAGTGCAACTGGTCTTACCATTAGTTCCCGTAAAACCAACAACCGATAAAGCCGTACTGGGTTCGGCATAAAAGTTCGCCGCAATTCGACTCATTTTGTGAAGCAGAGCTTTTATCGAAACAACAGGCACACCCTGGCGACTAGAAATTGCGCCATGACACTCGCCGTCCGCTTCTTGCAATACAGCGACTGCTCCAGCTTTAAT
>JAOXRT010000149.1 GCA_025800365.1 Cellvibrionaceae bacterium | reverse complement strand
ATTAAAGCTGTGACGGTGCAGGGCCGTGGTAACCAATTCGCGTTCGGCTTTTTCTAGGTCTAAATCTTTGAGTGAAAGCGCACTGGAATCCTGTTGCTCGTCATTGTTTACATTGGTTAGTTCATGTTCCTTAAGAAGCGCGTTTCCAGTTGGGATTTGCATGTCCGCCGTTTCGATATAAGGCCCGTCGGATAGAATAACCGCGCGCTCAACAGCGTGACGCAAAGCTCGAACATTGCCTGGCCACTCGTAAGCGCTTATGGCGGCCAATGCTGCTTTGGAAAAGGCAAGCTCGGGCTTTTGATATTTGCGCTTGTAGTTTTGCAAATAATGCTGAGCAATTAAGGTGATATCGGAAGCGCGCTCACGCAAGGCAGGCAGTTTAATTTCCACCGTGTTTAAACGATACAATAAATCCTGGCGAAACAAACGCTCATCGGAAAGTTGTTCGCGATCCACATTAGTGGCCGCCACCAAGCGAATATCCAGCGCTTGGCTTTTATTGCTACCTAGTGGTGTTACCGTGCGCTGCTCTAAAACCGTTAGCAGCTTAGCTTGAAGATGTAAGGGTATATTACCAATCTCATCAAGAAAGAGGGTGCCACCGTTGGCTGCCAACAATCGCCCAACTCGAGATTTGTCGGCGCCGGTAAAAGCGCCTTTGGCATGGCCAAATAACTCCGACTCAAATAAGTTCTCTGATACGGCCCCTAAATCTACGGCTACAAATGGTTTATCGTGACGTAAACTTTGCTGATGTAAATCCCGAGCGACCAGCTCTTTACCCGTGCCGTTTTCACCAAGGATCAGCACATTGGCATCTGTAGGGCCTGCGCGCTTGATCATAGCTTTTACCAGCTGCATATGATCCGATTCACCAATCATTTCACTATGGGGCTGGTTAGCCTCGATAAGGCCTTCATTGCTTTGACGCAGTAAATTGGCTTCTTGTCTGCTTTGCCTTAGCTTTATCGCTGCAGAAAGCGTGGCCAGTATCTTCTCGTTTTGCCAAGGCTTGGCAATAAAATCGGTGGCGCCATACTTCATGGCCTCTACGGCAAGCTCAACGGCGCTGTGAGCTGTAATGAGCACCACTACAGCATCGGCATCGATCGCTAAGATTTGCTGCAACCAATGCAAACCTTCCTCGCCACTGCTTTCACCCGGGGAGAAGTTCATATCCAAGAGAATCGCATCATATTGCGTGGCGGCCATTAATTTAGGCAGCTGCTCTGGCCGATTACAGATATCCACCCCGGCAAAGTGGCGCTTAAGCAGAAGCTTAGCGGCTAGCAGAATGTCCTGGTCATCATCGATTACCAGTATCTTGTGGTCTTCAGGCAAGAATCTATCTCCTCAATTATGTTCGCTATCGTACAGCCTGTGTTCGTTATCGAACAGTACTCCATGAACGCTTTCGAACAGTCAGTGCCAGCGTCACCCTCTAATTCCAATAAAAACAACAACTTACAGATTGGCATCGGCTTTGCAATTCCACTGGGCAATGACATTCATCATGGCCAAGCGCGTTATACAGATGATTAAAGCGAAAACCGGGCCAGTACATTAATAGGTTGCATATGAACAACACAGGTTTACCCGATAAAGACAAGCTGCTGAGCGATCACCCAATGGATAGGCGTATAGAACGCAAAAAGCCCTATATCAGCTGGCTATTGATGGCGACCGCTTTGCTAGCCGCTGTTTTAGCTTTTGCCTTGTTTTATGAAAAGGGCAAATCCTTAAACCTAGAGCGCGATCGACTGGTGACGGGCAAGGCTCAGCAGGGCGTGTTTGATGATTTCATTCCCTTACGCGCTCGAGTGGAGCCTAAGAAAACGGTTTTTTTAGATGCGATACAGGGAGGCCGAGTTGATCAGCTTTTGGTGGAAGACGGCGCTGAGGTAGAAGCTGGCCAAACCCTGGCCAGGCTTTCAAACTCTGATTTGCAGTTGAGCGTGATGAGCACGGAATCCCGAGTGATCGAGCAGCTGAATATCATGCGTGAGCAAGAGCTGCGCTTAGAGCAAAACCGCCTGCGTCATAAAACCGAGCTTTCCGAGCTGAGTTATCACATCGAGCGCTTAGGGCGGCAAGACCAGCGCTTTCAGCGTTTACTTAAAGCTGGCCATATCTCCCAAGAAAGCGTTGATAAAACCCAAGATGAATTGCGTCATTATCAAAGGCTTTTTGAGATCGGCCAGGAGGCTCAAGCCTCGGATGAACGCATGATGGCCAAACAACTCGCGTTTTATAAAACCAAAGCCACGGTAATGGAAGATAACCTGGCTTTTGCCCGAGAAAGCCTAGAAGCCCTGCATATTCGTGCGCCGTTTAATGGGCGCCTTTCTGGCTTTGATTTAGTTGTCGGGCAAAGCGTGCAGCGCGGCGATCGTATTGGGCAAATTAGCCAGCCACATTCCTTTAAATTAAAAGCTGCTGTTGATGAGTATTACTTAGGCCGCATAAGCGCGGGCCAAAATGCCGAGATAGAGCTACAAGGACAGGCCTTTCAGCTAAGCGTTAGCAAAATATACCCCGATGTGCGCGGTGGCCAATTTCAAGTTGAAATGACTTTCTTAGCAGAAACACCCCAAAAGCTTCGCTTAGGCCAAAGCGTACAAAGCCGCTTGCAACTTGGCGCCAATACTCCAGCGCTATTAATACCGAACGGCCCTTATTTTCAAGATACCGGCGGCCGCTGGCTATATGTCTTAAGTGACGATGGCCGCGAAGCCAGACGCCGGGAAGTGCGTTTAGGACGCCGCAATAACGACTTTATAGAGGTGATTTCAGGGCTTAATGCCGGCGAAGAAATAATTA
>JAOXRT010000142.1 GCA_025800365.1 Cellvibrionaceae bacterium | reverse complement strand
AATCTTTTTTCGAGTTTAAGTTATGCCATTCACTTTTGGCGGAATGCAAGAACGGCCGGTTTTAGCTGGTAGGTATATAACAATTGTAGTCGAGTAGCCGGCCCATAGCCATAATGTTGGAACCTAGAAGTGTCTGGTACTATGAACTTTTTTGCTCGAAATATGTGGTACGGAGCATGGGGATCATAAATAGCTTGGTTACCCACTCGGCGACCTTGAGCATTTTCTAAAAATTGTGTTTATTTTCATATACCTATATGACATGTAAGTTGCCATTGTCGTATGTATGGTGATTTTCTTGCTTTTGTATCAAAATGCTTTCGAGTACAAAAGCTAAACGGTACGGCCGATCGGGACCGGCTGGACAACGTTCTGCGCGCCGGAACGCCGGGATGACCGTGGTGTCAAATGTGTGTCGATTTGTGCCACGTGGCACGTGGCACGTGCAGTTTGCCAGACCCCTGCAAAAATCAATATGAGCGCGCCACAGGTCAGACGGCTCAAGGTGATGGGACCAAATTCGCAGGGTGCATCACCTCCACCCTGCAGTAGCCGTTAAAGGAGTCACCGTTACCGAAAGGTGTACGCTGCACGTGCCAGAGGCGTGCACGTGTTTTTACAGAGGGACCTCTGGCTTTTGGAAACGTTGAGTTAGAAACACGAAATTTGGTGCACCGACGCATCTTGACAAGGGCTTTTCAGCGATGCATCATTTGAGGCCCTTAGGTGCACGTGGCACGTGCAAGAGGGGTGCACGTGGTTGTTTGCTTGCTTGTGTA
>JAOXRT010000139.1 GCA_025800365.1 Cellvibrionaceae bacterium | reverse complement strand
CTGGGAAGTGTCCTGGACGGTTGAACACCACGGGATCTTTCAATCGCTTTATTACGGTCATCATTATGGCTGGGATCGCAACGCCCGCGATCGTTATCGCGATCATCCGCTGTTCGATACCTGCGCGGCCTTCTGTGAAGCATGGGACCAGTCGAGCTTTGACCCGAATTACCCTATGGAGCCGCTGGAAACCTTCGAACCGATGGTGCGCGAGGTTTTTGGGCGCAAGGCCTATGATCCCGCGGTGATCCGCGAAAACGAAATGACTGGCCTGCCTGCCCATCTTGGGATGGCGTGAAAGGCGACGAATTTTAGATCCCCGGCGCGCAGTTTCTGATTTGCGCGTGAAATGAACAGACCCATCGGGCTTGCTTGTAGCATTCAAAGCAGCCCGGTGGGTTTTGTTTTAGGGCAGCGCGGGTGCGCGATTACCCCTGCCGCTTAGCCTTGACGCTGGTGAAATGCTGCCCCGTTGGACGGGCAGTTTCTATCATTTTCTTGGATAAATTATGTGCTCAAAACTGACATAGCTATTTTTGCATTCTAACATGTTAGTTGACTTGAGGCGCTTAATCCGTTTAGCAAAGTAGGTGTTGCTATGAGATCTGATTATGCCAAACGCCGAAAATAACAAACAAAAACAAACCTCTAATCCGGGTTTCGGGCGAAAGACTCTTTGCCTGAATGCGGGGGATAACGTGGTTATCGCTTTGC
>JAOXRT010000122.1 GCA_025800365.1 Cellvibrionaceae bacterium | reverse complement strand
AACAGCTTTTGTCTCGCTAGCAGGCTTTGCAGGGGACATTGGTGAATTTGCCTTCCCTGCCTACTCTGTAGCCTTAACCATCTACTTATTATTAGTTTGGCGCGCTGCAGGAAAAGATATTAATCGCACGGCCGATAAACGTATTTCTAGCTTAGGCGGTAAAGAGTTGACCAAAGTCATCGCCGGTGCAATTTTGCTCCCTGTCATCGTTGGCTTGGCTTTGTCATTCATTTTAAAGGCCAGTGGGTGGAGCACTGTTAAACTGGGTGAAACTTTGGCCTGGCTACCGGCACCCAACACCTGGGCTTACCTTTTGGGCATCAGCGTAGCCGCCGTTATCGCAACTATTCTCTGCGCTATGATGCTTAATAAGCGTTTAGCGTATTGTGACCCTAAGGCCGAGGTATCGGAGCTTCGGGAAAACTGGCAAGAATCTGTTCACCCAAATGAGATTTTTATTAATCTCGATAACCTCGTCATGGCAAACCGCCGCTATAAGGAAGTTCCTAACCGGGTCTATCAAGAATTAGAGCCAAACCTTGAAGAGCAGGTAGAAGGTAAAGGCAAGTTTTTCGGCGAGATGATTCAAGAAGTACAGCCTAAGTTTAAAGCAATGGATTTAGGTCCAGCTTTTAATAGCAGCCGTATGCTTAGCCTAATTACAGGCAATATCGGCTTTTTGCTAGCCTCCCTATTAACTGTTTGGCTAGCATTTAATGTAGGTGAGCTTTACAACTACATTAATGAAATTGGCTTTAAGCGTTTAGGCTCTGCCCTTAGCGATACTCAAATTGCCGAGCTATCAGCATTGGCCGGCTCTGTTATTCATGTGTTTTTAGCAGCGGTATTTATTCGTGCTTTTGCGCGCATCTTAAGTAATGCAGCCCATGTTTTCTTTGCGGAAATGCAATTTGAAAGCCACCTAATCTATGTAAAAGTGGAAGGTACTTTTACCGAATCGAAAATCTCCACCGGTACCAGCATTCACGACTCTACCCGCTCGGAAAATACCTTGGTGCGCTCTAGCATTACTCCATGGGTTATTGTCAGCCGTATCGTTTCCAGCACCTTCGCCGCCAGCGGTATGCGGAACTTAGAGCATCCACGTTATATTTTAGAGATGCATAAAAACGATCAAGAGCTGGCCAGTATTCGTGGTGACGTTATCGGCTTCTTGAAAGATCGCGAGTCTATCGCAGCGATTACCAGCGAACGTGACCTGCACAATGCTTCTCAGATTCACGACATCAATCAACAGTCGCGCGCAATCCCGATGCAAAATCAAGCTAACCTTATCCAACAGGATGAGGAAGCGGCTGGCTATTTACGACAAGAGCAGGATCTAACCGACCCAAGTAAAGACTAAATAATCCTAAACCCTGGGGCGCTTTTGCCCCAGGACAGGTCAAGCTATAATCATTCCTGCATGCTTAGTCTGCTTTTTCCTCCTAGGGCACCTCTGAACAATGCAGATTTGCTCAGGCTTCAAGTCAATATCGTAATCGAGGCGCTGCTTTGAAGGCAGGCTGGTCGCCTGTCGAAAAGGAGCAACGAAGAGTACGACATTGGCGTGAAGCCCCGAAGGGCGGGCCCTGAAGCGCTCATCTACGTTGTTGCGCTTCTTGCCAAGGGCTACGGCCATTGCCGGCGAAGCGCGCCTAGTAGCTAAGCGCTTCAGGGCTCCGCTGAGCAAAACCTGCATTATTCAGAGGTGCCCTAGCACTTTCTAAGCTAGCCTGCCTCCACTCCCCCTCTAACCCCCTCGGCTGCTTTCAATAACTAAGCTTTCCCCCAAACCACTTACTTTGCCTATTCAACCAGTTGGCTTTGCACTCTTAAACGATAGAAGTGCCTCTACTGCCGAATGTGTACAAATATGGAGAAAATATGGAGGTGTAGATTTTGTCGCACAAATGCTTATAATAACGATTCTCATTCGCCATCTCATTGTTATTTAAAGCACCCATGTTACGAAATAGTCTATTTTTAGCCATTTTGGCCGGCCTTTACCTACCTGCCTCCAATGCAGAGCAGTATCAAATCACCTTGGAACTGCCCAGTTTTGATACTGGTGATTATGAACGCCCTTATACCGCCGTATGGGTTGCCAGTGCTAAAAACAAGCCTCAACGAGTGGTCCAGCTTTGGTATGAAGATGATCGCTGGTTAAAGGATCTTAAGTACTTTTGGCGACGTGTTCTGCGCAAAAACGAACAAGCAGCCGACGGTGTCACGGGTGCTACCAAAGGCCCTGGCCTATACCAACTACAGTGGGATGGTTTAGATCATGAGGCTAATGCCCTAGCTAACGGCCAATACAAACTCTGCGCCGAAGTCGCTCGTGAACATGGTGGCCATAATGCTAAGTGCCTGAAGTTTGATTGGCCACTGATTGATAAGGTCGAGCTAAAACTGGAAGGCGAATTTACCACCTTAAGCATTGAGTCCAAATCGTGAACACGGCCGCTATGCGCACATTGGCGACGGCAGCTGTGTTTACACTCTTGAGTAGCACAGCAGGCGCTCAAAACCAGTCCCCGGCGTCACAGTTAGAGGGTCTAATGCAGCAGTGGTTGGCTATTGAACAACAGCGTGAATCCATGCGAATAGACTGGCAAGAAGAAAAACTTGTTCTAGAGCAGCGTTTGGATCTGCTGACCGCTGAATCTAGAGGCTTACAGAAGCATCTGAAAAAGCATTCGGGCCTAAAAACCAAAGCTCAGCAAAAACGTGAGGAACTTGCCGCCGAACAAAATACCCTCGAGAGCAGACAACGAAAGCTTAGCCAAGCTCTTGTGCAGGCAGATCGACACGTTAATGCCCTACTCCCTAGGTTACCTGAGCCACTGAAAAACCACTGGCAAGAAAATATCCAAAAGCTTGCCTTGTTAAAAGAACACCCTAGCAAGCGACTCGATCTTTACCTAGATATGTACAAAAGCTTCGATCGCTTTCGCGAAAAAGTCACCGTACACCAAGCATTGATGCCAATCGCCACTCAGGAAAACAACACTGAACAACAAGAAATCTTGGTTGATCAAATTTACCTGGGGGTCGCAAAAGGCTGGTATTTAAGTCGGGATGGTCAATACGCCGGATTTGGCGAAGCTGGCAGTGATCAATGGCTTTGGTACAGTGACAATGCGCTTAGCGAACAGCTTGCCGATATTTTGAAAGCTGCAAAAAATCCAGAAACCGCTCGCATTTTACCGCTGAATATCAAGTTATCTGGAGAGCAGCTATGAGCGAGAGCTCCCCGATCATTATTATTGCCTTATATCTAAGTCTAGGTCTAAGTCTCATTAATAGCCCTAAGGCCTTGAGCAATCAACAGCTGGAAAAAGGGCTAAATCGAGACATTAAAAACTCGCAACAGCAGTTGCTAAAACTTCAAAAGAGGCAATCTGCTGAACGCCAAGCACTATCAAAGAAGCTTCACAATGCCGAAGTTAAAGTAGAAGGTTTAAGAGACCAAGCAGCGGCCATACAGCGCTTAGCCGATGAGAAGACCCTAGCACTGCAAGAATTGCAGGACCGCTTAAAATCTTGGCAAGAACAGGACGCCTACCAAGCTTACGCCCTTGTTGATTATCTTGGTAAGCAGACAGATCTAAATGGCAGCCATGATAGCGATCAGCTGCTGTCACTCTTTGAACAACAAGCCGAGCTGCAGCAGCAGGCATTGAATCCAAGCTGGCAAACCCAGCAGCTTATTGCCGCCAGTGGCGAGCTGCAAGATGCCAAAGTATTGCGCCTAGGCCCGATTCGCTGGGCCGCGGCAGATAACTTTGCCGGCTGGCTAAACGATAAGCAAATCCCTGAGATCATTCTTGCTGCAAGCCAGCAGCAACAGCAAAGTTGGCTAGAGCAATCTCGATCACTCGAGGGGACATTACATTTTGACCCTAGCCTAGAACGAGCCATTAAGATCGCTCAGCAGCAAGAGAGTATCAGCGAGCATATTTATAAAGGCGGGGTTTGGGCAATACCAATTTTGGCATTTGGTTTAATTGCCACTCTATGCGCCTTATTAAAGAGCTTGCAGTTATTAAGACAGCCAAAATGGATTCCTGCACTAGCTAGCCGAGCTACCCTCGCCTTTAAACGCGGAGACAAAGCCGCCGGCGAGAAGCTGAAACAGCAATTTGAAGGGCGTCAAAGCCTTGGTATACAAGCTAAGCTATTAGAAATTTGCCTGCAAGAAAATCACTTAGGGCAGCGCGAAGATCGTTTATTCACAAGTTTAATGGCCGATAAGCATCGCCTAGAAAAATGGTTAGGCACTATCGCGGTTATCGCCGCCGTCGCGCCCTTGCTCGGCCTGCTTGGCACAGTAAGCGGCATGATAGAAACCTTTAAGTTAATGACCATCTTTGGTTCGGGTGATGCAAGTGCGGTTTCCTCAGGAATTTCTGAAGCGCTGGTAACCACTGAACTCGGTCTTGTGGTTGCTATTCCTGCGCTACTTCTACACGCATTCTTACAACGCTGGGTACGTCGCCATAACAGTCAAGCCGAGGCTTTTGCTGTAGAGCTGAGCCAGCTTGAATGGTGCAAAGAGCAAGCCGAGGCGACAACGCCATGATCTTCCAAACCGATCAATGGATATTCTGGGCAATTATCATAGTTGGCCTGATCGCTTATAGCATCTTATTTGACACACTATTAAATACCAGCGATGAACTTGAACTACGACAAGCACGCTGTCAACTTGCCGACTCTTGCTTGGCGGCACTTCCCCTTTTGGGCTTGCTCGGCACCATTATGGGCTTGCTGCAAACCTTTGCTGATATGGCGGCTGACCACGTTGATTTTAATACCTTAATTGCCGGCGGCGTTGGCACAGCTTTAGGTACTACCCAACTTGGACTGCTATTTGCCGTACCAGGGTATCTACTCAGCCATTTCTTAAAGAGTCGATTTCAACAAGGCCTCTTGCTTAATGACTTCACGAAGGAGTTAAGAGATGAGGTCTAGATTGAGCCAGCGTATCGAACAGGAACAAAGCAACAGTATCGATTTGTCACCGCTACTGGATGTGGTTTTTATTCTATTAATATTTTTTATCGTCACAACGGTCTTTGTTAAAGAGACCGGTATCGAAGTTGACAAGCCCAAGGCCGTTTCCAGCGAGCGATTAGAGCGCAATGTCATATTGCTGGCCATCAGCGCCAGCGGCGAAGTGGTCTACGACGGTGCCAATATTGGCGTATCTGGAGTGCGTGCAACAGTCGCTCATGCTCTGGCCAAGCAGAAAAAATCGCTCATTATTCAAGCCGACAAAAATACTTCAGCCCAGATTTTGGTGGACGTTATCGACCAAGCCAAACTGGCCGGTGCCGAGAGCATCAATATAGCTACCAAGCGAGGAAGTTAATATGGCCAACACCGCCTTTGTCAAAAGCAGCAAAATTAGTTTAGCCACATTAAATCTGCCAATGCGTCGAATTATTTCGATCGTCTTAGCCACTGCCTGCCTGACTGTGCTATTAACCGTTATCCAGCTAAGTAAGTCGACGCATTCACAAACAAAAGAAGACCTTGTTGTCAGGCAAGTGAGTGTGGCATTGCCACCGCCGCCTCCACCACCGGCGCAGGAACAACAGCAAGTCAATAATAGCGGCGTTGATATTGATTTTAGCTTTAACGCCCAAGGCCTAGCTTTAAAAATGGCAGAGCAAAATGTAAAAGTTAGAGAGATTAAGGTAGAAAAACCACCCATTGATAGTTTAACCCAAGTAAATCTCAACATAGACTGGACACCCGATTGGCAGGCCTTCGGCCTTGATCAACTCGATCAACGCCCGCAATTATTGACTCCGATTCGTGTCAGTTTCCCGCACCGCCTATACCAACGCGGCGTCAACAAAGCACTAGTTAAGCTACTAGTCATGATTGACGAACAGGGCCAGGTACATCTACAACAAATCACCCAGTTAAAGTACCCCGAGCTTAAACCAAGCCTTCAACAAGCAATAAGCCAAGCTCGCTTTACACCTCCTAAGATGGATGGCAAGTTGGTCAAAGCTGAGTTCATATGGCCGCTCGAGCTGGAGCATAGCTAGATCAACATGAAACAGAATACTCAAAAACCACTAAGTATAAAGTTACTGCACCTTAAGCGAGCGAGCCTAATGTGCATTGCTTTGGGCTTTGGCTTAACCATTGCGCTTCACACAAGTACAGCACAGGCAGAGGTAAAAATAACACTGCCAACGCCGAACTGGGAAATGAGTTTTAAACCACTCAGTAATGGTAGCAATACCCCTAAACTAAACAGCGAAGAGTTTGCTCTGATTGATAAGGTACGCCCTTTATTAGATAAAAAGCAATACCAAAAGGCGAATGCAGAACTTGCCAAGTTATGGCCGGAACAAGCCAGTGCCGCTCTATTTTACGTACGAGCACAAGTTCTAACACAACTTAAGCAATACCAAAAAGCCGAACAGGATTATCTTTCGTCGATAAAACTTCATGGAGATTACGTTCTGGCAAGCCAATCCTTGGCGGGCCTAGCACTTAGCCAAAATCAGGCAAAGAAAGCCAGAAAGTACCTAGCCGAAACGATTGCTTTAGGAGGTGCCAGCTCAGATCTTTTTGGTCAGCTTGGCTATCTCAATCTACGTGAACACTCAGCTTTTAGTTCCGTCGCCGCCTATCAAAGAGCCTATGCCTTAGCGCCGGAGAACAAACACTGGCAAAAAGGTTTGCTGATGGCGCTTAGCCAATCAGGGTCGCATCTACAGGCCAATGCGTTAATCGATGAACTTTTAAAAGACGAGCCAAATAATGTTGAACTGTGGCTACACAAAGCCAATGCCGCAGTAACTGCTAAGCAAAGCCAGCGGGCATTAACCGCTATGGAAATGGCTTATAGATTAGGCGAAAAGCAAAAGCAGAATATACAACTTTTGGCACAGCTCAATGTGCAAGCGGGCAATATAGCCAGAGCTGTGAACATTGTTAAAACAAGCCCCTCCTTGTTACAAGACTATTCATATATTGGCCCAATGCTTGATTGGTTGGCTTCTCAGGGTCACTGGAATGATTTAACTACACTGATCACCTCAACAAAGAGTCAAAGTATACACTTTGATAGCCAAGCTTTAAGCCACTGGAATCATCAACGCGCGAGACTTGCTGCCAATAAAGGGCAAAGTAAGCGTCAGGTTCAGTTGTTGCAACAATCACTGAAACACAATCCAGCCAATGGCTCAGCGATATTAGATCTGGCAGATATTCGAATTGCTCAAGGACAACTGAATCGTGCTGATATCTTACTCAGTCGAGCTGCAGCTATGAAAGAAAACAGGGAAGCCGCATGGATGAAACGAGCGCAAGTGGCTTACCTACAAAAGCGCTACAAATCTGCACAGGAATTTCTACAAAATATACTTAAGCTCGATCCGAGCCGCAGGGACTTAATTAATAACATGGATATTCTTCAACGCCTGATTAGACAAAAAAATACTCGATAAACCATGAAAGTAAACAAAACCCTGTGGCGCTGGTCTCGCCTACTCCATATTTATGCAGCCGTCGCTTTATTATTTTTATTACTGTTTTTCGCATTTACCGGCATCACCCTGAACCATCCAGATTGGTTTATCGGTGAAGCTCATGAGCAAGAGCTAGAGTTTCAACTTGTAAATTATGAGGCAGGCCAAGGGCTTACCTTTAGCCCAGCTCAGATTACTCAGCTGGAGAACGAGCTGGGCGTTAGCTTTGGCAAGCTAAAACTCGAAGATGATGGTGATGTTATATTTTTTGACGCCCAGATGCCTGGAGCATTTGCCAGCGGGGAGCTTGAGCTTGAAACCGGCTTGGTAAGCGCAAGCCGCAGTGACTCTGGCGTGTGGGCATGGCTCAATGACCTACATAAAGGTCGCCACACTGGTTTCGTGTGGAAGCTGCTTCTCGACATTAGTTCGGTTCTAATTCTGCTGTTCTCGCTGAGCGGTTTGGTTTTGCTCCTACCCAATAAACGCTACTTAAAGCCCGCCATGCTACTTGGCTTAATTACCGCCGCGATTTGTACATTTACCGCCCTAGTGTCGTGACTAGGGCTCTATAAACGCTCAAACCATGAAGAAAATATGGAGACTTCTTTAATTTTATTGAGAATCATTTACATTTGCATTAGTATTCGCGTGATTTAGTCATCACAAAGAATGGCATTTAAATAAACCTTGGAGAATTCACTTATGCTCGGCTTAGTTCGCAAATCAAAAGCTCACATGCTTAGCTCATTAGGGCTGGCGTCTCTAACGGCCCTGGCCGTCAGCACCGCTACTGCTCACACCCCCTATATTGCCCCAACCAGTTTCGAGCCCGTCATGGGCAAAATGGCAAGCTTCGATGCCTCCTTCGCCGAGGAGTTTTTCATTCCTGAAGCCGCCTTCAATAAGGGCAACTTCAAAGTTACCACGCCTTCAGGTGAAGTGGTAAATCCAGACAGCAAGGCTGAGCTGAAGACCCGTATCGTCTTAGAGCATGAGCTAAAAGACGAAGGTACCTACCGTATTACTACCGGAGCCCGCCGTGGCGCTACTTTCCTGATCTACGATCTCGACGGTGAAGAAAAGCGTGTAATGAATCCTAAGGAGCCAGCTCCAAAAGGCGCCGAAGTTAAAAACCATTTTCAATCGATTACGCGTGCGGACACTTATGTTAGCCGTAAAGCGCCAAGCAATGGTGCATTGAAAGTTGAAGCAGTCGGCTTGCAGATCCTACCGATTGATAATCCGACCGAACTCTTTGCCGATGAAGAATTCACCCTAAAAATTCTTCTAGACAATAAAGGCATGGCTGAGCAAGAAATCTTGGTGTACAAGGCAAACCAAGAGAAAAATAAGCCAATCAACTTCACTACTGATAAAGAGGGACTTGCAAAACTTAGCCTGCCAGCCGGCAAGTATTTACTGCGTGCTCGCTATCGAGGACCAGCTCCAGAGGGCTCCAAAGTCCCTACCCTTAGCCACACGACCACCTTAAGCGTGCAAGTGTTTGAAAACATCTAAGTGAGATAAGCCATGAAACTGATTAAAAAAGCACTACCTATTGCGATTGCAGTAGCAGGAATAAGCGCCTGCTCCCCAAATACACCTGTCGCCGAGCAAAGCCAGGCCAATGACGCTAAGGCCGCAATGGCTAAAGGCTTGAGCAAGGCCGAACGAGCCAAAGCTGCGAAAGATGATCGCGGTCACCGTCCTATGCCAATGACAGAAAGCCGCTTGGCACGAATTTTAGAAGAGCACGACCACTCTAAAGACCAAAGCGTTAGCTGGGACGAGTATAACGATTCACGTCGTACCTTTTTCGACAAGGTAGATAGCAATAAAAACGGAACCTTAGATACCGAAGAATATGTTTACGAGTATGAAGGCCGTTTAGATGATCGCATAGAAGAAGATCGCAAAGGTCAGGTGAAGCAAACCATTGTACGTTTTGATGCTCTCGATAAAAACGATGACAAAGTAATGACCTGGGAAGAGTTCCAAGCTTCTGCCGATCGTATTTGGACACGCTGGGACAGCAACAATGATGGCGTGATCGACGATAACGATCCAAAGCCAGAAAACAAGTGGAAGAAAAAGCAAGAGGAAAATACTGCCAAGGCTGACAAGAAAAAGGCTAAGAAAAAGCCTCGCCGCCGCTCGGTGATTCGCATGCCTACCACACATAGTAAAAAAGGTATGTTTACCATTTATGACGGCAACGAAGATAAGAAAATCACTAAAGATGAGTTTCTTAACGAACGTCGCTCAATTTTCCACCTTGCGGACCAAGATAAGAGCGGCGACTTAGTATTAAACGAGTACCTCGGTGAATACGAAGATCGCGTAGATGCAGCTATATCCAAAATGCGTCGCGCAGCCATCAAACAGACCTATGTTCGCTTCGATGTGCTGGACGACAATAAAGACAAGAGCATGACCTTTGATGAGCTTCAGATCTCAGGCAAGCGTATTTTCAACCGCTGGGATAAAAACCAAGATGGCCTTATCTCAGCAGACGATATAGCGGCTAGCAAAAAGAAGAGCGAAAAGGTTGCAGGGTATTAATCCCTTAGCCCAAACAGCGCCCTTCGGGGCGCAAGTTTTCAAATTACAGGTTGTAACTTAAGTGAAACGTTTCCTTTCATCTATGATGATGGCTGGCCTACTGGCCCACAGTTTAGCAAGTAGCGCCGAAGCTATTGAATTTCATAATGATAATGTTCTTGGAACCTCCATGCAGCTTCGTATAGATGCTGAGAAATCAGAGGCCTCCATCGCACAGCAAAACGTTATTAAGGAAATTAAGCGACTCGAGAATATCTATAGCAGTTACGACCCAAATAGCGAATTAATGCAAATTCGCAGCGGCAATAAAAAAACTCTATCGACTGAATTGCAAGAGATGGTAGAGCTTTGCCAACACTGGCAAAAGCAGCTGCCGATGGCATTCAGCTGCCGCCTCGGAGATGTTATCGCGGCGTGGAATAAAGCCGAAAAAGAACAAGCTCGCCCTGACCGAAAGGAAATACGAGCATTAGCACGTAAAGCTCTGTATTCAGAGTATGACTTAACAAAAGATCAAGTCCCACAGGATTTCAAGTGGGAATTTTCAGCCATCGCCAAAGGTTACATTATCGATCAGGCCTTAAACATAGCAAAGGCCAGCGCACCCAGTGCCAAAGCTATTATGCTGAATATTGGTGGTGATATTGCACAATGGCAAGGCGGCCACGATACCCCTTGGAAAGTGAGCATTGCCAACCCCAACCAACTGGATGACAGCCAAAGCTCAACACTAGGTAAGTTAACTTTAGCCAATAGCGCTATCGCCTATAGCGGCCATAATGCCCGCAGCCGAAAAATTGGTCGCCGTGAATACAGTCATATCATACAGGCACGAGACGGCTGGCCGAGAGACTTTCCCCACAGCGCCATTGTTATTGCTAAAGATGCGACCACCGCCGATGCCAGCGCTACGGCTTTAAGCACCATGACCGTATCAGAAGCTATCGACTGGGTGGAATCTCAAGACAGTATTGAAGCCCTACTGATCGATGAGCAAGGGCGGCAATATGCCAGCACAGGTTGGAATCACAATGGAGGCCCCGAAGCACAAGAACCTCTAGCCTCCATTCAATTTTCACTACCCAAAATTCGCAGTGGCAATTACCGCAAGCCTTACGTTGCACTGTGGATAGAAAATAACAAACGTAAAGTCGTGAAGAACTTACTGCTATTAGGCGACAGCGAACGTTGGATGAGCAAGAACAGCCATTGGTGGCGTCGCCTTGGCCGCAAAGAGCCAAATCTATTAGATATTATGGCTCGCCCTACTCGCCGCGCTGGCCAGTACAGCATTGAGTGGCAGGGTCTAGATGATTTCGGTAAACCCCTAAGCAAGGGCAAATACCAATTAATAATAGAAGCCGCGAGGGAACATGGCGGCCATGAAAAAATAAGCATTCCATTTGAGCTAGGAAAGCCCTTAAAACTAACCGAGAAAGGCCAAAAAGAGATTCAGCATATAGAGCTGACATTAAGACCAACATTAGTTGCTAACGCTGAACTTGCAAGCAACTAAATAACGGGGAGACAGAAATGTTTAAGAAGTCTACATTAGCTTTGGCCATTGCTCTAGCTAGCAGTAACAGCTTTGCTCAAGTGCAAGAGCTGGAAACCACCAAAGTAAAAGGTGAAACTAAAGAGAACCAAGAGGTGATCTCTAGCCTTAAAATCGAAGAGAATATGGTTAACAACCTAGATGATCTCGTGCGCGACATCCCAGGTGTTGTTATTAAGGCAGCCGATGGTCGTTGGGGCGGTACTGGATTTAATATTCGCGGTGTTGCGGATGACCGTATTGCAGTATCCATCGACGGCATCGAGCAAGGTGAATCCTTGCAGTACGAAGGCGGTCAAGCTTACGGCTATTTTAAAGGTGGTCGGAACGGCCTAGAACTTGAAACCGTTAAGCAAGTTAGTATTACCAAAGGTGCTGACTCTGTGATTTCAGGCAGCGGCGCACTTGGCGGCTCGGTCCGTTTTGTCACTAAAGATGCTGATGATTTTCTAAACGATTCCGGTGATGATACGGCGGCTAAGTTAAGCGCCTCTTACGACAGTGCTAGCGAGACTGCTATGGGCAGCATCGCCGCTGCTGGTCGATTCGGTGGCTTTGAAGCCTTATTGATTGGCACCAAGCGTAAAGGACATGAAACCGAAAACCACACCGCCGGTGCCGACATTGACGGCTCTGGCCGTGAGCGTCCCGATCCACAAGATATTGATCAGGACAATATTTTCCTAAAAATCAACTACGACTTCAGCGCCAACAATACCCTTGGCTTCATTGTGGAAGATCGCACAGTAGAAACCGAAACCGATGCACGCTCATACAATGGCCCTTGGTATGTAGGTCGAATTGGTGACGATACTAGTGAACGTCAACGTATTGGTATTTTCCAAAAGGCCAATATGGATGCTGGCCTATTTGATCGCATTGAGTGGTCCATCGATCGACAAAATGTCGATTTTGAAGCAAAAACTCACCAGTCGGTTACTTTTTATGGCGGCTTAACGCCACGTGTCGACACTCGTACTTTCGATCAAGAGTTAACTCAGTTTAAGTTTGACTTCAACAAACGTATCAAAAGCGGAAACATTGAACACGATATTTTCTACGGCTTTGCTTACTCTGACAAAGAGGTCGATAACGAAGAAACCCGGGTACAAACTCGCGCCGGCCAAGATCCAGCTTTCACCACTCGCCAAGCCTTGGTTCCCCACTCGGAGATTACGAGTTATAACTTCTTCGTATTGGACCGCATTAGCCTGAGTGACGACACAAAGCTTGAAGTTGGCTTGCGATACGATGATTATGAGTACGACGCCACACCATCAGAATTTTTCCAGGATAATCTAGGTGGCAACAGTCTAGGCAAACAAGACTTTAACTTCTTTAGCGGCGCCTTAGGTCTCACCCAAAAAATTGGTGACAACAGTAAAATTATTGCCAAGATCGGCCGAGCCTTTAAAGCTCCAACTGTTGAGCAACTTTATACTCGGAGCGGCTCGGAAGATAATTGGAGCACTGGTCCTAATCCGGACCTAGACGTGGAAACAGCCACTAACTATGAGCTTACCTTTGAAACCAAAACTGAAGGTGCACGCTTTGCGGTTACTGGATTCTTCAACAAGTACCAGGACTTTATCGAGACTCGCCCCCTAGGAAGTCGTATCAATGAACTTGGAGAGGTCGACGAGTACAATATTCCTGTTAACGTTAGTGATGCCGATACTAAAGGTTTAGAGTTAGAAGCAAGCTTCGATCTAAATAAGACATTGGGCGCCCCTGAAGGTCTAAGTGCTTTCTTTAATTCTGCATACATTGATGGCGAACAGGATAATGGAGACCCATTAACCAGCGTTCAGCCATTCAGCTCTAAGTTAGGTATTAGCTACGCTAACGAAACTTGGGGAGTTAACTCTACGCTAACTTACACTGCTGCTAAAGATGCTGGCGATGCCTACTCTACTAATAGTGAGGGTGAGCGTGTTGAGCGTGACTACCTAAGCAATAGTGCAGCAGTGCTAGACATTACCGCCTTCTACAAGGTTACTGAACAGCTCACTCTACGCGCCGGTGTGTTTAATGTTACCGACAAAGAGTATTACATTTGGGACAGCATTCGCTTTGTAGGTCGTGACGACTTACGCCCAGGCATTGGTGTACAGGGAAGTGGCATTACACGTTACACCGAGCCAGGTCGTAACTTCACTATTCGTGCTGATTTTAAGTTCTAAGCACATAGTGGGGTCAGACCCCTAAACCAAAAACGAGCACATAGTGGGGTCAGATCCCTAAACCAAAAACGGGAGCCGTCGGCTCCCGTTTTTGGTTTAGGGATCTGACCCCGTTCCTGTTAAGCGATTTCGATATACCCCATCAAACCCGTTTTCATATGCTCGATAACATGGCAGTGATACATCCAACGTCCTGGGTTATCGGCTACAAAAGCAATTTGCACTCTCTCGTTTTTCTCCATTAACACGGTATCGGTAAAGAATGGCTCAATTTTCTTTTTGTTCGATTTAATCACTTTAAACATCACCCCATGCATATGAATCGGGTGCATATGGGGTGTATTGTTTTTCAAATCGAAAATATAACTCTTGCCCAATTCAAGCTTTGCCAGTGGCGCCGGAATATTCCCTGGCTTCATGCCTTCCCAGGCTCGGCGGTTAATGGTCCAAAAAGCGTGCTTGGCTTTACCCATTTTATCAGCTGGGGTTACCGCCCCTTCCCACTCGAAAACAAAGTGCTTTATTTCGGCTTGATCTAGTTTTGGTTCAGACAGAGGGTTCGGCATTGGCATGGGTACTTCTGCTGCAGTGGGCTTTTTCAGCGGCCAATCTTCAGCTTTCAAACGCATCAATTCAAAGAATAGTCGCCCCTTACCATTTTCGATAATCACTTCTTCCCCTGGCGAGGGCGCTTTGATAGCGATATCAACACGCATACCTGCCCCAATGGAATGGCTCTCCAGCGGTTTGGGCTCAGCTAATGGGTTAGCATCAATACTAACGATGTAAGCGGGTCTATTTTTTACTCGCAGCTTATAAACCAGCGTATTGTCTACATTAGCGAATCGTAAGCGAATCCAAGCATTGGCCGGCACACTTAAGCTGGGCTTATTAACACCATTGACGGTTTCATAATTACCTGGCGTTCCCATTCGCGCCGCATAGCGAGGAATCGTCAGCGGCTTAAAAGAGCCGTCATCATTAAGGTGCCAGTTCTTTAACATTAGCGGTAAATCTGCCGCATAGTCATCTGGTGAAAACTGCTCGCTATCGGCCTCTTCTACCAGCAATAAACCAACCAATCCTTTCCCTAGCTGCACCACACTGTTCATATGTGGGTGATACCAAAAGGTGCCAGCATCAGGGGGAATAAACTCATAGCGGAAAGTCTCACCCGGCATAATGGGTTTTTGACTTAAAAAAGGCACCCCATCCATGGCAATGTCGATTCGAATACCATGCCAGTGAATTGTAGTAGGCTCACTGAGCTCATTAATCACCTCAATGACGACAGGCTTGCCTTGCTTGGCTCGAATAATGGGCGAAGGATAAACGCCATTAAAGCCCAAACCTGGGGTTTGAGTGCCTGGTATCAATTCAAATTGTGCTTCTTGTAAACGCAGCTGGTACTGAAACTCGCCTCGTTGTTCGATACTAAGCTTGGGCATACAACCTGTTAAGCTGGCGATTGAAGCTACACCCGCGCCAGCTAAGCTGGCCGATAGAAATTGGCGGCGATTCATAATTCGGTCTCGAAATACCTAAGGCACCTCTGAATAATGCAGATTAGCTCAGGATGGTTAAATGATTATCCCAAATCATAGTCTTCTCAAAGACTGTAGTATTGATCTGGCTTTGCTTTAGCGCTTGTTTCTGCGCCATGTATTGATCTGCACCTCGATCAATAGCTGTATTTTTTACATTCACGATCTGCCCAAGTCCATTACTGATATAAAAGGCTTGCGGCTCCTTGGCATAGGCTAAGCCACAGGCATCTCGCAAACTATAGCTCTCTTCTAGCTCTAAACTGTTTAAATTCCAACGACTTACAATCCCCGCTCGAGGAGAGCTTAAATAGGCTGTGTTGCCCGAAGGGTCTACACTCACACTACCAATATACTGCTGGTGAGCACGCCAATCCTCTTCTGCCGCGCTGAAGGCTTTTAAATTCTCTTCACCATGGTGGCTAAAAGCCAAGGGGAAAATATTTTCGCTTGGCCCTTGATACTGCGCGGCAATAATGACTCGATCATCTCTGCAAACGGCCATATGACGCAGGCTTAGCTTCGGATCCTCTGGGTAGTACTCAGCAAGAACCTTACTATCATTGCTGTCAATGTATAGCAGAGATGATTGCATGGTATCGATATTGAGTTTTCGCCGCCCAGTATTCGGATGGGTATGGATCCCTCCCATTGCCACAGCTAAAGTTTTACCATCCGACAAACATTCAATCTGATGAGGGCCTACGCCTGGCAAGGGAATTTCTTCCAGTAATCGCCAAGTATCAGCTGGGTCATAAACTGCAATACTGGCCGCTTTTTTATCCAGATGATTTTGCGGCACCAGAACCTTGCCATCTTTATTGCGACAAGCGTGGCCAAAGAAATGTCGATTCGCAGAAGCAACGACTTTATTGAGTAAAAAGCCACGCTCAACATCCACCTGGTACAACTCGGTACCAGGCCTGCGAGCAATAGCCAGGCAGCTTCTAGCCTCGCTATTTTTAGACTTGCCGACATCAAGCTGCAGCGGTGACATATCCAACACCTGATGGATACGCTGAGGCAGCGGCAACATAAAACGCAGCTTGCCTTCTATGCTCGCTGCTGCAATACCATAAGGATTCGCTTTATTGAAACGATCCTGATAGCCACTCAACAGCAGAGTTCGTACATTAAGCGGTGTATCACAAGAAAATAAACCTGCTAATGAAAGCCCAAGCCCAGCAAAAACAAACTCTCGTCTGTTCACCTGAACTTAATCCCCATCGTTATTATTAAATCCAAGCTGAATCTCTAGAGCTGCTGGGATTTCGTGTTTGTACAGCTTGGTTAAGGATTTCAAGGATTGATTAACCGCGCTTGCATTGTCTTTATCACCCGCAGTTAAAGCGCTAAAGAAGCTGCGACTATCGGCTCTTAATAGTTCTTGCGTGGCCAAAAGCTCCGCTTCTATTTTATCAGCTAGGCCCTTCGCACCCTGGCTTTCAAGATAGCTCTTCATCCCCGCTCGATGCCATAACAAATCGACACTAGCCAAGTTAGCTAGCAAGTTTTTGCGGGAGTTTTGCGAGCGCCAAGATTCCAATAGATAGGGGTTAACTCTAGCGTTCTTGCGCTTGCTACCTAATGCGTCCGCCAGTTTTTTATTGCTCGCGGTTTCTAGCAAGGCAAGTTGGCCGTCAATAATATAGGCAACAGCTGTTTTTGCATCGGGGAAAGACACATTCTCAGGCCCATAGTTACTCAATTGCTTGCCATAACTACCCTGCCACTCTTGCAATAATTTACTGCTATTCACTTTGAGCTGACTGGCCTGCATGCTTAGCAAGCCACACAGTGCATCTTTACTGGGTGACTTACTAGCAAGTTTGAAATCAAATAATAAATACTCGACCGCTGACAAGCCCTGAACAACGGTACTCGATTTGGCGAATTTCTCCACTGACAAATCAGCATTCTCTGCTAACAAAGGTCGAGTCTTTTTAGCAACAAGGTTCTTGCTGTCTGGCCAAAACTGAAACTTCCAGGCCAAGTTTTGTTCATTAATTGGGCCGTAGTTAATCGCCTGTAGTTGCTGCCAAGCTCTCATATTCAAGCGCCAAGCTTCTTGTAAGGCTGCCATATCCAGCTCACTAGCCGAGTGGCTACACTGAGTGCTTACCACTTCATCAAAATGTTTACTGCGTTCGGCCATATTGCCATGCAGTGGCAATATATAGTCATGTAATGCCCGATGGATAAAGGCATCTTCAGGAGCTTTTGCACTGCAAGCCGCCAAGCTAACAGTCACAATAGCTAGCGTGGTTTTATATCCTAGATGTTTAAAGATCATATAAGAATGCCATCATCTGTTCGCGTTGTTTTTTGGAAAGTTTTAAATAAGCCTGTTTTGAAGGCTTCGCTTCGCCGCCATGCCATAAAATAGCTTCTTCAGCATTACGCGCACGACCATCATGCAATAAAGCCTCAACGCCATTAACTGTTTTAATCATACCCAAACCCCACAATGGAGCGGTACGCCATTCACTGCCTGCGGCCAAAAATTCACGGCTGCCATCGTCAAGTTCAGGGCCCATATCATGAAGTAATAAATCGCTATAGGGTTTGATCTGTGTGTTAGCCAACCATCTGAACTTATATTTACTTGAGGTGTTAAGCCGAGGCTTATGGCAGCTTGAACAATTCAGCTCCTCAAACAATTTTTCTCCGGCCAGTACTTGCTCATCGCGCGGTTTTCGGCGCTTTGGAACCGCTAGATTACTGGTATAGAAGGTAACTTGATCCAGTAATGTATTGCTAATTTCGATCTCGCTACCCGGGCGTTTAAGATCGTCCTGCTTGGAGACCTTGCGACACAATATCTCTGCAACCGTACAATTCTCATTCTGGAATAAACTTGAACGGATTCCCATATCGCCATTGAATGCCGCGGCATTTTGCTGCTTTAAGCTTGGCTGCCCGGCTTTCCAACCAAAGCGACCTATCACCAGCGACTGGTTTTCAACACTCCAAACTCGATTCAAACGGCCAGAAATACCATCACCATTTTTGTCAGTTGGGTCTGCCATGGCTTCAAGAGCTGAATCGGGAATGGCCTCGAGTAAACCGAGACCTACCATAACAGGGGCTATGCGTGCTGATATCTGAGTTTTTGGGTGTAACTCACCATAAGCAAGCTGAACAATAGAAAAGCGAGGCTTTTGCAGCTCTACCTCACTGCCATCGGCAAAGCGTATGCGTTTTTTATCATAGTGAATCTTAATCTGGCCCTCAGCTGGAACTCCAGGAATACCAAAATCCTGTAATTGTCCGCCATAGTTAGGGTCGGCTTTGTTTGCTTCGTGAGGCGCTAGATTATGCTTACCTGAAACATTTAAACGTAACAAAAGCGAAACGGCATTATCCGTATCGCTTTGTGGTAGATGCCCTCGCCCGTCTTTTATGTGGCAGTTTTGACAGGCATTGGTATTGAACAGCGGACCAAGACCATCTCTAGCATCAGTGCTCGCTGGTGAGACCACCCAAGGGTTGCGAAAAAAACTATTGCCTACACTAAAATCTAACCTTCGCATTAGAGGCATATTTGCCGCAGGTTGCGAAAAAGAATGGATACCTTTTGGGTTGACCCGGCTTTTATCTGGCTTCAAGTCTTGTTCAGCAATACTCGCAGCGGCAAAATTCATTAAGGCTAAAACGCAAAAAAACCGAGGCGCCAATACGCGCTCGGTTTTATGCTTGGCTCTCTGGTCTATTGCGGAGCCAAGTTCATTTTTTTTCATTAGCAATCTATCTTTAAAATTCGTGATCGGCTGTATCTGGGTTAAGGTTATCAATACCAAGGGCTTTTGCCGCTAACTCAATGTTTCGAGTTTCTTCTACCAATGCATTGATAGACGCATTAATCATTTGAGCACCCTTTTCATTGCCTTCGGCAATTAGCTGATCAAAGGCTTCAGGATTCTCTTTACGCTCTGCGCTATCCACCAATGCTTGCAGTTTCGACTGGCTATTATCTAAGCTCTGCAACACTTTTGCGGCTAGCTTCTTATCTTTGTTTTCAAGCAAAGACTGGATACTGGGCCCCCTTAGTAATTCACCATCTACACGGCGATACTCTCCAACATAGATATTGCGGATACCAAGGCCGTTATAAAAATGGGAGTAATGGGTATTGTCACTAAAGCAGTCATGCTCATCTTCAGCCGAGTTGGCTTCCAAGGATACTTTCAAACGCTCCCCAGCCAGTTCGCCCAAAGCGAGGCTTCCCATTCCAAAAAGCATACGTGTTAAACCTTGCTTACTGGATAGAGCCAATAGCTTCTGGCGATAGTTTTCATCTTTTGCTGGAGCCCACTGGGCAACCATATAGCTTAAGTCATCCATCAATAACTTGCTAATAGCCGACAAGTATTCACGACGTCGCTCACAATTGCCATTGCTGCACTGCTCACCAACAACATAATCTGTATATGGACGCTGGCCAGCGCCTGGATTGTGACCATTTAGGTCTTGCCCCCAAAGTAGAAACTCGATGGCATGGTAACCGGTTGCTACATTCGCCTCAGAGCCTCCCAGCTCATTTAGCGAAGCCAATAATTCAGGGCTCAAGCTTTTTATATCTAGACGATTACCACCCAAATCAAGCTCGGTGTTAGCAATGATATTTGCATTGGAGCCCACATTACCTAACTCGGCTTCATAGCTGGCATCATCGACATAATCTATTAAACCTTCATCTAAGGGCCAAGCATTCAACTGCCCTTCCCAATCATCCACAATGGCATTACCAAAGCGAAATACTTCTGACTGCTGATAAGGAACACGAGCGGCTTTCCAAGCTGTTTTCGCTTGCGCCAAGGTTTTTTCTGAAGGCGAAGCCAGCAGATTAGCAATGCTCTTGTCTAACTTCTTGGCTGTTTGTAAAGCATCCTCAAAGGTCGCGTGAGCAATATCGGCATAATGCGCAACGACTTGCTTCTCAGTCTCCCCTTCAGCATAAAGGTTGGGCGATAGCGCCGCGGCCATAGCGAGTGCTTTTAAAATAAAACGCTTGGAGCTAATTAACATGGAGCTTCCTCGAGCAAGTTGCTGTAGTGAACATTTATGGCTATCTATTGGTCGGAGCCAGAAGCGGTTCTTAGCCACTATTCAGCCTAGGAATTCGATAGCAGATTTGTAAATTTCGCGGGCAAAATCCTACCACTAAATGCAAATAGTTATCAACAACTCAAACAGGATAAATAGCAAAAAGCGGGCAGCCTAAAGCTGCCCGTAAGGAGGAGAGTTAAAACTGATAACTAATACTCATTTTAACGTTACGCCCAACTTCTGCCGGGTCGCTAGCCGAGCTGGCCGGAGCACGTAAGTAACGCCTATCTGTTAAGTTATCAACACCAACAACCAAGCTTAAGCCATCGAGCATTCCCTGGCCTTGGTAAGTCGCGTTTAGGTTCACAACACTGTAACCATCAACCCCATAACCCGCATTTAAGTATCGCTCGGAAAGGCGCTTTTGATCTTTATATTTCAGCACTTGGGCGCCGATGTTTACCGACTCCAGTAATTGGTAATTAACATTTAGGGTTAATTTATCCGCCGGCGCTTCCTGATAAGGCTGTTTGTCGGTATCGACATTCCCCAAGAAGAAATTAGGCACACCGGTAGCATCCATATTCATGGTCGAATAGCCTAGGTAGACATCAAGATCTTGCCAGCTGTACTCCAATTCAATTTCCACACCACGACTTTGCAGGCCCCCAATGTTTTTAGCGCTGTAGTCACGGTGGGTAGCTACAGGGATGCCGTTGGCCGGCCGCGGACCTGGCGAGCCCTGTTGTTTTTCACCATTTTCGTCGATGTAATACATGAATGGTACATTGTCGATAAAATTAGCAATGTCGTTGTTAAAGAAAATCACCTTGGCACTGATATTGTCGGCGTATTCCATATCTGCCCAATGTAAACCAAAACCAGCCTCCCAGTTTTCTGAGGTTTCCGGCATCAAATCTGGCTGAGGTTCTTGGTAGCAAATCTTGCCGCCAATATGACAGCGCCACTCACGCTTTTTGTACAACTCTTGTACAGAAGGAGCTCGAAACGCTTCGCTATAGCTGGCAAATAAGTTCAAGAAATCCAAGGCTTTGTATGTGAGGCCGATATTACTCGACACCTCACTGTCATCGTTATCGCCAAAGTCGCTATAGTTGTTATTACTACGCTCATAAGAATCAAAGCGCACTCCCAAGGTAAGCAGCAACTTTTCATCAAGAAAATTGGATTGATCTATAATAGATGCCGAGATATTTGTTGCCTCACTATCGCCATAAAAAGTGGTAGCACCAGCTGGATTACTGTTATCAAACTGGTTTTGAACAAAGTCCTCGACTTCATAATTAAACTCGACTGCCAGCTTGTGGTTTATCACACCATCAAAAGTTGACAAATTTGCAAGGCGCAAGCTCTTACGAGTAGTTTCACCTTTATCAATACTATCGAAGATACGTTGGGTGCCATTACGGTACGTTAGAAATCCGTGGCTAGTTTCGTCATAATTCTTTTCAGAAAAAACCGCCTGAACATCTAGATCTAACAGTTCAGTGTCTGGGTTAAAACTGTACTTAACACTACCCTCTAGATAATCATTACTGAAATCTTGGAAGAGTTGTGGGTACAAAACCCCATAGCGCTGACTCATAGCATAAGGCTGATCGGATGCTTCGGTTTCAGACCAATCAAGTTTTACGGCCAACTGCTGTCGGTCATCGATCGTCCAACGCGTCTTAAACATAGCATTTTGACGAGTCGAATCGTTTTTGATCTTCGCCAGTGAAGCTACGCCACTATCTTCGCCACGATCACCCACGATATCGATATCTTCATAATCGGATTGACTTAGCTCCAACACCATATCCAATTGCTCATCCATGTAAAAACCGGTCGCCCCTTTTATCAGGGCATCCGTTGCATCCTGACGTGACAAAGAAACCTTTGCACCAAAACCGTTCTTATCCAGATAATCACTGGCATCTTTGGTAACAAGTCGAATACTGCCGCCCAAGGCACCTGAGCCAACGGTCAACGAGTCCGCACCACGCAGCACTTGCACTCGCTTTAAGCTTTGCGGATCAATCCCCATGCTGTTGATGGTGGCGATATTGCTACCGCCATCAGATTCGATTTTTCGTTTAACATTATCAACCGATACGTGAATTCGCTCCCCATACAAACCACGCACAACCGGCTGACTGGCCAAAGGCACGACACCACCGGTTAAATCTACGCCGGGCATGTTCTTCAGCAGCTGACTGAGCTCACTCTGCTGTTGACGAGCAATCTCTTTGGCAGTGATTACCGAAATAGACGCCGGTGTATCCTGGTTGACCAAGGTTAATTTGTGACCAATAACCTCAATAAGTTCTAACTCCTCGTCTGCCTTTTTTTCAGCAAAGCTCGGAGCACTGATCGACGCACAGGCAATCGCCACGGCCAATACAGATTTTCCCCCTTGATATCTCATACTTAACTCCCTTCCAGTTTAATGTAAATGAGAATATTTTCGGTTTATTATAAATTTAATGTCCATTTTTATGCTATAAATTTATTTATATATTCTCTATAGAAATATAGAATGACATGCATTATCATTTGCAACCATTTTGCACCAATATAGAACCCACAATTAGAGTGGCTTATGGAATGCAGCAGCCTTGTGAGGGAAACTATTGGGTTAAAGACTTATGAAATGCCGAGAAACCATCACCAAAGAAGCAACTATCGGGGGACTAACTATGAAAACGCTTAGAATAGGAATTACGGCTATATTGGCCATGGCCAGCAGCCTTACCATGGCTGACACCCAATTTGGCAGCGGCGCCCAAATGGATCAGTTAGAAGATTTGTCGCAAGTGATGCAGGCGCCGAAAGATTACAGCAACCAGACAATTACCGTAAAAGGTATCATCAAAGAGGTCTGCCATAAAAAAGGTTGCTGGATGGAGCTAAGCGCTGGCGAGCAATACGACAACCTAATCGTAAAGGTAAAAGACGGAGATATGGTTTTTCCTATTAGTGCTAGAGGAAAAACAGCTTATGCAACTGGCGTATTAAACAGCACGGAATTAAATATCAAACAGACTCAAGCCTACCTAGCCCACCGAGCTGAAGAAAACAAACTTGAATTTGACCCCACCTCGGTAACAAAAGGCATGACCCTTTACCGCCTAAAGCCCACTGGTGTAACCATCAGCGATTAACCAACTTGGCCATCGCCTGTTATTGCAGCAATTGATGGCCAAATTCCCCTCTTATCTAGTCCACTTCTATTCTTGTTATTAGCCACCCCTTAAATAGTACAAATTCACATTTGTTAATGCTTATCATTAATGTTAATGTGCGCGCAAATCGAAAGATGGGGCCGCCAGTAAGCCTCACGACAATACTGTGATAGCCAAGTTTTTTGGTATTTAATTGGAGACTACAGTTACATGTCGTTTAAAAACACAAAACAGAAAAATATGCTGGGCACAGCTTTGCTCTCTGCCCTCACCATCAGCCCTCTAGCCCAAGCTGATCAGCAAAATAATTCGCAGATCGAAGAGCTGAAAGTTATTGGCCATAAAGATGGTCTAATGCAAGTTAAAAGCCCTACCGCCAGTAAAATGAATTTGTCATTTAAAGAAACTGGTCGCTCAATCACTCAATTAAGCGAGCAACAACTAAAAGACTTGGCACTGGAAAATGTTCGCCAAGCTTTCGACTATGTTGCTGGCTTTCGCGGTAACGGTCCTGCCGACCGTACTTATACGGCGCGCGGCGTTCGCACCAGTATCGATAATGTAATGGTTGATGGCTTACGCTCGCTTCAAGGGGGAGAAGCGGGTACAGGTTCACGTTTACCGAGCACATTCAACGCGGAAGCGACAACGTTTTTGCGTGGTCCAGCGGGCTTACTCTACGGTGCAGGTGTTGGCGGTGGCATGATCAATATCACCACTAAAAAGCCAGAGGCGGACAGTAAAACCACTCTTGCCCTGGGTAGCCGCTCCTATGTGACCGATGGCAGTAGCTTTGATTCTAACCGTTTCACCTTGGGCTTAGATAGCACCGGAGCACTGGTCGAAGAGGACGTACTCTATCGGGTAATCGCGCAATACACCCCTGATGGTGACCACTTCCAAGAAGGCCGCAGTATTGATGAAAAATTAATCGATGTCGCTATGACATTTAATGTTGGTGACTCTACTCGCATCACACCTCGTATTGAAAGCTCAGAGCGAGAGCGCTCGGGCGGCAGCGGCTATGCCGACGGTGTGTTCGAAAGCAACTTCTTTAGCGGCGATGTCAGCACATACGGCAAGCCCGTCAACCGCAGCTATTACTACGGCAGCAACAAAGACAAGGGCGATAACTCTTCGCGCAGTTTTAGTGTTTTATTTGAACATGAATTAAGTAGTGACTGGGATTTGCGTTTACGAGCCCGTAAAAACGAAACCGAATCTGAGTCGCTAGATTTATACATCAGCGACAGCAGCGGACTTGGCAATAGCATCGGCGAAGATGAAATCAATCGAAAGTGGGTATATGCCAAAGGCGATGATGAATACGTACTTTATGATGCTGCTATCGAAGGTAAATTTTCTACTGGAGATATTGAGCACCACCTATTACTGGGTGCCAACTATCGCGACATGGACGTAGGATTTGCGCGTAAATTCCAGAGCAACAGCGGTGCCGTAGGCAAGAACACTATTTCGGCATTAAATCCTCGCCAGCAGCTCGTTGGTCCAGTACCCGCAGATTTAATGGAGGTGGACTTAACGCCTCGCAACGAGAAAGATACCAATATCTATTTAAAAGATCGTATCAGTTTCGGTGATTTAACACTGGCTGCTGGCCTTGCCTATGTAAAACAAGAACAGCAGGAAAGTCGCAGTGGTAACTCCTATAGCGGAGAATTCAGCGATACTATTTGGGATATTGGCGCCGTTTACGCCTTTAATGACGATATCAATGTCTTTGCTACCTACAGCCGTTCTTACGACCCTGTAAGTGCACGCTGGATTACTCAATACGGCCAAGGAAAAACCAACTTCCAACCTGTTGAGGGTGATAACTACGAGATCGGTGTCAAAGGCGACTTCTTCGACAAACGCCTAAGCTCAGGTGTAACTCTGTTCCGTTTAGAGCGATCTAACAGCACCAAGTTTGAACGTATTGATGGCGTATGGCACCTGACCCAGCTAGAAGGTGCAAGCTTCCGCTCAGAAGGATTAGAGTGGGATGCTAGCTTAACCATCAGCGATCAGTGGCTAAGTAATATCAGTTACGCCTTCACTCGAGCATATGACACCATTGGCAGCAGCGAAGGGCGTCAGGCTTCTAATACACCAAAACACAGTCTAGCTTGGTGGAATACTTACCAACTAACAGGTGATCTAGAAGACTTCCGCCTTGGTGGCGGCGTGCGATTCGAGTCAGACCGCTACGATGGAAACTATATTCTTGAGGAATATGTTGAAGCGGATATGGGCGTTTACTACGACTCCGATA
>JAOXRT010000102.1 GCA_025800365.1 Cellvibrionaceae bacterium | reverse complement strand
TGTTGCATCTGCAACGTGCCAAATCCAGCAGCATGCAGCTCTTATTTTTCACATCTGTCTCGCCGAAATCGCCTTTTTGCCAGCTACATCTGACGCGGTTTTGAAAGCAATTGTCAAAGTGCGCTCCAGCTGACGTTCACCTATGGCTAGCAGTGATCATAATTTTGGGTTAGCCTTTCTTCATATTTTTGGATCTCATGGATCAGCTCGCTTGCAATATCTTTAAAAGGATAATTCCTTTGGTCGACATTTACTCAAAACATTTCAAATCTCGGAGATGCAGCCATCTTGCAACGCTTCCCTGAGGGTCGGGAGCTCGACTCCGTTCATTTTCTTGCCAGGCCCAATGAAATCTCCCAACGCGGTGGCGGGCTGGAGCCTGGTTCTCACTCCTTCCGATGCAATTGCTGGCAGACTAAAGGCAATACGGAAAGCCTCGTCCCCTCCCTGCCTCAGTCTAGCCAACCCCCGATCCCCTTACGCGGATCGGATCGCTCGCAGCTGCGCTGTGACACTTCGAATCTGATCATGCTGGGCCGCTGAGCGGCTCAGCCGGACACCGTACTGTTGCGCTTAGCAGAGGATGTTTCTGTTATGGTGGGCTAATTTCGAAAAACATAGCTCTCCAGGCCTATCAGACATGCTGAATCTCGTGGCGTGAAAATTTAAGGCATGAGTTACCCATATTGTAGGGTGCAGCTTGCATAATGCTAAATTTTCCCGATTTTCCATATTTTCAAGTGTGATTTTGCAAAGGTAATTTTTGAAGTAAAAAATTAGAAAAATGCTTTTTGTGACTTTCATCACCAAAGGCAAAAAGATATGATACGTATTTTTTCTAGAAAAATATTTCATTTCTATGACTTACCCTACCCCCCAATCAATTTGATAAAGCTACACCCCTGCTTATTCGTTCCCTGATAAATTTAATCGAATGTACTCAACGCAAGGAATTTGTTCTCCGGCGACC
>JAOXRT010000096.1 GCA_025800365.1 Cellvibrionaceae bacterium | reverse complement strand
GTGAAGGAGTTCAGCACCACATTTGCCCCCGCGCGGGCCAGTTCGCGCACCACACCTAGCCCAATGCCTGAGTTTGATCCCGTAACCACTGCAGTTTTTTGCAATAAATTCATTTTGACCCACCTTTTGCTCTGGCCTTTGCTTTGCGCATGCAGCATAACCAGCATCCCGCACCGGAGCGAGTTAGGAGAAATACGATGATTCGCGGTGATTCGGGTGCGGCACTACGGAGAAAGACACCAAGCATCGCTATGATGCATGACACCGGGATTTCTCTTAAAAATAAGCGAAAAAGCGCCGTTCCACAGGGCTAAAAGCCAAAAAAAAACGCCGGCACAAGGCCGGCGCAAAGTTATTGAGGCAGGTTTCATACAGGCAAGAAACCTATCGAGCAGTGACTTCTTTATAAGCAATACCCGCGCCCGTTCCAAGCTAAAAAATTGAAATCTCATAAATGTGGGATTAGGCTAAGTGTACATAATATAAGGCAGAGTAGGATTGTTGCCCGAATGCGATCAGATATTTTCCCATCCCTAAAAGGTTTTGGCACCGCTTTGGCGCTTGTTTTGCTGGGGTCTGCTGCGCAGTCCGCACCCAAGCATGG
>JAOXRT010000080.1 GCA_025800365.1 Cellvibrionaceae bacterium | reverse complement strand
GCCCCGTTCAGTTTCTGGATGGGGCTTCTTTTTACCTACTGGCACATTCAAAACTCCTGTTTTGAATGTGCCGTCGCCAGCTCTAGACTGGCGCCGTTTGTGAAACGGCTTGTCTAGAGCTGGCTCGCACAATTGTGAACGCTTAGGCGTTCACAATTGTGGCCACACTCCTGTGTGGCTTTTTACCTACTGTCATTATCCATTCTCCTGAATGGATAATGACGTCGCCAAACCCAAGCTGGCGCAGTTATATGAAACGGCTTGCTTGGAATTGGCTCGCATTGGCTGTTGCCAATGTCCACACTCCTGTGTGGAGGGGAGCTTTGATCTGAAACTTTTGGGTGTTTTGCCCTTATATTTTTGATCGGTGGGCTTCCTGGTCGTCTTGGAAGGAAGCTTTCTTTTTCTGTGTTCTTTCTCGGGTTACACTGTTTTTAAGTCAATCAAAAGCCTTTGGGCGTGGAGTGATTGTGAAGTTTGTAGATGAAGCGCCGATTTTTGTCGCCGCTGGTAATGGCGGCAATGGCTGCCTGAGTTTCTGGCGTGAAAAGTTTGTTGCCAAAGGTGGCCCTGATGGGGGTGACGGTGGTGACGGCGGTAGCGTGTACCTGGAAGCTGATGACAACCTCAACACTCTGGTTGATTACCGTTACCAACCTAAATATCGTGCCGAGCATGGTGCTTCAGGTCGTGGTGGCAACTGTACAGGTGCTAAAGGCGCCGATATGGTTTTGAAGGTTCCTGTGGGAACTACAGCCATCGATATGGATACCGAAGAGGTGCTAGGTGATCTGCGCAAAGCGGGCGATCGCTTATTGGTCGCTAAAGGCGGCTGGCATGGTTTGGGTAATACCCGTTTTAAGTCCAGTGTAAACCGCGCCCCGCGCCAAACATCTCCGGGTAAGCCGGGTGAGCAGCGTAATTTAAAGCTCGAGTTGAAAGTATTGGCCGATGTGGGCTTATTGGGTTTGCCCAATGCTGGTAAATCGACTTTGATTCGCGCTGTATCCTCAGCCAAGCCAAAAGTGGCTAATTACCCATTTACCACGCTGGTGCCAAATCTGGGGGTGGTAAAGGTGCATGATCACCGCAGCTTCGTAGTTGCCGATATTCCAGGTTTGATCGAAGGTGCTAGTGAAGGTGCCGGTCTAGGTATTCGCTTCTTAAAGCACTTAACTCGTTGTCGTGTATTACTGCACCTAGTGGATATGTGTCCATACGATGGCACGACGCCGGCAGAAAATGCTCTGGCGATCGTTAATGAATTAGAGCAGTTTAGCCCGACTTTGGCGCAGCGTGAGCGCTGGCTGGTATTAAACAAGCTAGACATGTTGCCAGAAGATGAAGCTGAAGCTGCTTGCCAAGAAGTGATTGAAAAACTGAATTGGCAGGGCCCAGTTTTTAAAGTGGCCGCAATTAATAAAACCGGCACCCATGAAATGTGTAACGAGATCCTAGAATATCTCGAAGAAACTTGGGAAGCCGAAAAAGCCAACCCTGAATTGGTTGAGCAAGAGCTGGAAACTCAGCAGCAAATGCAAGACGAGGCTCGCGAGAGAATCGACAGCTTGCGTGAGCAGCATCGTGCTGAGCGCAAAGCCGCAAAAGAACAATCAAGTAGTGACGACGATTGGGATGATGATGACTACGACGTTGAAGTGGAGTATGTGCCCTAAGGTCGGCCAATAGTTATCTAATTCTGCGACGCACACCATAGCAAACAAAAGCATAGCAAAAACAATGAGTCGCAAAAGTTTACAAGCAAGCCGCCGTTGGGTGGTGAAAATTGGCAGTGCCTTGCTGACCAATGATGGTCAAGGTTTGGATGAGGCTGCTATTGATGCCTGGGTCTCTGAGTTGGCGCACCTACGTCAAGCGGGACTGGAAATTATCTTGGTTTCTTCTGGCGCTGTAGCAGCCGGAATGACCCAGCTGGGCTGGAGCAAACGACCGAAAAGCTTGCATGAATTGCA
Organism: Cellvibrionaceae bacterium; assembly: GCA_025800365.1. Classification (GTDB taxonomy): domain Bacteria; phylum Pseudomonadota; class Gammaproteobacteria; order Pseudomonadales; family Cellvibrionaceae; genus Pseudoteredinibacter. Next base: position 128,927 of record JAOXRT010000080.1, on the reverse strand, counting down.
GGCGGCCGCTGCTGTTGGTCAGGCTGGTTTAGTGCAGACTTACCAGCAAAAATTCCAGCGCTTTGGGCTGCAAACAGCTCAAGTGTTATTAGATCATGACGACTTTTCCAGTCGTCAGCGATACCTCAATGCCCGTTCTACCTTAAACACTCTGCTTGACCTTGGTGTTATCCCGATTGTTAATGAAAACGATACAGTGGTTACCGATGAAATTCGCTTCGGGGACAATGATACTCTGGCGGCTTTGGTGGCCAATCTGCTAGATGCTGAGCAGCTCGTTATTCTGACAGATCAGCAGGGTATGTTTGATGCTGATCCACGCAGCAATCCCGATGCAAAACTTATTAGTGAGGCCAGCGCTCGCGATAGCAGCTTAGAAGAAAAAGCAGGTGGCGGTGGTAAGTTGGGTCGCGGTGGTATGCGAACCAAAGTAAGAGCGGCAAGAGTGGCTGCTCGTTCCGGCGCTCATACAGTAATCGTCGGTGGTCGTATCGAGAATGTACTGAGTCGCCTACGCAAAGCTGAAGACTTGGGTACTTTATTGTTGGCAGATCGCCAGCCTGAAGCAGCTCGAAAGCAGTGGCTGGCGGGTCATCTACAGGCCAAAGGTAAGCTTATCCTTGATGCTGGTGCTACCAGGGTGCTGAGCGGTCAGGGCAAGAGTTTACTGCCTGTTGGGGTTACCCAAGTTGTTGGTGATTTTACTCGTGGCGAGTTGGTTTTATGTTGCAATGAGCAGGGTCTAGAAATTGCTCGAGGCCTAGTAAATTACAACAGTGATGAAGCGCGCCGTATTATCGGATTATCCAGTGAAAAGATTAGCACCGCTTTAGGCTATGGCGGCGATGATGAGTTGATTCATCGAGATAATCTGGTGCTGAGTGAATAATAAACGGTTTTAGCAAGCGCTTGCTGGAGAAAGAAAGTGGGAATATTTAAAGATCATATTGAGGCAATGGCTGCATACGCTCCGCCGCTAGAAGGGCGCAATCCGGATGATTTTACGCTGCTGGATTTTAATGAGCGCACTATTCCAGTAAGTGATGCCATTAAGCAGGCCTTGGTGGATTACGTCCAAGGCAACCGCCTGCAGCAGTACCCACACTATGGCGATACATGTGAGCGCCTAGCGGATTATTGTGCTGTTGAGGCTGGCCAAGTCATGGTGACCAATGGCTCTGATCAGGGAATCGATTTGATCATTCGGGCTTGTTGCAGCGAGGGTGACGAGATCATAATTCCTGCGCCGAGCTTTGCGATGTATGAGCAGGTGGCAAAGGTAGAGAATTTAAACATCATTAAGCCTCTCTATCAGCGCGACAGTGGGTATCCTTTGGCGCAAGTTAAGGCCGCAATAACGTCGAAGACTAAGTTGATCGTTATATCCAACCCGAATAATCCATGTGGTACGATTGTTGAGCCTGCAGCGATTATTGAGCTGGCGAAATCGGCAAAAGATGTCGCGATATTAGTCGACGAGTGTTACTTCGAATATAGCCAGTGTACTGTCGCCGCGGCGATTAAAGAATGTCCTAATCTGCTGATTACTCGCACCTTTTCGAAGACTTGGGGGATTCCCTCATTACGCTTTGGCTATGTGTTGGCGGCTGAGCAGAATATTAAAGCCTTGCTGAATGTTCGAGGGCCTTACGATATTAATCAGCTGGCCATTGTTGCTGCGACAGCGGCATTGGAAAACCCGGAGTATACCGAGCGCTATGTGGCCGAGGTGATGCAGCAGGCCAAGCCAAGGCTAGAAGAATTTTGCGAGGCTAAAGGTCTGTTGTGCTGGCCATCCGCGGCTAATTATTTATGGATCTTTCCTGATGAGCCTGAGGCTCTTAATAAAAAGCTGCAAGAGGCTGCTATATTAGTTCGTCCTAAAGCAGATGCGGAAGGTCGTACCGGCTTGCGTATAACCATTGGTACGCTTGAACAAACTGAATTTTTGATCAAGGTATTGGATCAGAACCTGTAGTTGTATTCGAGTTGGCGTCAGACCCTTATGGGGTCTGACCCCGGTGCTTCCGGGTCTACCGCAACTAATAAGCATCCCTTCTTTCTACCTAAAGCCAAGCTGGCTGCATCCGTCTATACTTCAATAAATGCTTGGCTTCTGGCCGAGGCTGTTCGGCCACTCTTCAGCATTGCCGCCGTTGTTTAACGAGAATTTCACTCGTTTTAACTTACGTTGCAACCTTTTATTTCTGAGTCTCGTCTAATGCTACAACTAAGGCTCCTATGGTGGAGTTTTTACCCGCATTTAGCCTATCAAGAAAATGATAAGGAAGGCCAAAATAATGAAACGCCTGTTTAAGTTCCTAGCCCCCGTTGCTGTTATTGCCGCTGGTGTCGCCGTTTGGGTTGTACTCGATGCAACTAAGCCAGAGCCAGAGAAAAAGGATGAGGTGAGTCAAGCGCCTTCGCTATTCGCGGAGCCGGTTTCTCGCGAAGAGATTACCTTGAAAATTCGCACCCAAGCTGAAGTTAAAGCTAACACCGAGGTGAATGTTATTAGCCAGGTGAGCGGTATGGTGGAGTGGGTGTCTCCTGAGTATATCGAAGGTGGTCAGTTTAAAGCGGGTGAAGCCATTTTAAGAATTGATGACGCTGATTATAAATTAGCCTTAAAGCGTGCCGAGGCGCGTGTCGCCGAGGCCAAAACTCGAGTAGAGCAAGTGGAGGCGGATGCCGAAGTTGCGCGTCGTCAGTTGCGCGGTGTGAAGAATCCATCAGCATTGGCTCTTAAGAAGCCACAGCTGGCTGAAGCCAAGGCAAATCTAAAAGCTGCCGATGCGGATCTTGCTCAAGCGCAACTAAATTTAAAGCGTACCAAAATTTCTCTCCCCTTTGATGGGCGCCTAAAGTCAATCGCGGCGAACATTGGCCAATATATTTCTCAGGGTAGCAATGTTGGCCGCGCTTTTGCGACTGACAAAGTTAAACTTCGCTTGCCATTAACCGACCGCCAGTTGGCTTCTTTGAACTTGCCGATAGGCTTTGTAGCTTCAGAAGAGCGTACGCCTCTAGTTAAACTAAAAACTCGCTTTGCAGGTAAAGAGTTAGAGTGGGATGCGCAGCTTACCCGTGTTGATGCGGCCTTTGATCAGAGTACTCGTCTAGTCTATGCCGTTGCTGAGGTTAAAAACCCTTATCAGCAAGCCAACCCTCTCGCGGTGGGTATGTATGTTCGCGCAGAAGTTTATGGTGATACGATTAATCAGGCTTTAGTGGTTCCTCGTGCTGCTTTGCGAGCCAATGACCGTATTTATGTCGTTGATAAAGAAAATCGCCTTGATGTACGTGAAGTTCATGTGATCGATAAAAGCCCAGAGCGAGTGTTGATTGAAGGCGCTGTACAAGAAGGTGAGATGGTTATTGTTTCTCCGCTACGTAATCCAACACAGGGTATGGCCATCAACATTATGGAGCGCAATGAACAAAGTGAAGTGCAGACCGCAACTGTAGCTGAGGGTTCTGCAAATGGATAAGTTAATTGCATGGTTTGCCAAAAACTCTGTGGCGGCAAACCTGTTAATGTTTGGCTTGTTGGTGGCGGGCGTTATTGGCTATCTCAATGTTGAGCGTGAAGTATTTCCTATTTTTGAAGCGAACCAGGTTGAGATTAATGTTCCTTGGCCGGGTGCCGCTCCCCAAGAAGTAGAAGAGCAAGTCGTTATTCGTATCGAAGAGGCCTTAAAGGATCTTGATAATATCGATCGAGTAAACTCTTTTGCGGCGGAAGGCTTTGGTCGCATTGTGGTTCGTGCGCTTGGCCAAGTTGATATGGCGGAGTTTGTGAATGACGTAAAGCTTCGCGTTGATAGTGTTAACTCTCTGCCCCGGGATATAGAGCCGCCAGTAGTACGTCAGTCGGTATTTCGCAACGAAATGATGCGCTTGGCTGTGCATGGTAATGTCGGCGAAAAACGCTTAACCGATATGGCAGAGAATATTCGCGATGAAGTGGCCGCTTTGCCGAATATTTCTATTGTGGAGCTATTTGGTGCCCGCTCGGAAGAAGTTGCCATTGAGCTTTCTGAAGAGGCGATGCGCCGCTATGGTTTGAGCTTTGATCAGGTTTCTGCGGTAATCCGTGCTAACTCTTTAAATTTATCATCGGGTAGTGTTCGTACCGCCACGGGTGATGTGCAGTTGCGTGCACGCAATATGGCCAATAATCAGCAGGATTTTGACAGCATTATTCTTCGTCAGAGCGAAGATGGTGGTGTTGTTTTGCTGGGTGATGTTGCCAAGGTTATTGATGGCTACGAAGAAAACGAGATTCTAGCGACATTGAACGGCGAGCCTGCGGTATTGGTGCAGGTGATGACAACCGACTCAATGGATATTGTGGCGGCCAGTCGTTCCATGAATGAATGGTTGGCTAAGCGCCAAGAGAATATGCCGGAGGGAATGAGTTTAACCTTATGGTGGGATTCGGCAGATGTCTATAACAATCGTATGGACACCATTGTCTCTGCTGCACTATCGGGTTTGCTATTAGTATTTTTAGTTTTGATTCTAACTTTGCGTCCACAAGTAGCGCTGTGGGTGACAGTGGGAATCGGTGTGGCTTTCGTGGGCACCTTGGCCTTCTTGCCGGCCTATGATGTTTCCATGAATGTAATGTCGACCTTCGCCTTCTTATTGGTGCTCGGAATTGTGGTGGATGATGCCATTGTAGTGGGTGAAAGCATCCACCACCATGGTGCGGATCACGGTGGCGGTGTGGAATCCGCTGTTGAGGGGACAAAGGCGGTGGCGAAGCCGGTTATCTTTGCGGTACTAACAACCATCGTTGCCTTTATGCCTTGGATGTTCCTCAGTGGCGAAAGTGTACAAATTACCCGTATGTTGTCGATTGTTATTACTGCAGCACTGGTAATCTCTCTAGTAGAAGCATTTTTAATTCTACCTGCGCACTTGAGAAAGCTGCGTCCACGTAAAGACTTACACGGCTTGGCTCGCACTCAGCAAAAGATTGCACATTCTTTGGTGAGATTTGCTGATACGACTTATCGTGGCTGGTTGGAAAAAGCGATTAAGTATCGTGGTTTGACCATTTCGATTTTTATCTCTTTCTTTATCATTAGTTTGGGTGTTTTCAACACCGGCTGGGTACGTTTTTCCTTCAACCCAGAAATCGAAAGTGATCAGGTTATTATCAATGTAGAGATGCCTTCTGGCTCACCTTATAGCCGAGCTTTAGAGGTTCTTGATCAGCTACAAACGGCAGAAAAGCAGTTGGAAGCTGAGGTGAATCAAAATGCTGAAGGCGGCAGTGGTGAACTGATTGAAAATTGGTATACCCGCTCGCGTCGTGACAGTGTGATTGCCATTGTAAAACTTGCACCACCTGAGGTGCGTGAGCTCTCAGCGAAAGAAACCGCCAAGCGATTAAGTGAGTTGGTGGGTGAAGTGCCTGACGCTGAAAGTGTCTCGGTAGAGTACACCATGAACGATGGTGGTCAGCGCATTAATTACTCTTTGCAGCATAAAGATCTGGATACCCTGCGCGAGGCTGTGGCAGAGCTAGAGATGCAATTGCAATCTTATGATTCCATTTTCTTTGTTCGCAACAATATGCAGGGCAGCGCCGATGAACTGCGCTTAAGCTTGCTGCCAGGTGCTGAGAAACTAGGTGTTGATTTGGCTTCGGTTTCTCGCCAAGTCCGCCAAGCCTATTACGGTGAGGAGGTTCAACGCTTACCTCGTGCTAACGGTGATGTACGTGTGATGTTGCGCTACCCGAAATCCGCGCGACACAGCTTGGATAGCCTGGATGATTTCCGAATCCGTACAGCGGACGGTCGCGAAGTACCGTTGTTCTCCGTGGCTGAAGTGGAATATGCACCAGGCATCAAGAGTATTAACCGTCGCAACGGTAATCGCAGTGCCTATATCGATGCCGAGCTGAGCGGCGATGTGCGCAAAGATATTATGGATGATATGGAGAAAAACTTCCTGGAAGACTGGAAGGCGCGCTACCCTGGTTTGTCCGTGAATAAGGCTGGTCAAGCGGAAGGTGAAGCGCAATTTATGAAGGAAATTGCTTCGCTATATTTCCTAGCTCTATTTGGAATGTACGCCTTACTTGCGGTTGCCTTTAAGTCTTACTTTAAGCCAATCATTATTATGACAGCGATCCCCTTCGGCTTTATGGGAGCGGTTTATGGTCACTTGATTTTTGATACATCAATGGCGTTGTTCTCTTACTTTGGTATCGGTGCAGCCGCGGGTGTTGTGGTAAACGATAACTTGGTATTGATGGATTATATTGGTAAGCAGCGTCAGAAGGGCATGTCGGTCCGCGATGCGGTAATTGCTGGCGGTGTGAATCGTTTCCGTCCGATTTTGCTGACTTCAATTACTACCTTTATTGGCTTGATGCCGATGTTGGCTGAGCGCTCAGCGCAGGCTCAGTTCTTACATCCGGCGGTAATTGCATTGGCATTTGGTGTCTTGTTTGCACTGTTTGTTTCGCTACTGTTGGTGCCGGCTTTGTACTCCCTGGGTGCTAGTATTAAATCGGGCGTGCTGTCTTGGTTTGGTATTCACTACAGTATTAATGGTGAAGAAGATAAGCCGGCTGATGAAAGTGAGCAAGCGTTGATTAATAATTGATTTCTTAGCAATGGGGTTAGAGTTAAGATTGTTGGCTCTAACCCCATGTTTGTATTTTCAGTCTTTTGTTTCTATGCAGTCCGTTGTCTATAGTGATGGGCTGTCCTCCTATAGTGTTCAGCTTAATCGATTTGGCTGATTTTCAAGTGTTATCAATTCAATAATATTTACCTCGCCGGTGCGCGTTGAGGTGTTTCGGAATGTTTGTTAATTAATTTTAGTAGCCATTTCAAAGATGCGTGTGCGGTTGTAATTTATTCTAGAGTTAGAGGTAAAAGTTATGAAAGTACTTAATTCAAGTGAATGCAGTAGGGTTAATGGTGGGCTCACGCTTGATCAAGGGACAGCCCTTATTGGTGGCCTGGTCTTAGTTGCGTCGGTAGTAGCAGCTCCTGCTGCTGTAGCCTTTGGTGGTGGCGTGTTGGCTGCCATTGCTATAGGGCGGGCTTTTTCTAGTCATTAACTAGAAAGCAAGTGGCCCTTGGGGTCGCTTGCCTTGATGAGCATCTTTAGGTTACAAGGAGGGGGGATGAGTAACAATTTGACTATACGTGTATTCAACCTTGTTTGGCTTGTAGGGGCCATTTTTTTGGTTTTTTACGTTTACCTTAGTTGGCCGATTGGCTCTGAGGTATACAAGGGCCATGAAATCCTGGTGCAATTTTTTATATATTTTTTGTTTATTTCGGGATTGGGAGTGGCGTTTAGAAACTATCACAAGTACAAGACTAAAAGTCTTTTTAGTCTGACGATATTGGGTAGTCTTTATATCGCCGTTATGCTTGCTGTGAAGCTTGGCTTGATAGGGCTGGATGTGCAATATACAGCGACTTGGATTTACCCCCTGTTAGCAGTTGCTGTGCTGTTTGATAAATAGCTAGGGCAGCACTGGATGGCATCGGTCAAGCAAAGAGCGTCTGGTAACTGTTATACTGCGCCTACTCCAAATGCTGTCTCCTACCGTTCGAGGTTTTCTTATTTTCCACATAGCCCAACATTTCATAGTGCCGTTTGCTGTAGCAGTTTTGTTTTTCCCAAAACAGTGGCGTAAAGCCTATCTGGTCATGATGTTAACGATGCTGGTGGATGTGGATCATCTATTGGCAGATCCTATTTATGATCCAAATCGCTGCAGTATTGGTTTTCACCCGCTGCACCGCTTGCCGTTGATTGTTGGTTATTTAGCTCTTTGTGTTTTCAGTAAAACCCGATGGATTGGCTTGGGTTTGGTGATTCATATGGCGCTGGATAGTATCGATTGCCAAGTAAATACTGGCAGTTGGATAAACTAAGGGAGAGTAAGTCCCTTAGTTTTAGACGAGCAGAGTTTAGGTTTAAAGGCTTGCGAGTTGGGTAGAAAGTAATTCAGGGTTGCGTAGCATCGGGTCGTTTTGCAGCAGCTTTTTCCAGCTCGGTAGTAAGCTGTGGCTGCGCTTATCTTGGCTCAGTTTAGGTATCCAGAGCCCTTCACGATTAAAGCGGTAGATGCTTTGCAAATCACTGCGTTGGGAAAGCGGGCTTAAGCTATCGCTAAGACTGTCTAAGACGAGCTGTCGCCCATTTTCTAGACGAACTGACAATACCATGTGACCCGCTTTAATAGGGCGAGAATAGACATAGTTCAGGTGTAGCTGCTGTTCCTTGAAGCCTAGGGCTAAGAGGGTGGTGAATTTGGCAATGCTTAGGTCTTCGCAATCCCCTTGGCGATTTCGAATGGTGTCGAAGCTGCTGGACCAGTGATCGTCCGATTGCCAGCGTTGTCGGTCGCTGCGCCATGAGAAGCGGTTAAAGTACTGGTTGACGGCCTGTAGCTGCTGTTCTTGGCTGAAGCCTTGGTGGCGCAGGCTATTTACCGTAGAGGCCCAATTCTGCAGTGCGGCTATGCCCTGCAAGGGGGCCTCTTGTGCGGATAAAAGCGGAGCGCCAAGCAATGCAAAGCATAATAGGCAAATCCGTATGGCTATTGGGGCAGTCTTTGTTGGCATGATTAGTCACTCAGCTGAGAACGGCTTCTCTTTTGTTTTGTGAACTATGTCACGCTATTTGGGCGTGGTCGCTACCGGTCGGTGAAAATGGGAATATCTGACTATGAATTAATTTTCAAAATTAATTCTTTTATTTGATCTATTTAAAAAAACGGTCGTGGGCTTTGCCACTTGAGGATGAGGGGGCTTTTCTGGCTTGATTTCAGGCTTTTTGTTGCCTGTGCTGATTGCTGAGGAGGTGTGAATTTCAGGCACAAAAAAAACCGGCTAAAGCCGGCTTTTTTGATAGTTGAGGCAGGGGTGCAATTAAGCAGCCAAAGCCTTAACTTGTGCGTTCAGACGGCTCTTATGACGAGCAGCTTTATTCTTGTGAATAATGCCTTTGTCTGCAATGCGGTCGATAACAGGTACTGCAGCAGCGTATGCAGCTTTAGCAGCTTCTGCGTCGCCAGATTCGATCGCAGCGTTAACTTTCTTGATGTAAGTACGCACCATGGAGCGTAGGCTGGCGTTGTGCTGGCGAGCCTTTTCGTTCTGGCGGGCACGTTTTTTAGCTTGAGGTGAATTTGCCACCGTAATGCTCCTATAACGTTTGGTCTAAATTAAGGACGCGGTATTATGCCGTTTTGGTTTTCTAAGTCAAGACCTTTGCAGCGATAAGTCGTCTATTTTGTTGATCAAGGTGATTCGTTGTCACGGTTATTGTTCAGGGCAGCCTTAGGTAGTTCTATGCTAAACACCACACCTCCTAGATCTGCTCGGTTTTGAGCCCTTACCTTTGCGTGATGGAATTCGGCGATCAACTGCACGATACGTAGGCCAAGCCCTAGGTGGGGGCGCTCGCTGTCGCTCTTATCTCGGATAGAAACCAATGAATCGAATAGCTGCTCACTGACTAGATCGGGCAGCAGCGGACCGTCGTTATCGACCGATAAGCTAAACCCCCTTTCATGTGCTGTCAGCGATAGGGTTATTGTGCCGGCTGGAGGGCAGAAATCTACGGCATTCTCCACCAGCTTATCTAGGGCCTGAGCCAGCAATTCCGGTGCTCCCCAATAGCTGGTTTGACCTTCGATATTTAAATCTAGCTCTATTTTGCAGTGCCTGGAAAAGGTGTCGCCATAAGCGAGGCTGAGGTCTTTGAGCAGTTGATCTAAGGGGAAACGCTCTTTTTCGGCGCTAGCTATGGCTGCTTCCACCTGGCTGGCTGCTCCCATGGCGTTCAATATCGCCGACAATCGTTCACTGCCCTGTAAGGCACGCTGGCTGTAGTTTTCTTGTTCTTGATTGAGTTCACACTGCTGTAGATTATCCAGGGAGGTCTTAACCACCGCTAGAGGGGTTCTCAGTTCATGGGATAGCTTACTTGAAAGGCTGCCCAAATAGTCGCTATAGGCTCGCAAGCGACGCAGAAGTTGATGGTAATTGCGGCTTAAGTCGCCAAGCTCATCTTTGGCCTCACTGGCAGGCAGCAGCCCTTGTTCAGGCTTGGGGCGACCATACTCATCGAGTGCCTGCTCAGCAGCTTGGCTAAGCTGCCTGATGCGCCAACCTAGCCAGCTGGCATAAGCCAATAGCGCCGCGCCCAATAGGAAGCTACCGAGGCTGGAGTAGAGCAGCAAGTTAAGCAGGGCGGAGTTCATCAAGGCCGCTTGTGTATCGTTGCTTTGCTCGGCTATCACTGCCCCCAAAACTTGCCCGTTTGGGCTGCGGATGGGCGCACTGGCGCGAACTTTTAGTTGCCCTGTGCCTTGGTACCAGCGTTCACTGGCATTACCTGCCAGGGCTTGGCTTAGCTCGTCGCCAAAGTACCAGCCATTTGCTTGCCATTCTTCGATAACTTCTAACTGCTGACTCTGCAATAAGCGCTGATAGACCCAAGCTTTAAGCGGATGCAATTTATTCGCTTCTGGAAAATAAGGAGCGTTAGCGGCGTCGCCACCCTGCAAATCAGCCAGTAGCTCGCCCTGAGTGCCGCTAAGGCTTAAGCGCAAGCCCTCTTGCTGAAAATGGCTCAGTTCTTCATCTAAACCTTCCAGTTGCTGCACCAATCTTGGTGCTTGGGTGTGATTGGGCCAGAGATTTAAGGTCTCGCCAGTATCGGAGACTACCGATAGATTAAAGCGGCCTGATAAAAACGACAGCGGCATTTGCAATTCAACTTGGTAACCTTTGCTATTTTCGCGCCACCAACCTTGAATACGATGCTCTGTACTGATTTTTTCGCCATTTTGAAAACGTGCAATGACTTTGCCGGGTGAGCTGGTGCTCAGCGCATAGCTTGTGGAAGCACTTTGCAGGATTAAATGATCGCCATTGACCAAGCCATTCTTGCCTGGGTGGTAATAACGTAATTCGGGCTTTTGTACTTCCACAAAGACAAAAATACGATTGTGAGGGCTGCGCAAGCGTTTGCGATTGGCGAAGGTTTCTTGCTCGGCGCGCTGCAGCATAAGACGCCAGCGGGCCCGAAAGGGCGCTTCACCAGCTCGATATACCGGCCCAGTGCGCCAGCTGGGCCAATCACCACCATAGCCATCTAAGACGGTTTGACCTTTTTGCAAAGGGGCAAAAAAGCCGGCCTCGCCACTTAGTGCATTGTGTGCTGGAAAAAGCTCTAGGTTCTTGTCTTTAGCCAATGCTGTGGCTACGGCTTTGGCTTGAGCCAACAGCGCTCGGCTTTGGCCGTCGCGCAGAAGTTGATCCATTTCCTGGAGGTGCTGATAGCCAGCCCAGGGGATTACCAGGGTGAGTAAACTTAGCAGTAAAAGCTGCCGGCTAAGCTTCATTCAGCATTTTCCTGCCAGCGATAACCCATGCCGTAGGCGGTAGCTATACAGCGAAACTCGGGGTCTATCTGTTGAAATTTCTTGCGAATGCGCTTGATGTGGGAGGTAATGGTATTGTCATCCAGCACAACATTGGCAGCATCCATCAGTTGCTGACGGTTTTTCACATGGCCAGGGTGCTTTGCCAGAGCATGCACAATCCATAGCTCAGTTACGGTTAGTTCAAGCAGTTGCTCCTGCCAGCGGGCATGCATTCGATCTAAGTTAATATCGAGATCGCCTCTTTGTAGGCGGTTCTCTTGCTCTTCATGCTCCGGGCCTTGCAAGGCATCCATACGACGAAACAGGGCGACTATTCGAGCCAGCATATGGGCCTGGCTAATATCTTTGGTGAGGTAGTCATCGGCGCCTAGGCGCAGGCCGCTGATCATATCCAGCTCGCTGTCGCGGGCGGTAAGAAAAATGATGGGTAGCTGAGGGGCTTGGGCGCGTAGCTGCCGACAAAGATCAAAGCCGCCTTCAATCTCTTCCCCAAGTCCAACGTCGATAATGGCCAAATCTGGTAAGGCATCGGTGAAGGCTTTTAAGGCGCTAGGGCGATCAATGTAGTGACTCACTTGAAAGCCCTGGCGCTGCAGAGCTTCTTGGTAATTGGCGGCGATGGCTATTTCATCTTCCACAATGGCAATGTGCCTGGGCATATTAAATCCTTGTACTGGCCTTAGCATTATGACCTGTTATGTTGGGCTATAGTTTATCGCCAAAGTGCAGAAAATAAATCCCTGCCACAATTGATCATAATTGAGCCTCAGCTTGCCACCATTTGGGCACCGGCCTGCCATAGAGCCCTGTTTAAATACCCTCAAACGGATTAAACAGGGTATGCCGCATGAAACTAACCACACCTTTGCCAATGCCGGCTATGTGCCGTCAGCGCAGTCGACGCAAAATTCCAAAGCACTTATTGCTAGAGAGTGAGGCCAAAAAACGCAGCTGGCCGAAGTATGTAATGCTGCTGCTAAGTTTGCCATTGCTGTTGCTCTTATTCGCCCTGGCTGATCTGGCCAGCGCAGACGAAGATTATCGCTGGCAAAATGACTTTAATGAACTTGGCGGCGAGTTATTTTTCAAAGATGCAGCGGGTCGTAAAGCCGCTGCTTTGCATTTAGGCAGCGATTTTAATGTGCAGGTAAATGGCATGGTTGCCGAAATTACCTTGCAGCAGCGTTTCAAAAACCAGGGTAATGAATGGCTAGAAGCTGTTTATGTTTTTCCTTTAGATGAGCAGGCTGCGATAAGTGCCATGCAAATGCGAATTGGCGAGCGTCTTATCAAGGGCAAAATCGCTGAGAAGCAGGCCGCCAGAAAACAATATCAGCTTGCCAAAAAGCAAGGTAAAAAAGCGGCCCTAAGTGAACAGCAGCGTGCCAATCTATTTACTCAGCGTGTCGCTAATATTGCGCCGGGTGAGACAATTGAGGTTGAACTCAAAGTTGTTCAGGCCGTTAGTCTAAGGGATAAAGCTGAACTTGGAGGAATGCAATTTAGCTTGCGTATTCCTACTACTTTAACACCGCGCTTTATTCCTGGTGCACAAGTGAAAGCGCATCCTCAAGAACAGCAAGTTAAACTGGATAGTCATGGCTGGGCACAAGCAACGGATCAGGTTGCTGATGCTGATGAAATTACTCCACCGATGCTAACGCAAGTTGGCGACAATGATATTGTTAATCCGATGAGTTTAGAGCTAACCCTGGATGCTGGTTTACCATTGGCCAGTGTGAGCAGCCCTAGTCATCGTCTATCGCTAAACAAATCAGCGGAGCAGCATCACATTACTCTGGCCAATGGTGTAGCGGCAATGAATCGTGATTTTATTTTAGAGTGGTCACCTATTCCTTCCGTACAGCCTCGTGCAGCCTTGTTTCGTCAAAGCAAAGAGCAAAGCGATTTTGCCATGCTAATGCTACTGCCGCCACAGACATTAAGCGCCGCGCTGCCAAGAGAGGTAATTTACATCATTGATACCTCAGGCTCTATGGACGGTGAATCTATCATTCAGGCAAAGGCCGCCTTAAAAACAGCGATACAGCAAATGAATGATGGTGAGCGATTTAACATTATTGAATTCAACTCAAATTACAGCTTGTTTGCCAGTCAGCCCTTGCAAATGAATATGCACAATAGAATGCAAGCCTTAGATTTTGTAGCAGGCCTGCACTCAGGTGGTGGCACGCAGATGTTGCCGGCGCTTAGAGAAGCCTTACAAACTGAGGCCCAAGAAGGCTTTTTAAAACAAGTTGTCTTTATCACCGATGGTAGTGTTGGTAATGAAACAGAGTTGTTTCGAGAAATTCACAAGCTATTGGGCGATAGCCGCTTGTTTACGGTAGGAATAGGCTCAGCTCCCAATGGCTTTTTCATGCGCAAAGTGGCTGAGTTTGGTCGCGGCAGCTATCGATATATTTCTCGCTTAAATCAAGTAGAAGAAGAGATGGAATTACTGTTTAAACAGTTGTCCGCGCCAGTACTACGTGATATCGAAGTGCAATGGCCGGAGCATTTAACAGTGAGCGCATTGCCAGAGCGAATTGCTGATCTCTACATGGGGGAAGCGCTACAGTTACATGCCAAGCTAACTGAAATGAATGCATCAGCAGTCATGGATGGCAATGTGGTAATTAAAGGCCAGTTAGCCACAGGACCTTGGCAGCAGAGTATCCCATTAGCCGCCTTGGCGGATAAAGAACATAGCGGTTTATCGAATCTGTGGGGGCGTAAAAAAATTGCCGCCTTGGAAGACGAAAAGACCTTAGGGCGTGATCCCAAGCTAGTTAGAGCAGAAGTCCTTAAAATAGCACTAGCCGAGCAATTGTTATCACCCTATACCAGCTTTATTGCTGTAGAAGAAAAAATATCGCGCCCGGTCAATGCCGTCTCAGATAGCGTTGCAGTGCCCAATCAAATGCCAAAAGGTAGTGCTAAGCCTGCTGCCGCTGTAAAACAACAGCTTGCCATGGCCTACCCAAAGACGGCCTCGGGTTGGCAGGCCAAACTTTCTCAAAGTATATCGATGCTATTGATGTTGTTAGTTGCCTTCTGTCTCTATCGAGTAGCACTAGGAAGTGCTACTCGCCCAGATCACGCGAATGTGGCGGCTTAAAAATGACAGTTGCAGTAGGTAGTGTGAGCCGCCCAGTGCTAAAAAATCTCATCAACAAAGGCGCCAAGATTACTTTTATCTTGGCCCTTATTTTTGCCTTGCTTCCCGCTGTCGATGGTTTATGGATGTATGGTAAAGCGCAGCTTGCCCAACAGCTGTTACAAAACGCCTGGCAAAAAACTTTGGTAAATACTGGTGCAGAAAACAAAAAAGTACGCCCTTGGCCCTGGGCTGATCATTGGCCAGTGGCGAGATTACGATGGCAGGCCGGCGATCAGGATTTACTGGTATTGCATGGTGCCCACGGTGCTAGCCTAGCTTTCGCACCAGGGATGACAGTAGCTGCGAATGGCGGTCGCCTAATATCCGCACACCGAGATACCCATTTTCAATTTCTAAAAGATTTAACAATCGGTGATCAGATTCAAATACAAAACAACAAGGGGCAATGGCAAAGTTGGCAAGCGGAAGTTGTAGAAATTCACAATATCAATGAACATCAGCTCTGGGTCGCAGAGGACGAATTGGTGCTTATTAGCTGCTATCCCTTCGATCAAATCAAAGCGGGTGGGCCTTTAAGGTATGTATTGCGGCTGAGGAAGGTATCCTAAATTCATTCCCTCTGCCGCAAGTTGTTTATCTAGATGGCTCGCAGCTCAAACACAGTCTACAACCAATCTCCCATCGCTAAAATCGGACTGGGGTCTCTTCCTTCACTTAACCACAACACTATCGCTTGCTTGTTAGAGTTAAATTTGTTGGTATCCGGCAGATCCAGATCAGCTGTTCCGTCGGACGTTAAGCGTGTTTTTTTATAGCCTAAAACAACAAAGTCATGCTGCAAGGTTTTACGGCGGTTTTCACCAGCTTTGATTTTATGTTTTAGATCAAAGCCCAAAATAGCCACATTAACAGTGTAAGGTCTTAACTCGCTTCCTGTTGTAGCTTGAAAATTCACGCTAATTTCGTCTCCGTTAATATCCGCAGACAGAGTGCCAGGTGAAGTGAGCTCGCTCTTTGGAATCGAACGACGATAAAACCAACCATTCCACTGCTCTCCATTTGTCATAAAACCAGGTGTGGCAACATTGCGACTATGACCCAGTTTTTTATAAAGACGTTGACGCTGACTAAATTGTGATTGTGCAAATGGATCTTTCCAGCCTAAGTAATCCCAATAGTCCACATGAAAGTTAATTGGAATTAATTTTGTCCAAAGATCAGGTGATTCCTTTAGCGAAGTAAACCATCGTTCAGCCGGTGGGCAGCTACTGCAACCCTGTGAGGTGTAGAGCTCTAATAACATAGGAGGCTGAGCTTGAGATTGCAGAGTTTTTGTCGACGCCTCGGCGTTAGCACTTGCCGCGAATACGGAAGCTAGTGTAAAAGCGAAGAGTAGTTTACGAGCAAAAGGGTATGTGGAGGCTATATTCATAATGGCGTTCTCGAGTAAAACACGGTGATAGCGAATGCTTAAGATTGTTACTCTTAGCCGGGCAAGAAGCCTCACAAAACTATAACAGCCAAATATAAATACTCTATTAGCGACGCAGCCCTAGTTTATCCAGTTCAAAGCAAACAGAATCTACCCTGTCATGGCCGAAATACGGCTCGCCATTCAAGCCGAAGGTTGGCACTCCCCAGTGACCACAGATCTCTAAGTTGGTTTGATTCATTTCTACTTCATTGGCATAGCTTTTGGGGTTTGCTGAGATTGCGCTGTCCATAGCTGCCAGATCTAAGCCTGCGCGCTCGGCTGCTCGGGCTAGATGATCCCCTTGATCCCAATCTTCTGTGCCACCAAAAATAAGGCGAGAAACTTCAGCCGCATATTCGATACCACGTCCCTGACGGTTTGCTTCAATACCCAGGTGAGTTAGTCGATAGATATAAGGTTGTTCTTCGGTGGCCTGAAAGGTTTCCATGTCAGTAACAATCGGGTCTGGCCTAGGCCAAGCATGTGGCATGCCCATCATCTCGGCGCGGCGGGGCCAGTCTCTCAATATATAGGCACCACGTTTTAAGTTTTCGGGGCTAAAAAAATCAGGTTGCCGAACCGCAAGGGGCAATACAGGGCGCAGTTGTATCTCAGCGAAATACTGTTCTTTAATTTTTAGCGCGCCTGGAGTGCTTAGATAGGAGTACGGGCTTCTAAACGAAAAGAATAAATCAATAACAACGCTCATAAGCAGTCCCTGTTTATTGTTTTTTATAGTACTACTGACTTAACGCTATATGAGCAATTGGGATATTGCAAGGAGGTTGTATTCAATGTTTTTTAAATTAGGAGTTCGGGCCGTTCACAGGTATAGGGATTGCCTGTCTGGAACACGCTTAAACCATCCAAGGGCGCTCGACTTCGCGCCGTCCATGGCGCTCCACGGTTCCTGACAGACAATCCCTATACCTGCGAACTACAGTGGGGCTATCTATACTTCTGACCTAGAGTTTCCCTAAATATCTATCTGGTGAAAGCTCGACGGCTCCAAGATTATTTAATTTTTAATCGAGATTTAAGGGGCTTTAGTAGAGCCAATAAACCCACCAAAGTAGCGTCTATGCATAAGCACTCCTTGCCAGGAACCGTAGAGTGACATGGACGTCACGACCCGAGCGCCCTTGACCAAATCCCTTGGAGGGATTTTGGGCTTGGCCGAAGGCTGAGCACCTGGATGGTGCGAATCCACGTTTAAGCGTGTTCCGGGCGAGGAGTGCTTATGCATAGACGCGGCCAGCTCAAATCGCGTTACTTAATAAGGCTATAGAAAAACCGCAAATGGGAGAAATATAACGAGGAAGTAATGTTTAGTGGTTTTGATAAGGTGGCTCGGGCCGTTCACAGGCATCGAGGCTGCCTGCCTGGAACGCGCTTAAACCGTCCGCGGGCGCTCGACTTCGCAGCGTCCATGCTGCTCCACGGTTCCTGACAGGCAGCCCCGATACCTGCGAACTACAGCGGGGTTACTTCTATTTCAGGCAATCAACAAACGAGAACAACAAAAAATGCCGCGATTTTAAGTCGCGGCAAAAGCGTACAGCGAGTACAAAGGAAAAAACTAAAGAAAGGAAGGGGTATCAGCTTAAAACCAAAACAGCGCCTCAAACCCCATGGAGCAAATCAAAACTTAACGGCTAGCGGTCATCTCGGCCTTATCATCAGACTTAAACAACTCAATACTTACCCGGCGATCTTGTGCATACTGCTTAGGGTCCTGCCCCTGAGCATATTTAGAGCCGTGACTAAACTCCTCAATGCGGGAGGCTTCAACGCCCATCTTCTCCAGAGTCAGACGCACATTCTTCGCCCTATACATTGAAAGAACATTATTGTATTCATCAGTACCACGAGGATCGGCATAACCATCTAAGCGCACCTTCAACTGCGGATTAATCTGTAAAAACTCCGCCAACCTTGCCAAACGACGATGCCCGTTATCACTTAACTCATCGGAACCGGTGTGAAACAGCAGTTGGAACTCAAGATTATGCCAAGCCAGCTGCTCAAGTTGCTCCATCTGTAACTGGCTGCTAGCTAACTGTTGGCGTAAATCATAAAGCTCGGCTTGCGCTTGACTGAGTGACATGGCCGTCTCCTGTGCAGTGTCTGCTTTCTCTATGGTTTCACCAATGAAAGCGCCGCTAATAGCGCCAATCATCATGCCAACCGGACCGCCAGCGACGGCTCCAGCAATCGTGGCGCCAACAAAACTCATGCCTTGCTTGGCCTCAGTACTCACCTCAGCCTGAGTCAGTGGACTGGCCAAGGCGCCGCTAATGGCAACAATAGTGGTGATTTTCTTAATAGGGTTTGAAGTATTCATCTTGTCTCCTTAACCGATCCTGTCTGGGTGGCTATCTGTTTCGCTTGTTGAGTATTAAAACGAACTAATCTGGCCAGTAGCGGGCGAGAAAAGGGCGGTTTGCGATGAAAAATGGCCAATTATGGCAATGTAGCTGTGGAGTAATAGGAAACTAGTCGGCTAGGTGCAACATATGTGACAGGTGTAAAGGGTGACTTAAGGGTAAGCTCTTGTTCGTGAAGGGAAAAGCAGAAAAATAATAGGCGAAGACAATGATTAAAAAGCACCGTAAAACAAGCAAAGCGCTCAGCGGCCTCTTCAGCGCAATGAGTTTAGCTATCGCACTTGGTAATAGCCAACTGGCCGTGGCAGAAGAAAAGCAGGTTTATTGGGGAGATACCCACCTACACAGCAGCTATTCCTTCGACGCTTACTTGTTCCGCAATCATACCGCCGATCCTGATACAGCCTATCGCTATGCCAAAGGCTATCCCGTGGTACACCCTTTCCATCGTGGCCGAGTACAAATCGAAACACCCCTAGACTTCTTAGTGGTCTCCGATCATGCCGAAATGATGGGCGTAGTGCGTGGCCTTGGTCGTGGCGAAAAGGTACTTGCCGATATCCCTATTGCACAAAAATACATGGGCTGGATGAAAGAAGGGCGAGCCCGCGATGTATTTTCTGAGCTGGTTGCTGGTGCCAACAGCGGTGAGCGCCCAGCGGGCATAACTGCACTGAGCGCAGATAAGGTTCGCAAAACCATGTGGGGTGAAATCGTTGATGCGACAGAGCGTCATAATGAGCCTGGAAAGTTCACCACGCTAGTGGGCTGGGAGTGGTCGGCGATGAATAAAGGCGCCAACTTGCACCGCATCGTATTAACCTCTGCGGGTGCTGATAAGGCCAAGCAGTTTTTGCCCTATAGCTCGATTGATAGTTGGAAAGCTGAAGATCTTTGGCAGTGGATGGCCGATACTTCAAAAGATCTATCCATCGACATGATTTCTATTCCCCATAATCCAAATATCTCAAAGGGTGAGATGTTTAATAATGTCGATTCTGATGGTCGTCCGCTTACAGCTGAATATGCTCGTACAAGAATGCGCTTCGAGCCTGTCATTGAAATGACCCAGATTAAAGGTGACTCGGAAACCCATCCGCTGTTATCACCCAATGATGAGTTTGCTGACTTTGAAACCTATCGCTTCCTCATTGATACCCGCCCTGATGTAGATAAAACAGCGCCAGTAAATGCTGGCTCCTATATGCGTTCAGCCCTGCAGCGCGGTTTAAAGATAGAGAGTGAGATCGGAGTTAACCCCTATAAGTTTGGCCTTATTGGCTCCACCGATGCGCACACTGGTTTGGCCTCGGCCGAAGAGAATAATTTTCATGGCAAGATGGCCTTAGATGGTACACCGAATGGCAAGAATGCTATGCGGGTGGGTAAAAAAGGCGCCAGTGGTTGGGATATGGCCGCACAAGGATTGGCCGCCGTGTGGGCTCCAGAAAACACTCGCGAGTCAATTATGGCCGCATTCCAGCGCCGTGAGGTTTATGCCACCACCGGGCCGAGAATAAAGCTGCAGCTATTTGCCGGTTGGAATTTTAAAAAACGTGATGCCGAGAGTAAAACCTTTGCCAAGATCGGTCAGCGCAAAGGGGTGCCAATGGGTGGTGATTTAAGTGCAGCACCTAAACGCAAAGCGCCAAGCTTTATTGTTCGCGCCGTAAAAGATCCTAAAAGCGCCAATTTAGATCGAGTACAAATGGTGAAGTCATATTTAGACGCAGAGGGTAATAGTCAGGAAGACATTTACAACATAGCCGTCTCTGATGGCCGCAATCTAAAAGACCCCAAAGCATTGGCTAGCACGGTGGATGCCGAAAACGCTAGTTACCGTAACACAGTTGGCGAAAAAGAATTTGCAGTTTATTGGAAAGACCCTGATTTCAATCCCAAACAACGTGCCGTGTATTACGTACGGGTGTTAGAGATAGCGACCCCGCGCCATACTACCTTTGATAAAGTCGCCTTGGGTGAAGAAATAGATGCGGCAAAAGTGAGTATTCAAGAGCGAGCTTACAGTTCACCAGTTTGGTATACCCCATAAGTGAGAAAAATAATGACAAAGCAAAACAGACAATTACTGGCAACACTTATCGGCGCTTCCGTTAGCTCGATCGCTTGTGCTGTGGCCATGGCAGAAAGTACGCCCCAGTTATTGTGGGGGGATACCCATTTACACACTTCCTTTTCCCCGGACGCTTATTTTCTTGGTAATCGCAGTGTTGATCCTCATGGTGCCTATCGTTATGCCAAGGGCTTGCCTATTGTGAATGCCGCGACAGGGGCTCGAGTACAAATTGATCGTCCCCTCGACTTTTTATTGATTGCTGATCACGCTGAGATGATGGGAGTTCCTTACCGCCTCTTTCGTGGAGACCCAGAGTTGGCAGGTACCAAGACTGGCCAGCGCTTTATCAAAATGGTGAAGGAAGGTCGTGGTGCAGATGTCTTCGCAGAGTTTTTGGGCAATATAAACGCTAAGCGCGCTACTCCTGAATTTAATAGCGAGAGAATTAGGCGTTCTATCTGGCAGGAAACCACAGCCTTGGCCGATCAATATAATCAGCCAGGAAAATTCACCACTCTAGTGGGTTGGGAGTGGACATCGACACCCGGCGGCAAAAACTTACATCGTGTGGTGATGTCATCTTCGAGTGGAAAAAAGGCCAGCCAGTACATTCCATTCAGTGCTTTAGATAATGAAACCCCAGAAGGGTTGTGGAACTGGTTAGGCGAAACCAGCGAGAAATATAAAACAGATTTTATCTCCATTCCTCATAACTCAAACATCAGTGGTGGCTTGATGTTTGATGTGGTCGATAGTGATGGCCGACCCATTACTGCTGATTATGCTCGCAGCCGTATGCGCTGGGAGCCGGTAGTCGAAGCGACTCAGATTAAAGGTGACTCGGAAACACATCCTTTGCTATCGCCTTCAGACGAATTTGCTGATTTCGAAACCTATCGTCATTTGCTCAGTGTTAAAGATGACGGCAAGGCACCTGTTACTGAAGCGGATTATATTCGCTCTGCCTTACTGCGAGGTTTGGGCTTTGAGCAATCTCTGGGGGTGAATCCCTATAAATTTGCTTTAATCGGCTCCAGTGATGCCCATACTGGGCAGGGAGCTGCAGATGAGCATAATTTTGCTGGCAAGGTGAGCATTTATGGCAAGCCCGAAAGCTATGATCAAATCCCAAGCAGTAGTAACGCTACCAATGTCAGTGGCTGGGATTTCTCAGCATCAGGATTAGCTGCGGTGTGGGCCAAGGAAAATACTCGTGAGGAAATCTTTGCTGCATTCAAGCGCAAAGAAGTTTATGCAACAACAGGTACGCGTATTGCTTTAAGGGTATTCGCGGGTTGGGACTTTAAACAGCGCGATACCAAAACTAGAAATCTCGCAACTGTTGGCTATCGTAAAGGCGTGCCGATGGGCAGCGATCTAAGCACTGCGCCTAAAGGTAAAGCTCCAGGTTTATTGATTCAAGCGGTTCGTGATGCTGCAGGCGCTAAATTAGATCGCTTACAAGTGGTGAAAGGCTATATTGATGAGGCCGGGCAGACGCAGGAGAAAATTTATAATGTCGCGGTTTCTTCCGAACGAGAGCTGAAAGACGGTAAAACCACAGCTGTGCAAGATACTGTCGATACTCAAACGGCCAGCTACCAAAATACTATTGGTGCCGATGAGTTCGTTGTATTATGGAAAGATCCCGATTTCAAGCCCGAGCAGCGAGCTTTTTATTATGTGCGTGTGTTAGAGATTCCAACACCTAGGCATACCTTGCTAGATGCGGTCGCGATGAATAAAGCGCATCCTAAGACGCAATCTAGCAGCATCCAAGAAAGGGCATATAGCTCTCCGATTTGGTACACTCCTTAGTATTCAATACAGGGGCATGTGTTTTGCCCCTATTCCAACCTATCAAGCAGACTATAAGAATTTCAATATGCGTTTATTTAAAGAGCCCCTGTTGTACTTTTTGTTGGCGGGCTTCGCTTTATTTGTGCTGTATTACAGTATTAACCCCGAAGTGGAAGATCAATCCATCGCGGTGGATGAAAACAGTATCCTCACTTTTATCCAATATCGCAGTAAGGCGTTTTCACCAGAGCTGGCCAAACAGCGATGGCAGGCGATGAGCCAAGAAGAGCGTAGGCAACTGCTATTGGATTACTATGAAGAAGAGCTACTATTCCGTGAGGCTGATGGCCTGGAATTGATGGAGGATGATTACATCATTAAACGGCGTTTAGTGCAGAAAATGGAATTTATTATTCAATCAGAAGCCGCCGAAGAAGAACGTCCAAGCGAAGCTGAGCTATTAGCTTTTATGGAAGAGCATAAGGCTGATTATAAAGTACAGCCTTATATAAGTTTTACCCATATTTATTTTCCCGCTGGGGCGGCTGTTGATCAGGGCTTATTGCAGACTCTTAATCAACAATCCGTCGCTTTCGCCGATGCCGGTAAATTCGGCGAGCGTTTTCTTTACCACCGTAATTATATTGAACGCACACGTGATTATGTACTTGCCCACTTTGGTGAAGCCTTTGCGGAAAAACTTTTTGCATGGCCCCAAGAAGAGCTAGACGGTAAACAATGGATTGGCCCTATTAGCTCGGAGCATGGTCAGCATTTTTTATTGGTTACCCAGCGCAAAGCGGCCTATCAACCTGAGTTAGCCGGGGTGTATAGCCGTGTTGAGCAGGATTATCTGCGACAGCAGCAGCGTTTACAGCGCAAGGCTGCAGTAAAAAGACTCAGTGAGAAATACCCTGCCCGGGGAGATGAAGCTCTGATTAAGTTATTGCAGGAGTCTTAAGATGCCTGCTGCGATGACTCTTCGAGCTTTTTTGCTATCAGGCCTGTTGGTGTTTGCCGCGCTTTTAAGTTGGCAGGTACAGGCCCACGAAAGCCGCCCTTTTTATATTGATATCCGTGAGAGCGAGCCGGGTCAATTTGAGCTTCGTGCCAGAGTACCGGCATCGGTACCCAACTTTAATCGCCCCCGTATCGAGCTGCCAAGCTTTTGCCAGTATCAGCAATCGCAGACGGCTGTGCGAAAGCCATTTAGCTGTAGTAAGGGCATTGAAGGGGCTGAGCTCAATATTGTTTACCCCTTAGCAAATCCATCGATTTCCAGCCTAATTCGTTTAGAGCGCAGTAATGGCCAAGTGCATAATGCTCGGCTTGGGCCAAAGCAAATGTCTTGGCAGGTTCCGGCCTTAGAAGAACGTTGGCTGCTAGCTAAGGATTACACCGTACTGGGTATTGAGCATATCCTAATTGGATTGGATCATTTACTGTTCCTAGCCTGTCTTGTTTTTATTGCGGGTGGCTGGCGTCGTATACTTATTACAGTGACCGGCTTTACCATCGCCCATTCAATCACCTTGGCGGCTGCGGCTTTGGGTATTGTAAGCTTGCCGGTGCCAGCTATTGAGGCGGTTATCGCATTAAGTATCATCTTTTTAGCTCGGGAATTAGTGCTAAATCGTCGTGACACTTTAACGTGGCGTCAGCCAGTATTTGTAGCCAGTAGCTTCGGTTTATTGCATGGTTTTGGCTTTGCTGCAGTGCTAGCGGATATAGGCTTGCCGCAAACCGAGTTGCCAGTGGCGCTGTTGTTTTTTAATATCGGCGTCGAACTCGGGCAGCTCTTCTTTGTCTGTATTGCAGCTTTGGTCTTTGCGCTGTTGCGTAAGGTATTTACTGATATGGCCAATTTGCACCAGAAAGGGCAGTATTTTAGCGCTTGTGCGGTGGGCGTATTGGCGAGTTTTTGGTTTTTTGAACGTATTGCAGGCTTTTGATTTTCGGGGTGACTAGGCCCTCGGGCCTGCCCCATAATCACTATAAGCGAGGTTCCTGCAATGATGTTTTCCACGAGCTGTCGGGGCTTTGCGTGCTGGGCGTCTAAGGAGTTAGCTCGCCTGATGCCTCTTTTATCTTTTCGTCTGGCGCCTCACCAGTTTTCTTCTTTTGCGCTTATTCTCTCTTCACTATTTACACTGGGCTCGAGCTTGGCCTTTGCGCAGGGGGCATCATTGTCAATCGATTCCAAGTTAGACACAAAGAGCGAGCTGCAGGCAAAACCCATGAATTATGATGCCGATGTGATTGTTGTTGGTGCGGGTGCTGCCGGCTTGGCTGCGGCAAGTGAGCTTCAGTCTCTCGGTTATAAGGTTACCGTGTTGGAGGCGCGTGAACGTATCGGAGGGCGTGTTCATACGCTTTTCGACGGTGAACAAGCTATAGAGATGGGCGCCAATTGGTTACATGGCCAAGACGACAACCCCTTAGTTGCTTTAGCGAAACAACAGGGGCATCGTTTAAGTGCGCCTACGGATTGGGGGGATAGCCTTAGCTACGACGAGTACGGTGAGGAAATTGAAGATACCGAGGATCTCTCGGATCGTTGGTATACCGTGGTTGCTAAATATATCGAGCAATATTTAGAACGTGAGCCAAATGCCAGCATGCAGATGCTGATGGACGATGCCCAAAAGTCCGGTGATCTGGGTTTTGTAAGTGATGATTTACACAATCTGTTTATTAATTTTATGTATGAACAAGATTGGGCTGCCGATGCAGCAGAGTTATCTGTTCAGGCAGAGATGGATGGCGAGGATTATCGTGGTGGTGATCCTATTCCATTAGCAGGCTTTCAAACGATTCTCGACTCATTGAGTCAAAAAGTCGATGTGCTATTGGCTCGCCAGGTTAGTGCCGTACAGCAGCTAGAAGATTCTGTAGAGATTAGTTATAGCTATCAGGGCCAAACACAGGTCATGCGAGCGAAACGCGTTGTGATCACTGTGCCTGTTTCTATTTTGCAGGCCGGCAAGATTCGTTTTAGCCCAGAGCTTAGCGCTCGTAAGCGTGAAGCCATTGCTCTTTTGGGAATGGGGCATCTCAATAAAGTATGGTTGAAGTTTCCCGAAGTTTTTTGGGACGATGCCCAGGCTTTTCTTCGGGTAAGCCCAGAAAAAGATCGCTTTAGCCTTTGGCTTAATGTTCATCAAGTCAGCCAGCAGCCTTATCTTTTGGCCTTAAGTACGGCCACTCAACTGGAAGCCGGCAGTGATGCGGAAATTGTTGAGGAGGCGATGTTGGCTTTGCGAGGTATGTATGGCGATGAGATTCCTGATCCGCTTAACAGCTATATCAGCCGCTGGCAAAATGATCCTTTCTCTTTAGGTGCATACAGTTATCTTCGCCAAGGTGGGCGCCCAGAGCATCGGCAGATATTGGCGGAAAATGAGGGTTTAATTTATTTTGCAGGTGAGGCCAGCCACAGTGAATTTCCATCGACTGTGCATGGTGCTTATTTGTCGGGTTTACGTGAAGCGGCAAAAATTCATAAAAATTTGAACCCAGGTGCCGAGCCATTACCTGCTAAGAATTTACTAGAGCTCAAAGAGCAAGGAGATTTAAGTGAGTCTTTTACTGAGGCCTCGCCTAAAAACATAGGCAATCTTGAGACGAAGAATAATTTAGACCAGGGTGAAAAGATTCCTGCTCTAGAAGCAAAACAAGAACAAGAAAAACTTCCACAAGCTGAAGAGTTTGAATCAACAGAAATGAGGAAAGAAGACGACCTTTAATAAAACGGTCTCTAATAAAAAAGATTCTCAAAAAACGTACCCACCGGGGGAGGTGGGTACTAAAACAGCAACAAGTACTTGAATAGCGCCCGAGGAGCCTAAAGGCACTGGAGAAAGCCGGGCGCTAATTCAAGCGTTAAGCTTGCGCCGTTAGAGGTGTTACGTTGTCTTCCTGAGCCGGCTCTTCTAGCAATACATCAGGCTTGCCCTTACAGGCTTTAGCAAGGGCATCGCGGCGTTCGGCAAGCAGTAAGCCTATGGCTTCGCTGGTATTTTCATCTAGGCCGTCGATATGGTTTTCCAGCAGCGTGGTAATATTCGCTGCCAGTTCCAACATTTTGTCGTGTTCTTCCGCATCTTTTTTGTTTTCAAACATCTTTCCGTCTCGGTCACACTTCCAAACAGCTACTACAGCCATGAGCAAATCTCCTGTATCAATTACTGGTTAAATATACAGTATATTTGGCCGGTTGCAAGTGTTGATGTTGGGACTTTGGTTTTTAGTTTGATTTAAGAGGGCTTCGAACGGTCTTGTGGTTGCATCTCCCCTTCAAAGCGCGTTTTACAGAGCCCCTAAAGTCCTTCAGCGTTCGAAGCCAAGTTACCAACTAGCTCTTTGATTTAACCAACGGATTCCCATAAAACCCCATGCCTAAAATAACCGCCGCCATCATAAAGTGCAGCATGTCGCCGCGGCTCATTACGGTTATGGCTTGTCCACCTTGGCTGGCAATATCGATGTACTCCAAGTAGCGCATTAACACACCGTAGAGCAGCAGAAAAATGTTTAAGGCGCTTTCACCCAAGGCAAAGAGGGCTCGCATGGTGGGGCGTTTAAGTAAGAGGCTGGGTACTGCAAAGCAGGCCGCTAAGTACAAATAGTGCAGGCCGGGGCTAGCACCGGGGATGCTGATTCGAATATCTGAGCCCCACAGCGCGAAGCCGATAAGAAAAAGCGGGCTTAGCCAGTAGTAAATTTTAATCGTAGCTTGAGAATTCATGCGGCTATTTTACGGATATCTGCCGCGACTTGCATGCCTCTTCATCATTTGTCAGGATGATCAACTCACACATCAAAACAAGAAAAATTAATGAACACAGCAATAGCCCGTATATCACTACCGCGCTTGATAGAGCTCGGTGGTGATAGCCTAAATAAACTTCCTGAAGTGCTGCGCAGCTTAGGTAGCCAGCGTCCCTATATGATTTGTGATGGATTAATGCGCGATATCGGCGTGCAGGCAAAAGTGCAGCAGGCCTGTGCCACTGCGGGGCTGCAGCTTAGGGATGACGATGTATTTAGCGATGTGATGCCAGAGCCGACAGAAGACTCTTTGCAGCCAGCTATTAGGGCGATGGCAGAGGGTAATTACGATGGTGTTATTGCCCTAGGTGGCGGCAGTGCAATTGATAGTGCTAAAGCTATCGCTTATCTCGCGGCAAAAGGCGGGCGAATGAGCGATTATAAAGTGCCCGCTATTTGTGATCAGCCTGGCTTGCCTCTTGTGGCTATCCCAACGACGGCAGGTACGGGCTCTGAAGCTACTCAATTTACCATCATCACCGATGCCGAGAGTGATGAGAAAATGTTATGCAAAGGCCTGGCGTTTTTGCCGCAGGCGGCTATCGTCGATTACAAACTTAGTCTCACCGTACCAGCGCGAGTAACGGCGGATACCGGTATTGATGCCTTAACTCACGCTATAGAGGCTTATGTTTCAAAGCGCGCCAACGATTTTAGTGATCAACAAGCTTTGGCTGCAATGAAGCTAATAGCGCCTAATTTGCGCAGCGCATTTCATGATGGCAACGATGAAGAAGCACGAGAAAAGTTGATGCTAGGCTCGCATCTAGCGGGTGTTGCGTTTTCCAATGCTTCGGTGGCCTTGGTGCATGGCATGAGCCGCCCAATAGGTGCCCACTTTCATGTGCCTCACGGTATGAGCAATGCCATGTTGCTGCCGGCCGTAACTAAATATTCTATTCCGGCCGCCGTCGAGCGCTATGCCCACTGTGCCAAGGCAATGGCGATTGTTAGTGAAGAAACTGACGAACAAGCTGCATGTGATGCGCTACTGTTGTGGTTAGAAGATTTAAACGAAGAGCTATTAGTGCCCAGCCCTGCGGAATTTGGTATCAACAAACACGAGTTTATGGATAAGCTGGATATCATGGCTGAGCAAGCCTTGGCTTCGGGCTCGCCAGGTAACAATCCAAGAGTGCCATCAGAGCAAGAGATGAAATCGATTTATCAGGAGCTGTGGTCTTAGACTGTTCTGATAGGTCTCAAATAGCTAGGGTAATGGAGTTTGTGGGGCAATTATTGCCTCACGTTCTTGGTGCGTATTCTTGTCATGGCTAAGTTATATAGGCTTCTTGGGGTAATGTTTAGCGCTCACTCTTTCCCTCCTTCTTATCCTTCTCCTCTCCCTCCCAGAGCAAATTGAGTTTTATTTTCAGCGGATGCAGCTTTGTATCCAATTTCCGTATTTTTGTGCACTGCTTCTTGAGCCTAGTCTATCTACTATGTACCTGTACATAAGGCCCCGGCATTTTTTTACGGTTGCCGGGCATAGAATCTAGAACAGGTGAAAAACATGAAAATGAAAAGAGTTGAGTTTGATAGTGTTGCTTTAAGCTTGGTTGGTAACCTTTATTTGCCAGAAGATTTTGATGAAGCGAAGCAGTATAAGACTATCGTGGTTACTCCCCCTGCCCATCAAATCAAAGAACAAACTGCTGCTCAATACGCTCCAAAGTTTACCGAGCAGGGGTTTGTATTCTTTGCTTTTGACTATAACAGCAAAGGTGAGTCACAAAGCTACAAAGAAGGTTTCTCGAATGATGAAAACAACTTTCGCAAGCAAGAAGATCTGAGAAATGCCGTATCCTATTTGTCCTCCTTATCGTTTGTAGATAAAGAGCGACTATTCGGCCTCGGAATTTGTGGTGGCGGTAATGTAATGAGCGCGGTAATGATTACCGATTTACGTTTAAAAGCCTTCGCTTCTATTAGCGCTATGTTGGCCACAGATGCAATGTTTTTTGCTGATCAGCAGGCCTTTGTGCAAATGGTAAATGGCGCCAATGATGCTAGGCAATCGATGTACGAAAGTAACCAGCCATTAACTGTCGACCTTTTTGGCTATGATGATCCAGATTATCTTGAGCAGCATAAAGGTTCTTCGTCAGCAGAGTTAGAAGGTTATGACTACTACGGTACTGATCGCGCTGGTAGTGCAACTTATCCAAGATTTTCCAATAAGGTCCTGGCTAATATTTATGATTCCGTCACTTTAAATATTGGTGAACAGTATGCGGATAGAATGATTCAGCCTTTCTTGGGTGTGGTTGGTGAAAAGGCTGAGACCGCTATATGCACTAAGTTGTTCTATGACAAAGTTAGCTCCGAAAAAGAGTACTTTGTGGTTCCTGGTGCAAGTCATATCGATCTTTATGATCGCAACGAATATGTCACTATTGCCGCGAATAAAATCGCTGACTTCTATAGCAACATTTAATTGGGGCTAAAGATGAATAATTATCAAAATATTCCTAATCTAAGCGGCAAAGTCGCCATTGTTAGTGGTGCAAACAGTGGAACCGGCTATGGTATTACTTACCATTTAGCCAAGCATGGCTGTAAGGTTATAATGGCGGCGAGAAACAGCGAAAAGCTAACAAAAGCTGTCGATACCCTGCGCAAAGAGTTACCTGGAGCAGACTTGGAACAGGAGATTCTTAGCATTACCAGTATGGCCAGTGTCCGTGAATTCTGTAATCGTATACAGAGCAAGTATCACAAAATCGATTTTTTAGTTAACAACGCCGGAGCTGGTAACCACTCTTATGTGCTAACAGAAGATGGCTATGATGAGAATTTAACGGTTAATTATCTTGGGCATTTTGCATTAACTACTCAGTTGCTGCCTGTTTTGAAAGACGGTAGTCGAATTGTGAATTTCTCGAGTATTGGTTATAAGAAATTCTTAAAACATCAGTTAGATATCGATAATCTGATGTGTCAGGATGCTGAATCTTACAATCAGATGCAGGAATATTGTAAGGCCAAGTTGTGTTCAATATTACATGCGGTCAAATTACAGCGTGAATTTGAAGCTAGGGGTATAAACTCTAAGGTTTTCTCATGTCACCCTGGTAATGCCAGAACCAGTTTGATGTACAGTGAAGATGTTAAGTTGCCCTTGCGCCTTGCATTTAAGTACATCATTGCCCCGCTAATGGCTGCTACCGGATTTAGCCAGAGTTTATACGATGGGGCATTGCCAGCAATCGAAGCTCTGGTGGCGGACGATGCTGTGCCCCATGTGGTTTATTCGCCAAGCTCAAAATATGAGAATGTCGGCCCGCCTATTGCTAGAGAGATTGACCGCACTCATTTTGAAGAGCAAGATATTGACAAACTCTGGGACAAAACTCAGGAGATTTTAGGGTTGTCTGTGAGTGATTATCTGTAGCTTTCGGTGTGTTAGGTATGAATAAAGTTCATTTTTCCAGTATAGCGGAGCATAACGAGGCCTTGGGTTTGAGGCCTCCAGAACAACCGCTGTTTGATATAGTGCAGATATCAAGTGATGACGTTGACGAGGACTTGTCCTGTAATTCAGATACTGTTCTGTCCAATGATTTCTATACGATTTCAATGAAGAATATTGTCTCTGGTGAGATACACTATGGTCGAACAAAGTATGACTGCTCAAACGGTACGATGCTATTTACGGCGCCAGGTCAAGAGCTGCGGTCTTTTGGAGTGAAAATAAAATCTACCGCGAGATCCATCATTATTCATGAGGACTTCGTGCGCGGCCACGCACTTAAAGAAAAGCTTAAAAAATACAGTTTTTTCAATTATAGCATTCACGAAGCTCTGCATTTGTCACCGAAGGAGCGGAAGCAGTTGCAGTCACTCTTTGACTCTATTGAGCTGGAGTATCATAACAATTTTGATGCTTTTACTAAGGAGTTAATTCTCTCCCAGATAGATACTATCCTGAAGTACTCGGATAGATTCTATCACCGCCAGTTTTTATTAAGGAAGGAAAGCGATGCTTCAATGTTGTCAAAATTTGAAGCGGTATTTGAACGCTTGAATACAGCAAGCAGTAGTATTCCAAGCGTCGAAGAAATCTCTGCTGCGCTGCATGTAAGTAGTCGCTATTTGAGTGATGCGTTGAAGTCAGAGACGGGAAAGACGGCAAAGGAGTGGGTGCATCTCAAGCTTATCGATTTATCAAAAGACTTACTTCTCTCGTCCGATGATTCAGTAGCGAGTATTGCCTATTCAATTGGCTTTGAATATCCACAATACTTCGCTAGATTATTCAAGAAAAAAGTAGGTTTAACGCCAACCGAATATCGGCAGAAATTTCATTAAATTATCCCCACTTATATTCTCGAGAAATTCTAGATGGTGCCTCACTCTAGTTGCCATCTAGAGTCACATCAATTTTCAATTTATATTCGTAAAGTGGATAACTTGTTGGTTTTTGATTTCTGTTGTTTGGATTACCATGTCCTTTGTGTCAATGTATTGAGAGAATCGCGTGCAACAGTTTTCGAGCTGACTCAAGCCTTTGTTTCTAAGTCACCTGACAATCTCTCACTAAGAAATTCAATGAGAACCCTAATACGTGGTGATAAGTATTTCCTGGAAGGGTAAACACACCAAACCCCTTCACTGTGATCTTGAAAGTTATTTAGGAAAGACTGTAATCGACCCTGTCTAAGGTGATTGTTCACGTAATAATCCGGCAGTTGAACAATGCCCAGTCCTTTCAGGGCGGCATCCAATAGCGCTTCCCCGCTATTATATTTTGCTCTACCTTTTACCCTTATGTTTTTGTAGCTACCGTCTTCAAGAAAACGCCAGTGATTTAATGAGCCGGCTAGGCAGTTGTGAGATTTTAAGTCGCTCAGTTTTTCAGGTGTACCGTGGGTTGATAAGTATTCTGGTGCTGCGCATAGATAGCTGTTTCGGTGACTAAGTCGTTTGGCAATGAGCGAGGAATCTTCGAGCTTTCCCAGCCTAATTGCGAGATCGTAGCCTTCATCTACCAAGTCTATTTGTCGGTTTGTAAAATAGGCATCAATTTCTATATCTGGGTGCTTCAGCAGAAAATCGTTTAGCGCAGGTGCTAGCCTTCGATCCGCGAAATTAACAGGAGCTGTGAGTTTTATCTTGCCTCTAGGGCTATCCTGTTGATGGCTTATGCTGTGTTCTGCTGCTTCAAGTCCGTCAATTAGATTTCGGCAGTGCCCGTAAAACGCTTCTCCCTCGTGGGTGAGGGAGACTTTTCTGGTGGTTCTATACATTAGCTTTACGTTGAGGCGGTGTTCAAGAGCACTTACCAGCCGGCTGACTTGGGCGGTCGATATGCCTAATTTTTGGGCGGCGCTAGTAAAGCTTCCATCCTCCGCCACCTGTACAAATTCGTTGATGCCGTCCCATTTTGCCATTGTTACCACCTGGTAATAATCTTTTTCAAAAATATGCGATTATCATTCTATATGTAAGCAATATACTTTGCCTAGTTACCGTGATTGGGCTTGTTCTGATCGCTAAGAAATTCCTATTTTAGATATATATTGAGGTGATCATGTCTGAAGGTTTTATTAAATCGCGAGCGGCCGTAGCTTGGGGGCCAGGACAGCCACTAGCCATTGAAGAAGTCGACGTTATGCTGCCTAAAGCAGGTGAGGTGTTAGTAAAGATAGAGGCTTCAGGGGTTTGCCATACCGATGCATTTACCCTTTCTGGGGATGATCCGGAAGGAGTGTTTCCTTGTATATTGGGTCATGAGGGGGGTGGGGTTGTTACCCAAGTTGGTGCTGGCGTCAGTAGCGTAAAGGTTGGCGATCACGTAATTCCTCTTTACACGCCAGAGTGTGGTCAGTGTAAGTTTTGTACTTCAGGAAAAACAAATCTCTGCCAAAAAATACGAGAAACTCAAGGCAAAGGCTTAATGCCAGATGGCACCACCCGTTTCTACAAAGATGGTAAGCCTATATATCACTATATGGGTTGTTCTACATTTTCGGAGTATACAGTCCTTCCAGAGATCGCCTTGGCCAAAGTAAATAAAGAGGCTCCACTGGAAGAAGTTTGCCTTCTAGGCTGTGGGGTTACAACTGGCATGGGGGCAGTAATCAATACTGCGAAAGTAGAAGAGGGGGATACTGTTGCTGTCTTCGGCTTAGGTGGCATTGGGCTATCTGCAATCATCGGTGCCACGATGGCAAAAGCTTCTCGTATTATCGCCATTGATATTAATGAAAATAAGTTTGATTTGGCCAAAAGGTTAGGCGCCACTGAATGTATAAACCCCCAAAACTACGACAAACCTATTCAAGAGGTTATCATCGATCTAACCGATGGAGGGGTAGACTATTCTTTCGAATGCATTGGCAATGTAAACGTAATGCGTTCGGCCTTAGAGTGCTGTCATAAAGGGTGGGGAGAGTCTGTGATTATCGGGGTGGCCGGAGCAGGCCAAGAAATTTCAACGAGACCTTTTCAGTTGGTGACTGGGCGTGTATGGCGAGGTTCTGCTTTTGGTGGAGTAAAAGGGCGTTCAGAGCTACCTGGCTATGTTGAAAGGTATCTGGATGGCGAGTTTCAGCTGAATGATTTTATTACTCACACGATGGAACTCGATAAAATTAATGAGGCCTTTGATTTGCTTCATAAAGGCGAAAGCATCCGCTCGGTAATCCACTTTTAAGTAAACTAACTAAAATGCTCGATGCGGTTTTAGCGGCTGTTTTTCAGCAAAATTTCTTCTGGAGTCGGTAGCTCATCGCAGCTGCCGCAAACCACATCAACTTCCAGTGCATGTCCGCAAGGCTTATGTATTAGAACTGGCGAAGGCGCTTTGTTTTCGAGTTGTTCCAGTGCCCATTGGCGCAGTGACATGATAAAAGGGAAGATGGACTTTCCTTTTTCGCTCAGTTTGTATTCGTATCTGGCCGGGTTTTCCTGATAGAGCTTACGGCTCAGGATGTCACCGCTCACGATGGTTTTTAGGCGACCGGCTAAAATTCCGGGGGCAATGTTCAATTGTTTGATGTAATCATCATAACGACATGTGCCAAAAAAGCTGACAATCAAAATAAGCAAAGTCCACCTGTCGCCAATTAAATAAACTAGATCGTCGGCCTCGGCCTTTTGTTGTTTCGACTCCCGAACTCTTCTTTGCTGATGGATTAAGCGAATTTCATCCAGCTGTTGATCGAGCTGTAATCTTCCTGCATTCCACGAGACATCGTCATACAGTAGCTCTTGTTTGCATTGGCGGCACACGGCTTTAGGGCGTAGTGTGTGATTGCAGCTGCTGTGATGGATTGATGGCTTGTTGCTGTTTTTAGAGCGCAAAGAATCCCATTGCTGGGCGAGTAAAGAGGGGCCTGATAAGGCAAGACCTTTTTCAGTGAAGCAATATTCGTAACGGTTCGAGCCGGGGTTTTGGGGCCGTTTAAACAAAATATCGTTGTCGATCAAAGCCGCTAATCGTCGGGTTAAAGTGGCTCGGCTAGCGCCGGTATGCTCGATCAATTCCTCAAAGCGATTATGGCCATAAAAGGCTTCTCTCAGTATCAATAAAGACCAGCGATCTCCAATAATATCAAGGCCTTGGGCGATAGAGCTGTTTAAGATTAGGTGGCTAATATTCATCGTTTGAATCTTAACAAAGACCCAACTTCAAATAAATGAGCAAGCTAAAAGAGCAGAGTATGTGGACAGCTTCCCCTTTGACATCGGCATTTTTTTTGTTAAAGTCTCATAACAGTAGTCACTATAAATCGTCATTAGCCGAGGCAAATTTATGTCTGTCACCTGGAAAAATACCGTAAAACATACCCTCAAACCGAATCACCATCCCTATTTAAATGGGGCCTGGCGCCCGAATTATGATGAGCTTAATGCTGAGGATATGGAGGTGATTGGCACCATCCCGGATGATATTGACGGCGTCTATGTTCGAAATACCGAGAATCAGGTGAATGAGCCAATTGGTAACTATCACCCTTTTGATGGCGACTCTATGATTCACATAATGTCGTTCCGTGATGGTAAGGCGAGCTACCGTAATCGATTTGTTCGTACCAAAGGTTTTATGGCTGAGCAGGAAGCTGGTGAATCTCTTTGGGCTGGTGTGGGTAATAGCCCAGAGCGCTCGAAGCGTCCAGGTTGGGGGGTGCAGGAGTATATGAAAGATGCCTCTTCTACGGACGTAGTCGTACACGCTGGAAAGATCCTATCTACTTTCTGGCAATGTGGCGACGGTTATCGCCTTGATCCATATACACTGGAGCAACACGGCACAGAAAGCTGGACTCCTGTTGATGGCATTTCAGCACATCCAAAAGTTGATGAGCGAAGCGGCGAGTTGTTATTTTTTAATTACTCGATGCACCCTCCTTATCAACACTATGGCGTAGTCGATAAAGACAATAATCTTGTTCACTACACCCCGGTGCCCCTGCCGGGGCCGCGCATGCCACATGATATGGCCTTCTCAGAAAACTATTCGATTTTGGTTGATCTGCCGTATTTCTTTGACCAAGAGTTGATGAAGGAAGGAAAATTCAGAATGAAGTTTCATGAAGAATTACCAACTCGATTCGCAATTATTCCGCGCTATGGCAATGAAGATGAAATTATGTGGTTCGAGGCAGAGCCAACCTATGTTTTGCATTGGATGAATGCCTATGAAGAAGGTGATGAGCTTATTCTGGATGGCTATTTTCAGGAAGCTCCAGATCCAGAGCCTATTGCTGGCCTACCTGAAAAAGTCGGTAAAGCCTTAGCGGGTATTGATGAAAAATCCTTTAAACCTAAACTGCACCGTTGGCATTTCAACCTAAAGACCGGTGAGGTGAGAGAGTATCACCTAGATGAGCGTCTTTTAGAATTTGGTACTTTTAATCAGCAATACGCCGGGCGTAAAAGCCGTTATGCCTATTCTACCTGGACCGAGCCCGGCTGGTTTCTATTCTCCGGTTTGGTCAAGCACGATTTAGAAACCGGTGAATCCTGGAGTCTTCCATTTGGTGAGCAACGCTTTGGCAGCGAGGCGCCATTTGTGCCGAGAATCAATGCCAAAGATGAAGATGATGGCTATTTGGTTAGTTTTATTACCGACCTGAAAGAAGATCGATCTGAGTGTATTTTGGTGGATGCCAAAGACATTGAGGCTGGCCCAGTATGTAGGATTATTTTGCCACACCGTATTTGCAGTGGCACTCATGCCGCATGGGGTGATGGACCAACAATTCGTGAGGCCCAAAAGTGAGCGGGGTTTATGTCTTAGGTGGTTATCAAAGTGATTTTGCGCTTAATTGCCAGCGACAAGGTAAGCGAATTTTTGATCTTTTTGAAAGCACTGTTTTAGCAGGTTTGGAGTCAGTTCAGCTGGATGCCGCTGAAATAGATGTTGGGCATGTAGGCAACTTTGCCGCCCCGCTGTTTACCGGGCAAAGCCATTTGGGTGGTTTTTTCGGTCACGTATCTTCTGGCATGGCAAATCTACCTGCCTCGAGTCATGAAGCTGCATGTGCTTCAGGTTCAATGGCTTTATTGGCTGCGATGGCAGAGATTGAGGCTGGTTTTTACGACACGGCCTGTGTTGTTGGCGTAGAGCTAATGCGTAATGTCTCAGGTGTAGAGGCTGCAAATAACTTACGTGCTGCGGCCTGGGTAGATAAAGAGTGGCAAGATACGGATTTTGTTTGGCCTGCGGCCTTCAGTGATATGTTTGCTCAATATGAGCAATATTATCAGCTGGATAAACAATATTTAGCGGCGATTTCTCAAAAAAACTACGGCAACGCGCGCTTAAATCCGAATGCGCAATCGAGACAGTGGCAGTTTGCTGAAGATGCTTTTAGTGAGAGCGATGAGCTCAACCCGGTTGTCTATGGCAATATCCGCCGACAAGATTGTGGGCAGGTCACTGATGGTGCTGCAGTAGTCTTTTTAGCCAGCGCTAAAAAGGCTAAGGAATACGCCAGCCGTCACAATTTAGATTTTGAGTCTATCCCTAGGATAAAAGGTTGGGGTCATATTAATGCCCCAATGTTGTTAGAAGAAAAGCTCAAATATAGCCAGGCAAGTAATGACGAAAGCAATGCTCAAAAAGGTTATCTCTTCCCTCACGTAAACAGTCTCTTTCAGCAAACGCTTAAAAGGGCGGGCTTACCCAGCATAGGTCTCATTGATGGCCTAGAAGTACATGATTGCTTTAACGTAACCGAGTATATGATTCTCGATCACTCAGGCTTGCTTCCTCCTGGACAAGCCTGGCAAGCCATTGAAGACGGCGTAACCAATGTTACTGGCAGCTTACCCATCAATGCCAGCGGTGGCTTGATCGGTTTGGGGCACCCTGTAGGCGCTACCGGTGTGAGAATGCTATTGGATGCCTATAAACAATCTTCCGGTACGGCTGGTGATTATCAGATTGTAGATGCCAATAATATGATGACATTCAACTTAGGTGGCAGCACCACAAGTTGTGTGAGCTTTGTGCTTGGCCGTTAATCAGCCCATCAATAACTTATCAATTAAAACAAGGAGCCTTGCATGTATCGATCATATCTAATGATTGCAATATCGCTCACTTTAGGTGCGCTGCTGGCTTGGGCGGGAAGTCAAAACACAGTTTACTGGCAGGGTTTGCCTTTATTCGCAGTATGTGTGGCAGCAGCCTTTGCAATTCAAGTCCTCGCATTTATACCTGCTTTTCTCAAGCAAACAGAACATTTTTACGATTTGACCGGCAGTCTCACGTATCTATCAATTATGGTATTTCTGATTGTCGTTAGTGAGAACTTAGATGCGCGCAGTTTTATTCTTGCCAGTATGGTGATTATCTGGGCCGCTAGACTGGGCACGTTTTTGTTTATCAGGATCTCTAAAGACGGCTCGGATAACCGCTTTGATAAAATTAAACCCAATGCTATTCGGTTTATCGCGGCGTGGTTAGTGCAGGGTTTATGGGTGAGCTTAACAGCGGCGGCTGCTTTTGCGGCGGTGTTATCGGATGAAAAAGTAGAGCTTGGTTATTTTGCGATAGTAGGCGGGCTATTTTGGATTTTTGGTTTTGGCTTAGAGGTAATCGCCGATCATCAAAAACGAGTGTTCAGGGCGCAAAGAGAGATCACTGGGCACCGTTTTATTCATGATGGTGTGTGGGCATATTCTCGTCATCCAAATTATTTTGGTGAAATCGTATTGTGGCTTGGTGTGAGTATAGTAGCCTTTCCAGCGCTAAATGGTTGGGCATATATAAGCTTGTTATCGCCAATCTTTGTCACCGTTTTATTAACCCGCGTCAGTGGCGTACCGCTATTGGAAAAAAGCGCTGACAGGAAGTTCGCCGGCGATGCTATGTACGAATCTTATAAGGCGAATACTCCTGTACTGATTCCACGCCTTTCAAAACCACCAAAGCTGCAGGACGCCTAAGTATGAATGAAGCATATATTGTTGATGTGGTAAGGCTGCCCCGTGCCGTTGCCAAAGCTGATGGCGCTTATGCGCATCTAAGCCCGGTTGAATTGTTGAACCCACTATTTAATGCGCTCGTTGAACGTCAATCGATCAACCCTGTTGAAATTGAAGACGTGCTTTTGGGGTGTTCTACACAAAGCAAAGAGCAAGGGGCTAATTTAGCAAAGATCGCGGCCCTCTATGCTGGCTTGCCTGACTCCGTTTCAGGGGTAACATTGAATCGCTTTTGTTGCTCTGGCCAAGACGCCATTAACTTAGCGGCGGCCAAAGTGATGTCGGGTATGGAGTCGCTAGTCATTGCTGGTGGTGTCGAGCAGTTAAGCCGCGTACCTATGTTTTCTGACAAGGGCGCCTGGTTTTCCGATCCTAAGGTTATGAGCAAGACACGTTTTATGCACATGGGCTTGGCGGCTGATCTAATCGCTGTGCAACATGGTTATGAGCGTGAGCAGCTGGATCAGCTGTCTATGGTTTCGCACCATCGCGCCTTGGCTGCAATCGAGCAAGGACACTTCGATCGCTCCTTGGTGACGATTAAAGACAACGATGGCCAAGCAATCTTGCAGCAAGACAATGCTGTACGCCCCAATGTCAGTATGGATAGTTTGGCAAAATTGCCAGCGGCGTTTGCTGACGCTGTTGAGTTTAGCCAAAAACTGGTCGCTAAAGAATTTCCCGGGACAGTATTGGAAGCGCGCCATAGCGCGGCTAATGCACCGGCGTTGGTCGATGGGGCAAGCCTAGCGTTGATCGCAAGTAAGCAACGCTGTGAGGAGCTAGGCTTAAAAGCCAAGGCGCGCATCAGGCATTTTAGTAATGCCAGCGACAACGCGGTAAAAATGTTAACTGGGCATATACGTGCAACCGAGAAAATGTTCAACGCCACGGGTTTACAACCTTCCGATATTGATCTGTGGGAGGTGAATGAGTCATTTGCAGCTAGCGTCATGCTATACCAGGAAACCTTTGGCATCAGCTCTGGGCGATTAAATATTGATGGCAGCGCTATTTCCTTGGGGCATCCTTTGGGGGCTACTGGGGGCAATCTTTTGACAACATTGCTTGACGGTCTAGAGCGTAGTGATAAAAAGCTCGGTGTTGTATCCATATGTGGTGGCGCGGGTGTCGGTACCACAACCTTGGTGGAGAGAATCTAAACTGCCGTTTTCATCGTACAAATCAAAATCCAATCAGAGCATTAAAATTGACCGCTTAATTTAGCTTATGTGGTCAAGTTCTACGCCATTTTTAATTTGGTGAGACTTCTCTATGTGATTATCCGCAGGCTTGCATTGCGAGCCTGCAGGGCTTGCTTGTGCCCAAAATTAATTTTTAGAGAGTGTTTTTTGATTGTTTGTATAAATAACAAGCAAAAGGGACCGCTTAGTCCTAATAAAAAATTAATTTCTATCGTTAATCTCTAGCAAATAGTATGTGAGGATGTAAAAGTGCATAAGAAAAATTTACTTCATTCTGCAGTCACGTTAGCAAATACCGTGCTGGTCAGTTCGACTTTAATGGCAAGCACAGCGCTTCAGGCTGAAGGCTATGTCTTGGAGGAAGTTATAGTTTCTGCTCAGAAACGCTCCGAGAGTCTACAAGAAGTGCCTGTGGCTGTAACGGCGATATCCGGTGAAAGCATTGGTGAGGGCGGTGTTAATGGTTTAAATGATATTTCTCGCCAAACTCCTGGCTTTACCATGACCCAATTCAATATCGCTGAACCCCAGTTGTATATTCGGGGTATTGGCTCTACTCAGGATTCTGCTGGCTCCGATTCTCCGGTAGCGATGTTTCTTGATGAGGTTTATATAGGTCGCTCTGGTGGCGTCAGCTTTGAGCTTTACGATATTGAGCGAGTAGAGGTCTTGCGTGGCCCTCAGGGCACTTTGTTTGGTAAAAATGTTGTGGGTGGTGCGATTAGCGTTGTAACCACTAAGCCTAGCGAAGAATTTAAAGCGAAAATCGGTTTGACCGCAGGTAACGATGGCCTAAGGGTGGTAAGCGGACTGGTGAATGGCGCTTTAAGCGATACAGTAAACGGGAAGTTTTCGTTCAGTAAAAAAGATAGCGACGGCTACGCTAAAAATATTTCCACTGGGCAGGACACGCATGACGTGGATAACTTAAGCACTAGAGCTCAGCTGTTACTGACGCCTAGTGATAATTTGGAAATACTATTGGGCGCTGATTATTCCAATGATGAGAATAATGGCAATTGTCGTTCTATTGGTGAGCTTGATCTTGATAATCGCCCGCTCGTACCTTTTTATCGTCAGGCAGTAGCGGCCACCACTAATGGTAATATCCGTCAGTGCGTTGGTGACGTTGAAACCTACCAAGAGCGTGATGTTGGAGGTCTACTAGCTAAAGTCACTTGGGATATGGATCTGGGGACGTTTACATCTATTAGTGCTTATCGCGAAAGTGATTATAAATGGCTGGATGATGTTAGTGGCTTGCCGGCCGCAGTTTTACCACTGATTGTGCATGATATAGCGCAAGAAGATTCTGATCAGATCTCCCAAGAATTTCGTTTGAGCTCTGAAGATAGCGATGATTTGCAGTGGCTACTGGGATATTTTTACATGCGTGAAAATATTGATCGCCGCGAGCGTTTCCAATCCCAAGTGGGCAATGACGATCCATTGAGTCCATTTGGCCCCAATGGGCCTTTAGGTGCTGCTCGCTTGTTGGGTGGTGATGTCGAATTTTTTCAAGATGTGAAAAGCGAATCCCATGCCTTATTTGGGCAGCTGAGTTACAGTGTTAATGATGAGCTATCGCTGAGTCTAGGCGCTCGTTGGAGCTACGACGAAAAAGAAGTGCGCCAGTCGGCCTTAGATTATGAAGGTGCCGGCCATAGTGGTGTTCCCTTGTCTTTTGCCCCTCCCTATGAGAACGCCCGAGCCTCAGATAGTTGGAGCGAGTTCACTCCGTCATTTAGTGCGGACTACCAGATCAACGAAGATGGTTTTGTCTACTTTACTCTAGCAAAAGGCTATAAAAGCGGCGCGTTCATTGGACAGGCTAATTCGGCAGAAGCTGCCACAACGCCGTTGCAACCTGAGCAGGCCACCAGCTATGAGCTGGGCGCAAAAACCGAATGGTTTGATAACCGATTACGCTTAAATACATCCGTATATAAAATTGATTACTCGGATCTGCAAGTGTTTAGCTTAAAAGGCTTCAGCTTAGTGAGCGACAATGCCGAGGCGACTAGCCAAGGTTTGGACATTGAGTTTGTTGCAGCTTTAATCGAGAACTTCCAGCTTTCAGGCAGCTGGTCCTATTTAGATGCCGAGTATGAAACCTACATCAGCGGTGATGACGATTACAGCGGCAATGTTCTACCTAGGGCTCCAAAGCACAGCCGTAGCATCAAGGCCTCTTATCTGCATAGTTTAACGAATGGCGGAGAGCTAGAGTTTGCCCTAAGCTATGATTATAAGTCGAAGTTCTATTTCGACCCAGACAATAGCCCTTTGCGCGAAGAGCAGGCCGTCGAGTTAATGAATGCTAATGCCACTTGGTACAGCAGCGATCAGGACTGGCGGGTAAATGCCTGGGTTAAAAACCTAGCGGATGAAGAGTATCGCTTGCACTCGGCTATCAGTGGCTTTGCTGGAACCGTAAACCTATACGCACCACCGCGTAGTTTTGGTTTAACAGTTGAGCATACTTTTAAATAAGTTTTTGCTAAGAACCCAGGCGCCGTTTGGCGTCTGGGCTTTGTTATTTTGGTCCTCTTTTACTTCATGAACAGCTTAGCTGATGTAGTAAAAATTGATTGCTACAGCTTGAACGCCTCAAAACTCTCAATAACTAAATTCTTAAAAGCTTGGATTCGAGCTGCTGGATTTCGATTAAGGGGGAAAGGTCAGGGCGTGCGGAAGATCTAAGGTCGTGCGAAACGAGCGAGATATAACAAGAATATAGAAATAATGGCTGGTAATGCCTGAGTAAAGAATATGGAGGGTTTAACGGTTAAAGCGGCGAAGCTGCCGGCAATGATGACGCAGCTGAAGAAGAAAACGAGGATGTCGCGCCGCCCAGTGAAACCGCCCCAAAACAAGCCTGCAGCAAGAAAGCCATTATAGACCGCCTGCTGCATCGCCAAGGGGTAGGAGATTACCGCTTGCTCCGCTGTCATATTAAATATCTTTAGGCCGATTGGGTGCTGCCAGAAAAACATTTCCAACGCAAAGAAAGCAATATGAAGCAGTCCTATAAAGTAGCTCATATACTTAACGGCGCTTGAAAGTTTGCTTGAAACCATATTCTTATACTCTATGTACACCTACTTGAAGTAAGCTCTAATCTGGTGAAGTGCTTAACATGGATTCTATCAGGGGCTGGTGCTGGCGCCCAATAAAAACTTGGCCATCTAATACATAGCTTGGGGAATGAAGAAAACCATGGTCGGCCATGGCATTATTATTGTGCTCAGCCAGAGCCTTAATAGCTGCATCGCTCAAATCGATATTTTGTTTGATATTCAATGAGCTCAGTATGTTTATTATGCTTTGAGCGTTATTGAGACTGAGGCCATTTGACCAATAGCTCTCCATGCAGGCTTCTACAAACTCCTGCTTTTTTTCATTCAATTGCAGTAGGCACGCCAGTGCTAGCTCTGTGTCTTTATCCTCAATTGGGGGTGAAAGGTCTATCCCATAGAGTTCGGCATAAAATGTATGGGTTTTGTCGGCCAGTTCTTGTTTTATTCTCGCATGGGTTTCGCCTTTACTTTCCTCTGCTTGCTCTGCAATGGTTTCTTGGGCAGAGCAATACATGGGCTGCCAATCGATATCGATGTTTAAGCGATGGCACATGTCCATCGTTAGTGGCAAGGCAAAGAGAGCGTCGGGTATTTTAAAATCAATGTAAACAGTTAGCATAGCTTATTACTCTCTTCAAAGCGCATAGGAAATTTGCGGTGCTGGGCCTTGCTTTCCGAGCAGCATCCAGCGAATCACAGGCAAGTGCTCACGGCCAAAAAATGTGATGCCGTCAATAACATAACTGGGCACTCCAAAAAGGCCTGCTGGGTGCAACTCCTGTTGTAACTGATCATGTTGTTCGCGGCCTTCATTCTCACTGTAGTGTTTGAACCCGTCTGGGTTCAATCCGATCAGTTCAATGCAGTTTTCGATAACCTTAGGATCTTCGATATCAAGCTCTCGTCGCCAAAACTTGGTGAATACTTCATTCAAAAAATCTTCGAGATGGGCTCTGTGATATAGGCTTACCCACTGAATGGCGATGTTGGCTAAACGGGAATCCCAAATTTTTTCAGTGCCTTTTAGTATATGGCCTTGTCGTTGCGCGTATCGTCTGGCGTCCATATAGGCATATTTAACCATTATCCACTGGAGCTCAGAGCGGTTTGATTCCACTACTTTGCCGGATGATTTTTTCGCAGAGCCTAGATAACTTTCTATATCCAAAGTTAGGGGGCGCCAGTCGAACTCAAGGTTCAGATCTTGCTCTAATGCCAGAGTGTCTTTAAGGGCTAGAAAGGCATAGGGGCTCTTAATATCGATATATACGATGAGTTTTTTATCACTTGTCAGTGCGTTCAAGTGTCTTACCTCTATTATTCAGTCTGCATTAGTGGTTCAGAATTACAAAGCCTTGGTTACTATTCTGGTTTTGTATTTCTTTTTGATAGTGATCGAGAATGCGCTGTCGTT
The DNA here is from genome assembly GCA_025800365.1 of Cellvibrionaceae bacterium. GTDB lineage: Bacteria > Pseudomonadota > Gammaproteobacteria > Pseudomonadales > Cellvibrionaceae > Pseudoteredinibacter. The sequence continues at coordinate 84,651 of JAOXRT010000080.1, read as the reverse complement.
TTGGTTTTTGAGTGGGGGTAAGTAAACCCGATGCACTCGACCATTCGGTTTTAGTGAGGTAAATAGTGTCTACCCTCATGTGGTTGGCGCAACTGTTATTAAATTGCTCCAGCTGTTGCTTGATTCTCTCGCATAGCTGCTCGTGGTTTAGGTTTTTACCATACTCGCTGAGGGAGGCAATAAGGCAGGGTTGCTTGCGGCCATGCCCAAAAGCGATAAGCTGCTCTATTTCGGGCAGTTGGAAAAAACTCTCTTCGATGGCTTCCGGGTGGACAAATTTACCTTTGCTGGTTTTGAATACAGAACCTACTCGACCGTTTACCCAAAGGCGCCCTTGTTCATCAATGCGGCCTGTGTCACCGGTTCGATACCAGTCGCCTTCCATAGTCTTTTGAGTGGCTTCTTGGTTTTTAAAATAGCCAAGCATCAATCCTTTTGCTTTAAGCAGTATTTCACCCGCCGCCGAAATTTTTGCTTCAATAAGCTCCGTCGGATAACCTGCTGAACCGTCTATAACCTTTTGTTCAATGCTGAAGGTTGTGCCCGTGGCGAAGGTTTCAGTCATGCCGTAGCCTTCGCGGATATCAATGCCAAGCCCTCGAAACCATTGGCCGGTACTCACCGTGAGGGGTGCTGAGGCATTGAGTGCAAATTTCAGCTCGGCTAAGCCAAGCTGTTCTTTTATGGCATTTCGTTGTGGCTCTGTATAAGGAGAGTTGAATTGTTGCTCGACGGCGTTTTTAAAACGATCCCAAAGCCTTGGGACTGAAAAGAAAAACGTTGGCTGCACTGAACGGATTTCTTCAGCAAACTGATCCGGGCCGCTTGAGAAATAAATCTCCGCATTGGCATAAAGCCCTAACATCGCCAAGAAAACTCGTTCAGCCATATGAGCTAGGGGGAGGTAAGAGATCAGCCGGCAGCGATCCGCGCTGTTGTAGGCTAAATTATCGACTTGTGCCAACTCCATAATTTTGGGCATTACTAAGGCTGGGGTGCCGTGGCTGTGCATGACGCCTTTTGGGCGCCCTGTTGTGCCTGAAGAGTAGACGATAGTGAACAGCTGATTTGGGTTGGGTATGGGGCTTCCAGTAAAAGCAGGCGTTGTGTTAATAATCTCTGCCACAGTTGTATCTGCACGCCCGCGAAAGCCACTCATTCCTACAATGAAGGTGGCTTCTGTTAGTAGCTTGGGTAGGGCGTCCGCTTGCTCAAAAGCCCCGCAAAACAATACGGAGATCTGGCTGTGCTCAATTATATATTGAGCGGTTTCAGCATCCTGCCCTGCAAACATCGGAACGCTGATGTGTCCCGACATCATGATGGCTAGATCAACTTCAAGCCATTCATGGTTATTGGCTGCCCATAGGCCAATCGTACTGCCGTTAGGAAGGTTTAAATCGAGGATGTATTGTGCGATTTTGCGAACTCGTCCAGCAAAAACTTGCCAGTTGCGATCTTCCCATTGTCCATTGCCTAGCGCCTGGCGCGTAAAAACCAGCTCTGGGGTTTTACTCTCCCAGTGGTAGAACATTTCTAGAGGCGTTTTGAGCGAATTCATGGTGATTATTTACCTGATTTTTTTGCTATTCGCGTGAGGGCTAAATAGGCTATAAAACATTGAGGGTGGCTTCATTGACTTGAATTTGCAGTTACTTGACATATTATCTGCACCACAAGCGATCAAAATGGATTAGGTGCATCAGGTGTCTATTTATGAATATTTGCCCATTGCCAGTGCGAAGTCTTTATTGCAGGGGCTTTCCGCTGCCGGTGGAGATAGCTCCCGGGTTCTAGATGATATTGGTTTGGCGCGCAATATCCTTGAAAGTGATGATCAGTTTCCTGTGCGTAAATCCGGTGAGTTAGTGTTGGCCATATCGCGTCATTTAGAAGATGAAACCCTAGGGTTTCTAGAACGAAAGTCGGCACCAGGTTCTATTCAAATGTGCCTGTATGCACTAATCAGCGCCCCTACATTAGGGCAAGCTTTAACTCGCCTGATCCACTACTGGCGCCTGATTAACCCAGAGATAAATATGTCTATTCGAAGGGAAGGCGCACAGGCTTATTTATCGGGGGGGCTATTCAATCAAAATAAAGATGTCGCCTTTGCCTATGTGTCGTGGTCGACTCTATTTCTTTATCGTTTACTGTGCTGGTTAGTGGATAAAGACCTGCAATTGGAAGCTATTACCTTTAGCTTTGCAGAGCCTGAAGATGGCAAAGGTTATGGAGATATGTTCAATACCCAAGTGCGCTTTTCCAGCTCTGTGACAGCAATGGTGTTTGACCCGTGTTACTTAGATTTTCCAATTGTTCGTGAAAACCAAGATATAGATCGTTTTATAGCCGCGCTGCCTGAGTTGATGACTTTGAAGGCCATTGATGTCTCTGTTATTGCTAAGATATCCAGATATATTAAATTCTCAGCAAACCCCAATGCGGTTTCTTTTGATGAGGTCTCTAAATCACTTAATTTATCCCCCGATATATTACGTCGGCGACTGGCGAAAGAAGGCGTTAAATTTCAAGACATCAAAGATAATATTAGGCGTGAAATGGCCATCTATGAGCTGCAAAAACCCTATTCTAATGTGAGCGAAATAGCCTATAGCTTGGGGTTTTCTGAACCCAGTGCGTTTAATCGCGCGTTTAAACAATGGACAGGCATGAGTCCTGGACGTTATAAATCTTTTGGTAAACAAGGCACTAAAGAATAAAAAACAAGCGATCAAATAAATTGTCAATGATTAGCTAAAACCGGTCATTTCTTAGAATTTCCCTGAGCTTATATTCCTTTTCATCGCTTAATGACAGGAAGGCTCCATGATTGATTTGTATACCGCGAAGACACCCAATGGCCATAAGGTCTCATGTACACTTGAGTATCTAGGTCTAGAGTATCGAGTGAAGGCCTTAGATTTGCTTAAGGGCGAACAAAAGAGCGACGATTTTCTAGCGATTAACCCCAATGGCCGTATTCATGCAATCGTCGATCATGAGCAATCAGATGACGGCAGCATTCAAAGTAATACAATCTTTGAATCGGGTGCCATCATGATTTATTTGGCTGAAAAAACCGGGCGTTTATTACCGCAACAAGAGCCGCAGCGTTCGCAGGTCATGCAATGGCTTATGTTTCAGATGTCGGGCGTTGGGCCGATGATGGGGCAGGCCAATGTGTTTTATCGCTATTACCCCGAAAAAATTCCACAGGCCATTTCTCGGTATCAAAACGAGTGCCGGCGTTTGTTTGAAGTGCTGGACGGCCGGCTGGCACAAGAAGAGTGGTTGGCAGGGGATTTTTCCTTAGCTGATATCGCCAACTGGTGCTGGGTAAAGACCTATAAGTGGTCTGGGGTTTCGATTGAGGGTTTGGAAAACCTTGACCGCTGGCTGAAGGCCATACGAGCTATGCCGGAAATGGAAAGAGGAATATCTGTTCCTAATGACGAAACACTCGCGACGGCAGAAGGCGATAAACATAAGAAGTTTGCTAATAAAGCAAGCGGGTTATTGCAAAAGTAGGTGATTCTTCGGGGGGCATTTGCATTGGTTTATTAGTGCTAAAAATAAAGTTTATGTTTTATTCTGAATAACAGGGTTATTGTTTTTTAGGCCGAAATAGCCCAGTAAAAGCGCTTATACATAGACGCATTAACAAGCCAGAGCTTCCGGCATCGATTAAAAATATTAATGCTGTTTGAGGGCCCGAAAGCATATCTTCTATTGGTGCCATTTTCATGGCCACAAGTATAAGCACTGGCCCCACCAAAGGCGTGCTGGACTTACTATCTGTGATTCCCTTTCGTTTTTTTCTATAGTTAATGTATAAGCAATAATAAATAAACAGGTATACCCATAGGGCAGCCAATATAAAAACACTGAATAAGCTCCACTGAAGTATCTACACTTTACTTCCCTTTGCCTAGGCGTACTAGACGCCAGTTTAGCCCATAGTACAGGAAGGCGCCTATTAGTGCCCCGAATAGACATAGTTTATGTAATATTTCTACTGAAATAGCTCCCAGTAACGGGTTCTCTTTGCTAAATGGAAAGAAAGGCTCCATATCGGAGTGCATTATGCTATCGATAGCAACATGACTGAAAGCACCGATAAAGGCCGAAAGAAAGGCTATCCACCAGGCAATTTTGACTTCCCAATTCGGGTTGAGTTCTAAGATGTACAGGCCAATTTCCGATAAATATTTACCGCTGAGTGCCGAAAATATTGCGAGTAAGCTGGCGCCCACATAGCTGTGAGAGAATCCGTGTAAATGACCTTCCCCCGTTAGAATGACAATCAAAGGTTGTATATCCATTACAATTTGAGTCCAGCCAAACACTATCAAACTAAAGCTGCCTTGCAATAGAGCTTTGATAGCAATTCCTGGCCCCATGTGAACGGGTGTGAATGGCATTTATCTTCCTTGTAAATATGACCGCTGAATAATAGTTAGGATCTAGAGTCTAAGCGACTCAAAACTCTCAATAACAAAATCTTTAAAAGCCTGAATTCGGGCTGCCGGATTTTTCTGTTTTAAGTAAATCAGGTAAAACGGTGTGGCCACTAAACGCCAGTCTTGCAGTAAAGGTATAAGCTTGCCTTCTCTGACTTCCTTTTGACAATACAGCTCCGGTACACGAATAATACCATTGCCAGCAATGGCTGAAGCTAACATGACTCGTCCGTTTTTGCATTGCAGCTGTCCGTCAATGCTAAAGTCTTCGATCTTACCGTTATCTGGATTCTTGAAAGACCATTGCTGAACACTGCCGGTAATACAGCGATGCTGTGAAAGTTCATCCGGCGTTTGCGGCTGGCCATACTGCTCGGCATAACTGGGGCTGCAATAAAGTGATATGTTTAAATCGCAGAGCTTACGAGCAATCAGTGAAGAATCTTCCAGCTCGCCCATACGAAAAACAAAATCATATTGCTCCTGAATTAAGTCAACTCTGGGGCTGCTAAAATCCAGCTCGATTTTAATTTCTGGGTGCTGCCCTAGGAATTGATTAACCATCGGGGCGATAATGTCTTCTCCTATTGGGCCGCCCACGCAGTTGATATGCAGATGGCCATGCAGCTTATCGCGTGAATCCTGTAGCTTTTCGATGACCTGCTCTATATCCAGCAAAGCTTGTTGGCATTGTTGGTAAAACAACTGCCCTTGTTCGGTAAGCTGTTGCCTGCGAGTGGTACGAATCACTAAGCTCAAGCCCAGGTTGTCTTCTAATTGTGCCAGCTGTTTTGATATTTGAGGGCGGCCACAGCCGAGCTGTTCGGCCGCTTTAGTAAAACTACCGGCCTCCGCCAAAACTACAAATGTGCGTATATCGCTTAGGCTTATATCTTTAGAAATCATCGCTGCTGTGCTCTAAACCAGTGGTGGCTTAGCTAGTCTGTTTATTTCTTCTTTCCAGCGCATTGTTTCTTGCTTGGAAACAATGCTGTTCCAGGCGCTCTATATATCCCAAGGCCCGGCTTATTTACAGTTAGTCCCATGTTGAATAAGGCAAACAAGTACTTCAAGAGGGCAAGATAATGACAGATAAGCTAAGTAATAGTGTAACAGCAGCCGATCAAAAAGGCTTAGTGGTGATTACAGGTGCCAGCTCCGGAATTGGGGCGGCCTTGGCCAAAAAAATGAGCGCAGCGGGGCACCCCCTGCTGTTACTGGCGCGCCGAGTGGAGCGTTTGGAGGCTCTAGGCTTAAAAAACTGCCTATGTGCCAAGGTGGATGTTAGTGATCAATCGGGGCTGCAAGCGGCTATCGCCAAAGCTGTGGAAAAATTTGGCCCGGTAGATCTGCTTGTTAATAATGCGGGTGTTATGTTGCTTGGCGATGTGGCGAACCAGCAGGCCAGTGAATGGCAGCAGATGTTTGAGGTGAATGTTTTAGGTTTACTCAATGGTATGCAGGCCGTGCTTACAGATATGAAGGCTAATAATCGCGGTACTATTGTGAATATTAGCTCAATTGCAGGGCGTAAAACCTTTGCTAATCATGCGGCTTATTGCGGTACAAAGTTTGCCGTACATGGGCTCACTGAGAATATTCGAGAAGAAGTAGCCGATAGCAATGTGCGAGTCATAACTATTGCTCCGGGCGCCGTTGAAACTGAGCTGCTATCGCATACCAGTTCCCAAGAGATTATTGATGGCTATGAAGCTTGGAAAACAGAAATGGGTAATGTACTGAGCGCAGAAGATGTCGCAAACAGTATTTTGTTTGCTTATCAGATGCCTCAAAATGTATGTGTTCGCGAGATCGTCTTAGCGGCAACAGCACAGCAACCTTAATCCAGCGCTTGCTTGTGGTAAGCAATGCCTAAAAGCCGGCAGGCCTATTCGCTATATACCCGAAGAGGCCTAGCTGGCATGCGTGTTAACAGCTCGTAGCCAATAGTGCCTGCGGCATCAGCAATACGATTAACGCAAAGATTTTGCCCCCACATTTCGGCCTTGCTGCCAATGGCAATATCTTTAAGCTCGGTGATATCCACCGTGATCATGTCCATAGAGACGCGGCCCACCAGCGGTGCTTCTTGTCCGTCAATCAATACTGGCGTACCGCTGGGAGCGTGACGTGGGTATCCGTCGCCGTAACCGCAGGCTATGGTGGCAATTAGGCTATCGCGCTCTGCTTGCCACTTGCCACCGTAACCAACGCGTTCCCCTGCCTTAATGGGGCGTACCGAAATCACTTCGCTCACTAAGCTCATTACGGGTTTTAGTTTATTGGCATTTTCATGAGGCACCGTAAAAGGTGAAGCGCCGTATAACATAAAACCAGGGCGTAACCACTGGCGATGTGCTTGAGGATGGCTGAGTACGCAAGCTGAATTCGCAAGGCTTTGGGCAAGCCCTTTGGCTTGTTCACTTTGAGCAATTAAATGATCAAAACAATCGAGCTGAGCTTGATTGCTTGGGTTATCCAATTCATCAGCGCTGGCAAAGTGGCTGGCAATAATGATATCGCTGTGTACATTATCGCTGGCTTTTAAAATGCTTAGGGCACCGTCGGCTTGTTCCGGCAGTAATCCCAAACGATGCATGCCGGTATCGACTTTTAACCAACAATGCAGTGGTTGGCTAACATTGGCTTGAATGATGGCTTGAACCTGCTCAAGGTTTTCGACCATCAAGTAGAAGTTTTGCTCGCTGGCTATGCTAACTTCATCGGCGCTAAAAATACCCTCTAATAAAAGAATCGGTTTTTTAATGCCTGCATCACGAAGCTCTAAAGCCTCTTCTATACACGCCACCCCAAGCACAGGCGCCAAAGGCTCAAGTGCCTTAGCTGCAGCTACAGCACCGTGACCATAGGCATTGGCTTTGACGACAGCGACGGCTTGGGCAGCCGGTGCAAGATCGCAGGCCAGCTGATAGTTGTGGCGCAGCGCTGCTAGGTCGATACGGGCGTGACAGGGGCGACTCATAATAAATCCGAGTATTCTTTATTTCTTTCTGTGTGTTTCTATTTCGTTCTATTAGTGCTTTAACGGTTAGCCGCTAAAGCACATTGAACGCTAATTACATTAGTAGTCGTGTTTGTGGGCGCTATACAGCGCTTGGGCAGCTTCCCAAACCGGGCCGACTTTACCATCGCCAACGGCCTTGCCGTCCACTTCAACAACAGCCGCAACTTCTTTGCTGGAGCTGCTGATCCATACTTCATCCGCATTGGCGACTTCGTCCATTGTGACAATGCGCTCTTCAACGGTGATATCGCTGTGCTTACGTAGAATATCCAAAAGCATCAAGCGAGTAATGCCAGGTAAGATTTGATTATCCAGCGGTGGTGTCGCAATAACCCCGTCTTTAACAATGTAGGCATTACAGGCACTGGCTTCAGTTAGCTCACCCTTGGCGTTGTACAGCAAGGTTTCATTTTGCCCGCTGCTAAAGCCATGTTGGAAGTGCATTACATTGCCCAGCAAAGCGGTAGATTTAATGTGACAGCGCTGCCAGCGTAGGTCTTCAGTGGTGGCCACTTTATAGCCATTGGCTTGCTCACGATCGGCAACTGGCGGAGCTGCAATCTCAAAGGCAAAGCCAAAAACAGTAGGGGCTACATCGTCTGGGTATGCGTGGAAGCGCTTAACATCGGCGCCACGGCTAACGTGTAGATAAATGCCTAGGTTACCCGATCCGTTCTTTTCGATAAGGCCTTCACAGATCTCGCGCCACTTTTCATGGTTAAGATCGTGCTTGATATCGATAAAGCCCATACCCTGGTGCATACGATCAATATGAGGGCCAAAGCCAACTAATTTGCCATCATAAGAGGGAATCACCTCATAAATGCCGTCGCCAAATAAGAAGCCTCGATCCATAGGTGATATACGGGCCTCTTCCAGGGGCAGAAATTCTCCATTCAAATAGGCTGTGGTCATAATATCCTCGATAAACATAAGCAGATGGAACCCGGCTATAGCGCCAACAGTAGTCGTCAGTGGGCGTATTAAAGCCCAATGCTGTTGCGCATATTGTAGTGCAGATTAAGGGTAAGCGTAGGGTGAACGCTAATCCGGCCGGGTGGGCTGGGTAGGCCGAGCGGGGTCACTTTTGGCGACAGGGCAGGGCTTGCTGCGAAGCAGTGCTTCCAATTGCCGCTATTTTAGCAAAGCTTTGCAGAGGATTATTCGGAAAATGGGGCTTATATGGTGGATTATTCTGATTTGGGTGAATAATGATCTGGTTTTGTGGCGGTTTATGTAAAGCCCCTCTAACAAAGTAGCGCTTTGAAAGCTTTTGTTGATTAGGGCGCCTCCGGCAGTCTAGATGGGCTCATGTTTAAAAGTAATTTGTAGGAACATTATTCAGGAACAATGCTGTGTTTGAATGCTCCAATCTATGTCAGAATCACTAGCTGTTTCAAACCATACACGGACCAAGAATGCGCCCATTATTAATATCGATTGCCGTACTTAGCAGTAGCCTTGCCATCAACTTGGAGGCCAAGACCCAGAGTTACCAATGTCCTGATGGTCGGCTTGTAGAAACAAAGGTAAAAGGCTCCCGTGAGCAGCGAAAAAAAACAGCCAATCTACAGATAAATGAAGTTAAGCAGCAATTTAATGAGCTGCCTGGCTGGCTGGATAAGCCAGAGCCAAAATCCTTATTGCAGGTTATCGAGAACAACTGCAAAACCAGTAAACTACCAAAGGGCTGGGCGAAGGTATGCCAAGAGGCGGAAGGTTTGAATTCGGCCAATGTTTACGACTATATCGAAAATAACTTTGTTCCTTATCAGCTAGTGGTGGATACAAAAACCGCGCGCAGCGATAAAGGAAAGTTCACGTCTTACTATGCGTCTTACGTTAATGTCAGTAAAACTAAAACCGATAAGTACCAGCATCCTATTTATAAGTTTTCCAAAAAAGCGAAAACTTTATCTCGCAAACAAATTGAAGCTGGTGGGCTAGCAGAATCAGAGGTGCTGTTCTGGTCCGATAATGCCTTTGATAATTTTGTTCTGCATGTTCAGGGCAGTGGCGTAGGCAAATTGCCTGATGGTAGTAAAGTTAAAGTACTCTATGCGGGCAAAAATAAAGAAAACTATATCAGTTTAGGCAAGGTATTACGCGAATGCGGTGAGATACCCCCCGCAAAAATTTCCTTGCCCTCCATTCGAGCTTGGGTTGATGCCGCCACGCCCATCGAGTATCAACGTTTGATCGGCAATAATCAAAGCTATGTATTCTTTAGAGAAGAGTCCTACAATCAAGAAGCACCTCTGGGTGCCTTAGGTGTTCCTCTAACCACTATGCGTTCGCTGGCCGTGGATACCCGATATATTCCCTTGGGAACCATGGCCTATGTAGCGGTGCCTCATCCATTAAACGACAGCAAGATAGAGCAGGTTTTTATTGCTCAAGATAAAGGCGGTGCTATCAACGGCGGTATTCGCGCCGATATCTTTGCAGGCGAAGGAGAACAGGCAGGTGAATTTGCCGGCCGCATGGCTCATAAAGGAAAGTTCTGGCTGATTAAGCCAAAATAAAAAGCTCTCTGTTTTTATCTATATATGAAGTGTCGAAAATAATAATGTAAGTGTTGTACAGGGATAACAATGAAGCCTTCTATTACTGATTGGATACAAGCTTTAGCGGTTACCATGGGGGTGGCATACGCTGCCTGGGAATTCATTCTGCATGACCGAGCCCAAGAGAAGCTTAAAAAAGAAGCCGTTTTACAGTTGATGCTGAGCGGACAAAATGAATCGATTTCCAAGTCTGCCCATGAAATACAGAAGGTATTTAGTGAGCTAAGAAAAAACGATGAGGCAAGCGTAGAAGATTGGGTAAAACTACAAACCATCTATTTCCCCATTCAAGCTCACTTAAGTGCCTGGGGCTTTTGTTATCACAATAATATGTGTGACAAGAAGCTAACCGAAGCCTATATCTGCGAAAACTTATTAGATTTTGATAAGTTTAGAGCTTTGGTCAATGAGAAGGTTAATAGGCCAGACTTTCAGCGTGAAGAGGGTTATGGGGCTTTGTTAGAACGTTGTTCTGAAAAATAAAGTACGCCAAGTATAGCTTTCAATGGTACATCTAACTGCTTAGACGGTTGCTTTAAGGGAAGACCTTTGTACTTCAAGGACGATTAATGCGATATCTCATAGTTTTATTTTCACTTCTAATCTCGGCCTGTTCCACATTTTGGTGGGGTGCTGATGATGGGTATTTTGTACAGCTAATAGGCAAGCATCGCATGCAGTTTATTGGTGATACCACAATGGAGAATGCTCTAAAATTAGAGCGTGTACTGAACACGGCTGGAAAAGAAGTTGAAACGCTTTATGTTACTAGTGGTGGAGGCCCTGTTACAGGTGGGATGAAAATTGGTGAGTTGGTTTTTGAACGGAATTTGAAAGTGGTAGTAAAAACGCTCTGTGCTTCCTCTTGCGCTAACTACATAGCAACAGCCAGTCATGCACTGTAGTGGAAAAAGGTGCTTTTCTGGGGTGGCATGGAGGATCAACTCAGCCTTTATACGCAGATTATGGCTCTGAGCCGTCGCTTTTACGGCGTTTCTGGTTCTGGTTGACGGATAGGGATCTAGATAAAGAGAGGGATGATTATATTCGTCAATGGCATGCCGAAGAAGTTGAGTTCTTTAATAAAATTGGAGTAAAGCAAGCCATCACTATTATAGGTATGATGCCAGCCTATATCGATAAACGCGATGCCAAATTGTTTGCTTACAATAAAGAACTATTACCAAAGCTTGGTGCGAATATTCGCTTTCAAGATGAAAAGCCAGCTGAGTTCCTTGAAGACGGCTTCAAGGTTGTACAGGTGTTTGAGTTAAACCAGAAAGAGCTTGACGAGGCGCTTGAATTACATGAGTGCACTTTGCAGCTGAATGGTTGGTAATGAAAAACATGTTAGAGCTCATTCGTTAATGCCTCATTTGTGCTGTAAAAAAGCTATCGATTTTTGCCAGTGAATATCTGTGGTGATTTTCTTTGAGACCAAAACACCAATTTTAGAACATTGGTTGCCCACGATGGGCGATAAGTGGAAAGCGTTTATTTCAGTAAGCCTTCAAGTGCTATTGCTATTTTTGATTCAGGCGATGATGCTGGTGGAGCAAGTTTTCTTGAGCCTGTATAGCTATTGTCTCAATGAATTGATCGCATATTCTATTCCTGTATTTTACGTTTAGCTATTTAACTTTATAAATCCACTGTTCAGGCTGTTGTCTGATGACTTGATTTATTCAAATAATTTCTTGCGTATTTATTTATATATACTACTTTATAGTAATAATAGCTTGAGATCAGTTTTATGCCAAAAGATGAGTTGCAACTCGGCGAGTTCGAACAATATGTATTGCTAGCGGTATTGTCGCTAGGAAAGGGGGCGTATGGCGCTAGTATCCGTCAACAATTGCATGAGGCCATAGCGCGTGATGTGAGTTTGGGAGCCTTGTATGCCACGATTGAGCGTTTGGAAAAGAGGGGGCTGGTGATAAGCAATCTTGATGGCGCTACTGCTAAACGTGGTGGTAAGGCTAAGCGAATGATTGAAGTGACGACTGTCGGTAGAAAGGCTCTGCAGCGAAGCCGTCAACAATTAACCACCATGTGGGATCTGGCGCAGCTTAGGAGTATTGTTTATGTCTAGTTGGCTTTTAAGGTTCTGCTCTGGACTGTTGCGGATGTGTTTGCCTCTTCATATCGCTGACGCTTTGATAGGTGATCTACACGAGGAATACAATACTAAAAAGCTTGATGGCAATCCTAGCTCAGCTCAAATATGGTTGCTAAGCCAAACAGCGCGAAGTGTGTGGCCGTTTTTGCTTAGCACATCAAACACGCTAAGGGCCATTATGATGCTTCAAGGGCTTTTTGTTTTTACAATCTTGGCTGTTGCTATTATGTACCTCAGTAATATGGATGATGCATCTCGCTTGAGTGTTGAATTTTGGCCGCAGTGGATGGCAGGCAAGCCCCATCAGTTATTTCTAGAGCAAGATTTTTGGCAGTTTGCTTTTGCGCGTGAGCTACACGAAAGTAATATTCAAATGTGGCTAAACCCCTTGTCGATGGCCTATGCTGGTTTAGCCTGGGTGCTGATCAAGCGTGCTGAAAAGCAAATAGAGCTATCGCTTATCGCTCAACTTTTCTTAGTGGCGGGGCTTATGGTTCTTCCGTACCTATGGGGTGTACTCATTTTTATTTTGTTTCAACCCGAAATACGTTTAACTGGGCCGATTGTAGTGAGTATGTGGTTTCCTGTTTTGTATTTGGTCTTGCCGCTAAGTTGGTCCTTGGCGAATATCGTGAGCTGTCGCCTAGGCCTTAACTGATGAGGCCAGTATTCGCTTTTAGCTGTACTTTATTTAATCTGGCGCCTTATTCAAACTGCTCCTGAGCAACAATTTCCAAAGCAATCTGCGCCAACAATGGCGCTAGGTGGCGGTCGTCGTCGGCTCGCCAGCAACTGATAAAGGGAAGGGGGGCTGGGCTCGGTTTTACGTCCAGTTTTTCTAGCTTGCCATTTTGTACGGCTTTGCTGGCGGCTGCTTCTGGTATTAAGGCGCTGCCAAGGCCCTGTTCTGCAAGTGGCAGCAGATTTGCCAATGAGCTGCAGCTGTGTAGGTGCACCTCGTCTAGTTCGGCCTCGGCTAACATTCTTTGCAATTGGCTACCCGGTAAGCTATTGCGAGGAAAGCTTAAGAGAGGGTGTTTGCTCAACTCGGCTAGGCTTATTTGGCCATGCCAATTGCTTGCTAGGCTTGGGCTACTTACCCAACATAGTGGGTATTCAATAAGTGGCTCGCTGCGTAGCTCATCGCTTTGCCGTGGGCCAACGACAAAGGCAAGATCGAGTTGGTGTTTTAAAAGCTGCTGGTTCAGGTTGTTGCTGACATCCACACAGATCTCAAATTCCATTAAGGGTAAGCGCTCTTGCCAGCGACTTAGCATGCTGGTTAGCCATAGGTGAGCTAAGGTATCGGATACCCCAATACGAGCAATACCCCGCTCTGGCAGTATATCGCGCAGCTGCTCTTTCATATCTTGCTGTAGAGCACACATCTTCTGGGCTAGTGGCAGCAACTGCTGGCCTCGGCTGGTTAGGCGGGTACCGCTGGCATCTCTTTCAAACAGTTGCACCCCTAGCTCGTTCTCAAGCGAGTTAATTCGTGCAGATATGGCGGGCTGTGAGCTATGCAGCTGCTTGGCGGCGGCGTGAAAACTGCCTAATTGGGCCACCTTTACAAAGCTAATGAGGTTCTTAATTTGCATAATAAATCATTCGACTTGCCAGATCGCCCAGCTGTCACTTTTTGCTAAGAAAGCTGTCACTTTAACATAAAGATGTTTGTGTTTATTCGCTCTACACTAGAACGTGAAAGATAAATGGATTGCTGAGGCGATAATGCCCAGTAAGCACCGGTCATAGAACAACAATGAGGACAGCAAGGTGGATATCAACTTTAGCGAAGCGGAGCTTGCTTTTCGCGATGAAGTACGCGCCTTTTTGAAGGACGCTTGGAACGAAGAATTGGCCAGCCAAGCGAAACAGCCTGGTAGCTATAAAGATGTACAGGTTGCATGGGAGCGCAAGCTCAATTCGAAGGGCTGGGCTGCGCCATTGTGGCCAGTTGAATACGGTGGTGCTGGCTGGACCCCAACCCAAAGCTATATTTTCGAAAATGAGCGCGCCGCCGTAGGTGCACCTGACGTATCGCCGTTTGGTTTAAAAATGGTAGGCCCGGTAATTTACAGTTTTGGTAATGATGCCCAGAAAGAACGCTTCTTACCGCGAATTCTGAATGCTGACGATTGGTGGTGCCAGGGTTATTCTGAGCCAGGTGCAGGTTCAGACTTGGCTTCGCTGAAAACCAAGGCCGAACGCGATGGCGATCATTATGTTATTAACGGTGCAAAGATTTGGACAACCTTGGCTCAGCATGCCAACTGGATGTTCTGCTTGGTGCGTACTAGCAACGAAGGTAAGCCCCAGCAGGGCATCAGTTTTATCCTTATCGATATGACAAGTCCAGGCATTACTGTGCGTCCAATCGTAACGATTGATGGTGAGCATCACTTGAATGAGGTCATTTTTGAAGAGGTACGCGTACCGGTTGAAAACTTGATCGGGGAAGAAAACAAAGGATGGACATACGCTAAGAGTTTGTTAGCTCACGAGCGTACCGCGATTGCTGGTGTGGCTGATTCTAAACGAAATTTGGCTGAAGTGAAAAAGCTGGCAGCGGCAGAGGTTAACGGTGGCCGCGCCATGATTGAAGATCCTATCTTCCGTCAGCGCATCAGTGACATTGAAATTGACCTAATGGCTTTGGAGTTTACCGAGCTGCGAGTATTAGCCTCAATGTCCAAGGGCAATGGTCCGGGCGTAGAATCATCTTTATTGAAACTAAAAGGTACCGAGATTCAGCAATCAATTCAGGAGTTGAAGCTAGACCTTGCCGGTTACTTCGGTACGGTAGTTCAAGATGGCGCTAGCAATGAGCAGGTGGGTCATGACTTTGGTGATGTTGCGCGCCGTGGCTTTATGATGAGCCGTGCTGCCACCATTTATGGTGGTTCTGATGAAGTTCAGAAGAACATCACCGCTAAATTTGTATTGGGCCTTTAAGCCAGCGACTGAAAAGGATAAAAACAATGAATTTTGATTTCTCTGAAGAGCAGCAAATGCTCAAAGACAGCGTCGCTCGCTTTGTACAAGATGAGTACGATTTTGAGGCGCGTAACAAAGTGGTAGCCAATGAAGCGGGCTTTAGTGCTGAAAACTGGCAGAAATTTGCTGAGTTGGGCTGGTTGTCCATTCCATTCGCGGAAGATCTTGGTGGCTTTGGTGGTGGAGCCACCGATACCATGGCGGTGATGGAAGAAATGGGCAAGGGCTTGGTTGCAGAGCCATTTGCAGCATCGGTATTAATGTTCGGTGGTCTATTACAAACTAGTTCGCAGAGTGAAGAGCGTGATGCCTTGATCGCTTCCGTAATTGATGGCTCTTTACAGGGTGCCGTTGCTTACGCCGAGCCACAGTCTCGTTACGAGCTAAAAGATGTAAAGTGCGCCGCTAAGGCAGAAGGCGATGCCTATCGCTTAAGTGGTGAAAAGTCGCTTGTTTTGAACGCTATGTCGGCCAATAAAATTATTGTAAGTGCCCGTGTTAGCGGTGATCAAAATGATGAGCAGGGCATTGCACTGTTTTTAATCGATGCTGATGCAGAAGGTCTGAGCAAGACGGCGCTGCGCACTATGGATGCACAAGTCGTTGCCAACCTGAAGCTGGAAAATGTCCCAGCCCAAGCGATTTGTCGCGCTGATGAAGGATTGGCGATGCTTCAACAAATGCGCCAACAGCTTATTGTTGCCTTGGCGGCGGAAGCTCTAGGCATTATGGAAAAACTAAACGCGACTACCTTGGAATACTGTAAAACGCGTAAGCAGTTTGGGGTTGCTATTGGTTCATTCCAGGCATTGCAGCATCGTATGGTTGATACCTTTATGGCTGCCGAGCAATTTAAATCGATTCTGTATCGCGCCGTTTGTTCGATCGAGCAAAATGAAAGTGCCGACTCCATAGAGATCAACGTCGCAGCGCTCAAGGCAATGCTGGGCAAGGCCGCCAAGCATATTGGTGGTGAAGCTGTTCAGTTGCACGGTGGTATGGGAATGACTGATGAGCTAGATGTTGGTCACTACGTGCGCCGTTTACTTAGCATTAATGCGGCGTTTGGTGATGGCGACTATCATCAGCAGCGCTTTGCGAACTTGAGCTTAGCATCATAAAACGCATGTCATGGTGTCGTAGGTAGTTACTGCGATCACTACGTTGTATCGAAAGGGCTGCGATTCATCGCGGCCCTTTTTCTTTTAGCGGTTGTGCAACTTCGTGGATGCCACACGGCAATGTTCAGATTGTCAGCTATGATCAGTACTCTATAATGTCAGTGCTCCATAATGGCATTGCTCTATAATAAATGGAGCCTTAAAGACGGACTCTGAGATTTTTCATGTCAAACTCTACCATTGCTATTCGCACTTTATTACCCATTCATGTGCCTTTATCGGTTAATCCCGGAATAAATCGTCGGGCCAGTGAATTTGATGAAAGTTTGCGCAGCCAGTTGGCCAAACATCCAGACTTGAGCTTACCTAAACCTAAGCAAGCACAAGAATATGAAAGTGCCAATGTAGATAGCTGGGAATCCCGTCTATGTATCTGGCAGCGGCCGGATTTAAGCCCAGATTTAAAAGTGCATGTGTTTGCCAACAGCATCGCTGTAGCTGAACTAAAGCTCAATGTGCCATATAACAATGACCATGAAGCATTAGAAAAAGACTGTCAGCGCCTTTCTAAAGAGCTTATGGATGAGCTGTATCCAGAGCTTGTGCTAGCGATAGAGCGTTTTGTCGCGCAGGACGATGAAGATCTTTTCACGCTGCTGCCTGATTGGCAGCAAGATCTAAAAGTTTTTTGGATTTCTCGAACCATTATGCTGGAGCAAGAACAGCTGCAGGAACAAAGCATAAAAGATCTATTGAATAACTGGCTTTCCCACACCCATCGCCCGCAAGATGCTGCTGACATTATTGCCAATAAAAAAGATCATTCGCTGACCTGGCTAAATTATGTGCTAGTGGATTATCGAGATCCTAGCGCTATCGAGACAGAAGATAAAAGTGAAGATGGCGGCGAAAATGGGATAGATAACCCAAGCCCCGCAGCCAGGCAAAAAGAAGATCCACGCTTAGACGCTATGATCCTTGCTCAGTATTACTATACCGCGCAAGAGTACTGTAATCAGCGCCTAAGTGCCTCGATTGACTCGGCGTATAACCATGATTCTATTGAAGATGTGCAAGAGCAACTGTCCGATAGCCGCTTAATATCACGTCTGCACCAGGTCGATTATTATGAGCACCTAAAGTTTCTCACTCGCCCCAAGCGTTTATTATTAGAAGGGATTCTAGATTGCTGGGACTATTCTGCTTTGCAGGATAACTCCCAACGTATGATTGATATATGCTCCAGTCGAATAGAGGAGGTAGAGAGCCGCAAGCGTGAACGTGCCTCTAGGTTGACTGATTTCTTGCTGGTTGCATTGAGTTTCTTTGCAGTATTTGAGCTTTCTCTTTATTTGATGGAGTTAAGTCGTGAAATGATGTCTAGGCCGGCACTCAGCTATACCGATGAAAACTCTTCCTTATTTCTAGAGGTGATCGCTAATGTTGACACCGATGTGATGTTTGGAACGGGCTTTGCGCTTACCTTGTTATTAGTGCTGGTTTATCAGTTTATTAAATCGCGAGAGTAGGTCTCTATCTGGCTTTTTTAGCATCACTTTTTGCTTTTTGTTTTTATTTATTTGCCTTAGGCTTTAGGTTTTTGGAGTTTCGAATGATGTGTTTGTCGAGAAGAGCGCTGCGCTATGTTGTGGTGACTGCTGTATTACTTCTAGGGTCTTCACCTGTATTGGCACAAGCATCAACACTAGCTGCAAAAGATGACGCTAAGAGCGCAGTGGATAAGCAGGCAGTCACTAAAGTACTACGTACCGAGCAAACGGTTTTGACCAATACCTGGGCGCCTTATATCAATAGTCCAGGAGAAGAAATTGGCCAGGCCGCACAAGTATTAGAGCTGATTTTTCGCTATAGCGATGTGCAGGCAACATGGCAGTATGTGCCCTATGAACTGGCTTTTTATGAGGTAAGCGAAGGGCAGCAACTTTTGTCATATCCTTATTTTAAAACCGTCGAGCGCGCCGAAAAAGTGCTCTATTCCGATCCCATTTTTACAGTAGCTAGCCAGGTATTTTATAACCGTCAGTATTTGAATCAGCAGCAGGCAAAAGACGCTTTAGATAAGCGTCAACGTATAGGGCGGGTTGCCGGCTATAGCTATGGTGCCTCGCTGGATAAAATAATTACTAAAGCAACAATATATAACAGCGAAAAAAGGGCATTGACGGCGTTGTTCAACGGCGAAATAGATTTATTGCCCATGACACAAAGCGTGATGAATCAGCTCTTAGAAAGTGACTATAAAGAGCGTAAGCAGTTGATACGCCCAATTGAAGATCTTACAGATAACTCGAATATGTACTTGGTAGCAGCAAAGAATGCCAAGGGCAGACTTGTTATAGATCGCGTAAATAAAGCTCTAGCACGTTTAAAAAGTGCCGGTTTAAGTAGCCTGCAAAATGAACCTTTCGAAACGCCAGTTTCTATTGATATTGCCAAACTGGTAACTTCAGAAGGCTACCCTTCCATCCTAGGCCAGAGCTTGGAGTCGGGCAGCAATGTTGAGTACTTTACTCTGCCTTTGGGTACTCAAGTAATTGTTCTTTCTTGGAGCGAAAATATGTTGCGCCCGGCCAGTAATGACCGTTTGTACCACCACATGATGGATTTGAGTAAGGTGCTGGTGCTCAATGGCCCTCACGTAGGTAAAGAGTTGTTTGTGCGCAATATGCATATAGAGCTGCAGTAGGGCCATAGAATGATTGCGTTAATTGGATGGTTCGGCACCATTTTGTACTTGGCAAACCACGCTTATCTCTCTATTTCAAAAGCCCACAGCAAGCCTTTGTATTTTGGGGCCAATGCATTGGCGGCCGCTTGTTTGGTTTTTAGTTCTTTAGCTCTATCATCCTGGCAGGCGGTCTTTAACAATTTCTTTTGGTTTGTAATCAGTGCTTTGCTATTGCTACAGGTCGATTTAAAGCGGCTGCCTGTTAGCGCAAAAATGTTTTACGTCCTGTTTAGCCTATTGCTAATTTACCTGTTGATCGACCTTCTACGTCTGCAAGAACTGAATGCATCGACTTTAAGTTGGAGCTCAGTGCTGTGTTTCGGCATGGCCTATCTATTAATGAGCTCTCAGAAAATATCGGTATTGCAGTATCTGTATTGGAATATATATGCCGCAATTGCTTTTCTGCCCCAGCTTTGGCTCGATCAAAATATCGCCGTATTCGCCCTAGAGCTATGTTGGGCTGCCATTTCAATCTTCGGGGTATGTAGGCGGCACTTGGCCCCAGATGTCCACTGATTGTCCCCAAAGGCCAATTCTTAGTTGCGCTTATTTTTTACCATGTTCCAAAGTGAATTTGGAATCATGCTATGAAAATAAGCCGTCGGAATCTATTACTTGGAAGCGCCGCTGTAACAGCAGCGCCCGGTTTGGCGGGTTTACTTACCAGTGATGCTGGTATAGAGCTCCCCAAGCGGCGCAGCGGTGGCCCTAGCCTGTGGCAGAAACTTGGTGGGGGGCTGCCAGCTTTACCTTCTCTGCAGCAGTCTCAAACTGCCGATATTTGTATTGTGGGCGGTGGTTATACTGGGCTTTGTGCAGCTATTTATCTTAAAAAGATGCAGCCAAGTTTGCGGGTTCTGGTACTGGAATCCCATCAGTTGGGGGCTGGTGCTAGCACAAGAAACTCTGGAGCGGTTTATGCAAAGTTCACGGGTGTCGATGATCAAGATTTTGCTGAACAGGGCCTGCAGCACTTTAAGAATTTTTTACAAAATGAGTCTGTTGACTGTGATTTTCAGCCGGCCAATACGCTTTATCTGTACGAAGATAATTCAGAATATAAAGCGGCACAAAGTAATCAAAAATCAACTGAGCAATGGATAACGGGCGATAAGCTCAAGGCTGCCATTGCCAGTGATTTTTACGCAACGGCTAAAGTGGGGAGGGGGTTCTATAAGCTTAATCCTGCTAAGTTGTTAAGTGAATACCGACGTATTGCTTTGGAGCACGGTGTAGAAATATATGGAAACACCCCAGTGCTGGGAATCAATGACAAGGGTTCATCTTTGGACGTACAAACATCCATAGCCGATGTTTCTAGCGATAAGGTTCTTTTGGCTACAAATGCCTATACTCCGCGCCTGGGCTATGTGGCATCTAAGGTATTCCCGGTACATCAATACAGCTGCGCCAGTGATAAATTAAGCCCTGCGCAGATAAGACAGTTTGCACTGGATAAATGGGATCTGCGTTTCGAGCCCAATACTTTACCTATCACCTTTGGGCTCAGTACAACAGGTCATTTCTTTTTGCGAATTGTGCTGGGTTATGCGAGTGACAATTCAACTGAATGGCAGGATATATCTTATGCCCGTGAGCTGGTGCATAAGTACTTTTATCAGCGTTATCCTCAATTACGGGATATAGGTCTGCCAAATGAATGGCATGGTGTTACTGCTCATACGATCAGTACACAGTCTATTGCATCAACGGTTGGAGATTCGCAAGTTGGCAAGGTCTATTTCTCTGGCGCTTATAATGGTTTGGGTATTATGCCCAGCCACTACAGTGCCTATCTTATGGCTAGAAACATAGTTGGCATTGAAGATTCGGCATGGCATTCGCTTAGCCGCTTAAGTCAGCAGTTGTCTTTTCCTCCTGATTATTACCGCAGCTTAATGCTTAAAGGCAGTTTTAACCTTCTAAATAGTTTGTGATCTTATGCTAGCTAAATCTTTCAATTCCTATTGGGCTGTTTCGCTTGACGCTCTGTGTTTAATTCTCTCCGGTGCGCACATTTTTGCTGCTTTAGTGAGCTTCTATCAAGGACATTATATTATTCCAAGCCTTCTCTGTGTCTCCGCTACCCTACTATACATCGTGGGGAAAGCAGGTTTTTCGGGGCAGGTATGGGCTAAAAAGACCTTGTTTATCGCAACGACATTAATATGTTTGCATTTATTCTTCGCCTTGTTTCATGCAATAACACCTAGGCTATATCTCGGTGAATACTTCTACCCGGCTTATAGTGGCGTGCTTGCTATACTACTGCTCTTATTGCTAGGGTATAAACGCGGTAACCCGCAGATTAAATTCCTATAAACGCTGGTACGGCGCTATGAGCGAAGCCATAAAGCCCAATGTAAATCGTTTTATCGATGCCTGCTATCAACTGGGTTTGAATCCAAAGCCGATTTTGGAAGAGATGGATTATAGTTTGTCCGACTTGCTCTCAGGGCAGCGAACGTTCTCTACCCGTGACTATCTGCAATTTCTCAATGCCATGTCTGATCACTATCAGCGTCGTTTTTTAGCAGTAGAGTTGGCCGAGCTGATGGATGAAAGGGATATTGGGATTCTTATCTATATGTTGAGAAGTGCCAGTAATATCGGCATGGTGATTCAGCTGTTATCTCGTTTTATTAGCTTGGTTTCGCCCTCGGCTGAGGTCAGCTTGTATGAAGACGAAGAGGCGCATCAATATCGTCTATGTTACAGCTATCCAGGCTTGCCTGCTGAGTTATGCGCTCAGGATGTGGAAGGGACCTTGGCTCAATTCGTTATGTTGTTTCGCCAAGTTTTAGAGCAGGAGCATTGGCAGGCTAGCCATATTAGTTTTGAACATCAGGCAAAATCCGATACTGATCAATTCAGTTATTCCTTTGCAAAGGTAGTATCTTTTGGTGTTACTTGCAGTGGCCTATATTTTGATAAGCAGCTGTTAAACTATCCCGTTAAAAGCCAAGACCTAAAGCTATTACGGATCTTAGAGACCAGCGCGGTTGAAAGTCTAGAGGCAATTGTCAGTGATGACCTTGTCACCAAGGTTAAAGCTTATATTGCCGCTAGCACAAACATAGCAACGCTGAGTGTGGAAAGGCTAGCGAAAGAGCTGGGCTATAGTCGCCGCAATCTTTGTCGCCTATTAGCTCAGCAGGGCAGCAGCTTTAGCAAGCTTAAAGAAGCCGAGTTGATGAAGCTTGCCTGTGACAGCCTTCTTAACAGTCGAGCCTCCATATCTCTTATCGCCCAAAGCTTGGGTTATTCAGATTCCAGTGCCTTTAATAGGGCGTTTAAACGAGTGAATCACTGTACCCCTAGCCAATTTCGAGAAGGCCATCGATAACTCTAATTGCTTCTTGGCTGCTAGCTAAGAACAGTCTATTTTATAAAATTGTTTGCAACCTCTACATTTGTAGATATTATATCTACAAATGTAGAGATTGGGGTCTTTGATGTGGCGATAAGACCGGAAAGTGGTCGAATAGAAAGATGAACGAATAAAAAGGTGATCGAATGGAGTTTAGCGATTTTGAATTGGAAGTCATGCATTGCTTTTGGGGGGCTGAGCATCAAAGTGCACCGCAAGTACACAAGAGTATTTGTACCAAGCGTGATATTAGTTACTCAGCGGTCAAAACGATCATCGACCGATTAGAAAAGAAGGGTGCCTTAAAGCGCGCGGCCCAAGAAGGGCGCACTATCTATTATGCAGCGGCAGTTGAGCGAGGCAAGGTTCGCCTTCCCATGATAAAGCAGTTTATTAATAAAGTGTTTTTGGGAAAAAGCCAAAGTCTGGCTGTGCACCTGCTGGAAGAAGAGGATCTGTCGCTGGATGATATTCAGTATCTAGAAAAAATCCTAAAAGAGCGTAAAAAGGCCTTAAAAGATGATTAATTATCTTTTGTACAGCAGTCTTTTTAGTATCTTGGCTTTGCTGATGCTACGTATACCTAAAATTCACCCGGTGCTTCAACGTTCTCTTTGTACGCTGGCTATTGCGCTCTGGGTTTTACCTTGGCCTTATTTTTCGAGCTTACTTTCCGACCCAGCGATTGAGCTTATTTCCTACAGTCAGGTGGAAACTATTGCGGCACCAGCAATTAAGCAAGCCGCCTATGCGCAAGGTGTCGATATTGATCGCCTGTTAGTTTGGTCGTTGATGTTGTTGTGCGCTGTAGGTGCTGTTATCCATGCTTTTAGAACAAATCGACACTTGGCTCTTTGTAGGTCATTAATCGGATCAGCTGACGCCGATCTTAAGCTTCAAAGCCGCCATGGAGGGAATATTTTAATTAGCGATAAGCTAGAGTCTGCCGTATTGATAGGGCTTTTCCGACCGACCATTCTATTGCCTAAGAATGCTCAAAACACGCAAGAACTAAACTTTATGTTAGAACATGAGTTAAACCATCGTCGGCACTTTGATCATTGGAAAGTGGCGTGCTTGGCTTTGTTGGAATCACTGTTTTTTTGGAATCCTTTAGTGAGGGCATTGATCAATATGCAGCGCAACTTGATCGAAGCCAGGTGCGATGCTCAAGTTGCTACAGGCGGAGCGGAGGCATACCGTGCCATGCTGGGTCGGGTGGCACTTAGCGAAAAGGGTTTTAATCAAAGCTGCTCGATGGCGATGGGCAGCATAATCTGGAGACTGAAAATCATGGAGAGTTCGATGAATGCTAAATTACTAAATTTGAAAAACGGTTTGTTCTCAACGCTAATGTTGGCCTTGTTAGCACTTACGATTCCTAGTTTATTAGGGAGCTCAATTGTAGCTGCTTCAAATTCTAAATCTGAAGGGGCTGTTCTAGATTTATTTGTAGAAACAAAGCGTGTAGGGGCAGAGCATATAGACACAAGCTCGACTAAGACAGAACTTTGGGTACATTACGATAAAGAAATAAAAATGGCGTTTGGCAATGACTTTGAACTGCGACTCAAGCTTATCAAGCAAAAAAATAATGCCGTTTTCTTAGCAACCACCTTGCTGGATTTGACACTTGAGGAACAGGTGATTAGTGAGCCACAATTGATGGTTGAACTGGGTAAAACGGCCACTATCGAAGTGGGAGATGAAAAGTGGCGTTATGTGGCGGTTTTCAAAGTTGATGAAGCGCCAGTGCCAGAGGGGCAAGGTCTATCAAACCAAGAGTTAGGCTTTAACTTTATAAAAGACTAGCAAAGGGGCCAAGTTTAAAGATATGGCGCTATCTTTAAACTTGGTTTGTTTGCTATTGGATTACTTTTCGGGGCAAGGCTAGCTCTTTGCCATTTCATTCAAGTAACAGGCCAAACGCACTCCGCCTTGCATTAATCGCTTGCGCAAGATTGGGCGGGCCTTATAAATATACTGCCACTTCACGCTCTTTCGGCCAGGATACAAGCCTTCATTTAAAGCTCGGCTTTCTCGCGCCCATACCATTGGGTCAGTTACACACCAATCTTTTGCTTGCTGGGCGGTGATTTTAGGCTGTAGCCATGATGCCCATTCGGTATAAGAAAGTTTTTCATGGTCGATCAACTTGGTATCCCAGATACTGTGTAGATTGGTATCTTCGCCGAAAAACTTCAGCTTTACATCGTTGCCTCCACGATCTTTACCATTACCAGCATGAAAAGGTTGATGAAGGTCGGTAATGATATGTACTGCGAAACGTAAGGCTTTTTGGCGCTCTTCCAGCGAGCGGCTTTTGTCTTTTATTATTTCGCTAAAGTCCTTCAAAGCCGAAATAGCATCGCCGTTTTTATTATGCTCGCGCTCATCCTCAGGCAGAGTAACAAAGTGCAGCCACATGGATTGTCGTTGCCAGAAAGTGCTTGGGTTGGAACGCATATAGTCAGGCCAGGTGGATGCCTCGGCTAAAGTCTCTACTCCTAGAACCGATTCCACTAGCGCTTTGGCGTCTTCACTTAAGTAGTGCTCAGAAATCTGGCTGCTGATGCGATGCCCTTGTTTGCCCCAAGCCGCAGCAAACTGGCTGCCAGCTATCGATACTAGGGTAAAAATTATGACGCTTAGATGGCGCATATGGGTCTCCTGTATTTAGTTCGGAGGCAATTATAAGTCTGAAGTATTACAAAATCACGGTTTCCGTAAATCTGCTTACAGGTTAACTGGGGGAGCTTGGTCAATAGCCTTCGATAATCCAACTTTAGTTGTATGGTCTGGTGGCGCGCATCATTCATACTGGCGGGGTGGTTAAAAAAGAGTCTGGTTGTCTTGTTGGCCACTCCTATCTATATGTATTGTTTTAGGTCATGGCTGAGATGCGAACAGTATTTATCACATTTTTAGTTTTTCTTTCGAGTACAGCTTACGGGCAGTTTATGCCCTCTAAAGAGCTTTTCAGCTACCAGAAAGATATCGCATTCATTGATGATTTAATTTATTCGGTCGCCGAAGACAATGACGGGTATTGGTGGATTGGTACCAGTGGAGGTCTAGTCAGATATGATGGCACTAATAGCCAAAGAATCTTATCTAGAGCCGGTGAACCCTTAGCCGGATTAAAGGTAAATCGCCTGCTTATTAATGGTCACTTCTTATGGTTGGGCTTTTTGAGTGGGGGCGTGGCCAAGCTCAACTTACAAAATTACCAACTAAGCTTTTATCGTGAGCAGGGTGAAGATCCGTCTTCGCCCGGTTTGTTAGGAACACTTGTAGTGGATATGGCCATTGATGAAAGTGGCGTGCTTTGGGTTGGTACTGAGTCTGGATTGAATAAGTACTTAGCAGAAAGAGATAGCTTTGCGAGTTATAAAATAGATTTACCGTCAGATTCTTCAATATATAGCGTTGGTGTTCGAATGGCGATGCAAGATCGCTTCGGACGCGTTTGGGTGGCTACTATGAAGCACGGCTTGCGGTTTCTTAGTAGAGAAGGCGATTTTCAAGCATCAAAAGGTAAGCTAAAGATTTCGGACGATTTACTTCAACAAGTTAACGCCCCGGGTAATCTGCGTTTCATAAAAGAGGATGCTTACGGTAATGTATTGCTGCTTTTGAAAAATCGATTCCTAAAATTCAGTCAAAGTGGGCGCTTATTAGCAAACATAGAATTTGCTACAGCTAGTTTTGTTGGCCAAAGGGCTTTAGGGATGGCTTTTGATTCTTTGGGTGATATTTGGGTGAGAACAGAGGCCGGGGGAGTCTTCAAGGTAAAGGCCGATTTTTCGAATTACCAATACTATGAAGTGCTAGATCCTGAAGGCAAGCCAAAGTCCTCACTGCAAACTGACTTGCTTATAGCTGATAGAGGCGATCTTATCATCGCTAATCTTAATCTAGGGTTGGATTTTGTTAGCTCAGCGTACTTGAATGAATTCAAAATTGTAAAAAACGCCATTACATCAGCTGATAGTAGGGAGACTTCTTCTAGTTACAGTGGTGTTTTTCTTGAGGGTGGTCGAGATTTCACATTCATTTATGATGGTAACGAATACAAGGTTTTTAATCACAAGGGAAACTTAGAAAAAACCATAAGAGTGCCGGTTTCCGCTAAGCACACGACAGTAGCTTGGGGGATGTTTTGGCTATGTAATGAAGATGGTCTGTTTAGCTTTGATCCAAATAATGGAAAATTAGAGAAATTAGACTCCGGCTACTTTGGATTTACAACCTTTTCTGAAAAAGAAGGGCTGTTTATTGTTGGTGAGGACGGTGTATATCTTTTATCTAAGCCAGAGGGAGAGCTTCAGCCAGTTGGGGTTCCAGAAGGTTTTGAACCGATTACAGTTACCTTGTACCCGAGCAGGGATGGATCTTTTTGGTTAATTAGTGGTGGTATTCCTAGTTACTTCGAAAAGACCGCAAAGTCGTTCATAAAACCTATGGGCTGGAGGAATATCGATGACTTAGACACTGGTAATGATGGTTTTATTGAGAGTGGCTATTACTACAATATTGGGCATCGTGTTTCTAGGTCCAAATTACAGTGGCAAGGTGACAATTGGTGGTTGATGCCTCCTGAAATTATTCAGGAAGACAATCGTTTGGGAGATGTGGCCAAGGTCTATAGCTCGGATACGGGGCTTTGGTTTATCAGTCAGAAAGGCAGCAAGCTGGGATATCTGGATTACAAATATAACACTGTTAAGTACTTTGATGCGCGCCAGGGATTTCCACGAAAAAGCGGCACAGCCCTGATCTCTGTGTCTAGATCCAATCAACTTACATTTCTGGATGGGGCGGATATATATAAGCTGCGTCTACCGTCAATTGCTAAGCCACGCCAAAATCGAGTGCTTGTAACGGGTATTAGAGTAGGTAATCACAATGAGGAGAGCCAAGCCTACAGCTACAATCCAGGTTCTATCTCTCTCTCGGCGGATGAGCAGTCGTTACATATAGAGTTCAGCAATTTCAAAAGCAGAGAAAATAAAGAGTTCTTTGCCCGCTATCGTCTGATAGGAGTAAACGATAAGTGGGTAGAGACCTTTAGTGATGTGGTCTCTTATGCTGCGTTGGATAGCGGACACTATCGCTTTGAAGTACAAGCTATTGATGGCACTGCTTTGGTAGACGATATCCAAATAGTCATCGCGAGCCCTTGGTGGAGAAGTTGGTGGGCATACGTAGTGTATTTTACAGTTTGCTTCTCTATCGTATTGGCGTTTACCTATCAAAACCTTACTAGATTACGCCTTAAACGTCAGAAAGAAGCTGAAATTTCGATTTATTCACAGGGGTTTGAGAGTATTGACCAAGGTGTATCTATTGTAAGCTCGACGGGTGTCTTGATGTCGAAAAATAGAGCTTTCAATTATCTATTTGGCAATAGTGACTATGGGGTTTTGACGACGATTAACGATATGGCAAATTCGGTAGCATCACGTGAATTGCTGCTTCGAGGGTGGGAGATTTTATGTAAAGTAGGGCATTGGTCTGGGAAGCTAGAAATGCTTGAAGGAAACAAAGCGCTGTACATAGATGTACGTGGCTTTTCGATCAAAGATAGTGAAGATAGTAAGTTTATGCTGTTGGTTACTGATGTTAGTGACAGCATACGTAATGAAAACAAACTAAAAGCACTATCTACTAGTGATGATTTAACAGGTTTGCCCAATCGACGCTACCTGCTGCAAGAGCTCAAAGCTCGAATCGATCATATCGCAAAGCACGGAGGTAAATTATCACTGCATTTTCTAGATGTAGATCGATTTAAGAATATTAATGATAGCTTTGGTCATTTCTTCGGAGATCAATGTCTAAGGTTACTTTCTATTCGATTAAAAAATTCTTTGATGGAAGGGGAGTTTATTGCTCGCCTAGGTGGCGATGAGTTTGTTGTGATTAGTGCTATATCTCCATTTCACAATGCTCATTCTTTAGAAGAAAAAATTTTTGAGCAAGTTGTTGAGCCGTTGATAGTTGACGGCAAACCTTTATATGTATCATTGAGTGTAGGGTACGTTATTTGTCCTGATCAAGCCGCAAGCAGTAGTGCGCTCATGAGAATGGCTGATTTGGCGATGTACTGCAGTAAGGAGCGCGGTGGTAATCAAGCAACGCACTTCATGGAGGACATGAGCGAGAAACCACTGCGGAAAGTATCCTTGGAAAATGAGCTTCGCATGGCTGTAAATAGCCAACAACTTGAGGTTCACTTTCAGCCGAAAGTTGACCTTGCCGCAGGTAGGGTATGCGGTTTCGAAGCGCTTATTCGCTGGCGCACAGATGAGCGTGGATTAATTTATCCGGGTGGGTTTATCGAGGTGGCTGAGGAGACTGGCATTATTGTCGAAATGGGATGGCAGGTTTTGGATTTGGTCTGCATACAGCTCGACACTTGGCGTAAGTCGGGTTTAACTTTGCTGCCTGTTGCTGTAAATGTCTCGGCAAAGCAACTTGCACAATCAGGCTTTGCTGAGGAGCTTAGCTATCGTTTAAGGCAAAGGTGTATAGAAACCCGATATATCGAGATTGAAGTGACGGAAACAGCATTCGCGTCAGATATTGAATATGTCATCAGGCAGCTAGCTATACTGAGTGAGCGTGGCCATGTGATTTCAATAGATGACTATGGTACCGGTTATTCCTCGCTCTCTTACATCAGTCGTTTACCGGTCGATAGTATTAAGATTGATCAGAGCTTTGTTAGCGGTATAGTTGACGACGAAAATAAATTTAATATCGTAAAAAATACTATAGCGCTAGCCGCAAGTTTGCAGCTTAAAATTGTTGCAGAAGGGGTTGATTCAAATGCGGCGCATGAGAAGTTGTTGGATTTGGCTTGCGATATTGGCCAAGGATTTTATTATTCGCCCGTTTTAACAGGAGGGGATAGAGAGCTTATAAAAATGTTGCTTCAACCAAACATAATAATGGCCAATAAAAATAAGCCTGATATTAATCAGGCTTTGGCGGATTAAAAACCATTATTAGTTTCTTTGCGACTTAAGGGTTTTCCTGATAAGCAATTTGCCCATCAATAATAGTAAACAGCACCTTGGTTTCGAGAATTTTTTCACCTTCGACGGTCATAATGTCGTCGGCGAATATCGTTAAATCAGCGAGCTTGCCGACTTCAATGCTGCCTCGCAAGTTTTCTTCAAATGCCGCGTAGGCAGGCCACAAGGTAAACATCTTCAGGGCATTTTCGCGGCTAACGGCCAGCTCTGGGTGCCAGCCCTCGCTTTGAAAGCCGCGGGTATCTTTGCGCAAACTCGCAGCGTAAAATTCAATTCTTGGGTCTCCAATCTCTACCGGCGCATCAGAACCGCCGGCAATAATTAGGCCCTTGTCTAAGAGGCTCTGCCAGGGGTATGCGTTTTGTAAGCGTTCTTTGCCCAAGCGATCCGGTGCAAAATGCAAATCACCAATAGCGTGGGAGGGCTGCATAGACGGGATAATGCCGAGTTGTTTAAATCGATCTTGATCTTCTGGAGTAATATTCTGCGAGTGTTCTATACGCCAGCGTGGGTTAGCAATTTCCCATTGATCTCTTGGAACGCTGCGGAAGGCTTTTTCATACCAATCGAGAACTAAGCGATTCGCTAGATCACCAATCGCATGGGTTTGTATTTGGATGCCGGTGCGAAGTGCTTTTTGCAAAATTGGCATAATGGTTTGCTCGTCGATTAGCAGCAAGCCTTTGCCTTTGGCATCATGATAGGGTTCGATTAATGCGGCACCACGAGAGCCTAGGGCACCATCAGAATAGAGCTTGATGCCTCTGGCACTTATCCAGTGGCTTTCATCCAATTGTGCTTTATCTTGTAAGAGTTTATCGGCATCAGCATCTTGGCTAAGCGCATAATAAACGCGATGTGCTAATTTGCCCTCTGCTTGCAGTTCTTTTAATAAATCTAAATCTTGCCAGCTGCCTCCGGCGTTTTGAGTTTGGGTCCAGCCTAAAGCGACATTTCTAGCTAAGCCTTTGGCGAGCGCATCTTTGTCGTCGGCTCTGGAGTTTTGGGGAATCAGCTGTTCTACCAAAGCCATGGCGTTATCTACTAAGAGCCCTGTGAGTTCGCCTTTAGAATTCTTCTCGATAGCGCCGCCCTCAGGTGCGACGGTGTTGGTATCGATGCCTGCCATTTTTAGGGCTAGGCTATTGGCCACCGCTGAATGGCCGTCGGCTCGTTTTATATAGGCAGGACGGTCGCTTACTACGGCATCGAGATCGGCGATGCTTGGGAATCGTTTTTCTGGCCAGAGCTTTTCAATCCAGCCTCTGCCGACGACCCAGCTGCTATTTGGATTAGCCTTGGCGTAATCGTCAAGGGCTTGCATGGTGTCTGCTAGGCTGTTGATACCTTGCAGGTTTAGATTTTTTTCCCGGTAGCCAATGCCTTTTAAGTGAACATGGGCATCGCTAAAGCCTGGGTAGATGGCGCCCGATTTTAGCTTGAAGTGTCTCGCCCCGTCGCAAAGCGCCAAAGGCTCTAAACTCACAGCGCTAATTTTATTGCCTTTGATCGCGAGGTGTTTTGCCTTGGGGAATTTGTCATTGGCGGTATAGATATTTCCGCTAAAGGCTAGGTCTGCCTCAATACAGTTTTTAGCGGCCCAACTTTGATTGCTCATTAGGGCCATAAATAGACTGCTGCCTAAAATAATCGATTTATGCACGGGCTTATCCTTTGCTGGCTGTGGGCTTGTTGAGTTGGACTGTCTCTAGAACTGCCAACGCGAGCTTCAATTTAGCTAAGGCCTAGAGTTTGATCAAGTCTTTAAGGCAGGTATTACAAGGAGCTGTGAATGGGTAGTGCTTGGCAATTGGATAAGCAGAAGGGTACTTCCACCTCACGACCCGAGTATTCGGGCCGTGTTGGCTGTTTTTAGCGTTAGATAAATAAAGGGGAGAGTTAAGGCAGTTGTTCTAACTGGTGTCCGCTCGCCTGAAGTTGCTGCAATAAGCCATCTTCGCCTACTAAATGTAAAGCGCCCACCAATACAAATTCAACATCGGTGTCGTCATTGTAATTAGCCAGCTCTGTCATCCAGTCGTTATTGCGATCAGTAAGCAGGCGCTTAAAGACATTGGGGAATTCACTTTTCCACTCTCGAATGCCGATCTCGACTAATTTGGCGTTATCGCCTGAGCGCCAAGCGGCTTTCATGTCGCGAATCATCGCCGGAATTTCTTCTAAATCATCTAGGGTTTGACGAATCATTTCATCTTCTTGGCCTTCGCCCATATTGGCAATAAAATCCATATGAGCATTAAGCTCCTCTAAGGATTCGACCCTCTTTTGATCTTGCTTGGCCTTATCCATAAAGAACATATCAACCCCTTCTTCGGCAAGTCCATTGCGACGCAGCTCAATCAAAGTGAGTGTCATTACTGTCATGCCTATACGAAAGCGAGTGATCTGATTAGTGGGGACGCCCCGGGCGGCAAAGAAGTTATCCAGCCGTTGATAAGTTTCCGGGCTGAGCTTTTGACGCAAGCTTTCGCCTGAAGGGTAGAGCAGTTTACGCAAAAGCTGGGTTTGATTGCCCGAAGCTTTCATCTGTTCTATATCGGTTTCAAAAACCAATGTGCTGGCTTCGCGATAAGCCTGCTCGAAGGCATTGGGTAGGGGGTAATCCGATTCAGCTAGTAGGTGGATGGTGCCACCAAGATAGAAGTGATTGTCGCCCTTGCTAATTTTCCAAACCGGGCTGGCAGCGAAGCTACTAAGGCTCAGGCAGAAGCTGCACAGGCCAAAAATCAAGTTTTTCATGGCGTCCTTCATTTAGTCGATAAGGCAACGATTTTACACGGCTTTTTCGACTTTGGGGCCTAAGCCTTACTATTCCCAGATCACAGTGGAAATAATAAAGCCCGGTTCTAAAATAAAGCCCCAATACCAAACTCTGTATTTAAGCAAAGCCGCAGTGTTTTCTTAAAGCATAGAGCAGCTTAGCGCCTTCTGCTGAATCTAGGCTGTCTTCTGTAAGGGTGTTTTCACGGGTAACACCATCCACGCTGCCGCGCTCGCTCAAATATTGTAATACTGCCACGTTATCAAAGCCGGCCAGTAGGTCTTCTTGGCGTAGATATCCCAGCAATGCAACTAGAGCATGACCGCCCCAGTTGGATACGTCCGCCACAATCAGCTCGTCGCAGCTCGTAGCGGCAGGAACAATATTAAGCTCGCTTAGGGCATCTTGTACCTTGCCCATGCCAATTTCATTGCCGCCATCACCAATAGCCAGCGTGGTACATTGACAGAGTTGCATGATTTCATCAAAGCAGGCACTGCGGGGGCTGATGGATTCGCCACGCATATTGTAATAGCCACCATCGGCTGCTTTACCTGGTCGCTCGATGGAAATGACAAGGCCTGGCTCGTACTGCGCAAGTATTGCTTGTGCTTCTTGATGTTGCTGCTGTTCGCAATCCTCACCTACCGCCAGCTCGATGACCCGATAGTCCTCGACAATGGCGCCGGAAAGAGGCGCGCCGCAGCAGATATAGGGTGTGCCACCGCAGGCCTCGATCGCCCGATATAAAGAGATGGCGCCAGGAGGGCCGTCGGTTTCGAAGGTGTCGACAACTGGGAAGCCGGTACCAATAAATACCACGGTGTTGCGTTCTACAGCGGCCAGCATCGCTTTAGCGGCGCGCATACAGTAACCGGCTTTTAAATGGGGTTGAACCTGAGCCATGCCACGAAGATTTCTTGCAACCAACAAATCTTCAATAGTTTTGCTGAGTTCTAATTCGCTGTCGCTAAGGGAAATATTATCTAATGTCATAATTATAGTGCTTCTAAAACAAGCTGATCGAGTTGACGCTTGGCCAGTAACAGCTCTTGATGGGCGTCGTTGATATCCATCGCGCTAAATTTAATACGGCCGCCTGCGCTGAGTTGTGCAAGCTTGGCAAGATCAGGGCCGAAGACTGCGCCAATTTTGGGGTATCCACCAATAGTTTGGCGGTCGTTCATTAACACAATAGGCTGACCATCTGCAGGAACTTGAATTGCTCCTAAGCAAATACCCTCCGATAAAATACCTTCGATATCGGCATTAACTTTGGGGCCCTCTAAACGGTAACCCATGCGATCACATAGATCGCTGACGGTGTATTCGCTGCTGAAAAAGATGGCTTGCTTTACTGAGCTAAAATGATCTTGCTGATAGCCTAGGATCACCCGCAGCTCTACAAGGTCAGGGTAATTATCTTGCTGCTCTTCGCTGAGGCTTAGTAGGTTTAAATCGCGGTGATTCGAGCAAGGCAGCAGATCCGCTTTTTGCAGTGGCCCGCCCTGCAGGCCACCGATACCTTCCCGGCTCACAGTGGCTTGGCTACCAAATTGTTTTGCAATTTCAAAACCGCCGGCGACCGCTAGGTAGGCTCGACAGCCGCTGTTTTTTTCGCTGGCAAAGCCAATGTTAATTTTATCGCCTGCTGTAATGGTGTGGCTTTGCCATTGGGCCTTGTTTTGGCCGTTAATTTTCAAACCGAGCTTGGCGCCAGTTAGGGCAATAACACTATCGACAGATGACTCCAGTGTTAGGCCGCCAATGCTGACTTCAATCGCGCAAGCATTGTCGCTGTTGTGGCATAGTCGGTTAGCGACGGTAAAGGCAAAGCTATCTAGGGGGCCGCCAGTTGTTAATCCGATTTGCTGTTGGCCAAAGCGGCCAGCATCTTGCAGCAGGCTTAAAATGCCGGGGGCAATTACTGTTAATCCTTGCATATGGGCACCTTAAGATTGCACTTCAAATTCAGGCAGCTCTCCGCCCAAATCAAAAAATTCTTCCCGGCCGATTGGGCGAAAGCGAATACGATCACCTACAGCGACAGGCATATGGGGTTCATTGTTGGCGTCGAACATGGGGGTGGGGCATAGACCAATTAAATTCCAGCCGCCAGGAGATACGGCTGGATAAACCGCTGTTTGACGATCGGCGATGGCAACTGCGCCTTTGGGTACTTTTTTACGTGGCGTCGCCAAGCGTGGCGCTGCAATTTTTTGATCGACCTGACCGAGGTAGGCAAATCCTGGTGCAAAACCGATGGCGTAAACACGATACTCGGCTTCGCTGTGTAGAGCGATAACTTCTTCAGGGCTTAAGCCAGCGTTGTTTGCCAGTAAATTTAAATCGGGCCCTGATTCTTCGCTGTAGTAACTGGGTAATTCTACTAGGCGGCTATCGCATTCTTGCTGGCTTGCTGAGCTATCTAAAGTCTCGCGAATTTTTTTGCGTAACCATAAGTGATCACACAGTAAGGGGTTAAAGTTAATCAGCAGTGAGGCGTAAGAGGGAACAAGATCGATAATTTCTTGCCCCTGAAAACTTTGCAGCCCCTGAGCTAGACGCTGCACTTCAGCTGATATTTCTGGCTGAGTATCTGCGCCTAAGTAGACAATCAGTGCATCAGCGCCCGCAATTTCTATGTGCGGATAAAGTGTCGCTGTCATTAGGATATTGCCTCGCGAATAGAAGCGATGGCGGCAACACCTTCGGCATTGTCGCCATGAACGCACAGAGTATCGGCCTGCAGTTCTAAAATATGGCCGCTTACGGTAGTAACGGTGCCTTGCTTAGCCAGCTGAATAACTTGCGCTAACATTTTTTCTTTGTCGTGTACTGCGCCGGCTTTGCTGCGGGCCAGAAGTTTTCCATCGTCGTCGTAACAGCGATCGGCAAAGGCCTCGAACAAGCACTCAATACCTATCTTTTGCGCTTCGTCTTGGTGACTTTGCCACTGCGGTGTGGCTTGCAGCATTAATTTAACTGGGCGGTGGTGTTCGGCAATGGCTTCCATAATGGCAATGCGATTTTCTGTCTTTGCCATCATATCGTTGTACATGGCGCCATGGGGTTTTAAGTATTCCACCGTTAAACCTTTGCTTGCAGCCATGCCCTCTAGGGCACTTAGCTGGTAACTGATCATCGCTTTTAATTCGCTCATGCTGATATTCATGCTGCGACGACCAAAGCCGACAAGATCTGGGTAAGCTGGGTGGGCACCAACACTTACTCCGTGAGTTTTTGCCAGCTCGAGAGTGTGCTGCATAATCAGAGGATCACCTGCGTGAAAGCCGCAGGCGATATTGGCTTGATCGATGTGAGGCATAACGGCGGCATCCATTCCCATGGTCCAGTTGCCGAAGCTTTCTCCTAAATCACAGTTCAATAATAAGCTCATTGCTTCCTCTCTATTTGTTTTTGGCTATTCGGTATCGGCTATGTTGTTTTCACTTATATACTTGTTTGAGATTACATAATGGCAAGGCGGCTATTAGGTAAATCGCTCACTACCATGCAGCCGGGGCTGTGGGTGATGCAAAATGGTGGCTTGGCTTGTTCCAGTGCAACTTGTGGGGTCACGCCGCAAGCCCAAAATACGGGTACTTCATCTTCGGCGATAGTTACCGCATCACCGTAGTCGGGTGTGTTGATATCCTTGATGCCAATTAAGCTTGGATCACCAAAATGCACCGGGGCGCCGTGTACGCTTGGGAAGCGGCTGCAAATTTGGATGGCACGAATAGCATCGGCCGCTTTAAAGGGGCGCATACTCACAACCATATCGCCACTGAATCGGCCGGCGGGTTTGCAGGCGATATTAGTGCGATACATGGGGACATTTTGGGCTTCACTGATATTGCGAACTTCTAGGCCATCTGCCAGTAGGGCTTCTTCGAAAGAAAATGAACAGCCCAATAGGAAGGTGACTAAGTCGTCTTGCCAGTACTCTTTTATGTCGTGAACTTCTTCAGTGAATTGGCCATCTTTGAAAATGCGATAGCTTGGTACGTCACTGCGTATATCAAAACCCTCAGCTATCTCAGGCATATCGATTTGACCGGGCTGGCTGCTCATCGCGACCACTGGGCATGGTTTCGGATTAAGTTGGCAGAATTGCAGGAATTCATTGGCCCAGTCTGCCGGTAATATGGCCACATTACACTGCACGAAGCCTGTGCATAGGCCGGAGGTGTTCGCCTTGTGGCGGCCTTCACGGATCGCCTGTCGCAGCTCGGCAGGGCTGATGTTGGCAAGTTGTTCGGCGGCTAGTTGAGATGAAAGGCTCATGGCTGATTTCCTTCAAATTAATGCTAAGCTGGGCAGTTTCGCCAGTTGGCTTGGCAAAGTCCAATGCAGGCTCTTTGTTAGGGGTGATAAAAATATTTTATCACCCTTTTGGCCGGCTGTGTGCTTGCCGCTAATCTGTGCGACAATGCCGCTTTTTACTAGGCCTACTTTTATAAAGAGCGTTGCATTTAAGGCACGTTAGATACAAAGAGCGCGGGCCGTGCTTGGGGGAAGCATTCCATTGACTGAGGCAGAGCAGCAGCCTAAGGCCAGTCCTGGCTTATTAAAATCCAGCCTGGTGGTGAGTGCTTTCACCTTCCTCTCCCGTATTCTTGGTTTGATTCGTGATGTCGTTCTAGCCCGCTTTCTTGGGGCGGATGCCAATGCCGATGCCTTTATCGTCGCCTTTAAGATCCCCAATTTTATGCGACGCCTATTTGCAGAAGGGGCCTTTGCGCAGGCTTTTGTTCCGGTGTTATCGGAATATCGTGAAAAAGGCTCCCAAGCTGCAGTCAGGCAGTTACTCAATGCGGTAGCGGGCTGCTTGGGCTCAAGCTTGTTGTTGCTGACGGCGCTGGTGGTAAGTGCAGCCCCTGTTGTGACCATGTTGTTTGCGCCTGGTTTTTATATGGAAGGCGGTGAGCGCTACGAATTAGCCAGCGATATGATTCGCATCACCTTCCCGTATTTATTGCTTATTTCCCTCACTGGTTTCGCCGGCGCTATTCTCAATAGCTATGATCGCTTTGCGGTGCCCGCCGCTACGCCGGTACTGCTCAATATCTGCCTAATTAGCGCCGCGATTTGGGCTAGCCCTTATTTTGAAAAGCCAGTTATGGCTTTGGCTTGGGGGGTCATGGCTGCAGGTATAGTGCAACTGTTGTTTCAGCTGCCGTTTTTATATCAATTACGTTTATTGCCTTACCCGAAGGCGAATTGGAAGGATCCAGGTGTTCGGCGTATCTTAAAATTAATGGCTCCGGCTATCTTTGGGGTGTCGGTTAGCCAGATTAATTTGTTGTTAGATACGGTTTTAGCTTCTTTGTTGCCATTGGGCAGTGTGACTTGGTTGTACTTTTCAGATCGCCTGGCCGAGCTGCCACTAGGCGTGTTCGGTATCGCAGTGGCTACGGTGATTCTACCGAGCCTTTCACGCCAGCATTCAGCGGATAAGCCTCAACAATTCAGTGCCACCATGGATTGGGCATTGCGCCTAGTATTATTGATCGCGG
Source organism: Cellvibrionaceae bacterium (assembly GCA_025800365.1). Classification (GTDB taxonomy): domain Bacteria; phylum Pseudomonadota; class Gammaproteobacteria; order Pseudomonadales; family Cellvibrionaceae; genus Pseudoteredinibacter. Next base: position 46,890 of record JAOXRT010000080.1, on the reverse strand, counting down.
TGCCAGCTGCATTGGCCCTGATGCTGCTAGCGGAACCCATTCTGACCACGCTGTTTCAATACGGTAAATATGGTGTAGAAGATATTCAGATGGCGGCCTGGAGCTTGCGGGCATACTCCTTTGGTTTGGTGGCCTTTATGCTGATTAAAATTTTGGCACCTGGTTACTTCTCTAGGCAGGACACAAAAACACCCGTCAAATACGGCATTATCGCGATGGTTGCCAATATGGTACTCAATATTGCCTTTGTTTGGCCGCTCTATACCTATATGAACCTAGGGCATGTGGGTTTGGCCTTGGCTACATCCTGTTCGGCTTTCCTGAATGCTGGTTTGCTATTTGTCGGTTTGCGCCGGCAGCAGGTGTTTCAAGCGGAACCTGGTTGGTGGGCTTTGGCATTGCGTATGCTATTGGCTAATGTGGTGATGGCCTTGGTCTTGCTATATTTGAGCAGTCTCTGGCAAGACTGGTATCAATGGGATTGGTGGCAGCGTAGTTATACTATGTTGGCCTTGGTGGTAGCTGGCCTGCTTAGCTATGCCCTTAGCCTGCTAATTTCAGGTATCCGGCCCCATCACATCCGCCAGAAGCGCTATGACAGCTAACCTTGGTTTACTGTGAAAGCCAGCTAATTTCGTGCCAATGAGCTATAGATGTACTATCTTAATTGACTATGAGTGAAGAGATTTCCAACAGCGATTACCAGTTTTCTAGCTATGAGGGTATTGAGTGCCCCGCCGGCGAAAGCTGCCCTTGGCCAGCTGAGGTGCGCAAGCTTGAAGAGCAGTTGCTGACTGACCCGCTAACTGGAATTGCCAATTATCGCCACTTCAGTCGCGCTTTGGATCAGGAGATGGAGCGCACCAGGCGAAGCGGAGCTTCCACTTCACTGATTATGGTGGATATCGATTTCTTTAAAAAGATTAACGATAGCTACGGCCATGAAGCCGGCAATATGGCTTTGAAGGCCTTAGCGAATTGCATGTTGGCCAGCTTTCGTAAGCTGGATGTCGTCTGCCGGTATGGTGGTGAAGAGTTTGCCATTATTCTGCCGGCCACCGAGGCATTGGTGGCGGTGCAGGTGGCTGAACGCCTACGCAAAAATATCGAGGCCATGGATGTTGAAATTTGTAATCAAAAAGGCGAAACCTTAGAGATTAAAATGACGGCCAGCTTGGGTATTGGCATATATCCTCGCCACAGTGAGGTGAGTGCAAAAGAGCTCATCCAAGAAGCTGATGACTTTTTGTACAAAGCAAAGAAGAGCGGCCGCAATAAGGTTTGCTACGGTATCCATAAAGTTGAAGCTGAAGCTGAAGTCTCGGCAGCCGAAAAAGATGCTTTAAACAGCATTTTTGGCGGCGATGACGAATAATTCTTAACCATTCCTTCCAGATTTAACACAAGTTCCCCTTTCCAAACCTTTGCTGGGGCTCTATCCTAGCGCGGTTTTCTAATAGCAATAGCATAGCGTTTGGAGTAACGATGACTCAGATTAAAGTTGTGGGCGTATTGGGCTCAGGTCAAATGGGTGGTGGCATTGCCCAGGTTGCCGCAGCCACAGGTTTGGATGTAAAGCTGGCTGATATTGATTTAGCCACCGCACAAAATGGTAAGGCGGCCATTGAGAAGCGTCTGATGGGCCAGGTTGCCAGAGGCAAATTGGTGGAAGCAGAAGCGCAGGCTGTATTAACTGGTATTGAGCCTGTGAATGGCCTTGCTGATTTGGCCGACTGTGACTTAGTTATCGAAGCGGCCAGTGAAAACCTTGATCTTAAGCTAAAGCTGTTCGCCGAATTGGATAAGGTTTGTAAGCCCTCTGCTATTTTGGCTTCTAATACCAGCTCCATCAGCATTACTTTAATGGCTGGTGCTATTTCTCGCCCTGAGAAATTTATCGGTCTGCACTTCTTTAACCCCGTGCCTGTGATGAAGCTGGTAGAGGTAATTAAAGGTTTGGCGACCAGCGAAGAAACCTACCTAGCAGTAAAATCTTTCGCTGAGCAAATGGGCAAAGAAGTTGTTAGCTGTGAAGATAAAGCCGGCTTTGCGGTAAACCGTTTATTGGTGCCATTCCTAAATGAGGCAATCTTTGCCCTAGAGGAAGGTGTTGCCAGCCGTGATGATATTGATCGCGGCGCTCGTCTTGGTCTGAATCACCCGATGGGGCCACTAACCTTGGCTGATTTTGTGGGTTTGGATACCTGTTTGGCCATTATGGAAGTTCTGCATAAAGAGTTGGGTGAAGATAAATACCGCCCTGCGCCATTATTGCGCAAATATGTTGCTGCAGGCTGGTTGGGCAAGAAGTCTGGCCGCGGCTTCTACGAATACAGCTAAGTCGCAATAGCCGGTAGGGGCGAGGTTTAGATTGAGTACTGAATTAAAAGCACAGGATATTATTGCTCAGGTTCAAGCTTGGGTGAAAAACGTTGTAGTGGGGGAGAATTTTTGTCCCTATGCAGCCCCTGTGCTTGATCGTGTGCATTATCAACTGTTGGCTTCTGACCCCCATGAGCAGTTGCAAGACTTCGTCGACAGCTGCTATCAGCTGCAGGCGGAATCAGCCATTGAAACTGCTCTGCTGGTTGTCCCCGAAGGGCTAGAAAATTTTGATGATTATCTTGAGCGCTTGGATTTGCTGCAGGCCCTGTTAGAAGCGCAAGGTTTTCTTGGTGAATTTCAGTTGGCGAGTTTTCATCCAGATTATTGTTTTGATGGTGTTTCACCGGATGAGGCTGAAAATTATACCAATCGCAGCCCTTGGCCGATTTTTCACTTGCTGCGTGAAAGTAGCTTAAGCGAAGCGCTAGAGCGTGTGAGTTCACCTGAAAAAATCCCTGAGCGAAATCGACGCCATGCCGAGCGCTTGGGGGTGGCCCACTTAAGAGCTGCCCTGCAGTGTAGTAAGGAGGCAAAAGCCTAATGTTGTATACCTTGTCTCAATGGTGGCCCTTAATACCAGTAGCGATCTTTGCCTGGTACTGGCTTACGGCTGTAAAGGTGAAAGAGCTGGCTTTTCAGGCCGCCGCTAGGCGTTGCAATATGGAAAATGTGCAGCTGCTCGACGACAGCATTGCCCTTAAGGGCGTTAAGTTTCAGCGTGCTGGCAATGGCAATATAGGCCTGCGTCGGGAGTTTGCCTTCGAATTTACCTCTACCGGCAATCACCGCTATCAAGGCTGGGTGATCATGCAGGGGTCTCGCAATGTCTCCGTTGAGCTACCTCCTCACCGTTTACAGTAAGAGCCTTCTCTCTAAATGCTCTAGGCCCTAAATAAGGGCAATTTATTCCGGTAATTCCCCCATCTGCTGTAGGCCAGTACAGGGCTTTTCGGTATACTCGGCCTTTTGTGTTTTAAAAGGGCTTAGCAGTCGACCATGCAGCAGGGCGCACAAGAGTTTATTCGCGGTATCGCCAATTTGCAGCCTCGCCACCGAGGCAGCGTGGTGACGATCGGCTCCTTTGATGGGGTGCATCTGGGCCATAAAACCATCGTTCGCCAGGTGCGCGATCAGGCCCAGCGCCTGCGTTTGGCCTCGGTAGTGATGACTTTCGAGCCACAGCCCCATGAATATTTTGCTGGTGAAAAAGCCCCTGCAAGATTAATGCGGGTGCGAGACAAGGCTAAGGCCTTGTTTGAGGCGGGTGTTGATCGCGTGTTTTGCGTAACCTTTAACCGTCGATTCAGCTCCTTATCAGCGGAAGAGTTTGTAAAGCAAATTCTGGTTGATGGTTTGGGGGTGAAGTACCTGGTTATAGGTGATGACTTCCGCTTTGGTTGTGATCGCAGTGGGGACTATCAGTTCCTGTTGGATGCTGGTAAGCGCTATGGCTTTGAGGTGACGGACACCCAAACCTTGATGCTAGACGGTGAACGCATCAGCAGTACCCGTATTCGAGCGGCGCTAGAAGCAAGCGATTTTCGCTTGGCCGAACGTTTATTGGGGCGCCCCTATAAAATTGAAGGCAAGGTTATCCGTGGCCAGCAGTTGGCTCGCCAATGGGATATGCCAACAGCCAATGTGCAACTTCATCGCTATCGCTCACCGCTTAATGGGGTGTTTGCCGTTGAAGTAAGCCTAGCTGATGGACAGCTATTGCAAGGCGTTGCCAATGTGGGCGTTAGGCCAACCATTGGTGGAGAAAACACGCCAATTCTCGAAGTGCATTTATTTGACTTCGAGGGCGATATCTACGAGCAAGAAATTGCAGTGGAGTTTAAACATAAACTGCGCGACGAGCAGAAATTTGATTCTCTCGACGAGCTTAAGCAACAGATCTACCGGGATAAGGACGAAGCGCAAGCTTGGTTTGCTGCCCGTTAAAATGCGCACTACTGCGCCCGTATTATTAAGTGACGACAATGAGTGATTACAAAGCCACATTAAATTTGCCAAAAACTGGCTTTGCCATGAAGGCGAACCTAGCTCAGCGCGAGCCGGGCATGTTGAAAAAATGGCAAGATGACAATCTGTATCAGCAGATTCGCGATGCCCGTCAAGGCGCAGAGCAATTCATTTTGCACGACGGCCCTCCATACGCTAACGGTGATATTCACCTTGGCCATTCACTTAATAAAATTTTAAAAGATATTATTATCAAGTCGAAAACCCTGAGCGGTTTCGACGCGCCTTATGTTCCAGGTTGGGATTGCCATGGTCTACCTATCGAGAATCAGGTAGAAAAGAAAAACGGCAAGGCCGGCGTTAAATTGGATTTCAAAAGCTTTCGCCAGAAGTGTCGCGACTATGCGGCGCGCCAGGTAGAGGGTCAAAAGAAAGAGTTTATTCGCTTAGGTGTTTTTGGTGAATGGGAAAACCCTTACCTGACCATGAACTATCAGTTTGAAGCTGACATCATTCGCGCACTTGGCAAAATCGCTGAAAACGGTCATTTGCATCGTGGTTTTAAGCCAGTGTATTGGAGTGTTGTTGGTGGCTCGGCTTTGGCCGAAGCGGAAGTGGAATACCAAAACAAAACCTCATTCTCGATTGATGTTAAATATCCGGTAAAAGACAGCGCAAAACTGGCTGAAGCCATGCCTGAGCTGGCAGGTGTCGAGAATGTGTTTGTGGTTATTTGGACGACAACGCCATGGACTTTGCCATCGAGTCAGGCGGTTTCTATGCACGCCGAACTGGACTATGTTGCCGTTAAGGCGGGCGAGCAAGTTTTGCTAATGGCCGAAGCTCTGCATGAGTCTGTTATGGCTCGCGCGGGTATTGAAAGCTTTGAAGTGATTGCTCGTTGTAAAGGCGAAGCCTTAGAGAAGTTGGCTTTGTCGCACCCGTTCTACGATCGCGAAATTCCAGTGATTCTAGGTGATCATGTAACCACTGATGCAGGTACAGGTTGTGTACACACCGCCCCCGATCACGGTGTCGATGACTTCAATGTTGGACAGCGTTATGGCTTGGGTACTTTAAATTATTTGAATGATAGCGGTATCTATCGCGATATCGTCGAAGTTTTTGCCGGTCAACATGTTTATAAAGTGGACCCTGCAGTCGTTGAGCTGTTGAAAGAAAAAGATGTATTGCTGTGCGAAGAAAAAATCGAGCATAGCTACCCGCATTGCTGGCGCACCAAAACGCCATTGATCTTCCGTGCGACCCCGCAGTGGTTTATTAGCATGAGCCAAAAGGGCTTGCGCGATGATGTTAAAAAAGCGGTCGAAGATGTTGAGTGGATCCCAGGTTGGGGGCGCGCTCGTATCGACAGCATGCTGGATTCCAGCCCTGACTGGTGTATTTCCCGTCAGCGCACTTGGGGTGTGCCAATCGCTTTGTTCGTTGATAAAGACTCTCAAGAGTTACACCCAGATACTCCACGTTTAATTGAAGAGGTGGCCAAACGTGTTGAGCAAGATGGCATGGAAGCGTGGTTCGAATTAGATGCGGCCGAGCTATTGGGCGAAGATGCTGATAAATACAAAAAGGTAACTGATACCTTAGATGTTTGGTTCGATTCTGGTGTGACTCATCACGCGGTTCTGCAACGTCGAGATAATTTGCGCTACCCGGCCGATTTATATCTAGAGGGCTCGGATCAGCACCGTGGTTGGTTTCAGTCGTCTTTGAAAACGGCAATGGCTATTAATGGCGCTGCACCTTATAAGCAGGTATTAACTCACGGTTTTACGGTTGATACTAATGGCCACAAAATGTCTAAATCTCTAGGCAACGTAATTCCGCCAAAAGAAATTATTGCTGAGCTGGGAGCTGACGTTCTTCGCCTGTGGGTTGCCGCTACTGACTTTAGTGGCGATATGACGGTATCCAAGGAGATCTTTAAGCGTACCGCGGATTCCTATCGCCGAATTCGTAATACCGCTCGCTTCTTGTTGTCGAACTTGAATGGTTTTGATCCTACAAACGATCAGGTTGCAATCGAAGATATGCTGTCCTTGGATCGTTGGGCGGTTGAGCGTACCGCGGAACTGCAAAAAGAAATTATTGCGGCCTACGATGCTTATAGCTTCCACCAAATTTATCAAAAGCTGCATAATTTCTGTGTGGTAGATTTGGGTGGTTTTTACTTGGATATCATTAAAGATCGCCAGTACACCTGTAAAGAAGACAGTGTTGCACGCCGCTCCGCGCAGACAGCCTTGTACCATATTATCGAAGCAATGACGCGTTGGTTGGCGCCCATCACCAGTTTTACAGCTGATGAGTTGTGGCAGCATATTCCAGGTGAGCGTCAGGGTTCTATCTTTGTGCAAGAGTGGTACGCCTTACCCGAAGCGGCTGCAGAATCTGCCATGGGGCATGAGTTCTGGCAACAAGTTGCTGCGGTGAAGACGGAGGTCAATAAGACCTTGGAGGCGAAACGTGCTGAGGGTGTTGTTGGCGGCTCTTTGCAAGCCGAGGTGGTGTTGTACTGTGATGAAGCGCTGCAAGCTTCTTTGTCTAGCTTGGCAAACGAATTGCGTTTTGTCCTGATTACTTCAGCGGCTGAAGTTAAATCATTGGCTGATGCGCCTGCTGAAGCTGTGGAAACGGAACTGGAAGGCTTAAAGCTTCTGGTTAATAAATCGGCCCATGAAAAATGTGAGCGCTGCTGGCATTTCCGTGAAGATGTTGGTCAAGTTGCAGAGCATGAAACAATTTGCGGTCGCTGTGTAGAGAATGTTGCTGGTGAAGGGGAAGTTCGTGAGTTCGCCTAAGCCGACTAGCGAAACTGCCGGTCTTTTGGCCGGCCCTTGGTTTTGGAAAAAAGCCCTGCTCTGGTATGCCTTGGCCGCTTTTGTTATCGCCTTTGATTTGCTCACCAAAGCTTGGGCTCTGGCCAGTTTTCAATATGCGCAGCCGGTTGAGGTGACACCGTTTTTTGATTGGTTGTTGTTGTATAACTATGGCGCCGCCTTCAGCTTTTTAAGCGAAGAGGGTGGCTGGCAGCGTTGGTTCTTCTCAGCAATTGCTGTGGGCGTTAGCTGCATGCTGGTTGTTTGGCTGGCGCGTATTCGCCCAGAACAGCGTTGGGAGCCCATAGCCTTGGCATTGATTCTTGGTGGAGCCTTGGGGAATCTCTACGATCGACTAACCTTAGGTTATGTGGTCGACTTTATTTCTTTGCATTATCAACAGCACCGCTGGCCTTCCTTTAATATTGCTGACAGTGCGATCTGTGCTGGAGCAGTAATGCTGTTGATCGATCTTTGGCGCAGCAAAGACAGTGATGTGAGTGAATAAGGTTTAAAAGTTCGACAAAAAATTCGAAGTAGCGCCAGTATGTTTTTGGCCTAGCTTGATGGAAAGAAAGTGATTAGCTTTTATGACTGATATGACAGAATTGGCCATTGGCCCAGGAACACAAGTAACCCTGCACTTTGCCATCAAAATGGCAGACGGAACCTTGGTAGATTCAACCTTTGATGGTTCGCCGGCGACCTTCAGTGTTGGGGATGGCAATTTGCTGCCGGGCTTTGAGCAGGTCTTAATGGGTATGTGCGCTGGCGATGAAAAAGAATTTCCGATCTCGCCGGAGCAAGGCTTTGGTCAGCGTAATCCAAACAACATTCAAGAGATCCCCAAAAACTCTTTCGCTGAAGATATTGAGCTGGAAGAAGGCTTGATGGTGTCTTTTGCAGATGCGCAGCAGGCTGAGTTACCAGGTGTGGTTGCAGAGGTAAATGATGATGTGGTTAAAGTCGATTTTAACCACCCTCTAGCCGGTCGCGACCTTATCTTTGAGGTGCGCATCATTGCTGTGGCGGTTTGTGATGGGGTGCAAAAGCACTAATGATCAATATTAATCTAGCGAACCCGCGCGGCTTTTGTGCCGGAGTAGATCGGGCCATCGATATTGTAAATCGGGCCTTAGATATACACGGGGCGCCAATCTATGTGCGTCATGAGGTGGTGCATAACAAGTTTGTCGTGGATAGCTTGCGCGACCGCGGCGCGGTATTTGTCGATGAACTGCACGAAGTGCCTGATGATGTCATCGTTATTTTTAGTGCTCATGGCGTATCCAAAGCGGTACAAGAAGAAGCCAAGCGACGCAGTTTGAAAGTTTTTGACGCGACCTGTCCTTTAGTGACCAAGGTGCATATTGAGGTTTTAAAGTACAGCCGCGAAGGAAGCGAGTGCATACTGATTGGTCATAATGGTCACCCTGAAGTTGAAGGGACCATGGGGCAGTTTGATGACAGCTATGGTGGCAGCATCTACTTAGTGGAAGATGAGGCTGATGTGGCCAAGCTTGCCGTCCGCGACCCTGCTAAATTGGCTTATGTTACTCAAACTACCTTATCGATGGACGATACTGCCAAGGTTATCGATGCCTTGCGTGAGCGATTCCCCGAGATTCGCGGTCCACGCAAAAACGATATCTGCTATGCCACTCAAAATCGCCAAGATGCCATCAAGCAATTGGCCCTGGAAAACGATCTTGTATTGGTGGTGGGCTCTCCAAACAGCTCAAACTCCAATCGCCTGCGTGAGCTGGCGGAACGTTGTGGAGCAAAAGCTTATTTGATTGATACTGCGCGAGATATCGACGAGGTTTGGCTGGCGTCTATATCATCTATAGGTATAAGTGCCGGGGCTTCGGCTCCAGAGGTGCTAGTACAAGATGTGATCAAGCGCTTGCAGCTTCTTGGCGCAAGCCCGCCAGCGGAGATGAGCGGTCAAGAGGAGAATGTAAGCTTCTCTTTGCCGAAGGAGCTGCGCTAATAAGCCTATGACTAAGAATGTGCTAAGTTGCTGAAAACTGGCACATTCTCTTCTGCTGAGCTATGCTCAGAACCACTTCTAAACCGACAGGATGCGGTCAGTTGTCTCAACATCTAGCATTTTATCGCCACATCTCGCCGCCGATCCCCCTTAAGATTCTTTGCTTGAGCCTCTCTGGTATATATAAGCTATGAAAAAGTTCCCTGAAAATGGATTTACCCTCATTGAGCTAATGGTTGTTGTCGCGATTTTGGGGATTATCGTTGCCGTCGCAGTTCCAGGCATGAGATCTCTAAGTGAAAAGGCTCAAATGAGGGCTAATCTTGCGAAACTAAAAAGCTCCATACAGATGGCTCGATCAGAAGCCGTGACTCGAAGAGAACACGTTGTTATCTGTGGAACTACAAACAACACTGCCTGCCGAGGAGGGAGTCGTCGTCAGTTTGGTGATGGTTGGATTATGTTTGTGGATAGAAACAATAACATGATACCCGATTTGGGGGCTGGTAATTGCGCTGATGACGAAGACTGTATGCTCAACGTCGAGACGTTTGTGTCTGCTCAAATGACTATCCGTTCACAGCAGCGAGAAATTGTTTTTAATCCGGATGGGTCGCCTGGAGAAACTGCTGGGTATGAGTTGAGGGTGTGTGCTGGTGATGCGGATCAATCTAATGACACTGAGAAGTCAGCTACAGTTCGGATAATGCCTACAGGAGCTATAAGTGTGAGTAAGGGTACGTCATCATGCTAAATGTAGTAAGACAGCCCAAGCGACAATCTGGCGCTACTATGGTAGAGGTGTTGGTGGCCTTGTTTCTATTAGCCATTGGCTTGCTTGGCGCTTTAGCTCTTCAAAACTCAAGTCAGAGAAGCAATCAAAGCGCTATGTTTTCCTCCGTGGCGATTGTTTTGGCTCGTGATATGGCAAATAGAATTAACGCCAACAATAATCAATTTTCAAATGACGATAACAATCTTTATGACAATATAGACACGCAAAACTTTAGCGGGTCTGCGGTCGAGTGCTCACTGGATTGTGATCAAGCAACGATTAAGACGATGGACGAGGGGATTTGGGCACAAGAAATTAGGTCAAGGTTGCCTGCCGGCCGAGGGATGGTGGCTATTGATGATAATGGTGTTCATGAGGTCACAGTGATGTGGGATGATCAATTAACTGGAGCAACTGGGGCAGATTGTGGCGGTAACCCAGAGGTCGATTTAACTTGTGTAACACTGGAGTTTAGATTGTGAAAAGAGTGACTGGGTTTAAACAACACGGTGTTGGCATGGTGGAGTTAATGGTTTCGATAACCATTGGCTTGTTGGTGATGGCAGGGGTTGTGCAGTTGTATGTCACATCTATTGAGACACAGCGGAGTCAAGAAGGCTTGTCTCGTATACAGGAAAATATACGCTTTGTTAGTAATCGATTAAATGACGAAGGATCTAGTTCAGGTTTTTTAGGCTGTGTTCCTCGGTTTGATGATGAAAGCCGAGTAATTAACCTGTTAGCGCAGGATACCGGCGAGTTACCAGATGGTACCCCTCAAGCTGCTAACTTTACTTCTTCAATAAGTGGTAGTGACGGTGACGGTGTAAATGGTACCGATCAAGTGTTTTTTAGGTTTGCCCTACCTCGTTCAATTCCATTGGTTGGGACTTTCACTTCAAATACTGATACTCAAATTCAACTAGACAACAGCATTAATTACCAATTGGCTTATAACTCATTAAATCGATGGGATGTAGCTGTTTTAACCAACTGTAACTACGCGGTTGTTTTCTTGATTACCAATAACCCTGGTAATAACGGCGTGGTGAGGCTCGCGAGGGGAGCTACCGTGCCAGCGGGCTTTCCCAATGCCGGTCAAAGCAATCAAGGCACCAATATTTCTAAGATATTTTATGGTGAGGAGAGCGCCACTTCAGGTGATATTCAGGCGCGCCTTTACTTGGCTGGGGCTGGAGGGTACAGCTATAGTGTTGGTTTAAGTGAGGCTGCTCAGCAGGTAATCGCAAATGGCGGATCTGCTCAGTGTGATGCGGATCATCCCCAATACTGTTCGTTGTTTAGGAATGGGCAAGAAGTAATGGACGGAATTGTAGACTTTCAGGTCGAGTATGGATGGGTAAATGGAAATTTGGTTAGCTTTGGAACCGCGGCTGAAGTTGCAAGTGCAGATGGGTGGAAGCGTGTTGATAGAGTAAAAATGGATGTTAAATTGAGTGCTATTGAAGTAACCGGTACGAATGACGGAAATGCCTCTAAGCGTATTCAGAGGGAAATGTCACAAGTAGTTATGCTCAAAAACCCAGTGGTTGAGTTGTAATGAAAATGAAAACACTATCTCAAAGAGCAACGCTAAATATTTTTAAAAATCAACGAGGGGCTACTCTAATTGTCGCTTTAGTTGTCCTGTTGATAATGTCCGTCGTAGCAGTTGCATCAATGTCCAGTAGCTCTCTGCAAGCAAAAATGGCTTCAAATGAGAGGCAAATACAAATGGCACTGCATGCAGCAGAGGCGGGTTCTAGAGCGGCCGTATTATTTTTAAATACTGCATCAGAAGAGCCATATTTAAGGTTTAGAGATCCGACACAAGGGCTTTATAACAATACAATAAATAATGCTCAGGGGCTGATTGAATCAGTATCAATTGACAGCAGTTTTCCGGATTATCATGACCCGTCCGCATGGGATGATGAGAATAGCCAGTCAGTGGTTGCTGCCTCTGACGGTCTACCGTCTGCTTCAGCGCCTCCAAGATATATTATTGAATTTTTAGGTGAGCAAAAGCTAGGTGGTGATCTGGAGGAGATGAATGATAATGTTCCGAAAGCCAAACCGGTATATCACTACAAGATAATTGCTATAGGCTGGGCCCAAGATCCTCAAGTTTATTCTATAGTTCAAACCACATATAAAACTCAAGATACATTTTAATAGTGTTTAATCACTATATACGGTAATGCAACGATGGATAATTTACTAAAAAGGTTGACCTCGGTGGTGATTGGAATTCTGGCTGGGGCTTCCAATACTTATTCGGCGCCAGGTCCTCTTGCTTCACAGCCGTTATTTGTGGGTAAGACACCACAGTCGAATATTATGTTTCTAGTAGATGACTCTGGTAGCATGGATTGGGAGTATTTAATCACCAATTATGATGCCTATTATCAAAACACTAATAGGTATCGTTGCACGGCAATTAACGCCATGTGGTACAACGCAAACTTGTATCGCGAAAAAGCTGCAGACCCTGAAAATGATACGCTTGAGAAGAGGTTGGCTTATACCCCGTGGCGCGGCGTGGATGTGAACGGTAATGAATACACCAACAGAACTCTAACTACGGCTTCTGATAATCCATATGACTCGCCTACTTCCTATAGAAATATCAGTAATTGGTACTTTTTTGAATGGAATGATGCTGTTGTGGCAGATGGGAAAGGTAATGGGCGTTACGATGATGGTGAGTGTGCTACCAATGCTCGTATTTATGCGAGCACTTTACCGGCCGAGCAACAAATAGATTTTGCGAATTGGTATACCTATTACCGCAAGCGTGAGTTTGTGGCCAAGCGAGCATTATCCCAAATTATTCTAGAGAGCAACGCGAGAATGGGATTAGCTACGCTGCACAATAACCGAAGCGTAGGCGTTCCTATCAAAAATATCGATGATTTAAGCACCCCGATAGACTACAGTAATCGTACTAATAAAAACGATTTGATGAAGCGACTGTTTAAGATTGACTCTAGTGGTGGAACTCCGCTAAGGAGAAGCCTGGAGCGTGTAGGTAAGTATTTTCATCAAAGTGAATCTACCCCTAGCCAGCTATTTGGGGGCGCCACACCTTCATCTCCTATATTACCTTCTGCGGATAATGGTGCTTGCCAGCAGAACTTTGCTGTTGTTATGAGTGATGGATATTGGAATGGCTCCAACCCAAATGTGGGAAATGCCGATAATGATAACAATACTGACTTTGATGGCGGCAAGTATGGTGATAGTTACCAAAACACTTTAGCTGATGTTGCCATGCATTATTATGAAGGTGATTTGGCCCCAGGGCTTCCGGATCTTGTTGGCCCTAAGCTCGACCCTTCTGTGCCAACCCCGGACCCATTATTAAATCGAGCTCAACATCTCGTGAGTTACACTGTTGCGTTTGGAGTTAATGGTAGCTTGAATGAGCCGCCTGCGGATGGTAATTGGCCGCAGCCTATTGCTAATCAGGCAAGTACTGTTGATGACATGATGCACGCCGCTTATAACTCGCGTGGCGAATTCTTAAGTGCAAAGAATCCACAAGAACTAATTCAGCGCCTTTCGGACGCAATTAATTCGATCAAGAGTAAGGTAGGGTCTTCATCAGGTATAGCGCTTAATAGCACTACTATTAGGCAGGACTCTGCTGTATTTAAAGCAGTATTTTCCCCAGAGAAATCATGGGCCGGAGACTTAATTCGACAAAGGATTGCTGTATCAAGCTCTTCTTCAAAGCTAGAGTTTATTGATGAGTGGTCTGCCGCTGAAAAATTAAAACAACGCGGACCTAATGACCGTCAAATACTAACATTTAATGGGCAAAAGGGGGTGCCATTTCGCTTTCCCGCAAATTACGTTAACCCTAACCCTGACTCAGAAATATCAGTCGGTCAAATAGAAGACTTGTTGTTTGATGCGCCACATTCTTCTGCAGCAACTCAGAGTCAAGTTAATGACAATAAGCTTTACGGCGAGCGGTTAATAAATTATTTGCGTGGAGATCATACCTACGAAAGAGGAGTTGCGAATACCGCTACAATTCAAAGCAATTTTAACAAAGTCTTTAGAGACAGGGTTGGTGAGCGTTTAGGTGATATTGCTCACTCAACACCTTTGTATATTGGCGCCCCTAGAGAGTCCTACCCAGATAATATAGAAGGGAACGATTCCTCCAAATCTTATTTGGCATTTGTGAAGTCGAATCAAAACCGAAAGAAAATGGTTTATGTAGGTGGCAATGATGGAATGCTGCATGGCTTTGATGCTGAAACTGGAAATGAAGAGTTTGCCTATATTCCTTCAATTGTTTTTAATGAGAACGCTGCATTTGGTCTTCATTATTTGTCGTCGACTAATTACTCCCACATTCCTTATGTGGATGGGAGTGTGACAGTAAGAGATGTATATATAGAGGGGCGTTGGCGCTCGTACTTAGTCGGTGCGCTACGTGGTGGCGGTCGTGGGATTTATGTTTTGGATGTAACTGATCCAGGGCAAATATCCGAGGGCACAGCCGCAAGTAAGGTGGTTAAAGAATTTACCCATCCGGACTTGGGATTTACCTATAGTGACCCTGTTGTCGTAAAAATGAATGATGGTCGTTGGGCTGCGATACTAGGTAATGGTTACAATCCCGGCCCTAACAGTGATGGACATGCTAAGTTGTTTATTGTTTACCTAGATGATAAGACCCCGTCTTACCGAGTAGTGGAGACTAAAAATAACGGAGATGCCGACCTTATTGCGAAGGGTGATTGCCAAGATATTGATAGTGATTGCAATGGCTTGTCAACGCCACTTGTGCTTGATTTAAATCGGGATTCAAGGGCCGATCGTGTTTATGCTGGCGATTTGCATGGCAACATGTGGGCGTTCGATATAAGTGATGATGCCGCTGCTAATTGGGCAGTAGCACACCAAAAAGGCGGTAAAAATCAAGAGCTATTTCAGGCTTGCTTTAAAGAGCCATGTGTATCTACGACGGGCAAGGTGGCTAATCGCCAGCCCATTACTAGCTTGCCTAGGGTGAAATCTCATCGCTTTCGCCTAGAGGCAGAGTACAAGCCAAGTTTGTTGGTATATTTTGGAACAGGCCAATTTATAGCAAATGGGGATCAGGCTATCGAAGATACTCAATCCGCCTATGGTATATGGGATACAGGCACTGGCGGGTTAAAGAGGGATAACTTACAAAAGCAAACAATAACAAGTGGAAGTAGTTCAAGAACTCTAACTGATCACGAAGTGGATTATGATGAAAACCTAGATGAGGCTGGCTGGGTCATAGATTTACCTGCCGACAGAGAGAGAGTAGTTAATTCGTTTATTGTAGGAAGCTCTTTAGTCGTTTTTCCCTCGATTATCCCTGACGCTGCTACCTGCGAAGGGAGCCCCAGCAGCTATTTAATGGCTGTTGATGCCTTTAGTGGTGGGCGTCCTTCTTACGATGTGTTCAAAGGAGCAAGAATAGGTACATACCCCTTAGCCGGAATTAAAATCGATGGGTTGTTAGGCCCCTTGACCACGTTTGCGAATGAGGGTGAGGTAAATGTTTTGGGTACTAACAATGAGGGTGAAAACGTACTTGTTCCGCTCTCTGGTGGCGGAGGCGTGGCTAGGGTTACCTCTTGGACAACGGTGAAATAGGTGGGCTGTATGAAAAAATTTCCATGTATACTGATACTATGTCTTGTGTTGTTTAGTGCGTTTTCTTCGGCAGTTGAATATGATGAAAATGGAGCTGTTAAGCTAATAGGGTTGCTACGCGGTTCTGTGGATTATGTTCATCATGAAAAACAAGAAATTGTTATCAATGATAGACGTTATATTATGCCGCTCAATTTCAAGGTTGTTACTGCTGCTGCAAAAAGTAGTAATCGATTTGCGATTCGCAAAGGACAATCTGTTGAATACTCAGCAAGGTACGATAGTAAGACAAAGGCGTTTTACGTTGATAGTCTAAGGTTATTGAATTAGATATAGGTTTAGTTTGAGGGATGTATGGCGAACCGTATGAAATATGAACGAGGATTTACACTCACTGAGATATTAATTGTGGTTGCTATTCTAGCAATTATATCCTCCCTTGCAATTAGCAACTTTGGTGATGCGGGTTTACGAGGTAAGCGGATTGAAGCCAAGGATATGCTTCTAAGGGCTGCTTCCAAGCAAGAACAGTTTTTCGCACAATATATATCTTATACAGATGAAATAGATGGTGGGGCGAGCTGTACAGGGGTTGATTGTGGTTTGGGTTTAGGTGGGGACACTAGTCAAGGTGGCTACTACAAGTTAACAGTTGAAGTTGGGCCGGCAGGTTGTGCAGCGGGCTCAGATACAGCTCCCATGTGTCGTACATATACTCTCACTGCTACTCCAGAGGGGAACCACAAAGATACGGAGTGTCAGGCACTAACCTACAGTAGTTCTGGAGTGAAGGGGTTAAAGAACTCGAATGATGATGAGAAAATAACTAAATGTTGGAAGTGATTTTTTGTGAGCATAGACATTGGTAATGTATTTCTAACTGCGTTTTTTGCTGCAAAATTTGTTTTTCATCTCATGTTTATATGCGAGCCTGGGGCGTCCGGCTTGATTGATTTTAATTTGCCTTTGATTTAAACGGTTGTTGACAGGGGGGCAATAGGCAAACGTACCGTTGTGGTAGTTTGTGCTCCCGTCAGGTCGATACTGGATATAATATTTAGGGTTTCGAAAGGCTCTCCATTCTAAGTACCCCCCGCTTTGAACACCACTCATAACCCTAATGACCTCTTCGTTCTCTGAGCGCTTTCCGTTTTTATCTAGATCAATGAATATCATGAGCTGATCATCCCATCGTCTGCCGCATTTTTTTCCGTTGCTACTTGGGCACAGTGTTGCAATTTTTCGAGTTTGAACAGCTAAAGATCGAGTCGCTTGCAACCCACTAAGAAGCTGATGCGTACTGTGTATTGCTAAGGTCTTATGATAGAGGCTGATCATATTTGGGGCCGCCAGCGCGGCAATGGTCGATGTGCAAGCGCAAACTAACAAGACCTCAAATAAACTTGCCCCTGAAGTATTTCTAAGCGTAGTGAGATTTCGCATGAATTAGTCCTTGGATAATCAAGGCTTAGACTAAATCTCACTGCCTAAAAGAGCTCTAGGGCAAGTTGATGAATTGCATCTGTTAAATTTGAGCCATACGACTAACTATTAATCATCTTCAAGTCCGAGTTTTTTAAGACGGTAGCGCAGCGAGCGAAAACTAATTCCTAGTTGCTCTGCCGCTGCAGTTTTATTCCAGCGGTTTTTGTCTAACGCCTCTAGGATTATCTCTTTTTCAATTTCGATTAAATACGCATCTAAACTTTCATTGCCAAGCCTGTGTGTGCTGTGGGTGAGCTTAGTCGCAAAGGAGGAGTTTTTGTCGGTGTTCAAAAAGAGATCGTCTTCAACTATGACTGAATTCTCGCATAGGGTGAATGCCCGCTCTAGGATATTCTCAAGTTCTCGCACGTTGCCTGGAAAATGGTAGCTCTTTAGGCTTTTCATGGCATCCTTGCTGAGAACCGGTGTGACTCCTCCAAAATTTTTAGCGATTCGTTCGATAAAAAACTGACATAAAGGCTCAATATCCTCTTTCCTATCACGTAATGTAGGGACTGGGATTTCAATAACATTGATTCGGTAGTAAAGGTCGCTGCGAAACCTCCCGGATTCCACTTCTGCTTGAAGATTTTTGTGGGTGGCACTTAGAATGCGTACATTAATAGGTACTTCCCGCTGTTCGCCAATTGGTCGAATAGCTTTTTCCTGAATTGCCCGTAATAGTTTTACTTGCATATCTAATGGAAGGTCTGCTACTTCATCTAGAAATAAAGTTCCACCGTCGGCAGCTTGAAATAGTCCAGTTTTGTCGCGATGAGCACCTGTAAAAGCTCCTTTTTTATGTCCGAAAAACTCACTTTCCATTAGTTCTGCAGGAATTGCGCCGCAATTAACTGGTATAAAAGGCCCGCCTGCCTTGGGGCCCTGGTAGTGAATCGATCTGGCGACCACTTCTTTGCCGCTGCCTGATTCACCTGAAATATAAATGGGAGCTTGTGATTGAGAAAGCTTTCGTATCTGATTTAATAGACGTTTTGTAGTTGGGGATTCTCCAACGAAACTTGGAACCTGCTTTTGTTTTGTGTCCGATGATATGGCTTTAACTTCAAGTGCGCTTTGAACCAGTGCGCGCAATTGTTCTAAGTTTACTGGTTTTGAGACGAAATCATAAGCCCCGGCTTTCATTGCTGTGATCGCGGTGTCGGTATTTCCGTGAGCTGTGAATACTGCAACTGGGAGTGGGTAATGAAGGGTTTGAATATATCTAACCAAATCTATTCCGTCACCATCCGGTAACTTTAAGTCGGTTAGGCATAAGTCGAACTCTTGTTTCTGTAAGACCTCGAGTGCACTTTGATAATTCTCAGCAGAGGTTGTTTGTAAATCCATTCGGCTAAGCGTTATTTCAAGTAGCTCTCTAATGTCCGGTTCGTCATCGACAATTAGTATTCGTTGGGCTTTACTCATTGTAAGGTGGCCTCTGGATCTGGAAAGCGCAGTCTGAAACAGTTATAGCCAGGTCGGCTTTCTTTGATAATAATGGAAACCTGGTTGGCTTCGCATAGTTCCTTGACAAGATACAATCCTAAGCCTGAGCCCGCGTGATGAGTTGTGTAGAAAGGTTCAAAGATTTGACTTCGCTCATGGTCTGGGATACCTGGGCCGCTATCGATTATATCGATAATGGGGCGTCCGGTCTCCCTATCTAGGTCCAGTACCAGTTCAACTTTGGCATTGCCGCTGTGTTCTTCACTATAGCGTACACCGTTATCTACTAGATTGCTTAGCACCTGTGACATTTGATGTTGGTCGAAGGCGCTGTTTAGGTTTTCAGCCAAAGAGTGACTACCAATGAAGGCACCCTTTTCACTGCTGTAGCGCTTGCAAAACTCACTGCACCAGTTATTTAGCTCTACAGAACTTATATTGGCGGGCTGTCGTCTTGAAAGCTGTAAAACACTTTCGATAATACCGTTAACTCTTAAGCAGTGGTTATCTATAATTTCTGTTAAGCGCTTATCGTCATTGTGAATTTCGGTTGATTCCTGCAATAGTTGATTGGCATGGCTGAGTGCCCCGAGAGGATTTCGAATCTCATGCGCGATGGATGCCGTGAGGCGGCCGAGAGAAGCTAGTTTTAACTGTTGAGCCTGATTATGGATTTGCCGATTATCATCGATAAAAATTAAGGTGTCGTCCCCTTGCTGGACAAATCCGATGCGCAGCTCCTGTGGATTGTTAGCTAGCTGAATAATCTGGGCGCTAGATTGGGGCTTCTCTAGCCATTTTAATAATAGGTCCTGTAGTTCAGGTAATACCTGCATTGAAAACGGTAGCTCGGGTAACTGTTCTTCAATGTTTAGTAGATGTCTAGCGGATTCGTTGATAATTTCGACGTGTTTGCGCTGATTAACGACCACAATTCCGGTATATAGGCGTGCCACAATCCTATGGGTTAACTGCTCCAAGTATCGAGCATGTTCCGCTTGTTTTAATGCGATAGCCTCACTGAGGTGTAGGCGACGACTTACATTTTGAAAAACTCCTGAAACTAGAAATAACAAAGCACCAATGGAGCCAGCCGAAAAAACGTTGCGCGGGTCAATTGGCTTAATTGATAACTCGCTAGTTAATAGAAAGATGCTGGCGATTGCGGCTAAGGCGTAGTGTATCTGCCCTTGGATAAATAAACTGGCGGTAATAACGCTGATAAAAAATAAATAGCCAAGACCGCTGCTGGTACCGCCACTGCTATAGCAGAGTAAACTAATAAAAATTAAATCGACGACTGTGGTAGCAAAGACTTGTTCTGTTCTGGCTGAAGGGGCTTGCAGCCATAAGCGGAGCAAACTAAAAGAACTAAGAAGGCAGTAGGCGGCTGCTGTATAGAAAAATAAATCGGGCTCATAAGAGCCAAAAATGTCTCGGCTAAATCCACTACTGAACATGGTCAGCAGCAGTGCGCTCAAGGCAAAGCGATAATAGCTGTAGACTCGTAAAATACGAAGGCTAGATTCTGGCAATTGAGTCGAGCCGGCGGCTGTGGCCATTGTAATTAGCCTTCTACATCGTAAACCGTAGGAATGGCTTCTCGCTTATGCTGTGTGCGCAGATAGATTTGGACGAGTTTATCTTCCACATCCGGATCTTGATTTTTCGCTTCAAGAAAGTCGTCTATTTGGTCATAACTTAGACCTAACGCGGCCTCATCAGCTTTTTGTGGCTCTAAACACTCAAGGTCTGCCGTTGGTGTTTTCTGCACTAGCTGTTCTGGTGCTCCAAGGTGTGCGGCCAATTGGCGAACTTGTCTTTTACTTAGGCCAAACAGCGGCGCTAAATCGCAGGCGCCGTCACCCCATTTGGTGTAAAAGCCAGTGATGTTCTCGGCTGAGTGATCGGTGCCCAATACTAAGCCATTATACAAACCGGCTATTTCATACTGCACAAGCATTCGGCAGCGAGCTTTTACATTGCCTTTTACAAAGTCCTGTTTAGCGGCGCTGCCTTGATCTAGGCCGGCATTGCCAATTGCGGCCAAAGTCGCGCTGTGGGCGCCATCGGCAGCCGCTTGAATATTTACACTGACAGAGTGGCTTGGCTCAATAAAACGCAAAGATAGTTGAGCTTCGTCTTCGTCTTGTTGTTCTCCATAGGGCAAACGAACAGCTATAAATTGGTAGCCTTGTTGAGCTTCTTCCTGATTTAGCTGGTTGACGGCGAGCTGTGCTAATCGGCCGCATGTGGTTGAGTCAACACCCCCGGAGATTCCAAGAACGAGGGTTTTACTATTCGCTGCTTTTAGTATGGTTTTGATAAAAGATACGCGGCGATTGACCTCTTGCTCGGGGTTAATCTCAGGTAACACTTTCATTTCAGCAATAATATCGGCAGCGCGCATAGTTTTATCTCGCTTAGTTGAGCGTTAGAATAATGCAGACGGGCTTTAAGGCAGCCACTATCCAAACGGTTTATTTTAAGCCAATTGCTGCTCTGGCGAAATATATGTTGATTATTTAATCTTGGTTGTCAAAGTGCTGTGCCTATGAGGAATAAATTTGAGTAAACAGAATCAAGGCTGGCTGCACCATATTCGAGCATGCCCATCGCCTAATTTTAATCAGCGCCCAGTGCCTGCTGATATATCGCTGCTGGTTATTCATAATATCAGTTTGCCGCCAGGGCAGTTTGGCGGCGATCACATCGAGAAATTTTTTTGCAATCAGCTTGATTGCAATGCCCACGAGTATTTCGCCACCATAGCTGAACTGCAGGTGTCGGCCCATTTTCTGATTGAGCGTAGCGGGCAAATCATTCAGTTTGTGGATGTCTTTGAGCGAGCTTGGCATGCAGGGCAGTCAAGCTACGAGGGGCGCGAAAACTGCAATGATTTTAGTATTGGGGTAGAGCTCGAAGGCTGTGACGATCAATGCTATAGCCCCGAGCAGTATCAAGCCCTGGCAGAGCTTAGCTTCAAACTGATAGAGCTATGCCCGTCCATCCGTGCCACTCAGCCTAGTTTGTCGTCAAAAGTAGCCGGCTTTCATATTAGTGGCCACAGCGATATCGCCCCAGGGCGCAAAACAGATCCAGGCCCACACTTTGACTGGCGTCGCTATGAAAGGCAGCTGCAGCAAATCTTTACACTTCATGGTGATAGTTAATCGCTTAAGCCTCGTCTAAAAAAGGGAGAGTAAAACTTAATCGGTAAAGCTCTACCGAATGAATAGCTATCGAATGAAAAGACATTGGGTGAAACTATGCTATTGACTGTTCTATTGATTGCCTTGATCTGTGTGCGCTGGTTTGGAACTCCATCGTGGTTGCACTTTGATCAATGGGTAAAGCCGTGGCTAGAGGCCATCTCCGGTAAAAGCTTACGAAATAAACCGTGGCTGTATTGGCTAATTGCGGCTTTGGTACCTTTGGCCATAGCGGCCTATGCGCTGCAGTGGAGCGCCCATCAAAGTGGCTTCTTAGAGTTTATTGTGACCGCCTTTATCCTGTTATACAGCATTGGCCGAGATGACTTTAAAGCTCAGGTGCAAGGCTTTATTGCTGCTGTTAGAGGCGCAGATAACGATGCGATTAAAGCCGCTGCGCGCGAGCTACAGGCAAGTCCTGCAGAAGAAGAGCTCGCAGACGATAGGGCCGAGCTCTATCATCAAACACTATTGAACGCAGCTTACCGAGCCATGGAGCGCGTATTTGTGGTGTTCTTTTGGTTTGCCATGTTGGGTCCATTGGCGGCTCTGGCTTACCGAATCTTACGTATTTTCTATAGTGAGTATCAGGCACGCCGTATAGAGCTAAATGCGCAGCACGCCAACTCAACTGAGGAGCAAGCCTCTAGTACCAGCGAAGATACTGATACACAAGAACCTGGCACCCAAGAGGTGGGGAGCTCAGAGCCCCAAGCACTTGAGCATTCTAGCCAAGACCAGTCTAGCGCTGAGGTTAAGCAAGAGGCTAACGTAGAAGCTAAAGGCGATGACTTTGTTATCGATGCCAAGCCCCTCAATAAGCTGCTTTGGCTGCTGGAGTGGCCGGTAGTTAGAGTGCTGGGGCTAAGTTTTGCCATCACCGGTAACTTTATGAGTTGTATGCAGCGCTGGCGTGACAGCCTGCTGTGTTTTAAAACACCGTCGAAAAAGGTGTTGGGTAATGCTGTTGGTGGCGCCTTAGATATTGATGTTGAAAAGCTTGATTGTGAAGCGATCTGCTGTGAAATGGAGACCTTACAGTCCTTGTTCTACCGAACTGGCTTATTCTGGTTATGTGCTTTGGCGATTTATCTCATGTTGGCCTTGTAAGTGCTATTCTCAACGACTTTGCAAAGATTAAGGGCAGCTAATAGCTGCCCTTTTGCGTCTTAACAGCTCAACAGATTGCCCCCTGGCTGTTATGATGGCGCCTTTTGAGTAGGAATTTCCATGGCCCAGCCGTCCTCAAAGCCCAGTAGGGGAGAGCAGACTCGCCAGCAAATACTGGAAGCGGCACTAAGAGTCCTGGCAAGCCAGGGTTATCGAGCTCTTACTCAT
Organism: Cellvibrionaceae bacterium; assembly: GCA_025800365.1. GTDB lineage: Bacteria > Pseudomonadota > Gammaproteobacteria > Pseudomonadales > Cellvibrionaceae > Pseudoteredinibacter. The sequence continues at coordinate 23,799 of JAOXRT010000080.1, read as the reverse complement.
CGCGCTATAGCCAAAGAGGCAGGGGTGAGCCTTTCGCTAACCACCTATCACTTCAAAGACCTAGAGGCGCTGCTGCACGATGCCTTTGCCTTCTACAAGCAGAATGTTCTTAATGAGTTTGAGGGCCGCTGGCAGAGCCTTCACGGGGAGTTTTTACAGCCGGCCATTGTGGAAGCCAAACGAAGCGGCGATAGAACCTCGCTAGTCAGTCTGTTGGTCAACTATATGACCGACTTTATCGAGTCCGATTTGCTCGAGCGCAGCGAGGGTGTGGCTGTGGAAATGACCTTTCATTTTGATCTCCACTTGGAGGAGGAGCAGCGCAATTTTGCCTATGAATTGTGCAATCGCCTCTATCCCAGAATGCATGATTTTTATCTAGAGATGGGCAGTGATGATCCTGCCACTGATGCTCACCTCCTGCTAGATGTTGCTCATTTTTTGCGCTTTCGCCGATTGGCCGTTCCGCAAATGCTTAGTAGAGAGGATGTTCATCTTCGACTCCATCGGCTTCTTAGTTCGCAGTTAGTTAGTGGGTAGTTGCTAACTCTGTGTGGCCCTTAATATATGGGGTTGGTGCTTAAGTTTCAGTCTTTGCAAAATAACTTACAGCAGGCCTTGACGGGGCAGGTAGCCAAGACCTATTATGAATACCCTTGCCGGTTTGCCTGTACAAATATACAGCTCCTCGATTCGCATGGACGCCTAGCACTGAAACACTAGCTGCATTTGGGTCGAGCCGGTAAGGGCCTTTTCCATCTCTTCTTTCGCTTTATTTCCTATTTAAGCACGCTCAAAATTCCAACAGCTTTGGGCTCCTTCAAGCACTCCCCATAAAATCAATCGAGATAGTTTTTGATGGTGCTGTTATTATGCGGCGCATATTTATGAACTTGTTACTTGGGGAATTTCATGCCGTCTTTTGACATCGTATCGGAAGTGGATAAGCACACTTTAACCAATGCCGTTGACCAATCTAATCGTGTGGTAACAACCCGTTTTGATTTTAAAGGCGTGGATGCTGATTTCACTCGCAACGATTTCACCATCACCATTCGTGCAGATGAAGAATTCCAGGTTCAGCAAATGCTAGATATTCTGCAAAGCGATTTGCACAAAAATAAGATCGATATTCAGTGCTTGGAATGTAAAGACATTATCTCCTCGGGCAAACAAAAAAAGCAGGATGTTATTGTTCGTACCGGTATTGATAGCGATTTGGCGAGAAAGATCGTCAAAATGATTAAAGAGAAAAAACTCAAGGTACAAGCCCAGGTTCAAGGCGATCAAGTTCGGGTAACGGGCAAGAAGCGTGATGACCTACAAGCTGTTATGGCTATGTTGCGCGCCTCTGAATTGGATATGCCTCTGCAGTTTAATAACTTTCGCGATTAATCAATAGAGCGACTTAATGCCTGATCTCCATGCTCAGAGTTGGAATGAAACGTTTCGACTTATTTTGTCTAAAAAAGTCCTAGCCCTGCTGTTGCTGGGTTTGTCTGCTGGTATTCCTTATTTCTTAATATTTGGAACGCTTTCTTTGTGGCTTAAAGAAGCTGGTATAGATCGCTCTACTATTTCTTTCCTGAGTTGGGCGGCCCTCGGTTACTCGTTTAAGTTTGTTTGGGCTCCGCTTATTGATCAGTTGAAGATTCCTGTGTTGGCCAAATCACTGGGGCGTCGCCGCTCTTGGTTGCTGGTTAGCCAGTGCTGGGTCATAGCCTCATTGCTCACGATGGCCTTTAGTGATCCACAAAACAGCCTTTGGCTTACCACTGTAGCGGCAGTTTCCTTGGGCTTTGCTGCAGCAACTCAAGATATTGTGATTGATGCCTATCGGATTGAATCTGCTGATAGTTCGCTACAGTCGATGCTTTCCAGTGCCTATATCGCAGGATTTAGAATCGGTATGTTGCTTGGGGGGGCTGGGGCTTTATATATATCGGATTGGTTTGCTGGTGATGGCTATAGCCCAGTAGCTTGGACCATTGCCTATGCTTGTATGGCAGCGGCAATGCTGGCTGGTGTGTTTACCACTCTGGTGGTTGCGGAGCCAGTTTCACAAAGACGTGAGGTGGTAGCTTCTAGAGGAGATAATATTCGGCTTTTATTGGGTTTTATTATCTGTGCTGCATCCTTTGTATTAGCGTTTGTGTTTATTGGTCAACACATTGTCGATGCAAAGCCTTGGCTGGTAGAGATATTCAATAATAAAGCTTTGGCTAGCTTTTTAGTAGAGAGCTCGCGTTTACTCGCATCTATCGCTTTCGCCTTTATTTTAGTCAAGTTGGCCATAACTGTTCAGCTCGTACCTGCTGCAGTAGTAAGGCGCAGTTATGTTGACCCAATTGCTGACTTTTTCGAGCGATACGGTAAAAAAACCATTATGTTACTGGCATTGATCGCCCTATATCGAATGTCAGATATTGTGATGGGAGTGATTGCTAATATTTTTTATGTAGACGTTGGCTATACCAAGCAGCAAATTGCGTCCTTTTCGAAATTCTATGGTTTGTTTGCCACCCTTGCTGGGGGGTTCCTTGGTGGCCTATTAGCTATTCGTTACGGTGTGTATAGGGTCTTACTACTTGGTGCAATCCTCTCCGCACTAACCAATATTCTGTTTTCATTCTTAGCCACAGCGGCAGCCGATAGCACATTGTTAATGATGGCGATTACGGCGGATAATTTGAGCGGTGGTTTGGCGATGGCGGCTTTTGTTGCTTATCTGTCCAGTTTGACCAGTGTTTCTTTCACTGCCATGCAATACGCCATTTTTAGTTCATTGATGACCTTATTTCCTAAATTATTAGCTGGTTACTCAGGAATGGTGTCCCTTGCGATCGGTTATGAATACTTTTTCTATCTAACCGCTGCCATGGGGGTGCCTGCTGTTATATTGGTGCTAATGTTACAACGCTCTTTACCTATCAAAGATGATTCTCCACCTTAAACTGCGTATTTTAATTCCAATTCTGTTTGATTGATTTCAAAATAAGTAAGCAATAGCTTGCCAACTTACTTAGAATGCCTTCCCGTGGAGACAACTCAGGAATTAAGGTTGCCAGCGGCAGCCTTTGGCAACTCGCTCCCCAACAAACTCTACCCCTTCGCCCAGCAATAATTCCTGTTGGCGTTGATAGGCTGGGCCGGGGGCGAGTGAAATTTTACCCTGGCTATTGAGTACCCGAAACCAAGGTATTTTGCTGCCCTTAGGTAAGCGCCCCATCAACTTGCCCACGTGTCGGCTATGATTGGGGTAGCCCGCTAGTTTGGCGACTTGGCCGTAGCTAGCCACTTTGCCTTTGGGGATCGCGGCCACGATTTGGTATACCGCTTGGGAGAATTCTTCCATCGACATTGTTTATTAATATCTCATTTACTTAAAAGATGATTCGACTAACCACTATTTTTCTTTTTTGTCTGCTAGCCTGCAATCATGGCCAGGCTGCACGTTTAACTTTATTGAATGGCGATAGCTTACAGGGGGATTTGCTCGGAATCGAGGGCAATACTCTGCGCTGGCAGTCACCGATGCTGGGCGAATTAAAAGTGCCCCTAAATAAAGTGGAAAGCTTTAACAGCGATACCCTAGTCAAAATCCAAGGCCGCAAAGATGCTTGCAGTATTACTTCGGTGACTGATGGTGTGATGCACTACAGCTGCTCTGAGGAACAGGGCAATAAGGTAGATTTGCTGGCGGTTGATCAAGTAGAGCCCTTTGAGAAATTCTATACCCAAGATATCGATATCAATGGCAGCTTGGCGGTAGCCGGTGTGCTTTCGCGCGGTAATAAGGAAGAAGACGACTGGGATGTGGCAGCCAAGCTTGGGGCTGAGCATGGCGATTATCGCCATGAGGCCGATTTTAAATACGATAATACCGATAAGCTTCTGCAATCAGAGCAGACCGAAGATTATAAGTTGGCCTACCAGTTAGATTGGTTTTTTAAAGAGCGTTGGTTCTTATACAGCGATGTCAGTACTGAGATGCTGGAATCCAAAAATATCGATCAACGCTACGGTCTTGGTTTGGGGGTGGGTTATCAATGGTTTAAAAGGCAAGATCTCAGTTTGGCCTTGGAAAGCGGTTTGAATCTGCAAAACGAAGAGCAAACAGGGGCCGTCGAGGCCGAAGAGCGCCTCAACTGGCAGTGGGCACTGCAGCTGGATTATCGCCTGCCGTTTTCGGCAACTTTGTTTCACAAACATAAACTCAGCTATTCCATGCAGATGGCCGAAGATTGGGAAATTGATAGTGAAACCGGTTTAAAGGTGCCTTTGGGCTACGGTTTATCTTCGGATCTTAAATTCCAATACGATTTCGATAATATGCCCGCTGAGGGAGCAAAACGTAAAGATACTCGTCTAACAGTAGGAGTTGCCTACCAATGGTAGGTTAAGATTGGCTAAGTACGCTTGTTATTGGATACTTAAGGGCCATATCTGAGATATGAAGCTTGGAGTTGCTGCAAGCTTGTTCTAATTAGCGAGGTTATCAAGGTGCGTGGTTTATTTTTGTTATTTGTCGTTATGCCAGTGTTGGAGCTATGGCTACTCATTCAGGTTGGCGGGCAAATTGGCGGCTTAAACACCATTGCGCTGGTTTTCTTAACGGCCATCATCGGCACTTGGTTGCTTCGTAGGCAGGGCCTAAAAACTCTTTTACAGGCCCGTACTAAGATGGAAAGCGGCCAGATGCCAGCTAAAGAGATGGCGGAAGGTATTTGTTTAGCCGTCGGTGGTGCTTTGCTTCTTACCCCTGGCTTTATTACTGATGCGATCGGCTTTGCTTGCTTAATTCCAGGCCTTCGTACCGCTTTAATCGCTTTGGTGGTTAAAAACTTACACGTTCAAGCCGTCCACTCCCAGTCCTTCAATAGCCAGGGTTTTAGTGGTCAAAGCTACCGCCGAGGCCCAGCTGGACAGTCTGGCGACATTATCGAAGGTGAGTGGGAATCCTCTGCAGATCAGCCTAAAGGGCATATTGACCAAGGAAATTCATCTGATCGCTAGCTAAAGGGCTTCGATTCCGAGCTATGTGCAGGTGAGGGGCTTAGCCTAGGGGGCGCATGAATACGTCCGTGTAGCTCTTCTCCGGCATCCCTGCCTCCAAAGCCCCTAGGCTAAGCCCCTCACCTGCACATATCTCTACTTGGTTTGGCGCTGAAATATTCTGTCTCCTTAGCCTACCTTCTCTTTGTTGCTGGACTTCAATGAGCATCCAGTTTTTGAGGGTTGTTTCCTAACTGAGAGTCTTAGGTCCGAAAGCAAGCATGAGGGCTTTGGAGGCAGGGATGCCGGAGAAGAGCCCCAGGGATGGGTTTATGCGCCCCTCATGCTTGCTTTCGGACCTAAGATTCTCATCGAAGCCACGTATAATTGTTCTTGTTAGGTTTATTGGAGAAAAAATCCCCCCAAACGCTTGAAAACCCAATTTCGACCCCCATCATTCCCTAGAGTCGGGATAAACCCGCAAGAATTTCGCCTCCATGGGCTTGAAACCCCTATGAGCGGCACAATATAGACATCTAGGCCGGCGCAGAGCTGGACCAGATCAAGTTCAATAGACCTTCAGTAGAAGGTAAACGTTTGGAGAAAGTTGATGAAAATTCGTCCCTTACACGATCGTGTTGTGGTTCGTCGTCAGGAAGAAGAAGCTACTTCCGCTGGCGGTATCGTTCTACCGGGTTCTGCGCAAGAAAAGCCAGCCCAAGGCGTAGTTGTTGCAGTAGGCACAGGCCGTATCGCTGACAATGGCGAAGTGCGCCCATTGGCAGTAAAAGAAGGCGATACCGTAGTATTTGGTAAGTACTCTGGTAGCAACACCGTGCAGGTAGACGGCGAAGAGCTGCTTATCCTAAACGAAAGCGAAATTTACGGCGTATTGGAAGGCTAAGGCGAGCCTAGCTTCCAATAACCCCCTAAGACACAAATTTGAAGGAAATTTGAATCATGGCTAAAGACGTATTGTTTGGTGATGAAGCTCGCCAGAGAATGTTGGTAGGTGTAAACATCCTAGCTGACGCAGTAAAAACTACCCTAGGCCCCAAAGGTCGTAATGTAGTACTAGATAAGTCATTTGGTGCCCCAACCGTAACCAAAGACGGTGTATCCGTAGCAAAAGATATCGAGCTAGCAGACAAGTTCGAAAACATGGGCGCACAAATGGTTAAGGAAGTTGCTTCCAAAGCCAACGATGACGCAGGTGACGGTACTACTACCGCTACTGTATTGGCTCAGGCTATCGTAAACGAAGGCTTGAAGTCTGTTGCCGCTGGCATGAACCCAATGGATCTAAAGCGCGGTATCGATAAAGCCGTTGCTGCTGCTGTAGAGCACATCAAATCAATCGCTCAGCCTTGTGCCGATAGCAAATCTATCGCGCAGGTAGGTACTGTTTCTGCAAACGACGATTCTTCTGTTGGTGAAATCATCGCCGAAGCCATGGATAAAGTGGGTAAAGAAGGCGTAATCACCGTAGAAGAAGGTAACGCTCTAGAGAACGAACTAGACGTAGTAGAAGGTATGCAGTTTGATCGCGGCTACCTATCTCCTTACTTCATCACCAACCAAGAGAGCATGGCTGTAGAGCACGAAGCGCCATTCCTATTGTTGGTTGATAAGAAAATCTCCAACATCCGCGAATTGCTACCAACTTTGGAAGCCGTTGCAAAAGCAGGTAAGCCACTAATCATCATCGCTGAAGATGTTGAAGGCGAAGCGCTAGCAACTTTGGTTGTAAACAACATGCGTGGCATCGTTAAAGTTGCAGCTTGTAAAGCTCCTGGTTTCGGCGATCGTCGTAAAGCCATGTTGCAAGACATCGCTACCCTAACTGGTGCGACTGTTATCTCTGAAGAAGTAGGCTTAGATTTAGAAAGCACTACTCTTGAGCACCTAGGTACCGCTAAGCGCGTAACCATGAGCAAAGAAAACACCACTATCGTTGACGGTTCTGGTGAAGCTTCTGAGATCGAAGCTCGCGTTGCTCAGATCCGTGCTCAAATCGAAGAGACTTCTTCTGATTACGACCGTGAAAAACTACAAGAGCGCGTAGCTAAATTGGCTGGCGGTGTTGCAGTAATTAAAGTTGGTGCAGCTACTGAAGTAGAAATGAAAGAGAAGAAAGCTCGCGTTGAAGATGCATTACACGCAACTCGCGCTGCCGTAGAAGAAGGTGTAGTGCCTGGTGGTGGTACTGCCTTGCTTCGCGCTGTTGCTGCTATCGCTGACTTGGAAGGTGCTAACGACGACCAGACTGCTGGTGTTGGCATTGCCCGTCGCGCGATGGAAGCTCCACTACGTCAAATCGTAAGCAACGCTGGCGATGAGTCTTCTGTTGTTGCCGATAAAGTGAAGCAAGCTGAAGGTAACCAGGGCTACAATGCTGGTACTGGTGAGTACGGCGACATGTTGGAAATGGGTATCCTAGATCCAGCTAAAGTTACCCGTAGCGCACTACAAGCTGCAGGTTCTATCGCTGGCCTAATGATCACTACCGAAGCAATGGTAGCGGATCAGCCTGCCGAAGCTGGCGCCGGTGGCGGCATGCCAGATATGGGCGGCATGGGCGGAATGGGTGGTATGGGCGGCATGATGTAAGCTACCCGCTTTACCCGAAGCTCTTAAAAACCCGCAAGTGAAAGCTTGCGGGTTTTTTTATTTTTAAAGGAGTGCTTAATCTTTATAAAACTTCTCCTTCGTTTCCTGTATTGCCTTTACTTCGGCACAATACTCAGCAGTCGGTCTTAACAGGAGTCTTGGAATACCAATCGGATCGCCAGACTCTAAACAGTATCCGTAATCGCCTTCGCGAATTCGTTTAAGGGATTGCTGAATTTTTGGCAGCAAGCGCTGCTCCCGTTCAAATATTCGCAGTGAAATGCTGTTTTGCTCTTCCATAGATGCCCGATCATTTTCATCGTTAAGATCGATGGGGGTTGCCATTTGCTGTTTGGCTTGCTCTATGCGGGCACTGGTTGAGTCATAAAGATCGAGCAGGAGCTGTTTAAAAAACTCTAATTGAGCCTCGTTCATGTAATCAGAATCTGGTGAGGCTTTGATTTGATCTTCGCTTAGCATTGATTGCTCCATTATGGATTCGGTTTTTTAAAGTTATGCTTCTTGTTGCCAAGCAGGAAATGGATCTGGCAGTTGTAACCAGTATGATTTACCTTGCAGTACTTCTTCTTCGCTAAGCAAGCAGCTATCCAATGCATCGATCATGGCTTCTTGGTTTAGACCCTGACCGATAAAAACCAACTCCTGACGCATGTCCCCGAAAGGTTCCTCCCAGCTTTTTTCTATAGACTCCAAATACTCTGGGTCTGTAGGCCAGTTCGCTTTGGGAATGGCTTTCCAAAACATGCCGGCAAAACCGTAGTGGGCGATGCCACCTGCTTGGCTCCATTGGCCTGCAAACTCTGGACGTGTTGCCAACCAGAAATATCCCTTGGAGCGAATTAGCTTGCCGAAGGCTTCGCTGTTGTGAAGAAAACGATAAAACTTTTCGGGGTGGAAGGGACGGCGGGCGAGATAGCTAAAGCTGGCTATGCCGTACTCTTCAGTTTCTGGTACGTGTTCACCATGTAGTTCTTTTAGCCAGCCTGGTGCTTGCTGTGCTCGTTCAAAATCAAATAAGCCAGTATTTAATACTTCGTTAATATCGATTTTCCCATTGGTAATTGGGATAATTTTTGCGTGGGTATTGAGGGTTTTTAAAATGGCGCTTAGTCGTTTTAAATCTTTTTCTTCGATTAGGTCAGTCTTGCTAATAAGTATAACGTCGGCGAATTCGACTTGATCAACCAGCAAATCAGCGACGCTGCGTTCATCGTCTTCCCCTAATGATTCTCCCACATCTTGCAGATATTTTGCTTCGTCGTAATCCTTTAGAAAATTGACGGCATCGACTACGGTTACCATGGTATCAAGCAAGGCAACATCGGATAGGGATGTGCCGTTTTCATCGGCGAAGGTAAATGTCTCTGCTACCGGTAGAGGCTCTGAAATGCCGGTGGATTCAATCACTAAATAATCGAACCGTCCTTCCTGCGCGAGCTTGCTTACTTCGAGTAGTAAATCTTCCCGCAAGGTGCAACAGATGCAACCATTACTCATCTCTACCAATTTTTCTTCTTGATGGCTAAGTGATACTTCGCTTTGAACGGTGGCAGCATCGATATTGATTTCACTCATATCATTGACGATCACAGCCACTTTTTTGCCTTGGCGGTTATTAAGGATATGGCTGAGGACCGTTGTTTTACCGGCGCCGAGGAAGCCGGATAGTACGGTTACGGGTAGTTGATTCATTGTTATATATCTCTACAGGCTAGCTTTGCTTGGTATGATATATTATATCTATTTGTGCTAGAAGTGCTTTGTAGGGCTAATGCCTAGGGGAAGTTTTTGTTAATTACTTGCAGGTGTAATTGATAATCATTGTTATATATGGGTTTGGGAGATAAAATAACGCCCTTTTAGTTGGGGTTAATCATGTCTTGGCTTAAGCCGTCTATGCGCAAAACTTCTTTTGTGTTGTTACCATTGTCTATATTAGTAAGTGCCTGTTCTGGCACAGCACCAATATCCAAATCGATTGCGATAAAGGGAGAGAAGGTGGAGTCCGTAGCCAGTTTGTATGACTACCAACTGCAAAATAGCGCCAATGAGACTGTTGAGATAGCACAGTTACTTACCGAGATTGATGATGCGGATGTAGTCATGGTAGGTGAGTGGCATGCACATCCGGCTGTGCATTTGTTTCAAGCAAAATTGATGGCCGCCTTGGCAGCACGAGAGCGCCCGCTCAGCTTAACAATGGAGCATTTTACGCGTGCCGATCAAACAGAGCTTAATCGCTATCTAGCAGGTGAAATTGGTGAGAGCACTTTACTTAAAAACACCAAGGCTTGGGACAATTATAAAAGTGATTACCGCCCTATGGTGGAAATTGCTCGCCACAACAAGCTACCTGTTATTGCTGCAAATGCCCCAAGAAACCATGTGAAGTGCGTTGGTCGAGTTGGGCTAGCATATCTAGATGGTTTGGCAAAGGAAGAGCGAGCTATGGTTGCCGCCAAGGTGGATATCAGTGAATCACCCTACCGCGAAAAGTTCTTGGGAAATATGAAGGGTATGAGCTTAAGTGAAGAGCGCATTGCAAAAATGTTTGGCGCCCAAATGACATGGGATGCCACCATGGCTGAATCTATTGCTTTGCATTTGGATGAAAACCCTAACCGTCGAATATTTCACGTTGCTGGACGTTTCCATACGGAAGGCGGCTTGGGTACAGGAGCTGAGCTTCTGAAATTAAAACCAAATTTAAAAATTGCCTATATTACTGCAGTCACTGCGGATGAAACACTGAGCGGGAATGACTACCGTTTGGTCGTTGAAGAATTGCCGCCAATGTGGGTAAACAAAGAAGAGCGCAATGCGGTAATGGCTGGGCACAAGCGTAGTAAGCTCGATTGTGGTGAGAGTAAATAAGCCGCTATAGCCGGGGTCAGATCCTTAAACAAAAACAGGCGGCCGTCAGCCGCCTGTTTTTGTTTGAGGGTCTGACCCCATTAAGGAGAAAAATGCCAAAGCATTCTGCCAATGATATTTTCCGTTTGGCACTGCCCTATATCTTCGCTGCTAACACCCGCTGAATTAAGGCTTTTAAGATAAAAACTTCCGCCTTCCCTTACTTCATCTACCTGTTTGAATATGGGCCCTATCTCGGGATGATCATAAACCAAAAACTGGCCCAGCCTTGGTTTTCGGCGAAGTGTGAATAGTAGAAGGTAGTCCCCACTATTAAAACGGGGACTCATACTGTTACCAGTAATCTTAAAAATCTTTAGCATGTAAACTTAGGCTAGCTTTGGGTATACCACTTGCTCGGCTGGAGCATAAGGGCAGGTGGCCGTGTAGGTTTCAACACCTTTAGTCGCCCAAAAGTTTTCTGCAAATTCGTTAATTAAATTTAGAAACTCAACGGCCATATCGCGATCGATATGTTGGCGAACTTTGGAGCCCTGCAGCATGATGTTATGGGCAAGTTCATGGGTGCCAGGAAATTTCTCAAATTGTGGCGCTTTAAAATAGTCACCCCAGATAATACGAATCTCTTCTTTAGCTTTATTACAGTGGCTTTCTTTTTCCGCAACTAGGCGGCCAAGCTTGGCTTGATCGGCAAGGCTAAGTTCGCCTTTTGCAGCCAGTTCATTAATTTGGTCGATCATGCGAATAGCAGTTAAAGCGGCAATTTGCGCGATAGCTGGATCATAGATACCGCAGGGGATATCGCAGTGGGCGCTTGCGCTGGGGATGGTTTTGTCGAACAAAGACAATAGCTTATGCATGGTTATTCCTTTTGTTAGCAGGCTTTTCATTAATCGTGGTTTTTCGCTTTTTGCTTGCGGGCGATATAGAACGCTGTGCCAATAACGGCCGTGATCGCAATGGCGGTAAGAATATGGATAGGCTCTGCGGCCCAGTGCTGGTGGTCATGACCTGGATGGGCTAAGGCAATTTGGCTGGCGCCAAGGCTAGCGGCAAGTAGGTATTTTTTCATGGAGGGGCTCCCCTGTGGTTTAGCGTGATATTGCATGGATGATTACGCATTGATGCTAATGCGAATGCAAGTGATTTGCAATATTAATTGAGGGTGGCTGATCCAGATCACCATAGAAAAAATTTATTAGGATTCGGTAAATCAAAAAGCAAAAGGTGCTAAAATTAGCTCCATTACTCGATACTGATAATTCGAGACAAACCCTGATACCGATAACCGATAGCCGCAAGATAAGGAAACGACTATGTCCATTGAATTACCTGCTTTGCCTTACGCTCAGGATGCCCTGGCACCTCATATCTCTGCTGAAACTCTAGAGTTCCACTATGGCAAGCATCATCAAACCTATGTGACCAAGCTAAATGGTTTGATCCCTGGTACTGAGTTCGAAGGCAAGACTCTAGAAGAAATCGTTAAGTCTTCTGATGGTGGTGTGTTCAACAACGCCGCTCAAATCTGGAACCACAGCTTCTACTGGAACTGCTTAAGCCCGAATGGCGGTGGCGAAGCTACTGGTGCTGTTGCTGATAAAATCAACGAAGCTTTTGGTTCTTTCGAAGCCTTTAAAGAAGCTTTCACTACTTCAGCCGTTAACAACTTTGGTTCTTCTTGGACTTGGTTGGTACAGAATGCTGATGGCAGTGTAGCTATTGTAAACACCAGCAATGCAGCCACTCCATTGACTGACGAAGGTGTAACTCCGCTATTGACCGTTGATTTGTGGGAGCACGCTTACTACATCGATTACCGTAATGCGCGTCCTAACTACATGAACGCTTTCTGGGCGCTTGTAAACTGGGAATTCGTTAACGCTAACATGGCGTAATTACGAGTACAGTTTATTTGTACTAAAACCGCCAGCTTTGCTGGCGGTTTTGTTTTTGGTAGGTCACTTATTGTTCTTTAGTCTTTTACTTTAACGGGAAGATACAGCGTAACTTCCATCTCTCTCGATTCATAATCTCTTAGATTACTCATTAACTCCATAACCTCGGCTTCATAATCAGCTTCTAAATCTTGCTCTAGCAAGTGACTGTATAGCGCATCCCAAGCAGCGGCATAAGCGGTGCCTGAATCTATCCGTACTTTGGTGCACAGATAGTGAGAAGCTGGAAGGCTTTTGTTGGCAGAGTGAGCTGGGCATTCATAGCCTACGTAAAATGGTTGGGAGACAGGTGAAATCGCTGCGTCCCATTGGTAAATAGACACACCGTGGGAGATGTCTTTGGGAGTGATTTGAAACCAGATTTCAAAGATTCTTTCGAGGTTATGGCCTTGCTGCTTACTGGTGAAGTAGTGACGCTCTGGGAGGCTCACAAGTTCAAATTCCATGTTTTTACACATGGTTTTTTCAAGGCTGGTTTCATTTTCTGTTGGCTGCCCCAGCTTCAGCATAACTTGATCCCACAGCTCGGCATCTTTCAGTTGATTGCTGCGGCGGATCTCAGAAGCGGATAAGCCAAGGTCTCTTTTTAAGGCTTTTGCCAATGCTTGCGATGAAGAAAATCCCGTTTCCAGTGCAATATCTGTAACGGCTTTTTTCTCTAGGGAAAGGCTATAAACCGCTTGTTTTAAGCGCATTCGTCGCAAATACTTAACTGGCGATTCCCCGAATACCAGCTTAAACATATAGTGAAAATGACTGGGTGATATGGCGCATTCATCGGCAATATCATTCCAATTTAAATTTTCGCTAAAGCGGTCTTGCATGATTTGGGTGGCTTTCACAAAGCGCTTTTTCCAATGCGGCGCAAGATCATCAATTAATTGAGATTCTGGAATTAAAACAGTGGCATCTTTTTTTGTCATAGTAGACTTCCCTATGGCAGCGTTCGGCAAATTCACGTTTTTCAAGCTATATAGCTTTGCAAGTTATTCAGTTCATAGTGGCTGAACAAAAAGAGGCTATGGAAAAGCCATAGCCTAGAGGAGAGTCGTTGAAAGGTAGTCTATCGCTTAGAAGTGGAATCTTAAGCCAATGGTGGCGGCATTGGATTCATAGCGACGCTTATCGCTATCGTCTTTGCCGTGAATAAGAGCCAAATCTAGAGATACGTCTTTGCTAATAGCGATAGGGCTGTTGAGCTTCCAGCTACTCACATCTCCTGCTTTAGTATAGCGGACATTGAGTTCCCAGCCATCGCTAATGGCGGTTTTCCAAGCTACTGACCAAAGTACATCGGTCTCTTTACCAGAACCTCTAAAAGGTTCGATGGCTTTGTCGATTTTTAAGCTGCCATGATCTTTATGATCATTGTGGTTCATACCTAATTCGAAGTTTAGGTGATTGCTTGGGTCTAGCTTTGCGATCACACCCAAAGAAACATTCGCATTGGTTTCTTTGTCATCCAGCGATAAACGTATATTGCCGGAGTTGGCGCTGTCATCTGTACGTGATTGAGTGAGCTCACCACGTACGTATGTGTATTCATTAATACGCTTGCTTATCTCGGTGCGAAACGCTTTGCTGTCTAATTTAAAGCTGTTGTTGCCAACTTTAATTTTCGATTCCGCCACACCAGCATTGATGTCGACATAATCATATTTGGGCTCAGCGGCATAACTCAAAGGAGAGTTTAAACTCAAAGCCAATACTGCAAGACTCATGCTAACTGATAATTTCATAGTGATACTCCACGTCCGTTGAATCAATGGCTGTATTTTAGGTCTCAGATTTGGGATAAACGTATCCGCGTTTACGGCGAAGGGCGCAAGAAAAGCCAACAAGCGTTAACTTTCATTAAGTGCCAGTCAGCTCTTCTTGCTGGATTGCTTATCGTTTGTTTGCTGGGGAATCCACCCTAGGGCGGTCTGGTGGTTTTGTGTACAGGTGTCGTGAAGCGGGCTCTGATCGTGTAGAATGCTGGGCTGATTAAGGTACCAGCTAGCCCATCAAATAAGGGCAGTAAAAAGAGGATAGCTAGCCATATGAGTGTTGAACGTCGTGAGCCGACTTTTGGAGAGCAGGGTGCTTCTCATGCAGCCTCCGAATCCGAGGTAAATACTGGTTATTCTGTTACATCCGAGCAGGCCAATTATGCGCCGCCACCACCTAAAGCGGCTAAGTCGCAGGGCTCTTCGTTCTCTTGGTTGGCACTTTTCGCCCTACTATTTGCCTTCGCAGCGAGCGGAGCCGCCGGCTACCTCTATTGGCAGGGACAGCAAGATAAGCAGGCGGCCGCTGCCGCAATGTCCTCAGCGGAAGATCGTATTGCTGCCTTGGAGCAAAAACTCGACTTCTCCAATGAAGAATCTAGCCAGTCGGTAGAGGCGATTCGCGCCAAGCTAAAGTGGGCAGATTCTGAGATTCGCAAATTGTGGGGTGTAGCCTATGATCGCAACCGCAAAACTATCGATCAACATAAGAAGCAATTGGCCAGCCTAGATAAAAAACTAAAGAGCACCGCGAGCGAAGCCTCTAAGGCTGCCAAAACTTCTGCGAGCCAAGCGGATAGCTTAAGCAAGTTGGAAACTCTAAGTGCAGATCAGGAAAAACGCCTGGCACAAGCTGAGGCTAGCCTGCAACAGCGCGCCAAGGACTTACAAAGTGCTTTAAGTGATGTAGAAGCTCAGGCTTTGCAATTAGACCAATTGCGTAATGGCATTCTTGAGCGTGTGAAGCAAAATGAGGAGTCTATTGAGTCAATTACGGTTTACCGTAAAACCACCAATAGAGAGCTGCTGAATATCAAAAAACGCTTAGATGCTGTGCAAGCTGGCACTAAACCAGCCGCGTAGCTGAGCTATAATTAGAGCATTAAGGGAGTTTAAAGGAAGCTTAAAGCTTCGTCCTCCCGCAGCCCTAAGATAACGTAGTGTTTAACCATAGTAGAAATTAGCCTAACTAGATTAGAGAGAACACCATGACTACCGTGATTCGTCCCCAGGATCTGATCGACAGTGTCGCAGATGCCCTTCAGTTTATTTCCTACTACCACCCGGTAGACTTTATTCAGGCCGTTCACCGTGCCTATGAAAAGGAAGCTAACCCAGCGGCGAAAGACGCTATGGCTCAGATCCTGATTAACTCTCGTATGTGTGCCGAAGGTCATCGTCCGATCTGTCAGGATACCGGTATTGTTTCTGTATTCCTGAAAGTGGGCATGAACGTGCAGTGGGAAGGCGATATGAGCCTAGAGGAAATGGTGAACGAAGGTGTTCGTCAGGCTTATAACCATCCAGATAACAAGCTGCGCGCTTCGGTTTTGGCCGACCCAGACGGTGCCCGCAAAAACACTGGCGATAACACACCGGCAATGATCACCTATAAAATTGTTCCTGGTGATAAAGTTGATGTGCATGTAGTTGCTAAAGGTGGCGGTAGTGAAGCCAAAACCAAGTTTGCCATGCTAAATCCTTCTGACAATATCGTTGATTGGGTATTGAAGATGGTGCCGACGATGGGCGCTGGTTGGTGTCCACCAGGAATTTTAGGTATTGGTATCGGTGGTACCGCCGATAAAGCCTTGGCAATGGCGAAGGAGTCATTGCTTGATCCTATTGATATTCACGATCTACAAGAAGCCGGTGCGAGCAATCGTGCTGAAGAGTTGCGCTTAGAGTTGTTCGATAAAGTGAACAAGCTAGGCATCGGCGCTCAGGGCTTAGGTGGTTTAACCACGGTTCTAGACATTAAAGTAAAAGATTGTCCAACCCATGCGGCCAACAAGCCAGTGGCGATTATTCCAAACTGTGCAGCAACTCGTTTGGCTAAGTTTACCTTAGATGGTTCTGGTCCATCTTTGCAAACGCCTCCTAGCTTAGACGATTGGCCTGAAATTACTTGGGAAGTGGGTGATGCTCGTCGCGTGAATTTGGATGAGCTTACTAAAGAAGATATTCAAGAGTGGAAAACCGGTGAAACTGTTTTGCTATCCGGCAAAATGTACACTGGCCGCGATGCTGCCCATAAACGTATGGTGGATATGATCGCTAAGGGTGAGAAACTACCTGTTGATTTCACCAATAAATTTATCTACTACGTAGGTCCGGTAGACCCAGTACGCGAAGAAGTTGTTGGCCCTGCTGGCCCTACTACGGCTACTCGCATGGATAAGTTTACTCGTACTATGTTGGAAGAAACTGGCCTAATTGGTATGGTGGGTAAAGCTGAGCGCGGCGGTGCGGCTATCGAAGCCATTAAAGATAACAAAGCAGTTTATCTAATGGCTGTAGGCGGTTCGGCTTACTTGGTATCTAAGGCCATTAAAGCTTCTAAGGTAGCGGGCTTTGAAGATCTTGGTATGGAAGCGATTTATGAGTTCGATATCAAAGATATGCCGGTAACCGTAGCGGTTGACAGTACCGGTGAATCAGCTCACCAAACTGGCCCGCAAATCTGGCAAGCTAAAATTGAAGAAGGCGTTATTGAAGTTAAATAATCCTGTCTGCAATTTATCAGCTGTTTACAAGCACAGCTTATAAACAAGAGGGCGGCCTAGGTCGCCCAAGTTTTAATCAAGGTAATTCTGTGACTCTAGACCCGGTACAATTTTATAAGGCGATGGCTGACGATACTCGTCTTCGTGCACTGCATTTAATTGTGCAGCAAGAAGAGCTTTGTGTTTGTGAGTTGACGGAAGCTTTAGATCTGAGTCAGCCAAAAGTGTCGAGGCATCTCGCACAATTGCGCAAGCAAGGTGTGCTAAGTGATCGTCGTGCTGGGCAGTGGGTTTTTTATTCTATTAACCCTAATCTGCCTGATTGGGCTAAACAATTACTGCAGTTATCTAGCGACGAGAATCGTAATTGGACAAAATCAAATCTTAAGCGCCTAGAAGCCATGAACGATCGTCCAGCTCGTTGTTGCTAGTTCCGTTTTTTAATTACTTCTTTGTTGTCTGACCGTCAAAAGATGGGGATAAGCTTAGCCCACGATCGACAGCTTTCTAGGTTTTTCTCTGTTCTAAAAAGCCTCACAAAAAATGAGTCTCTGTACTCGTTCTTGGCGTTTTCTTCGTTTTTGTTTCTTTGTTGTCTGACCGTCAAAAGGTGGGGATAAGCTTAGCCCACGATCGGCGGCCCTCCAGGCTTCCCTCAGTCCTAAAAAAGCCTCACAAAAAGACGTGAGTCTTTTTTACTCGTTCGGCGCTCGCTCTAAATTGTGGTCTAAGCTTATCCCCACCTTTTGACTACGGTAGTGCTCTATTTAAAAGTGTAAGAATTTAATGCTCGAATGGTAACAGCCATTGGTGGGTAATAGCCCTTACCCTGAACCGTAAAGTGACATGGATGTCACGACCCGAGCGCCCTGGATGGCTTGAGCGCGTTCTGGGTAAGGGCTATTACCCATCAAGGGCGTATCGAAGCCCGGTTTTAGCTGGCTTTGATACATTTTGCTAAGTGCTTTGCTCATCTTCAACATTCCTATCCCTGGCCCAGAACGACATACTCTGGTTTTTATAGCCATTATCGGAGAATAAATCATGTCTGATACCCTTAAGTTTGAAGATCGCGTCGTAGTTGTCACAGGAGCGGGCGCCGGTCTTGGTCGCTCTCATGCCCTAGAGTTTGCTCGTCGTGGCGCCAAAGTCGTGGTGAATGATCTAGGTGGTAGCGCACATGGTGAGGGCAAAGGCAGTGAAGCAGCCGATAAAGTGGTTGCCGAAATTACCGCCATGGGTGGCCAGGCCGTGGCCAATTATGACTCCGTAGAAGATGGCGATGCCATTATTCAAACGGCTATCGATAACTTTGATCGTGTTGACGTCGTTATCAACAACGCCGGTATTCTGCGCGATACTAGCTTTGCCAAAATGAGCGACCAAGATTGGGATCTTATCTATCGCGTGCACATTCTAGGTGCCTACAAGGTAGCCAAGGCCGCATGGCCTTACATGATGGAGCAAGAATACGGACGCATAATCAACACCTCGTCGGCTGCGGGCATTTACGGCAACTTCGGCCAGGCCAACTACTCGACAGCGAAGCTTGGTTTGTACGGTTTAACGCAAACTTTAGCAATCGAAGGTGCCAAGAAAAATATCAAGGTAAATGCCATTGCACCTGTAGCGGGTTCTCGCATGACAGAAACCATCTTGCCGCCTGAAGTGGTTAAAGCACTGAAGCCAGAGTTTATTACCCCGTTAGTAGTGAAGCTTTGTGCTGAACAAAACCAAGACAGCGGCGGCCTCTATGAAGTAGGTGCGGGTTGGATTTCTAAGCTTCAGTGGGAGCGCACCAAGGGCGTTAACTTTAGCCCTGTAGAAGGCTTTAGTGCCGAAGATGTAGAAAATAATTGGGATCAAATCTGCGACTTTAGCGATGCCGATAAACCCAAAACCGCTAACGATTCGTTTGTACCTGTTTTTACAAACTTGGGTATTAAAATTCCTGGCATGTAATTGGCCAAAGCAAACAAATAAAACTACGAGGAAAAATTATGAGCAATGCAATTGTTGCTGGCGTAGACATGGTGAAGTTTGCCAAGCCTGGCCAACATGAACCTTATCGAGTTATGGCATCGCAAGCCATACAGGGCGCGCTAAAAGACGCAGGCATTGAAGCATCTTCCGTGCAGCAAGCCTATGGTAGTTATATCTATGGTGACTCTACCTGTGCTCAGCATGCTTTGTACGATGCCTTTATGACAGGCATCCCTGTTATTAATGTGAATAATAACTGCTCTTCTGGTTCTACTGCTTTGTACTTGGCTCGCCAAGCGGTGGAAAGTGGTGCGGCGGAGTGCGTTTTGGCTTTCGGTTTTGAAGAGATGCAGCCTGGCGCCTTAAGTTCTCACTGGGATGATCGTGAATCGCCTTTTGATAATTTTCTAACGGTATTAGATAAGGCCGAGTATCCAGCCGCGCCTTTGGCCTTGCGTTGCTTTGGTGCCGCTGGTCACCACTATATGGAAAAATATGGCGCCAATCGCGATATTTTTGCCAAGGTATCGGTTAAAACCCGTAATCATGCCTTGAACAATCCACTGTCTTTATTTAACACCCCTTTAACTGAAGAGCAGGTGTTGGGCGATAAAGTGGTCTTTATGGATTACCTGACTCGCACCATGTGCTGTCCTCCTACTTGTGGTGCAGGTGCGGCGATTGTGTGTAGTGAAGAGTTTGCTAAAAAACACAATAACGATGGCGGCGTAAAGATTTTATCCCAAGCTATGGCTACTGATACACCGCAAACATGGGATAACCCCATCGATTTGATTGGTGCCGATATGACTCGTCGTGCTTCTAAGCAAGTATTTGAGCAAGCAGGTGTGGATATTAACGATGTTGATGTGGTTGAGTTACACGATTGCTTTACCACTAATGAAGTTGTTACCTATGAAGGTTTAGGCTTATGCCCTGAAGGTGAAGCCAGTAAATTTATTGCCGAAGGTGATAATACCTATGGTGGTAAATTTGTGGTTAACCCTTCTGGTGGTTTGATGTCAAAAGGACACCCAATTGGGGCAACCGGGCTAGCACAGTGCTATGAGCTGGTAAACCAATTACGTGGCACGGCCGATCAGCGTCAAGTTACTGATGCTAAGCTTGCCTTGCAGCATAACCTAGGTCTTGGTGGCGCTGTTGTTGTTACCTTGTATCAAGCGAGCTAACAGTCGGATTGAGAGCAAAGTAAAAAGCCTAGTAAAGAGTCTAGTAAAAAGGACAGTTGCATGATTGATAAGAAGTTCATTGGCCATGAGTTTGAGCCATTTAGCACTACAATCGAAAAAGGGCGTTTGAAGTTTTTCGCTAAGGCGATTGGTGAAACGAACCCGATTTATTTTAATGAAGAAGCTGCGAAGGCCGAAGGCCATAAATCGGTTTTGGCGCCGCCGACATTTCCATTTACCTTATCCCTAGAAAGTGATGATCCATTTCCAGTAGTTACTGCTTTAAAGCTAGAAATCGGTCGTATTCTGCATGGTTCGCAGGATTTTGAGTATTTTGCACCCATTTATGCCGGTGATGAAATTACCGTAAGCTCAAAAATTGTGGACATCTTTGATAAGAAAGGTGGTGCTTTAGAGTTTGTTGCGCTGCAATATTCCTTCACCAATCAAGATGGCGAGCTAGTGGCAACTTCTACCAATACCCTGGTTTACCGCAACGGATAAGGAGAGAGAAATGACTGATATTCAAATCGGCAGTGAAATACCCGCTTTAGAGTTGGCGCCTATTTCTCGATATACCTTGGCCTTGTTTGCCGGTGCCTCGGGCGATCACAATCCAATTCATATTGACAGTGATTTTGCAAAGTCTGCAGGCATGCCGGATGTATTTGCCCATGGCATGTTGTCCATGGCGTATCTCGGCAGAATGCTGACAAATTGGCAGCCACAAGCTAAGTTGAAAAAGTTTAGCAATAAATTTGCGGCCATTACCCAGTTGCAAGATGTGGTTACCTGCAGTGGTAAAGTGGTAGAGCTTTTAGAACAAGAGGGTAAAACTTTGGCTCGCTGTGAGATTCAAGCCGCAAAAGCCAGTGGCGAGCAAACCTTGGTGGGCGAGGCCCTAGTCGAGGTATAACAGGCAAAAGCTATATGCCCTAGGTCCTACTTAGAGCCCTCGACCCAAGTATTACTTGAGTCGAGGGCTTTTTATTTGTAGTGTTTTCACTTTCAGACAGCTAAAGATGGCTTCAATGCTAACAATCGACGTTCACTTTATTCGAGCTCCACTCCGGCAAGCAACCGAGCTTGGAATTGATACTGAAGAATTACTCAGTGAGCTGGATATATCGGCCGATATATTTGCGCAGGATAATGCGGTAGTACACGCCGAGCAATATGTTCGTTTGGTGCAAAAGCTTAGAGAACTTTCGGGTGATGAGTATTGGGGCTTAACGGGGCAGCGCTGTAAGTTAGGTTACTTTGCTTTAATGGCTCGCTACCTACTTCAATTTGATAGCCTAAAGGGAATGCTCAGTGAGTGTTGTCGTTTCCAAAACACGACCCGAGTAGAGTGGCAGTTCAGTCTAGTGCAAGAGGAAGGACGAGTAGGATTCCTGCTTAAGCGTGCCCAGGGTTACGAGAAGGTCAGCGCATTTTTAATGGAATTTATTACAGTGTGTATCCACCGGATGATGTGCTGGCTAACGGATACGCGCATTCCGATCTTAGAAAACCACTTTGCCTACACTGCACCTGAAAATCTCCGTGCTTATGAGCTCTTATTCCCTGAAAAAAGAGTGTTTGATAGCGCATACAATGGTTTTTTTATTGATGCTCAGTATCTATCTTTACCGCGTGTTAGAGATTGGACTGAAACTCGAGAGTTTCTTAAAGATGCCCCAGCGGGTTTAATGGTCACCCCCGGCAGTGACAATAGTTATACGGCGCAAATTAAATCTATTCTGATCAAAACTATTGGTAAAGAAGGACCTGTGCCAGATTTTGAGCGTGTAGCTGAATATCTTAATGTTTCCACGGCGACGCTTCGACGCAAATTGCGAGCTGAAAATACAAGCTATCAGCAGCTCAAAGACAGCATGCGCCGCGACATCGCGATTGATAAGCTTGTGCGTGAAAGCACTTCTATTTCTGAAATCGGTTTACAACTCGGCTTTGTGGAGTCTTCCTCGTTCACCCGTGCTTTTAAGCAATGGACTGGCCTGAGTCCTCAAGAATACCGTAGAGATAAAGAATAACAGTGCCCACAAAGGCAGCGGCAGGGGTCAGAACCCAAGGGTTCTGACCCCAATCGAAGTCGAGATCTTAAAATCTATAAAGTTACATCAACCTGCACAGAACCCAACCCTCGATACCTAAAAGACACCGTGCCCAAACCTAGGGTCAGAACCCGCGGGTTCTGACCCCTAATCGAAGCCGAGATCTTAAAACCTAGAAAATCACAGTAAGCTGCACCAAACCCAATTCTCGATACCCACAAGACATCGTGGCCAAACATGGGGTCAGAACCCAAGGGTTCTGACCCCTCATCGAAGCCGAGATCTTAAAGCCTAGAAAATCACAGTAACCTGCATCAAACCCAATTCTCGACACCCACAAGACATCGTGGCCAAACCTGGGGTCAGAACCCACAGGTTCTGACCCCTAATCGAAGTCGAGATCTTAAAACCTAGAAAATCACAGTAAGCTGCACCAAACCCAATTCTCGATACTCACAAGACATCGTGCCCAAACCTGGGGTCAGAACCCATGGGTTCTGACCCCGGATCGAGGCCGTGATTTACCGTTCGCCAGCAGCAAAAACCCCTTTCCTCTCAATCACTTAAGCATTGCTCATGTTTTTGCCCAAAAAAATACCTATTTAGTACGGTTGACATAAATAGTTCGGTTGACCTAGACTCTTTCCAAAATAACAACATAAGTAAAAGGTATCTCAATGGCTCGCGTAGATTCTCTCCGCTCGTTTTTTGCTTGGCCGCTGATGCTGGCCGCCTGTTCCCTGCAAGCGGAAATACAACCTGAACCTCTGCCGGTGTATGAAACACTGCCAAAACAATTACCCGATTCTGTTTTATTTGCTCACGATGCGAACTTCGAGGCCTTGGTGGCGGGGCGTGTGGTCGCGATAGATTTGGCAAAACAAAGCCGTCGCTATCTTGGTGCAATGGATGCTGCTCAATTTGCCAGCTTTATTCAATCGACCCGAAAGCCAGAGCTTTATGTGGCCGAAACTCACTATTCCCGAACCACGCGTGGCGAAAGAACCGATGTCATCAGCATCTACGACGCA
Source organism: Cellvibrionaceae bacterium (assembly GCA_025800365.1). GTDB lineage: Bacteria > Pseudomonadota > Gammaproteobacteria > Pseudomonadales > Cellvibrionaceae > Pseudoteredinibacter. The sequence continues at coordinate 585 of JAOXRT010000080.1, read as the reverse complement.
GAAAGCCTTAAGCAGGATGGCGAGATTATTTTGCCGGGTAATAAACGCGGCCAGGTAGTGAGTCATCGCTATACATTACGCCTCGTTGATAAGGATCGTTTTCTATTGGTCTTCAACTTTACGCCCGCAGCATCGGTCAGTGTTATCGATATGGATAGCCGAAAGATTGTGGAAGAAGTACAGATGCCGGGCTGCGGTTTGATTTACCCAACAGGCAAGCGTGGTTTCTCTTCATTGTGTAGTAACGGCGCCATGTATAGTGCGCAGCTAGACGCCAATGGCAAGCTTAGCAAGCAGCAGAAATTACCACCGCTATTTAATGTTGATGAAGATCCACTTTTTGATAAGCCGGTTTTCCATAAGGGAGTCGCGTATTTTCCTAGCTATAAAAGCTTAGTTCGAGCTGTAGACTTGAGTGCAGGCAATCCAAAAGACCTTGGCAGTTGGTCATTGCTAAGCGAGAAAGAACAAAAAGAAAATTGGCGCCCAGGTGGCTGGCAAATTGCCACCATGGATGATGCAGGTCGCCTTTACGTGTTGATGCATAAAGACGGTAAGGACGGTACACACAAGTCGGGCGGACCA
>JAOXRT010000050.1 GCA_025800365.1 Cellvibrionaceae bacterium | reverse complement strand
AAACACACCATCGAGGCCACCGGTCTTAACCACATTGCCGCTGCTATCCAATACCTCAAAAACGCTGGGCGCGCCGCCCGATAAACGCATCTGAAAATTATCGGCAGAGAGCTTACTGGTATCCGTAATCTCGACACTGATTACGCGATCATTCGGCGATTGATTACCACTGTGGTAAGCCACCCGCTCTAGTGTTGATTCACGGTCATTAATATCACGAAACAGTTCAGAACCATAATGCCCTTCTAAATCTAGACCACCGGCTTGAATACGATTCATGGTATCAGCAATGGTTATCGCCATTTGCCCAAGCTCATTAATCGCTGGGTCTAGGAAGTTTTGACGATACTCAAGCAAGCCACCCATTTTACCGCCAGTAACATCCTTGGTAATAGTTTTTAAGGTGCCACCATCTTGAATAGCAATATCGTAGCGGGAAGGATCTTCTTCACCTTGAATCGCCATTACTTCATAGGTAGTGGATCCCACCACCAAGCTCTGCCCATTACCAAAAAAGATATTGGCATTGCCGTTACCTTCATTAACTACCGATACATTGACCAAGCTGGATAGCTCTCGTAAGAGTTCATCACGTTGATCAAATAGACTATTGGGCGCTTGAATATTGCTATTGCCGGTAGATTCCACAATCTGCTGATTTAAGCTGGCAATCGCATTAGCCAAGATATTGATTTGCTGGGTGGTACTCTCTAGCTCATCATTAATACCATCAGCGATATCATTCATGGTTTTATCGAGCGTATTAAAACGCTCTGCCAAGATACGGCTTTGCGCCAATACTGATTCACGTGCTGGCAAGGACGCTGGATCATCGGAAGCGGTTGCCACAGCGGCAGTAAAACTATTTAAAACACCTGACATGCCACTGGCTTCATTGGCCAGTAAATTATCTAGATGAGAAAGCTTGGTGGAATATTCTTCTAGCTGACTAAAAGCCGAGCCACTGGTGCGCACTTGCTCAATAACAAACTGATTAACAACCCTTTCAATATCAACCGCTTTAGCACCCGTACCAATAAAGCCTGCTGAGGTAGAAAAGCTGTCTTGCGTGACGACATCGACGCGCTGGCGGCTGTAACCCGGCGTATTGGCATTGGTAATATTATTACCGGTGGTATTTAATTGGTTTTGACTTACTTGTAAGCCAGTGCGTCCAATATTTAGAAGGCTGTTAGTCATAATCGGTGCCCATCAAGACTGCTGTTAATCCAGCAGCTTGAACTCCTGACGTTGCAAAATTTGTTGGATCTTTTCAGCGTATTTCGGATCGGTAGCATAGCCCGCATTTTGTAGCTGCTGCGCAAAAGCACCGGCATCACTACCCTGTGCCAAAGCGGCCTGATAACGTTCATTATTTTTCAGTAAACGAGCATAATCGCTGAAGCTCTCTTGAATGCTATCGTACTTACGAAACTCGGCCTGCTCTGTTACCGGCTTGCCGTCACGATACTCCAAGGTGCCCACTTGCACACTGGGCTCACCTTTTCGGGCTTTAATATTGAATAGATTGAAACTACTGTTGCCCTCGGAATCTTGAATAATATGCTGCCCCCAACCGGTCTCAAGGGCCGCCTGAGCAATAATGCCCTTGGCCTCAACACCAAGATAATTGGCAATACGTTTAGCAGCTGGCGCCAGTTGCTCAATAAAGTCTTGAATACTGCTGGCGATCGATTGAGTAGACACGCCGTTTTGTAACTCACGCGCTTTATTGGCACCGGCTTCGAAAAAGGCACGGCGAGCTTCCGCCGCTTCGGCCATCTTCACCCGCATGGCATCAAGATCAATACCTTCAAACGCTGAGCTACTGGTGATCGCCTGCCAGTTAATCTTGCCTTCGGCTGCTGAGCTGCGATTGAGCATAGTATTGGCAACCTCAGCCTTCGGATCTTCGCCTGCTGCATCGGCTTTAGAGAAGTTGTACTGGCGATTCATTTGATTGAAAAAGGCATCGGCCAAGCCCAGGCCTCGACCACTGCTCAGGGTCAAGCTCATTTGATCATCGAGCATACCTTGATACATTGAGGTTTCATTGCTATTTAAAAAGTTGTCCTTACCAAATACTTCATTGGTTTGGCGCATGGTTTTTAGCATGGTTTGAATAAACATCGCCTCAAACTGCTGGGCTACTTTGCGCAAAGATTCAGGATCTTTATCTCGCCCTGCCTGCTTAATGCTATTTAGGGAGTTAAGATCATTGTAATTAACCCCGGCGTTTACCAAACTTGGTCGTGATAAGGTATCTAGATTATTCATTAGATCACCACCAATTCTGCTTTTAAGGCACCGGATTGTTTTAAGGCTTCTAAAATTGCCATTAAATCACCAGGGGCTGCGCCGACTTTATTGACTGCACGAACAATATCTTCCAAAGAAGGACCAGGAGCGAACTTAAACATTGGGTTGTCTTCCTGCTCAATCGCCACCTGGCTGTCAGGAACTACAGCTGTAGTACCCGCCGCTAAGCCATTGGGCTGACTAACTTCGACACTTTCTGAAACAGTGACCGTTAGGTTGCCGTGGGTTACAGCAACTGGATCTACTTTTACATGCTTACCCACAACAATGGTGCCGGTGCGGGAATTAATAATCACCTTGGCAGCCTCTTCACCTGGGGTGACTTCGAGGTTTTCCAGCATTGATAAATAGCTAACACGCTGAGATGGATTTATCGGGGCATCTACCTCTACCGAGGTGGAATCCATTGGGCGCGCAACACCTGGGCCCAAAGTGGTGTTAATAACATCGGCTACACGTTTGGCCGTAGTAAAGTCCGAGCGTTTTAAATGAAAGACTAAAGGCTGACCATTATTGAAATTGCTAGGCACTTCTCTTTCGACAATGGCGCCACCAGGGATACGGCCAGCAACCGGAACATTAACGGTAATACGAGAACCATCGGCCCCCTCTGCGCCGAAACCACCGACAACTAGGTTGCCCTGCGCCAAGGCGTAAATATTTCCATCAACACCTTTTAGAGGGGCCATTAACAAGCTTCCGCCACGAAGGCTATTGGCATTACCTAAAGAAGAAACGGTAACATCAATGGTTTGACCGGCTTTAGAAAACGGAGGAAGTTCAGCGTGAATGGCGACGGCCGCAACGTTCTTCAAGGTCACACGCTCACCCTCCGGTACAGTGACACCAAACTGTTTCATCATGCTGAGGAATGACTGCGTAGTAAAAGGCGTTTGGTTGGTTTGGTCACCCGTACCATCAAGGCCAACCACCAAACCATAACCAACCAATTGGTTGCTGCGCACACCTGCTACCGAGGCCAGATCCTTAATACGATCTGCAAAGCTCAAGTTTGAGCTAAGCAATAAAACTAATGCTAGGCCAATATGCTTCATAAACATCATACCCACTGCCTTTAAAAGGGCCAGTATTCGCTGTTAAAGAATCGAGACAACCAACCCATTCTGGAAGAATTCGCAACCGCACCCTCGCCACTATAAGTAATGCGTGCATTTGCCAGCTTGGTAGAAGCAACGGTATTGTTCGGAGCAATATCATCAGGGCGTAAAATACCGCTGATACGTATATATTCATCGCCTTGATTTAGGGTCATCCACTTTTCGCCGCGCACTAGTAAATTGCCATTACTCTGCACGCCCGAAACCGTTACGGTGATGCTGCCATCTAGGCTATTATTTTGCTCCGCATCACCATTACCGCTAAAGTTACGCTTACCAATGAGATCGGTTAATAAGCTAAGATTTGCTGCCGACACATTGCTACCCAAGATGGTACCCACACCGCCCTGCGCTTCTTGAATATCGATGGTGTTTTCTTTTTTGGTCACCAAGCTGGATGATTTCGTTGAGGTCGTACGCTCAGATAGAATAATTTCAATAATGTCACCCACACGATGGGCTTTGCGATCACTGTATAGTGCTAGACCCACGCCCTCACGATACAAGGAACCCGAAGTCGGTGTAGGTAAAGGCGCCGGCACATCGTGAGCAGGCGCAAAAGCCGCCGCACCCGGCTGTGCAGCAGGTTGAATAACACAGGCCGCCAATGAGCCGCACAATAAGGCCACAGCGCTGAAGCGGAAAACTTTATTTACATTGAGCAATTTCATTGGCTTAACCATTATTCAAATTAAATATTCTGAGAAACAAACTGCAGCATTTGATCGGCGGTAGATACCACTTTTGAGTTCATTTCATAGACTCGTTGCGTAGTAATCATATTGACCATCTCTTCAACAATATCGACATTGGAATTTTCCAATGCACCTTGTTGCAATGAGCCCATACCATTCTGACCAGGAATTGAATTAATCGGGTCACCACTGGCAGCCGTTTGGTAATACATATTGCTACCAATGGCCTGCAAACCTGCTGGGTTAACAAAATCCACAAGCTGAATATTCCCTAACTGCTGGCCGGTAACCTGGCCATCGGTATAAGCCGTAACCACACCATCGGTACCAATCGTTACCCGGTTAGTGCCTTCTGGAATCGTAATCGCAGGCTCTAGCAGTAGACCGTTTACATCGGTAATTTGACCATCACGATTGAGGCTGAATTGACCGTTACGGGTATAAGCTACATCTCCGTTAGGCTGAACAATTTGAAAAAAGCCTCGACCATTAATAGCGACATCCAAAGTCTGATCGGTAACTTGTAAGCTACCAACCGTGAACTCTTTGCTGGTTCCAGCAACTCGTACACCAGCACCTAGCTGCAATCCTGATGGCAACTGGGTGTCTACCGTCGATTGCCCCCCAGGTTGGCGTTGAATTTGATAAAGTAAATCTTCAAAAACTGCGCGGTCACGCTTAAAGCCTACCGTAGAAGCATTGGATAAATTGTTCGAAATGGTAGTTAGCTGCTTATCTTGTGCGGCCAAACCGGTTTTACTGACATAAAGTGCTGCGTGCATATCGTTACCTATTTCCTATTGCCAATTAGCGAAAGGCAATGCCGTACAAATTTATTTATGAGCTCTGCAATAAGCGTGCAGAAGCTTCCGAGTTCTCTTTTACCGTCTTCATCATTTTCACCTGCACTTCATACTGTCGCGCTAGGCTCAATAGATCGGTAAACTCTTCTACAGGGTTTACATTGCTCGCTTCGATGTAACCTGATTGCAAACGTAGATTGACATCCGCGTCTCGAGTGGCACCCTCAAGGCCACCTTCACGTAGGCGAACTAAACCATCTTCAAACTTTTCCAGCTCTTGATGATCTATGCTGACCATCTTGATGCGATCGATCTGTACAGGCTGATCAACTCCCTGCCCCAACAAAACCGCTGAAATAGTGCCGTCAGAAGCAATCTCAATTTTTTCTGCCGGTGGAATCGCAATAAAACCACCATCACCCAATACAGGATGACCTGAGCTATTACGTAAAATACCGTTGATATCGATGCTAAGCGCACCATCGCGGCTGTAAGCCTCGGTGCCATCCGGCGCACTGATGGCAAAAAAACCTTCGCCATTCATCGCGATATCAAGTTCGCGGCCGGTATAGTCAATGGGGCCTGGACGAAAATCCGTACCTGGGTTTTCGGTTAGAGAAAACACGCGACTGGGGTGACCTTCGCCGTAATAAACAGCCATGCTGCGAGCTTGGGTGAAGTCAGCGCGAAAACCTTGGGTATTGGCATTAGCCAAGTTATTGGCGTGATTACTCTGTGCCAACATATTGTTCTTGGCGCCGGTCATGGCCGTAAAAAGGGCTCTATCCATTGCTATATCTCTGCTCTAGGGCATTTCTCGAAATCTTTGGCCGGCAAATAAAAGCGTCACACAATCGACACTATCGCCGCATTTTTTCATTCAAGAAGTTAATTGCAATATGGATGCCAGAATTATTCATGCTGAGAAAAGCACAAAAAACACTATAAAATTCAAAGAGATATGAGACCAGCTTGTGAGCAAGCCCAAATTGGATCGCTAAGGAGAATGGAGTTCAAGAAAAAAGAAAATACAGCGGCAAAGCCCCTAGGCAAAGCTTTGCCGCCGCTACCTTTAACGTAGATTAATAATGGTCTGGGTTGTTTGGTTAGCCGTTTCAATGGTTTTAGCGTTTGCCTGATAGTTACGCTGGGCAATAATCAAATCCACTAGCTCAGTCGACAAGTCCACATTCGAATCTTCTAGCGCCGAGGCCTTAATCGAACCAAGACCACCGCTTTTCGGGGATGCGATACTCGGCACACCAGAATCAAAACTTTCTGCCCACATGGTATTACCCTGTGGCTGCAAGCCCTGATTATTAGTAAAGTTAGCCATCGCAACCTGCCCTAAGGCTTCTGATTCTTGGTTGCTGAATTGCGCAAAAATAATACCCTCATCACTGATAGTCACGCCGGTCAAACGACCTGTGGCAAAACCATCCTGATCCACAGACTTCACGGTAAATTTGTCGCCAAACTGGCTGGACTCACTCATATCAATGGTGAAGTTAGAGGTGGTCGAAGGCTTTGGCACTGGCGCTACCCCACCCTCTAGTACCGGTAAAGGCTTCAATGTACCGAGCTCCTGGCCCTGTGCGTCCAAGGGAGTCCAGTTAGAAATCAAAATGTCATCGGATAAGGCTGAGTTAAAGTCACCATTCTCTTTAAAATGCAGATCGAATTCCGCACGAGTCGCCAGTTTATTATCAGGCGCCGCCAGAGAAGTATCCGGATCACCAACATCTTTACCATCAATAGTAACGACCATTTTCCAGTGGTTTGGAGAACTGCCCGCCACTGCTGGGTCATAGTCCTGCTTGATAAAATACTGATTCATCGTGTGGGCGTTGCCCAAGCTGTCAAAAACTTTAACCGCTGTTG
>JAOXRT010000044.1 GCA_025800365.1 Cellvibrionaceae bacterium | reverse complement strand
CCCCGATGTTGAGAAAGAGCAGGACAATACATACAGCGATAATCAAGGAATACGGAAGCATTACAAACGGTTGCATGCCTGCCACCCATAATCTCACGAGTTTCTTCCTTGGCCTGAACTCTCGTTCATATGGATAGATAGGTTCATCATTGGCATACGACTTGAACCACCAATTATAAATTTGCAGAGGCTCTGGGTCTTTTATAATTATTTCCTGATCTCCCCTGAAATAGGCCTCAAGCACTTGGATTCGATCCCCTAAAGCGTATTGAAATTGCTTCCATTTTGTTTCCAGATACCAGAAACATGCCGATAAAACTGCAATTATAACCCAGAGCATTCCATCAGCAGATTTCCCATCTTCAAATCCAATAGCGATTCCGGCTATGGCTCCGGCTGCAATCCATCCCTTAATTTGTAAAGCGCGATTATCGTACTGCTCGTACTGATCCTGGAGCTTGAAGTACTCTTCTTTCAGGTAGTCTCGTTGCCAGTCTTCCACGGAATTTCCTCTTGATTTTTAATACCGCCAGTAGGGACCAGAAAAACAAAATGGAGATTTATAGTCCCTCTGGCTGGCCTTGTTAACTGTCATTAGCTAGATCAGAAACTAATAGCTTATAAAATTTATCCTCTACGCTGCTTTCTGACCATGGTTCCCAAAATAGCCACTCAGGTGGCTGAGTGTTTGCTTTACTGTGGGCATAAGCCAAAAAGAAACGTGCTTTGTTACCAGATGGATCTAGTAGCAACATTTCACCAGCAAGCTTGATGGCTCTGGCGTAGTGGGACACACTCATTAGCGCTTTATATCCCTGTTCCAGATCATTCCATCGGTTCGTGACATCGTCGGCTCTTGCGCTGAAGCACAATGAGAAAAGAACCAGGAATATGGCAATATGCTTGATCATGTTTTTACAGTTAACGCCTCAGTGCCAGCCAAAGCTGCGCAGCAGAGAAGGTTCAAACCCAGCCGCTGGATTGAACGTCTACAGCGTTGTTAAGTGTTGGATTTTTGACCATGTTTCTTTATCAAAAAGTACCAGCTAGTGATTATGCTTATAACATAGCAACCCATTAACAAAGCCAAAATCAGAATGCCTGGAAAAACTACTCCATTCCGACATTCTGTTTCAGGACCATCACCAGCTCCAGTTCGATAGAATGTGATCATGCCATGCTCTTCCTTGTAACCACATGCGCCATCCCAGGTTACAGTTATGATCCCAGAAAAAGCGCCAAGGCTAACAAACCCAATAAGCACGATGACGGCTAAAGCAGTAACTCTTAGCTTCATATTTACACAAAACGTTTAAAGCAGCCGCACAGTAGGCGCCGGATGCCTTTTCTTGTTATACCTATTCAACAATTTCAATCCTATGGACAGCTGCCCCAGAGCCACCAATATAGGTGGTGCTCGAAAGCATATATATAAAACTGATGATGCAAACAACCGCAGCGATACAACTCGTTCTAATAACCGCCGAATAGAAGCCAGGTAAGTACGGTCGACTACTCTGCGAGACTGTTTGGTGCTTTAAAATGAATGTCCAGATCACTGGAACTAACAGAAGCATCAAAGCGCCACCAAGGTAGATATAGGTTAGATAATCCTCATAGTAATACGGGAACCATGACTCATAAAAAGCGGAGAACGTAACAAAATACGCCATTTGCGCTAGTATAAAGGCAAGTCCACCTAAAACTATTTTCTTCATTTCAACATCCATATCTCATTGGGGTATAACGCCAAGCTAAGGGGCGCGCTTTAGCGCGCCCATGCTTGAGCGCCTTGTTAATTACTTAGTAGCGATGGATTTTTCCTTTGGCACTCGATACTTTTGCATATCCTGCCATGCTACCTAAATTTACTTTTGTAGTTGTTTCAACTTGATCAGCAACTTTGACTGTAAATGTTCGGTCAGGCTGCCAAGATATATCCCACTTTATGGTTTCAGCTATAGGAATATTCTCCATCAGAATACGGTTATAGACGAATTCTTCTTTTTCAATATAGCGATAACCTGCGATAAGTAATTCATCGTCTTTTTGATGTTGATTGAGATAAATTTCAAGACGGTTTTGGTTTTCTAAATCAATCATTCCGAATGCTAAAAAAGCCCCCCATTGTTCACTACTTCGGGTCTCAAGCATGGTCATTTTTATTGTGTACTCTGTTTCTTCTGAAACTGGATCGTAGCCAAGCCCATAATACTTCCCTGGTTCAGCTTCAATCGTCACTTCTCCGCAAGAGGTAACTAAGAATAGAGTTAACGTCAGTATTAGTATTTTTTGAGTCATAGTCTTAGCTGGCAATTAACGCCTTTAGAAGGGGCCGCCGTCTAGGCGGTCCTGCTTGCTAAACTTGTTAGCTATTTTTTGAACTGAAAAGGATAAAAGTGGCTGGGCAATTACAAAATACATAAATGTAGCTATAGCAAATAGCAACCAGGCAGCCACAAATGTAGATTCACCCTTATCTTCTTTGAAGCCGGCATCAATACTACCACCCATAATCGTGAAGGCCGGCAATAAGACTACAAATAGAACCGGCATGATAAAGAGGCTTGAAATAACTTGGTTGCGCATACGAGCTAGTGTAGTGCTTTGTAATTAATGAATCATAAGAGATATTCCTGTAAAATTGAGAAATCTTTTCAGGGAGACTCTGGTTATGCGAACGGCGCCGACT